>JAWLAD010000001.1:0-161769 GCA_041395605.1 Steroidobacteraceae bacterium
CGGCGCGACGCAGCGACTGCGCCACTTCGGGGATCATGTTGTCGAAGCAGATCATGTTCGCGAGGCGACCCAGCGGCGTATCGGCGACCGGGAACAGTGCGTCGGTGCCGAAGGCATCGAGGTACTGGGCGAACACGCTGCCCGGGGTCGTATCGGGCAGCAGGCCCCAGACGTCGGCGCACTGGTTCTTGCGGTAGGTATGCAGCAGGTTGCCCGAATCGTCGATCAGGAACGCCGAGTTGAAGACGCGGCCCGGGAGTTTCGGATGCACCTCGAAATTCTGGAACGCCATGTAGACCTTGTGGCGCTGCGCGAACTGCGAGATGCGATCGAAGATCGGGTCGGGGTAAGTCAGCGACAATCGAACCATGTCGTCGACCGTACGACTGACGCCGCCGATGCCACCGGGCCCGGTCAGCCAGAACTCGGGGAAGACGCAGACGCGCACTGAAGGCACGTTTGCGCGCGATCCGGCCAGTTCCAGCGACTCCTCGAGGTTCTGCAGCATGATGGCGCGGGCGTCGATCGAGCGATCGAGCGGAATCAGCCGGGGGCACTCCTGCACGAGCAGCACCTCGTACTGCTCCTCGATGCGCGCGTGGCGCGAGCGCGGCGTCCGTTCGTCCAGGCGTCGCTGCGCTTCCTCGCGCCATCCCTGTGCAGTACGCGGTGCCGGGCGAATCTGACCTGCCGCCCGTGCCGCCGATGCCGCGCGCTGGTAGCCGTGGGCATACGTGTTGGCCCTGACGATGGCCGGGAACGAGCGATGCGGGTTCACGCGAACGCGTCGCAAGGCCTGCAAGTCGAAGTCGGGGAACACGAAGTCTTCGGCGCCACGCGCCGCGACGGTGGCACCCGCCCAGTCGTACAAGGCCGTCGCCGCGGGCAGCGCCAGCGACACGCCATCGATCTGCATGCTCGAAGGGCTGGCAACGGCGACGTAACAGGCGTTGTCTCCCGCGCGGGCGAAGCGCGCGGCCTGCCGCGACTCGAACAATTCGTCCGCCCGTTCCAGCGACGGATTCAGGATCAGCTCGGCGCCATGGAAGACCAGCGCGCGCGCGTAGGTCGAATGCAGGACGTCCTCGCCCGGGAGCAGCCCGATCTGGCCAAACGGCGTCGCGATGACGGAGAACGGCGCCGGTCGTCCCAGCGCGCAGGTGCCGTCGACGAAGCCGTTGACGAGCTCCGGCGTGATCTTGTCGGCCCGCAGCCGGACGTTGCCGTCGTCACCGACGACGAATGCGACGATCGACGGCGTGTCGTCCGCCGCAGCGTCCGGCGTGGCGCGTACCCAGGCCGATCCCGCCAGCCAGACGCCGGCCCGTGCCGCCAGCTCGCCCGCGCGCGCGAGCATCGTTGCCTCGGTCGGCGTCGCGCCGGCAGGTCGCGTCGCCTGCGGCATCACGATGAGCACGGGTCCGGGTTCGACCTGGCGCCGCGTGGCGGCGGTCTTTGCCGCGACGAGCGCGGCTGCGGCCGTGGCTGGCGGATCGTCGACCTGCCATTCGCGCTGCGACAGGATGATCGTGGACATCACACTGGCCTCCCCTGTGATCCGAGCGTCGTCGTGGCCGCGTTCGCGCTGCGCATGGCCTCCAGGCCGCGGACGATCTCCGCATGCCGCCCGCGGGTCAGGTGGTAGCGCGAATAGAATCCGATCGCGATCAGGCCGGCGATCGCGGTCAGGCTGACCGCCGCGAAGCCGAGTTGCGTCAGCGCCTGCGGATCGACGCTCGAACCCTTCTGGCCGACCGGCAAGGCGACCCACTGCACGACGATGCCTGCCCCGAGCTTGCCCAGGCTCGACGACAGCTTGTTGCCGAGCGGCAGGAAGGCCAGCAGCATGCCGGTGCGCGACTCGCCCTTCTCGTAGGCGTACTCATCGGCCGTTTCGGCGAACATCACGAGCGAACAGGCCATGATCAGTCCCTGGCCCGCGCCGACTGCGAGGTTCGCCGCATACAACAGCTGCACGAGCAGCGCACTGCCGTTCGGCGGCATGAGGTCCACAAGGCGCAGCGCCGGCGCCAGCACGTAGCCCAGCAACAGCAACACGATTCCCGTCAGGTACAGGTGCTTCGGTTCGATGCGGCCGACCGCAAAGCGGGTGCCGAGCGCCGCGACCAGGATCGCGAACTGCACGCTCATCAGCCAGGCGCCGGTCTGCGCCGTCGACAGCTCCCAGAAATAGGTCCCAAGGTGCAGGTTCAGCGCGCGGAAGTACGAACCCATGACACCCGCGAACAACAGGCCGAGGAACAGCGCGCGGAAATTGCGCAGGTCGGCGAGCGCGCGCCAGGTTGCCTGCAGCGAGTCGACCAACGCGAACCGGCGCGGCTTGGAAACCAGGCGCCGCTGCTCGTAATCGACGACGTGCGCCTGCGTGCCGCGCGCACCGAGCAGCGCGGCAAGCATGATCACGCCGGCGAGCAGCAGGGCGAAGCGCGGATAGTTGTCCGGGTTCTCCTGGCCATTGGGGAAGGCAGGCGTCGCGATGAACGCGATGGCGAAGATCGCCCAGGTCAGCGACAGATTGACGATCGCCGTCACGACCTGGCGCCAGATGCCGAGTTCGGCGCGCAGCGTCGCGTTGTCCGTCAGCTCGGCGGCAATCGCCGCGGCGGGCACGGCGTAGAACGATCCGGCAATCCGGACCGCGAGGCACAGCGCCAGCAGCCAGGCGAACAGCCCCCATTGGCCGAGGCCCGCGGGCGCCGAGAACAGCAGGTAGACGAAGATCGCCGTCGGCGCGATGGCGAGGTACATCAAGGTATGCCGGCGACCGTAGCGGCCCTTGAAGCTGTCCGAGTAGCTGCCGATCAGCGGGTCGATGAACGCGTCGGCCAATATCGCAATCGCCACGGCCAACCCGGCGAGGCTGCCCTTGAGGCCCAGCACCTGCGCGTAGTAGAAGATCAGGAACAGTTCGTAGATCTGGAACTTGGTCGATTCCATCACGGCAGTGAACCCGAACAGGAAGCGCGTACGGACCGGGATCCGCCCGCTGCCTGCCCCGTGCATCTGCTGTTCCATGGGTATCACCTCCGGCAATTTGCAGCAGTCTAATCCGACCGGCGGCCTCACTCGGTTAGGATCAGCTCTCTGGCTGAAACGAGATCGAGATAATGGGCGAGATACCCGGCGACCAGGCCGAACACCCGATGATGACCCGGCGCTCGCACGACGAAGCGGCCCGCCAGCGCGCCATTCGTACCTTGCGCCAGAAACTGCTGCCGAGACTGGCGATGGGCAGTCGTGAAATGTATTACCGCGGCATCGAGCCTGAACTGCGTGCGGCGAATGGTGGCAACCCGGTCGAGGACTACCGCGAGATCCGCCGCGCGATGCTCGGCAGGCCCTACGTCCGCTTCCAGCTCGGCACGCATCGCGTCATCCAGGAACTCATGTACGAGGCCTTGATCGACGCGGTCGAGCCCCGCCTGCACGAGCTGGCGGACAAGGCCCGGGCCCTGCCGCGTGGCCTCGGTTCGCTGCGGCTGGACCCGGCGTTGCCGGCCCCACGGTATGTCACGGCGGTCGATATCCACTGCCAGCCGGGGGGATACGCCCAGGAGCTGTTCGACGGCGACGTCGCCGCCGGCGCGATCTACGATCGCTCCATCAACATGTACCAGTCCGGTGCCGGCGGCATGACGGACTACATGGGGCGCAGCGTGATCCAGTACCTCGACCGGATCCGGCCGCAGTTCCGCCCCGCGCGGATCCTCGATCTGGGTTGCACGATCGGCCACAGCACGCTCGCCTATGCGCGACGTTTCCCCGACGCGCAGATCCACGCGATCGATGTGTCCGCGGCGTTGTTGCGCTATGCGCATGCGCGCGCCGAATCGCTCGGTGTCGCCGTGCACTTCTCCCAGCAGAACGCCGAGCGAACCGATTTCCCGGACGGCCATTTCGATCTGGTCGTGTCCCACATCCTGGCGCACGAGACATCGGGCAAGGCCTGGCCCGCCATCCTTGCGGAATCGCGCCGCCTGCTGGCGCCGGGGGGCATTTCGGTACACATCGACCTGCCACAACTCGACGAAATCGATCCCTACCGCCGTTTCATCTACACGAACGAGACCCAGTTCAACAACGAACCGTTCTGGACTGGCTACCGCCAGATGGACCTGCGCGCGGCGATGCGCGATGCAGGTTTCGCCGATGACGAGATCAGTCGCGACTTCACGCAGGTCATGGCTGGCGACGATCGCGAGCGGCTTGCAGCCGCCGTCGAGCAGTCGCGCCAGCTCGGGCACGGCGCTCCGCCGGGGTCGGGCCTGGGGTTCGCGCTGCTGGTCGGTGCGCGCCGCGGGGAGGCCGCATGAATTCGCCGCCGCCGCGCAAGCCGGTCAAGATGCCGCGCGCCGCCCGCGGTCCCCGGCCGCAGTTCTTCGACGATCCCTCCAGCGATACACTGCTGTCGATGAATGTCGCGCTGCTGACCGAGCTCATGACGACCCGCGAGCGACTCGATACCCTCGAGCGATTGATGGAGCGCAGGCAGCTTGTCACGCGCGAGGACATCGAGTCTTTCGAGGCCGATGCCGCCGGCCAGCAGGAGCGCGAACGACTGCGCGAGGACATGGCGCAGCGGGTGTTCTACCTGCTGTTGCAGCAAGCAGAGCGCGCCAAACGCGAATGACTTCACAGGAGCCTTCAACCATGGATTCTTTTCGCAAGCCGCTGATCGGGGTACTCGCGCTGGTCGCGTTGCTGCTCGTCGGCGGGTGGCTGACGCTGACGCTGGGCTGGCTCGAGATCCCGCTGTCGAAGCTGGAAACGAAGTACACGACGCCCGACTCGCGCTGGATGGACATCGACGGGATCCGCGTCCACTACTACGACCAGTTGCCCGAGGGTGTCGACAATCCGGCGGTCATCGTCCTGAGCCATGCGTCGTTCATGAGCCTGCGCAGCTGGGACAGCCTCGCGGCGGCACTGCTGCGCGAGGGCTATCGCGTCATCCGCATGGACTACCTGAACGCGGGGCTCACCGGCTTCGACACCAAGGGCATCAACGACATGGGTCGCAACGTGCTGATCCTCGACGAGTTGCCCGGTCGGCTCGGTGTGTCGCGCTACCACCTGGTCGGCACGTCGTCGGGCGGGCAGATCGCGTTCATCCATGCGGGCGCCCATCCGGAGCGGGTCGATCGCTTCGTGCTGATCAACTCCGGCGGGATGCCGCGCACGCCGCAAAGCAATCCGAACCGCGGGCGCGACAGCGCGATCCGGCAGTGGATCACGCAGCGATACCGCTCGCTGTCGCAGTGGGAGCAGGATCTCGGGCGCAACATCCCGTCGCTGCGGCCGCTGCCGGCGGATTTCGTCGAGATGGTCTACGACATGAATCGTCGCGCCGGGGGTCGTCCGGCAGCGGCCGAGTACCTGAAGAACTTCCGTACCGGCGATACGGCGGAATACCTGTCGAAGGTCCGCGCGCCGACCATGATCCTGCAGGGCATGGCGAATCCGACGCTGGTGCACACCGAGGCCGAACTGCAAAGCTACTGGATGACGGGTGCGCCGACGTTCATCAAGAAATACCCCAAGTACGGCCACTATCCGTACATCGAGTCACCCGCGGAGGTGGAAGCCGACGTGCTGCGCTTCCTGTCGGGAGGCCACGACGCGGAGCTGAAGCAAACCGTGCGGGCGCCGTGGCTGCCGCAGCCGGCCGATCCTCCCGAGTCCGATCGCCCTACGGATCGTCCTACGGAAGGTCCGGCCTGAACACGCCCGTCAGTCGCGCATAGGCGCCCTTGCCGAGCCTGGCCAGCGGATCCACGGCCATCGGGTCGATCAGCAGCCGGCCCTTGGCATCGATCGACGCGACGTCGGGCCGCAGCCAGAGCTTGCGGATCTCGGCGAACACGACGATCTGCTCGGTGTCGCCCACGCGGGTGAATTGCCTCGCGATGCAGGCCATCGCGATCGGCGATGCGGCGACGCGCGGCACCGGCCAGTCCCAGTCCACCAGCTCGATGCCGTACTTGCGGGTCTCGCTGATGCCTGCCGGCAGTTCATTCGATGAGAGCTGTACCGCCTGTGCCTGCGACACGGCGGCGATGTTGATCACGAATTGCGATCGGTCGCGAAGGTTGCGATGGGTGTCCTTCTCGCGCTCGGCCATGCCGTCGCCGATCGAGAACATCACCAGTGGCGGCGAACTCGAGATGCCGTTGAAGTACGAGAACGGCGCGAGGTTCCAGCGTTCGTCGCCCCATTCGCTGCCGTTGTCCGACAGCACCCAGGCGACCGGACGCGGGATCAGTACCTGCGTGAAGACATTGTAGGCCTCCGCTTCGGGGAGGCCGGTGACTGAATACTCCATCTGCGATGGGCGCGATGCGAGGGGCGATGAGCGGCCGCGGCTAGGACTTGCGCGCCGAGATCATCAACCAGGAGCGGAACACGCCCGCACTGCGTTCCGTGAACCCCTTGCCGGCGTCGCGCGACGCCCTGGGCGTGGCCGCCTGGAAACCGCGCTTCACGTCGGTGAAGCCGGCGTCCCGCATGACGGCGGTGATGTCCAGCGTCTGCACGCCGCGCCAGAACGGCTCGTTGTTGTACAGCGATTCGAAATCGCCGATGACCTTGCCCCAGGTGCCGAGATTCTCCATCGGCGGTACCTCGCAATGGATCACGACGCCGCCCGGGCGCAGCAGGCGATGGCACTCGGCGAAGATCTTGCGGGTCGCCGCCTTCGAAGTTTCGTGCAACAGCACGCAGGAGTAGACGAAGTCGAAGGAGGCGTCGGGGAAGTCCGTGCGTTCGGCATTGGCCTGCACGTAGTGCACGCGCTGGCCGAGATGCTCGGCCCGGGCGTGTGCGTAGCGCAGCATGGCTGCGCCGACGTCGACGCCATAGACCTGCGCGTCGGGGAAGTAGCTGGCCACGGCGACGGTGCTGGCGCCGATCGCGCATCCCAGGTCCAGGATCCGCTTCGGTTCCAGGTCCGGGTAGACCTCGAACAGATGCTGCACGGTCGTATGGCCGCGCACGTCGTTCATCAGGCCGCCGTTGCGACCCAGCATGTAGACGGCGCCGCCGCGGTCGATCAGCGCACCCTGGCGGATGTCGCCGTCGCCCCGGTCATGCGCGTAGCCACCGGGCATCATGTGCACGTCGAGTGCGGCGATGTAGCGCGGCGGCTGGAAATCCGCGTTCAGCGTGACCGAGCCACGCGGTTGGCTGACGGCGGCTTTCGCGGTCAGGGCGTCGAGCTGGCGATCGATCGACGAGCCGACCGCGTCCCACATCATCTCCTGGGACGTGCGGCGCACGCTGATCCACGAGCGGTAGGCATCGTGCTCGAGCAGTTTGCGGCGCAGGGGCCCGATGTCCATGTCGTCGGATTCAGGCATCGAAGCGCTCGTCGCCTCGACCAGTTGGCGTTGCAGCGGATCGAGCTGCTCGCCCAGCCAGATCTTCAGGTCGCGAATGAAAAACTGTTCGGCGCGCTCGTCATGAGTGGCCTCGGGCATCATCGGGTGACTCATTGCCTGATCTCCTCGTCGAGTACGGCATCGGCTTCGGCGGTCTTCTGCTGGACGGCGGCCACGGCTTTCTCCATGTCGATGCGCAGCGGGCGCAGGACCTTGGCGATCTGCCGCTTGCGCAGCGACTCGCGCTCCGCCGCGACCGGGCCCGCGGGTTCGAACTGCTCGATGTCCGTGCGCCGCAGCACGCTGGCCGCATCGAGCAGTCGCTCGACCGTGTCGAGCCGTTCGCGCGTGACGGTCAGCTCGCCGAGCAGCGCCATGACCATCGCGGACAGCCGTTCGACCTCGGGGTCTTCCCCCGGGATCGGCCTGCGCGGTGTCGCGAATCTGACGATGTCATCGTTGGGCATGGGGTCGGTCCTGTTGCGTGTCGGCTGCTTCATCGTACGGTTCGCAGGGCGAGACAAGCCCCACCGCGCGCGTGCCCGCCAGCCGACGTTCAAATACGTTTGGGTCGTGGGGTAGAGTGAAGCAGTCGCCGGCATCGATCAAGCGATACGGTAGCCCTTTGTCACTGCCTCGGGGAGATCAGGAAACATATGAACACGAAGTACCGTGCGGTCGGTGCCTGGCTGGTCGCCGTCGCCCTGTTGTCGCAGGCGGACGTGCAGGCGCATGAACGCGGCGACGTCATCAAGGAATGCGAGGTCTGTCCCGAGGTCGTGGTCGTGCCGCCCGGCTCGTTCAAGATGGGCTGGGACGGTGCCGAGCCGCTGCGCGACGGCGAGGTGCGGCGTTACGAGGGGCCGGAGCGCATGGTCACGATCGGTCGCCCGTTCGCCGTCGGTCGCTACGAAATCACGAACGCGCAGTTCAGCGCGTTCATCGAGGCAACGGGCTTCAAGCCCGCCGAGGGTTGTTTCCTCTGGGACGGCTGGAATGCCGAGTTCGGCAAGCAGCTGGGATGGCGGGATCCGGGCTACGGCCGTCCGCCGCAGCCCGATGAGCCGGTCGCCTGCGTCAACTGGCACGCCGCGCAGGCATACGTGCAATGGCTGTCGGCCAAGACCGGCGCCACCTACCGCCTGCTGACGGAGGCGGAGTGGGAGTACGCCGCGCGGGCCGGGAACACCGCGGACTACATGTGGGGCACGCACGACGAGCAGGCCTGCGAGTACGCCAACGTGTTCGACGTGTCGGCCAAGAACCGTTCGCCGAATTCGAAGCTGACGGCCGCGCGTTGCGACGACGGCCATGCGCAGGTCGCGCCGGTCGGCGCCTTCAAGCCGAACGCCTTCGGGCTCTACGACATGTCGGGCAACGTCTGGGAGTGGGCGCAGGACTGCCACGTCATGCCGTACCCGGACAACGCGCCGACGGATGGCTCTGCGGTCATCGATCCCGTCTGCGACCGGCGCGCCGTGAAGGGCGGCGCCTGGATGACGACGGTGGATCGCCAGCGCTTCACGTTCCGCGGCCGGGATCCGGCCGAGATGAACAGCTCGAGTTTCGGCTTTCGCGTCGCGCGGGATCTGTAGCCCGACGCCTCGATACGCGGGGTGTATGGTGCGATCAGGATTACGCATTGGACCGGGCTTTTGGTCGCGGCAGACGCTTTGCCAGCAGGTGTTGGCGCTCGTCGTTCGCGTTGAACCTAAACGGGGGAGAGAAGAATGAACCGCAAGGTCGCAAAGAGTGTCGCGGCAGGGGCCGGTGCGCTGGTCGCCGCGGCCTGGGGAGCAGCCGGCATCGCCCAGGACGCATCGACATCGGATGCCGGCGCAGTGCGCCTCGAAGAGGTGACGGTCACGGCGCGCAAGCGCGAGGAATCGCTGCAGGACATCCCGATTTCGATGGTGGCGCTGACCGCCGAAGAGATCGAAGCGGCCGACGTGTTCGACGTGCGCGACGTCGCGCGGATCGCGCCGAACGTGACCTTGCAGACGACCGGTGGCGCAGGGACCGGTCGCTTCAACCCGAACCTGACGTTCCGCGGCCTGCAGAACACCTTCCCGGTGCCGCGCACCCAAGTGGGCGCCGTGTTCCTCGATGGCAACTACGTGCTGTTCGGCGTCAACGCGATCAACACCGCCGACATCGAGCGCGTCGAGGTGCTGCGCGGCCCGCAGAATGCCTACTTCGGGCGCAACACCTTCGCCGGTGCGATCAACTTCATTTCGAAGACCCCGGGCGACGAGTTCGCGGGCAAGGTCAGCGCGTCGGCGAGCGATCGCGGCAGCAACGACCTGTCGGCCAGCATCGAAGGGCCGCTGCTGCCGGGCAAGCTCTCCGGCCGCCTGTCGCTGCGCCAGCGTGACAAGTCCGGCCATTACACGGCATCGGATGGTGGGCGGCTCGGTGACGAGAGCACGAAGTCGATCTCCGCGTCATTTTTTGCAACCCCGATCGAGGGCCTGACCGTGCGACTGCGCGGCGCGTGGCAGGAAGACGACGATGGTCCCGGCACGGTGATCAACCTCTCGCCCGCAGAACTCGGCGATACCTGCAATGGCCGCTTCATCGACAAGGGTTTCAACACGGCGGGCCAGCGCGGCTTCAATGTCACGGTGCCGTATTTCTGCGACCGGATCCCCGGCATCGGCCAGTTGGGTGAAAGCATCGTGTCGACCCAGACCAGCCTCGTGAGCCCGACGCTGGCAAGCCTCGGCCGGCCGACGGCCCTGTCGGAGGCGTTCATCGACAACTCGCTCGGCTTCGTCAACTTCGATCGCGTGCCGCAGCTCAATCGCCTCGGCCTGCTCCGCCGGATGCAATCGATCAACCTGCAAGGCGATTACGAGTGGAGCAACGGCATCAAGCTCGGCTTCAACTACGGCTGGCAGGGCAACCGGCAGGTGCTGGCCTTCGACGCCGACCGTTCCGATGCCGACGTCAGCTACGCATTCGTCCCGGTCCTGTCCAGCACCCGCACGTACGAGCTGCGACTGTCGTCATCGCAGGAGCAGCGGTTCCGCTGGCTCGTCGGCGCGACGTACTTCACGTCGAGCCTCGAGGGCAACTACGGCGGCGGCGGCTCGGGCCAGTGGCGTTCGCGCCTGTTGCCGACGCAGCCGCTGGGCAGCGTCGTGCAGACCTCGCAGCAGCTGAACATCAATCCGCTGACGGGTAACGAGTTCGCCGAGGTCAAGGCGCTGTATGCCTCGATCGACTGGGACGTGCTCGACAAGCTGACCGTGACGGCGGAGTTCCGTCGCCAGGAGGATGCCTCGACGTCCGGTGCGCAGTTGCTGCCGACATTCCCCGCGGTGCCGGTCGAGGAAGTCTGGAAGGACAACATGCCGCGCGTCATCGGCACGTACAAGGTCAGCGATGACTGGAACGTCTACGCAAGCTGGTCGATCGGCGTACTGCCCGGTGCCAACAACGTCGGCTTCAGCAACCAGACGCCGTTCCGCCAGAACCTGATCCGGCAGATCGTGCCCGACGTACAGGCGGTGCTCGACTCGGACGAGCTCACCAGCTACGAAATCGGCAGCAAGCAAACCCTGCTGGACGGCCGCTTGCGCTACAGCCTCGCGCTGTACGAAATGAAGTGGGAGAACGCGAAGGCCTCCACCGCGCTCGTCTTGCCGGCGACGTCCGAGACCAACCCGACACCGTTCATCGTGCCGGGCATCACGACTTCGGGCAGCGCCAAGGTCCGCGGTCTCGAACTCGAGGCGACGGCGCTCGTGACAGACAACTGGGATATCGGCGGCGCGATCGGCTACAACAAGAGCGAGCTGACTCGCTGGGGCGAGGCTGGCCTGCTGCGCAATATCACCGGCGGCCAGACGCCGGGCGCGAGTCCGACCGATGTGTCGGTGGGTGCGACCCAGTGGGCCGGCAACGAATTCGCCCGCCAGCCGAAGGTCACGGGCGCCCTGAACACGACGGTCCGCGGCGTGCTGAACAATGGCTGGAAATGGTCGATCCGTGGCGACATGACCTACACCGGCAGCACCTGGGACACGATCGCGAACATCGTGAAGTCGGACAGCTACTATCGCGTCAACGCGCGCGCCGGCATCGAACGCGACAACTTCGCGATCGAGCTGTTCGTGACGAACCTGTTCGACGACGACACCTGGAACTACGCGTCGCGCACGGTGGTCAACGACGGCGTGAACCAGTCGGTCGCGACGTTCCTGCCGCTGGGCAACGTCAGCTTCGCGTCCGGCTTCGCCGTCGAGGCACCGGACAAGCGCGACGTCGGGCTGCGGGTCAGCTACTCGTTCTGACGCGCATGGACCGACGAGGCTTTCTCGTCGCGGCGGGAGCAGGCCTTCTCGCTCCTGCATCATGGGCCCGGGCGGCTGACGGCAGCCGCCCGGCCGTGCTGGTCAAGCGCGGCTACGTCGACTGCCGTTACGGGCAACTGCACTACGTCCGCGCGACACCCGTCACGGACGTTCCGCAGAAGGCGCCGCTGGTGCTGTTGCACCAGAACCCGTCGTCATCGGTCGAATACGACGCGCTGCTCAGGGCGATGGGAACCGACCGCGAGGTCGTCGCGTTCGATACGCCCGGCAATGGCATGTCGGACTGGCCGCCGGCGCCGCTCGACATGCCGGGCTATGCCGCCGCATTCACGGATGGCATCGCCTCGCTGTCGCTCGGCGGTGACGCGCCGGTTGACGTCTTCGGATACCACACCGGCACGCTGCTGGCGGCGGAGCTCGCGATCGCGCTGCCGCGGAAGATCGGACGCCTGGTGATGTCGGGCATTCCATACAGGACACCCGAAGAACGCCGGGAGCGGCTCGCGGAGATCGAGAACCGGCCGCGCATCACCGATGACGGCGATGCGATACTGGGACAGCTGCGGCGCCTGTGGACGTTCGTCGTCAGCCAGCGCGACCCCGGGGTTCCGCTGCAGCGTGCGGCCGATCTGTTCATGGAGAAGGCGAAACCGCTGGATCGTTACTGGTGGCCCTACCAGTCGGTCTGGACCTACGACTTCGCGGCGCGTTTCCCGCTGATCTCCCAGCCGACGCTGATCCTGCAGCCGCGCGAGGCGCTGTCCGAGTCGTCGGCGCGCGCGGCGAAATTGATAGCCCAGGTCAGCATCGTCGAACTGCCCGAGCTGGACCGCGATGTGTTCGATGTCGGCTCGGATCTGATCGCCAGCAAGTTGCGGGAATTTCTCGGCTGAGGTGCAGTAGATCGTGCAGCCTTTCGATGCGCAGGTGATTGTTGTTGGCGCGGGTCTTGCGGGTCTCAATGCCGCGTTGCAACTCAGCGATGCCGGGTTCGACGTGCTCGTGCTCGAGGCATCGGACCGCGTCGGTGGCCGCGTCTGGACGCGCGATTTCGGTCGCGGTCCCGAGGAAGTGGGCGCGACGACCTATGGCCCGACGCACCTGCGCGCACTGGACCTGGTCAAGCGGTTCAAGCTGAAGAACGCGAAATTCACGGCGAAGATCGACTTCGCGTACTCCGTCAACGGCGTGCTGTGCGGTGCCGACGACTGGCCGCGGTCCGCGGGAAACCGGCTGGTCGGCGAGGAGCGGGACATCCTGCCCTCGCGGATCGACAACTATTTCATGCAGGCGTTCCTGCCATTCGAGCAGCTGGATGACTGGCTCGATCCGAAGTACGCGCAGTACGACGTGCCGTTCGGCGAGTTCCTGCGCAGCAAGGGCGTCTCGGACGAGGCGCTGCGCCTCGTCAACATGTGCATCAACACGGACGACATCGAGACCGTCTCCGCGCTGTCGATTTTCCGTGACGCGCTGAAGTGGCGTGAAGTCGGTTACACGGATCCGAAGAACTTCAACCAGTACGGTGATGCCCAGTACCAACCGGTCTATCTGATCGAGGGCGGGCAGCAACTGCCGATCGCGATGGCGAAGGCGTTGCAGCGGCCCGTCGAGTTCAACCGTGACGTCCGGGCGATCGAGCACGGAACCGACGCGGTCACGCTGACTTGCATCGACGGCCAGCAGTTCCGGGCGCAGCGCGTCGTCGTCGCGGTGCCGATGGTGGCGCTGCGGACGATGGAGTTCACGCCGCCGCTGCCGGGACGGCTGCGCGAGGCGATCCAGACGGCCAAGGCGTCCGGCAATACCGCCTTCTTCCTGCGCGCGACGCGACCCTTCTGGGAGGACGATGGCCTGCCGGCCTCGCTGTGGAGCGACACGATCTTCGAGCGGGTGCTGATCAACCCGGTCGCCGAGGCCGGCGAGCACCGGATCCGCGTCTGGATCAATGGCGACAACGCGGCGCGGGTCGACCGGCTCGGCGAGCACGCGGCCCCGGCGCTGATCGACACGCTGGCGCGCCTGCGACCGTCGAGCGAGGGGAAGGTCGAGGTACTCGGGCAGTTTTCCTGGGGCGCGGATCCGTACACGGGTGGGGAGAAGTACGTGCTCGGGCCCGGACAGGTCACGCGGTTCGCCAAGATCATGTCCCGCCCGGTCGGGCCGATCCACTGGGCCGGCGAACACCACAAGAGCCGCGACCAGGGTGTCGAGGCCGCGCTCGCGTCCGGGGAGCGCGCCGCGCGCGAGATCAGCGACAGTCTTCGGGGAGCTACCGGTTGAACACAGTTGCGAGACGACCGCCCAAACGTCAGGTCGGCGTGCTGGCCGGCGTCCTGCTGGCGCTGTTCGCCGGACAGGCACCGGCCAGCCCGAAGGCGGTCGAGACGCTGACGCTGGCGGAAGTCCGGGCCAAGTACCAGTTGCCGACATCGCGCTACATGAACGTCGACGGTGTCGACCTGCACTACGTCGATGAGGGCGCGGGGCAGGCGATCGTGCTGCTGAATGCGTCCTACATGGGCTTGCGCAGCTGGGACGGCATCGCGGCCAGGCTCGTGCCGAACTACCGCGTCGTGCGCGTCGATTTTCCGAATGCGGGCCTCAGCGGGCCGGAGACGAAGCCCGTACCGCCCGGCAAGTTCAATCTGATCGAGCGCTACCACGAGATCCTCGAACGCTTCGCGGACCGGCTCGAACTCGGGCGTTTCCATCTGGTCGGCACATCCAGTGGCGGCAGCGTCGCGTTTCGCTACGCCTCGCGGCACACCGACCGCGTGCAGCGCCTCGTGCTGATCAACTCCGCCGGCATGCCGCGGACGCCGCAGACGGATCCGATGCGCGACCGCCCGGAGTCGGCGGAGTGGTCCAGGATGCTGGTCAAGCCGCGCGAGTTCTGGGCGGTCAGCCTGTCGAACACGTTCATCCATCCGAACAAGCCGCCGGAGTGGGTCATCGACCAGCAGTTCGATTTCCGTCGGCGAGCAGGGCTGGAGCAGGCGCTGCGCGACGACTACGCGTTCGCGACCGGCGACCCGCAGCAGATCCTGGCCGGCATCCGCGCGCCGACGCTGATCATGTGGGGCAAGGCGAATCCCGTTGTCATGCACCTCGAAGCCGATGTGTTCGCGTTCTGGATGACCGGTGCGCCGACGCTGATCCGCAAGTTCGACGGGCTCGGCCACTATCCTTATATAGAGAACGAGCAGGCGATCTTCGCGGAGCTGGCGGCGTTCTTCGCCGGCGAGCGCGACGACGAACTGCGGCGCACGCAGCGGGTGCGGCCCGACCTGCCCGCGGTTACGGCTCCAGCGACAGATAGCGGCTGAGCTGCATGTCCATCGGGTTCGGGCGCCAGCCCCGGACCTTCGGCGCGACCAGCGTTCTCGAGACCGAATAGACGAGCGGCATGATGGGCACGTCCGCGAGCGCGATGGCCTCGGCCGCGCGAAGCAGCGCGTTGCGCCGCTCGGCGTCGGGTTCGCGCTTCGCGGCGAGCAGCGCCGCTTCGTAGCGGCTGCTGCGGTAGCCGCCCGTATTCGAGGGACCCTCTGCCTGCAGCAGGTCGAGGAAGGCCTCCGGCTCGTCGAACAGTGCGCCATCGTAGTAGACATCGAAGTCGCCGCGGCGCACGTCGGCGATCAATGATTTGGCTTCCGAGTTCAGCAGCTCGACGCGCACGCCGACCTGGCTCCACATCGCCGCGATCGCGACGCAGGTCTCCCGCGCCCAGCCCGAGGCATAGCGCAACGTGAAGCGCAGCGGTCGACGGTTGTCGTAACCCGCCTTCGCGAGCAACTGCCGTGCGGTCGCGAGGCGCGATGCGGCCGTACCCTGGCCGAACGGCGAGGAGGGCGGCGCGTACCCGGAGATCATCGGCGGCACGAGATGGTAGGCCGGCTGCTCGCCGGAGCGCAGCACCCGTCGCGCGATCTTGTCGGGTTCGATCGCCAGCGCGAGCGCGCGACGGACCGCGGCGTCCTTGAACGGGTCACGGCGCAGGTTGAAGCGCAGGAAGATGAACATCGGATACGGGCTGACGCGCACCGCCTTGCCGAGTTCCTTTTCCAGCAGCGCTTTGCGGTTCGGCGGGAACCCGGGATTGCGGTTGATGTGGATCGCGCCAGTCCGGAACAGATTGACCTGCGCATCGACGCTGTCCGAGGGCCGATAGATCACCGTGTCGATCCGCACCTGGTCCGCGGCGTGGAAATGCGGATTCCTGACGAGGCGGATGGACTCGCCGGTGCGGCGCTCCGCGAGCATGTAGGCGCCATTGCTGACCATGCGCCCGGGACGCGTCCAGGCATCGCCCCAGCGCTTGACGGCATGTTGAGGGGTCGGGAAGCCGATGCCACCCAGCAGCAGGTTGGGCAGGCGCGGCGCAGGGTACTCGAGCTGCAGCACGAGCTCGCGCGGACTGGGGGCCGCGACGCCGAGCTCGGCGGGTTTCGCGGTGCCGCTGGCGATCGCCTTCGCATTGCGCAGCATGAAGAGCCGATCCGCCAGCGCAGCGGCCGTCGCGGGGGTGACCGCGCGCCGGAAGCCGAACACGAAATCGTCGGCGGTCAACGGCTGGCCATCCGACCACTTGAGTCCGGGTCGCAGCTTGAACGTCCAGGTCAGCCCGTCTGCGCTGACCTGCCAACTCTCGGCGAGGCCCGGCGCGACGCGACCATCGATGTCGTATTCGGCCAGGCCGACGAACAGGTCGTGGACGATCGCGATCTCGCTGGCGAGTCCGGAGCGGTTGGGACTGAGGCTCTGTGGTTCGCCGAAGATGCCCCGGTACAGCACCGACTCCGCCGACGCGGCGGTCGCCGCGAGCGACAGCCACAGCACGCCGAGTGCGCGAACCAGTGTCATCGCGGCGTGGCTCAGGCCACCGACAGTCCGCTCGCCGACAACGGCAGACGGCGGATGCGCTGTCCGCTCGCCGCGAAGACGGCGTTCGTCAGCGCCGGCGCGACAGCCGGGACCGCCGCTTCGCCGACGCCGCCGGGCGGCGCATCGCTGTCGATCAGCGCGATCGCCAGTTCCGGCGTCTCGTTGATCCGCAGGATCGGCTGGTCGTGGAAGTTGCTCTCGACGACCGCGCCGTCGCGGAACGTCACGCTGCCGAGCAACGCCGCCGACAGGCCGAACAGGATGCCGCCTTCGATCTGTGCGCGGATCATCCCCGGGTCGATCTGCTGGCCGCAGTCGAACGCGCAGCTGATGCGGTGCACGCGCAGGCGACCGTCGTCGACTGACACCTCCACGACCTGCGCGCAGGTCGAGCCGAACCCCGCGCTGACGGCGACGCCGCGTCCGCGACCCGGCGGCAGCGGCTGGTCCCATCCGGCCAGGCGCGCGGCGGCGTCGAGCACGTTGCGGATGCGCGGATGGCCCGCGAGCATCGCGCGGCGAAAGCCGTAGGGATCCTGCTTCAGTGCCACGGCCGCTTCGTCGACGGCCGATTCGGCGAAGAACGAGTTCTGCGACAGCGTGACCGAGCGCCACAGGCCGACCGGGATGTTCCACGGCACGTCGACGTAGTCGATGTACTTGTTGGGGAAGTCGTAGATGTCGTAGATCAGCAGCGCCGCCGCGGTCGGATCCGCCATGCCCGGCACCGCGGGCCGGCCCTGGAAGCGCCAGACCGACTGCCCGACCAGCCGGCTGTGCATCGCGGCGATGGCCCCGTCACCCAGTGCGACGCGGTTGCGCGCGACGTAGGCGGGCCGGAAAAATCGTGCTGGACATCCTGCTCGCGCGTCCAGGTCAGCTTGACCGGGCGACCGGGCACCGCCGCCGCGGCCTGCACCGACTGGCGCAGGAAGTCCAGCTCCCACTTGCGACCGAATCCGCCGCCCGCGAACGTGATGTCGAGGCGGACCTTCTCGAGCGGCAGGCCCGTGATCTGCGCGGCGGCCTCGCGACCGCGATCGGGTTGCTGGCTGGGGGCCCACAGGTGGCAACTGTCCGCGGTGACCAGCGCGGTGCTGACCATCGGTTCGAGGGTCAGGTGGGTCAGGTAGGGCACCTCGTACTCGAGCGTCAGCGTCTTGCCGGCGGTGGCGAGTGCCTGCTCGGTCGCGGCGCGATCGAGTCGCCGCATCTTCGGCGGCTCGGACTGTGTGTCGATGTCCGGAAATGGCGCGGCGCTGGCGTCGTCGTCGAGGCCTGCCCGCAGGCGCGCGCGCATGGCCTCGGTGTCGAGTCCGGCGGCCGGACCCGGCGTGAACTCGACCTCGAGCGCTTCGGCGGCCTTGCGCGCCCGCCAGAACGTGTCGGCGATGACGGCAACGCCGCCATCGACCTTCGTGACCGCGACGACGCCGGGCAGACGCAGCACGGACGCCGGATCGAAGCTGCGTACATCGGCGCCCGCCTGCGCCGGCATGCGCAGCGCGGCATGCAGCATGCCGGGCTGCACGACGTCGATGCCGAACACGGCGCGGCCACTGACCTTGTCCGCGACATCCTTGCGCTCGATCGTCCGGCCGATCAGCGTGAACTGGTCGGGCCGCTTCTTGCGCGGCTGCGCGGGCACCGGCAGCGCCGCGGCGGCGGCCGCGAGGCTCGCGTAGCGCGCTTCGCGCCCGCTGGCGGCATGGCGCACGCGACTGTCGCCGGTCGTGCATTCGTCGGCCGGCACGCCCCAGCCCTGCGCGGCCGCTGCGCACAACATCTCGCGCGCGGCGGCACCGATGCCACGCAGCTGCTCGTAGTAGATCTTGACGGACTCGCTGCTGGCCGTGCGGTGCCGACCCGTGATCGGACTGACGAACGCCGCGTCGGCGTGCGGCATGACGACGACGACGTCGGCCCAGCGGGCGTCGAGCTCCTCGGCGACGATGCGCGGCAGGTTCGTGTGGATGCCCTGGCCCAGCTCCGTCGTCGGCGTCGTGATGCGGATCGCGCCATCGGGCAGGATTTCCAGGAAGGCGCTGAAGCGTCCGCCCTGGCCTTCGGCGGCCGCGACGCTGCCATCGACCCGCAGGCCGAGGACCAGCGCCACCGCCGCCCCGCTGCGCAGCACGTCGCGCCGCGTGATGCCGCCGCTGCGGCCGGTTTCGATCGTATCGGTGTCGCGCATCGCCCCGTCCCCCTCTAACGCGCTGGTTCGGCCACCGCGGCGTCCAGCGTGTCCTGGTCCAGCTTGTAGAACGCCAGCGTGATCATGCTCAGCACCGCGAGGGCCGCCGGCAGCACCGACACGCCCATCAGGATGCCGAACAGCACCTGCGGCTCCTGCACCGCATCGCGCGGCAGGTCGCGCTGGAATCCGACCCACTGCAGCATCCAACCTACCAGCAGCGGGCCGAACGCGCCGGCCGTCTTCTCGACGAAGCTGTACATCGCCGCATAGATGCCTTCGCGACGCATGCCGCTGCGGCGCGCATCGAGGTCGATCGTGTCCGTCAGCATCGAGTTGGCGAGCAGAATGTTGCCACCCAGGCAGATGCCGACCAGCACGGCGCGCGCGTAGTACCACAGCAGCGGTTCGCCGGGCCCGGCCGGGAGCCAGCTCAGGCAGTAGATCGCGAAGATCGCGGTCGAGACCAGGTAGCCGTTGCGCTTGCCGATGCGTCGCGACAGCCAGACGAACGCCGGCATCATCGCGATCGTGACGACGGTGTTGATCAGCGCGAAGACGCCGAGGTTCGCGAGCGGGATCCGCAGGTAGGCCGTGATGAAGAACAGGGTCGTCGCGCCGACGCTGGCGATCCCGAGCAACTGGAATGCCTTGGTTGCGATCAGCCACAGGAACGGCTGGTTGCCCAGCAGCAAGCGGACCTGCCCGCGCACGCTGTGCGTGGTCTGGGTGCCAAACGTGAAACGCGCGTCGCGCGTGCCGACATAGCAGTAGATCATCGATGCGAAGATGATCGCGGCGAACAGGATGGCGATGACCCGATACGCTTCGCGACCCTCGCCGAACGCCTGCAGCAGGATCGGCGCCAGCGCACCGGCGATCGATGAACCGATGGAGATCGCGACGACCCGGTAAGAGTGCAGCGACGAGCGTTCGTGGTAGCCGTCGGTCATCTCCGCCGGCATCGCGATGTACGGCACGTTGAAGATCGTGTAGCCGAGCGTGTACAGCAGCAGCGCGACCAGCACATACGCCGCGGTGATCGCCTGGCTGTCGAACTGCGGGATCGTGAACAGCATCGCGAACGACGCCGCCGAGACGAAGGCGCCGGCGGCCAGGAACGGTCGCCGTCGGCCGCTGCGAAACCGCGCGCGGTCGCTGATCACGCCCATCACCGGATCGGTCGCGACATCGAACAGCTTCGAGATGAAGACCAGCGTGCCGGCGAGCCCGGGGTCGAGTCCGACGACGCTGACCAGATAGAACAGGACCAGGATCGTCACGCTGTTCATCAGCACGGCGGCACCCAGTGCGCCGGTGCCCCAGGCGAACTTCAGCCGGACAGGGAGCTGATCGGTCTCGGCAGTCATGGTGACCCGCTTTGCCTTGTTGCGGCTGTACGCGATTCGCCCGACCAGCATAGTGGAGCGCCCCTGCAGCGCAAGCGATCAGCCGGCCCGCGTCCATGAAATTTCCTTATGGCTGCCGCCGCCGAACGCACTTGACCGCGCGATGCGGGATTGTCAGCGTCGATGTCGTGCGCCACGGATCGAAACACGGCCTGAGTCGCCGAAGCTTCAACATCGCCGTCGCGTCGTCGTTGGCAGGCTGGGCGATCAGTCGGTCGGCGCGCGCCGCGGAGTCCGCGGACGTCATCGTGATCGGCGCGGGTCTCGCGGGCCTGAACGCCGCGTTGATCCTCGAAGAGCAGGGCTATCGCGTGACCGTGCTCGAGGCGGCCGACTACGTCGGCGGCCGCACGCGCACCTTCGACCTGCCCGTCGGGCCGACCAACGCCGGTGGGCAGACGGTCGGCCCGAACTATGGCCGCCTGCGCGACCTGATCGCGCGCCTGAAGGTGCCGGTCGTGCCCGTCAACATGGGCGGCAAGAGCGGCATCCATGTCAACGGCGTGCTGATGTCCTCCGCTGACTGGGCGAAGTCGGCTGCCAACCGGACGGTCGGTGCCGAACGTGACGTCCAGCCCGGCGCGCTCGAATTCTTCTATCTGGCGCGCGACAACCCGCTGCCGGATCCGGCCGCGTGGACCGCGCCCGAGTTCGCGAAGTACGACATCCCGCTGGCGACCTACCTGCGCGATCGCGGCGCGTCGGCCGAAGCCATCCGCCTGATCGACGTATCGATCAACGCGTTCGACCTGGCTTCCTGTTCGGCGCTCGCCTACCTGCGCGACATCCGCACCTTGCAGGTTGGCGCTGCCGACACCGGCAACAACACCCGCTCGACGTATGCGGCCAGCAGCACCGAAGGGCTGGCCTACAGCGAAATCGCTGGCGGCACGCAGCGTTTGCCGGAAGCCATGGCGCGCGCCCTCAAGAGCGGCGGCGTGCGGCTGAACCAGCCGGTCGCGGCGATCGACATGACGGGCAAGGGCGTCGAGGTGCGGACCTTCGACGGCACGCGCTACCGCGCCCGCCACGCCATTGCCGCGGTGCCGTTCGCGGCGCTGAAGAACATCGACGTCCAGCCCGGCTTCCGCGGCGCGCAGTTCGATGCCGTGCGTGAATCCGCGCATGGCAACACGCTGCGCGTCTTCATGGAGTACAGCCAGCCGTTCTGGGAATCCGACATCGGCGAGGCCAGCCTGTTCACCGACACGTCGATCGAGCGCGTGTTCGCGCACACCAACGCCGCCGGCGATGTCTTCGTGCTGGACTGCTTCGTCAACGGCAACGCGGCCTATCGCTTCGACCAGATGCCGACCGCCGCCGTCGGTGAGTTCGTCGTCGAGCAGTTGGCGCGGATCCGGCCGTCGAGCCGCGGGCGCGTCAAGGTGCTCAAGGTCCATTCGTGGGCGAAGCACTCCGCGTCGGCGTGCTGCCGGCACGTGTTCAACGCCGGCCAGGTCGGGCCGTGGGCGGATGTCATGGCGACGCCGCACGAGCGCCTGCACCTCGCCGGCGAGCAGACGCGCAGTCTCGACAGCGGCATGGAAGCCGCCGCCTCGACGGGCGAGCGCGCGGCGCTCGAGATCCTCGCGCGCGAAGCCTGAGCAAAGCCAGTCCAAGGAGCGTCCCATGCCTGCCGTGCTGATCGCCGACATCGACGTGCGCGATGCAGAAGCCTATGCCGCGTACCGCAGCGCCAATCCGGCGATCGTCCGTCAATACGGCGGGCGGTACCTCGCGGTGGGCGGCGACGTGCAGGTGATCGAAGGCGACTGGGTGCCACGGCGCACCGTGCTGATCGAATTCCCGGACATGGATGCGCTGCGCCGGTTCTACGACTCGCCCGAGTACGCCGCGATCCGCGGCGTACGGTGGCGGAGCGCCGATTCGCGGCTGGTCGCCTTCGAGACGACGGCTGCCGCGCGCTAGAACGTGTAGTCGATCCGGAACCAGATCATCGTCCGCACTGGCATGCCGTCGAGCGTGCCCGGCTTTCTGTACTCCGCGCGACGGAAAGTGCGCACCGCCGCGACATCGATTTCCCGTACCCCTGAACTTCGTACAAGCCGGACATCGCGCACGCGGCCTTTGGCGTCGACGACCAGTACGACGGCGGGCTGCTTGTCGCGGTCCTGCCAGTCGTCCGGGCGCGGCAGATAACTCAAGGAATTGTAGGTCCGGGCCAGTCGTCCCGGTTTGGTCAGTCGCGCTTCGTACTGCGGTTCCCTGGCGAAGTACAGCTCGCCGCGGTACTGCTCGCACAGCTCGAAGAAGACCTGCGCGACCTGCAGGTTCTGCTCGGTGTCGTTCAGCGCGCCGCTGAGCGCAGTGCGCCGGGCGTCGCAGTCCGCTGCCCGCACCGGCGCCATCGCCGATGCCAGCAGCATCGCCGCCAGCACCAGGGTCGACCGACCCGCCTTGTCCGCCCGGCCCGCCCCGGGCCTTGCACGCCGCAAAGCCATCACGCCCCCCGCGCGCACGTTTACACTTGCGCCGCCTGATGCGTCTGCCGATGGGCAACGAGGTTACATGAGGACGGTCGCAGCATGAACTGGCTCTGGGTGCTTGTCGGGCTGTTCGTGGGGATAAGCGTCGGGGCATCCGGCGGCGCATTCCTCGGGGCCGTGCTGGGCGGCGTGCTGGGATATGGCGCGGCGCAGTTCCAGCAGCTGCGACGCCAGCTCGAGCAACTCGAGCGCGAATTGGCGCGGCTCGCGATCGACCGCGCGTTGGGTACGACCTCCGCGCCGCCACCGGCGCCGACGCCGTCACCGGCGCCGGCCGCCGCGTCGACGACGGGGTGGGCGCGTTCCACGCCAACGCCCGTCGCCAGTACCGAGGTGGAGGCCGACACCGCCGCCGCAGCGCCGGACAGCACGCCCGCCAGCGAAGCGCCTGCAGCGACGCGCGCTGTCGGCGCGCTCGATGGCGCGGTGGGTAAGGTCATCGGCGCCGTGCGCGACTGGTTCCTCGGCGGCAACACGCTGGTGCGCGTTGGCGTCGTCGTGCTGTTCTTCGGCGTCGCGTTCCTGCTGCGCTACGTCGCCGAGCGGACCGAGCTGCCGATGTCGGTGCGTCTCATGGGTGTTGCGCTCGGCGCCATCGTGATGCTCGCGTCCGGTTGGCGCCTGCGCCGGCGACGCCCGGGCTACGCGCTCGCGCTGCAGGGCGGTGCGGTCGCGATCCTGTACCTGACGACCTTCGTCGCGCTGCGGCTGTACGCGTTGCTGCCGCCGGCGCTCGCGTTCGCACTGATGGTCGCGATCACGGCTTTTGCCGTCGCGCTCGCGGTGCTGCAGGACTCATTGTCCTTCGCGATGTTCGCCGCCGCCGGCGGCTTCGCGGCGCCGCTGCTCGCGTCGACCGGACAGGGCGACCATGTCACGCTGTTCAGCTACTACGCGATCCTGAACGCCGGCCTCGTCGGTATCGCGTGGTTCCGCGCGTGGCGGCCGCTCGCGCTGCTTGGCTTCCTGTTCACGTTCATCATCGGCACGGTCTGGGGTGTGCTGCGCTACCGCAGCGAGCTGTTCGCGAGCACCGAGCCGTTCCTCGCGCTGTTCTTCGTGATGTATGTCGCGATCGCGGTGCTGTTCGCACTGCGCCAGCCGCCGCAACTGCGTGGCCTCGTCGACGGCACGCTCGTGTTCGGCGTGCCCGTCACGGCGTTCGCGCTGCAGAGTGCGCTGCTGCGCGAGCACACGAGCGCCGGCGGTTTCGGCCTCGCGTTCTCGGCGCTCGCCGTCGGCGCGCTGTACCTGCTGCTCGCGGGCTGGCTGTGGCGCCGGCATCGCAACACGCTGCGCCTGCTGACCGAGTCGTTCCTCGCGCTGGGTGTCGCCTTCCTGACGCTGGCCGTGCCGCTGGCGCTCGATGGCCACTGGTCCGCGGCCACCTGGGCGCTCGAAGGCGCGGCGCTCGTCTGGGTCGGCGCACGCCAGAACCGCTTGCTGCCGCGCGCGGCCGGCCTGGTGCTGCAGGTCGGCGCCGGGCTGCTGTTCGGCTGGCGCGGCGGCTTGGGTGCGGGCGATCCGCTGCCGTTCATCAACAGCGGCTTCCTCGGCGCCGTGATGATCGCGGGCGCAGCGGTGTTCTCGGCCAGCAGCCTGCAGCGCATCAGCGAGCGTGTGCCCGCATGGCAGCGGCCCGCGGCAGCGATCATCTTCGTATGGGGCCTGCTGTGGTGGACGCTGCGCGGACTGTTCGAGGTCGACCGCGGCTTTGTCCCGAGGTTCGAAAGCGCGGCCAGCGTCGTGTTCCTCGCCGCGACGGCGCTGCTGGCGAGCGAGCTCGCGCGGCGCGCGTTGCTGCCGCTGGCGCGATGGGCAGCGCTCGCACTGCTGCCCGTGTTGTGGTTGTACGCGCTCGCGGTCGCGGTGCCGCCCGGCCATGCCTTCGGCGGTTTCGGGTGGCTCGCGTGGCCGGTGGCGTTCGCGGTCCTGCTCCACCTGCTTCGTCAACATGTTGACAAGAGCGACCACCCACTGGCCCATGCAGCGCACGCCGGCACTTTGTGGCTGATCACGTTCGTTATTGCGCTTGAAGCCGCGTGGCTCACGGAGCAGGTGACCGGCGGCGCGCAGACCTGGAACCAGCTCGCCGTGATGCTCGTCCCCACGGCAGTGCTCGCCGCGCTGCCCGGGCTGACACAGCGCATCGCCTGGCCGTTCGCCGCGCATTCGAACAGCTACCACGTCTGGGCGGCGGGCGGACTCGCCGTCGCTCTGATCGCCTGGTTGCTGATCGTCAATGCCGCCTCGAATGGCGATTCGGCGCCGCTGCCGTACGTGCCGCTCGCGAACCCGCTCGACATCGCGTCGGGGTTGATCTTGCTGACGCTCGTGCGCCACTGGTTTGCGCTCGACGCGGCGCGCCCCGCCGCGCTCGCGCGCTGGGATGCGCGCTTCGTCTGGGCTGTGCTCGCGGCATTGGCGTTCTACTGGCTGAACGCCGCGCTGCTGCGCGCGGTACACCAGCTCGCCGCCGTGCCGTTCGAGCTCGGCACGTTGCTGGGCTCCACGATCGTGCAGGTCGCGCTGTCGATCTTCTGGACCGTGCTCGCGCTCGGCGGCATGCTGTTCGCGACGCGGCGCGCGAACCGCGTCGTCTGGCTGGTCGGCGCGGCACTGCTCGCCGTGGTCGTCGCCAAGCTGTTCCTGATCGACCTGTCGCGTGTCGGCTCGATCGAGCGCATCATCAGCTTCGTGGTCGTCGGACTCCTGATGCTCGTGATCGGCTGGTTCTCGCCGCTGCCGCCGCCCCGGCGCAGCGAGTCCGCGGGCGTGAGCACGCCCACCGCGCTGCTCGTCGCCGGGCTCGTGTTCGCGCTCGGCGCCGCCGCGCCCGCGCCGCTGCGCGCGGCGGGCAACGACGCCCTCACGCCGAACGACTTCGCCTACGGCTTCACGCTGGCCAGTGCGATCCCCGAGGCGCCGGCCTACCGGCTCGCGCTGCCGTTCGAGGTGTACCGGCGGCGCGTGCGCGACGACCTCGGCGACCTGCGCGTCTTCAATGCCGATGGCGAGAGCGTGCCGCACCAGCTGCGCCGCGTGACCGAGCTGGTCGCCGATGCCGCGCCGTTCCAGTCGCTGCCCGTCTACGCGCTGCGGGGCGATGCGCGCCGCGCCATCGATGCGGTGCGGTTGCGGATCGAATCGGGCAGCGCCGGTGTCGAGTTGACGACCACCGTCCCCGCGACCACGGCGCCCGCCACGAGCTACATCGTCGACGCGCGCGCGGTCGAGGGTCCCGTCGCGCGCCTGCGCCTGCAATGGCGCGAGCACGGCAGTGCCTGGAGCGCGAACCTCGGGCTCGAGGCCAGCGATGACCTGAACATCTGGCGCACGAGCGGTCGCGGTGCCGTCGCGCACCTCATCGCCGGCGACGCGACGCTGATCGCCAATGAAGTCGCCGTCGACAACCTGCGCGGTCGCTTCTACCGGCTGACCTGGCTGGGCGAGCCGCCGCCGGTGGCCATCGAAGGCGTCGACGTGCAGCGCAGTGCGACGCGCGCATCCGTGCCGCGGCAGAAGCGCATCGTGCCCGGCCGCGCCGCGCCCGATGCGCCCAATGCCTGGGAGTACGACCTCGGCGCGTCGCTGCCGATCGACCGCATCGCGCTCAGGCTGCCCGAGCTCAACAGCGTCGCCCGACTCGGCGTGCAATGGCGCGCGCGCGACGGCGCGCCCTGGCAGGGCGCACCGAGCTTCGTCGCGTATCGCCTCGCCGCCACGCCCTCGCCGGAAAGCCGCAGGGCGATGTCCGCGAGTTCACGAGCACGCCGCAGCCGCTCGGCCTGTCCGATGGCACCTGGGTGCGCACGCTGCGACTTACCGTGCAGGGCGATGCGAACGCGCTCGGCCGCCGCATCCCGGAGCTCGAGGTCGGCTGGGTCGCGCACGAACTGCGCTTCGTCGCGCGCGGGCGCGCGCCGTTCCTGCTCGCGCATGGCAGTGGCCGCGCCAAGCCCGCCGAAGCAGCGCTCGAGCAGCTCGTCCCCGGCTTCGGCACCCGCGTGCCCGTGGCCACCGCGACCGTCGGCGAGGCGCGCACGCTCGGCGGCGACGAGAAACTCGCGCCGCCGCGGTTGCAGATCGACTGGCTGACCGCCTCGTTGTGGGCCGTGCTGCTCGCCGGCGTCGGGCTGCTCGGCTGGATGGCCGTCCGGCTGTTCCGCGACCTGCGCGACGGCGAGGCCTAGCGCCCCGGCCACACGCCGATTTGACACAACTCGTTCCCGAACATAGACTTAACGCAACTAGTCATATTTCGCATAGGGACCAGTCCCTCTGAAATATGCCAAGTGGTTGATAGTCAACAACAATTTCGGGGATACCAGCCATGATCTCGCGCACCCGCAGTGTGATCGCCCTCACGGTTTCCGGCCTCCTGGGCGCCACCGCCGCCCTCGCCGACAACACCGTTGAACTTAACGGCAAGATCCAGAGCGCCTCCCACGCCACCGGCAAGGTCGTGGTCGATGGCCAGGCCGGTATCTCTCCGCGCCGAACTCGCCGCCGCGAGCGCCTCGATCGCGACAGCCAGCGGATGCGC
Organism: Steroidobacteraceae bacterium; assembly: GCA_041395605.1. Classification (GTDB taxonomy): domain Bacteria; phylum Pseudomonadota; class Gammaproteobacteria; order Steroidobacterales; family Steroidobacteraceae; genus UBA964. The sequence goes on from JAWLAD010000001.1 coordinate 27,260, forward strand.
TGGGCAGCACGGACGTGGTGGGGGCGGGGATTGCGGGTTCGATTGGCACGGTGTCGCCGGCTCGATTGGCACGGGTGTCGCCGGTTCGATTGGCACGGGTGTCGCCGGTTCGATTGGCACGGGCGTCGCCGGTTCGATTGGCACGGGTGTCGCCGGTTCGATTGGCACGGGTGTCGCCGGTTCGATTGGCACGGGTGTCGCCGGCTCGATTGGCACGGGTGTCGCCGGTTCGATTGGCACGGGCGTCGCCGGTTCGATTGGCACGGGCGTCGCCGGTTCGATTGGCACGGGTGTCGCCGGCTCGATTGGCACGGGTGTCGCCGGCTCGATTGGCACGGGTATCGCTGGCTCGATTGGCACGGGTGTCGCCGGTTCGATTGGCACTGGTATCGCTGGCTCGATTGGCACGGGCGTCGCCGGTTCGATTGGCACCGGTCGATAACCTAGATTCCAGTTTCAGGATGTACTTCTTGGCCGGCTTTAAGCCGGCCATTTCTTTTTTGCGCGCCACTAAGCGTCATTCAGGACTTCTGCTAGAACGGCTTACTGAATGCCGGAAACTGGCTGGTGTATGGAAGCTTCCACTGTGCACGGCTGCGGTTTCAATCGATCCCCTGCGCCGATGAATGTTAGCGGGGCAGAGGTGGGTGCGCTGGGGCGCCGACGGGATGCTACAGCACACAAGTGACTTCAACTTACTCGCCTCGGCGGTGTCATCGCTAGCGGGCAGCCGTAGTTCGGAATGCAACTTCGCATCCTGCGGAGAATTGCAGCCATCGAAGAGCCTGCGATGAAACACGAGCCGCTTACGCTCGGGTAAGCGCCTCAGCTTGACGCGGAACACCGACTGACCGACGCCGGCGAATTGGCGCGTTTGCTCGCTCTTGACGAACATGCGCGCGGGTTCAGGTCGAGCAGTGGCGATTTCCTCGAGCCCCCGCGCGCGAGCGTACGTGTGACTAAGTCCCGATCCATATCGACACCGATTTGGCGGATGCGAAACGAGCGATTAGCATGCCAATGCGCAAGCTCCGCCGGGGCGTAATGCAGCCGCCTCGATAAGCTGCCGGATCGCGGCGCAACATCGATCGCATCACCGCGGAGGACGGACATGCCCCAAATCCTCTACATCCACGGCATCGGCAATCACGGTCCCGCGGAGCCGCTGAAGCGTGAGTGGGACCTCGCGCTGTTCGGGCGCGAGATGGGCGAGCGGGCGGCGATGGCCTACTGGGCCGACATCCTGCATCCGCCCGCGAAGGCGAAGGCGCCGAAGCGGGTCGGCAAGCGGCAGGCGGAATCCGCTGACCTCAACATCGACGCGCTGCTGCGCGAAGCGGGCGTCTCGCCGAAGAACGCGGGCGCGCAGCACCTCGCGCGCTCGATGCTGCGCGCCTATGGCGTGGCGGCAACAGGGCCGCGGGCCAAGGTGCTGCCGCTGCCGGCCTTCCTCCGCAAGCCGGTGGCGCGCGCGTTCCTTGCGGCTTTCGTCAAGGACACGGCGGCGTACTTCTTCCGCAAGGGCGTGCGCGAGCAGGTGCAGGCGCGGCTGCGTGCGGCACTGGCGGCGGCGGACCCGAACGAACCGCTGACGCTGATCGCGCACAGCCAGGGCACGATCGCGGCGCTCGAGGTGCTCGCCGAACTCGGCGCGCGGCAGCGCGTGGAACAGTTGGTGACGCTGGGCTCGCCGCTCGGCATCCGTGAAGTGCAGGATTTCCTGTCCTGCGAGCTGCGCGTGCCGGCGGGCGTGGCGCGCTGGCACAACTTCGCCGACCCGCTCGACCCGGTGGCGCTCGACAAGGGCCTGCGCGCGGATTTCGACCCCGGGAATTTCATCGTCGACGACGTGATCGTCAACGCCCGCACGCGCACGCTGCAGGGCTTCAACCCGCATTCGTCGGTGGGGTACCTGTCGCACCCGAAGGTGCGCGCGGTGGTCTACGACGCGGCGCGCATCGACAGGTTCGGCCGCTTCCTGATCGCGCGCGATGTCGCGGCGTCGCTCGCGGTCGAGGCGCGCCACCCGGTGCTTATCGAGCTGCTGGAGCCGGGTTATCGCGCGATCGACGAAGACCTGGACGCGATGCGCGCGCACGAGGCGAGCGCCGAGCAGGGCAACGCCTGCCTCGCCGATCGCATCGAGCGCGCCGCGCAGGCGATCGAGCAGCTGGTCGGCAAGGCGAACCTGAAGGAGGCCCGCATCGACCGGCTGCGGCGCTTCGTCGCCGCGCGGCTGACGCCGTCGGAACTCGCGCAGGTCGCGCACCGGCATCGCGACCTGCGCGTCTATGCGGTCTGGCGCAGCAGCCCGAAGCGCAAGCTGATCCGCCGCTCGGCGAGCGTGATCCACGTGGATGCGGCGCGCGCGAGCTATGGCGCGCAGGGCGAGCGCATCCGCTGGGCCGTGCTCGACACCGGCGTGCGCACCGATCATCCGCACTTCCAGACGCACGACAGCATCGAGGAAGTCTGGGACTGCACCCAGCCCGGCGCGCCGAAGCGCCTGAAGACCGATGCCGACCGCGACGGCCACGGCACGCATGTCTGCGGCATCGTCGCCGGCGCCGACCCAAAGGGCCAGCAGCTCGGCATGGCGCCGCGCGCCAAGCTCGTCGTCTACAAGGTGCTCGACGACAGCGGCATGGGCGAGGACGCGTGGATCATCAAGGCGCTCGATCACATCGCCGCGCGCAACGAGAGTGCGTCCGAGCTCGCGATCCATGGCCTGGACCTGAGCCTCGGCGGGCCATATGATTCGACCGTCTACGGCTGCGGCTACACCCCGATCTGCGTCGAGCTGCGGCGGCAGTGGCGCGCCGGCGTGCTCGTCTGCGTCGCGAGCGGCAACGAAGGGCAGGTCGAAGTCGCCACGCCCCAAGGCGCGATGGAGCTCAACAGCCCCATGTCGATCGGCGACCCCGCCAACCTTGAGGACTGCATCGCCGTCGGCTCCGTGAATGCCGACAAGCCGCTGCTGCATGGCATCTCCGCGTTCTCGTCGCGCGGCCCGACGTCCGACGGGCGCGTGAAGCCCGATGTCGTCGCGCCGGGCGAACGGATCACGTCGTGTAATTCAAGGTACAAGAGTGGTGCGGGCGGCAGCGCGAGCGGCGAGCTATACCGCGCCGACAGCGGCACCAGCATGGCCGCGCCGCATGTGTCCGGGATGCTCGCGGCGTTCCTGTCGGTGCGGCGCGAGTATGTCGGCCGGCCCGATGAAGTGAAGAAGCTGCTGCTCGAGACCGCGACTGATCTTGGGCGGGACAAGTATCACCAGGGCCACGGCGTGCCGAACCTGATGCAGATGTTGTTGCGGGCGTAGGGGGGGGCGGGGGCGTGTCATGGCCCAGCTTCGAACCTGAGGGCGGCCGTTGGGACAACTACTTTGCTCCCATGGCTGCTGCGATCGAGGAGCTGGCCCGGCGGCGGCATCTGCGTTTACGCCGCTACTACCACGATGAACCTGTCTGGGACCTGACATTCCTGCTTCCTGCGGGCGGCGCAGGCAAGGTCAGTATATTCGCGATCTCCCCAAGCGAAGTATCCCTCCGGGCTTCGCTTTGGCGAGACGATTACGCCAGCGCCGTGCGCACAGTCAGGCGCTGCAGAGAACGATTGGTTGGCCGTGAGGGAGTAGAGGTCGCTCTAGGCGTCAGCGAACTCGTCGACGTCTTGCTGTCTGAACAGTGTGATGGCGAGACCACCGCTACAAGTGGGTATGGCGATGTCTGGTGGCGTCACTCTGCCGAAGAGTTCGAGCGGATGTCGACGCAGGGGCTGGAGGTTGCGCGGTGAACGACCGTCAATCACAGCACAGCGCCGGCATTTGCGTCGCCTGGCCGTCGTGAGTATCCGAATCAGGAGTACTTCGGGCTGATGGCTGTAAGCAGTGTGCTCATGGGTGCAAACCGTGCGAGTACGGTTATCGCAGACCCGATTACCTATGCGAAAAGGTGACGCAGCGTGGCCATCCCAAAGAAAGGCTCGCGAACGATCACGGTGGACGGACAGGAGTATCGGTGGTTCGTCCGCCGAAAGCCTGCGGATGGCGCCGGGAACGCGCTCACCATTGCGATGTCGTCTGACGTTCCGCGATCCGCGTCGCTGGTCGCCACGCTGGCGACGAATCGTCCTGACGCGTTGGCGCATCCAGAAGCTAGAGCAGTCACACCCGGGGACGTTGCGGAGCTGATCAGGCTCGCGATCCGGCGTGGTTGGGATCCGACGAAGCCGGGCGGTGCGTTCAAGATTGACGTGCGGGGCCTATCCGCTTCAACACCGATCGATCAGGTCGGTCCACTTAAGCGGCCTGCCAGGTCAAATCTGGATTGAGCATGTCGAAAGCGAAAAGCGAGGCACCATCTGACGCAAGCGTCGTAGCGCTCATCGGCCTGCTACGGGAAGTCGAGTATAAGCTGCGGGCGCGAGAGAACCCGGCAATGGCGCAAATGTACGCGCAGCGCACTGACCTGATAAAGGCGTCCCTAGTCGGAATGCCGAGCAAGCGATTGCGATCGGTGTTCAAGGACTTGAGCGAGTTTTTTGTTTACGCTTTCGAATGCCGACTATGTCGCAGCGATGAAGGAGATCAAGGAGCGCGGGCTTGAGTCGGAGTTCGCCAGTCTAGTCAATAGTCGATACACGCGCGTGTTGCGGAGAGTACTGAAGAGAGGTGCGATTCGTACCGCTACCGAGGCCCACGCGGTGAAGACCGCTGTCGACGACAATGCGGCGCCTGGTGTGGAGGCGCAGGCTTTGCAGAAATTGTCGGAGATCTACGAACGTTTCATTGCAGGACACTGACCGATCCAGGGTCCGGACCGCTACTTTAAGTTTGTAGAACCGGGCGGCGATTATGCAGATTCATGCTTGGGTTGATGTCGAGCCGAAATCGACATGTCGCGCAGCGTCTCTGCGATAGAGAGGGCAATGAATGCTGTCGCGATGGGGTGCAAGCTTCACGGTCGGGTTCCTCGGGCTGGTCGCGTCACTGCCCCTTCTCGGCTATCTGGCCGTCGTGCATCGATACGCCGCGCAGCGACCGCCGGTCGTGTTCGGTTCGATGCTGGCGGTGTTCGTGATCGCGACGCTGTCATTCCATCTTGTCTACGCGCTCTTGCCGGCGTCAGGGTTCAGGGCGCGTATCGCCGGCGTGCTCACTGCGCTGATGACCTACGTCGGAGTCGGCACGGTGTACTTGTTCGGCGTGTTTGCGGCGCGAGAGCAGATCGATACTCGGTTTGTCGCGTGGGTGGCGTTTGGGCTCTTGCTGGCCGGTTGGTATCCGACGCTGTGTGGTCTGGGCGCAGGGTGGGCGGTAGAGGGCAAGATAAGAGCGGCCGCGGCTGAAGAGCCGTGACGGCAGAGCGATCGAGCATTAGGGTGGGGCGGCAAGTCGGGCCGGCGACGCACCTCTTCTCCGCACACCTGCCGCACTGGTTTGACCGCCGGACCCCCTTCACGTATTCTACGTGAATGGTCGCGAAAGCGAATATCACCGTCGCAATTGAACCTGGCCTTCTGAAGAAGGCGCGGGCGGTCGCCGCGCGACGGGGGCAAAGTGTCAGCGCCCTGCTGGCCGATGAGCTGCGCGAGCTCGTCGATGAAGATGCACGGTATACGTCGGCGCGCAAACGGGCACGGTCGCTCTTCGAGCATCCTCTTTCACTAGGTGGCGTCCCGCTCTCACGGGAAGAGCTGCATGAGCGTCGTCACGTTCGTTGACAGCAATATCCTGATTTACGCCCACGATCTCGATGCGGGCGAAAAGCGCGAGCGCGCGGTCACGCGATTGCAGGATCTCTGGGACACGGGCACCGGCCGGCTTTCCGTGCAGGTGCTGCAGGAGTTCTACGTCAACGCAACGCGAAAGCTTGCCACACCCGTCGCCCGTTCGACGGCACGCGAAGTCATCAAGACCTACGGTGTCTGGGTACCGCGCGCGACAACGGTCGAGACCGTCACACGAGCCACGAACATCGCCGAGTTCGCGCAACTCTCGTTCTGGGATGCCCTGATCGTGGCGTCCGCCGAGGACGTCGGTGCGGAAGAAATCCTCAGTGAAGACCTCAACGATCGGCAAGTGATCGCTGGCATCCGGATCATCAACCCGTTCGAGCGGCCGTAACAGGCACATTTCGAACGAGCGAACTTACGCTCTCGACCTGGGACTGGGTGCCCAAAGGTCCGCGTGGCTACGTGCGAGACCTGCGGCTCATGCAGCCGTTCGGCCAAGTCCCCTTCATGACCGACGACGGCATCGAGATGCTCGAAAGCGGCGCTGGACTGCTCCATCTCGCCCGCAAGAGCGAAGTACTGATGCCGCGCGATCCTGTCGGTGAGGCGCAAACGCTGTAATGGCTGTTTGCCGCCGCGGACGAGGCGAAGCGCGGTTGATCGGCGACTACGTCAGAATTGGCGAATTCACGGCTTCCAGTCGGCCAGTTCTGCATCCAGGTGACCGTATTCGTCGGGCATCTTCGCTCGGTGTAGCGAGGCGATCTGGTCGTCAGTCAGTTGTTCGACGTCGATCGCGCGCCGATCGCGGCGATTAAGGCGCTGATACCCGTGGGCCGAGAGGAGAACGTTTCGCGCCTGATCGTTCTCGGTGGCACTGAACCGCGGTGATGGTGACGGTGTGGTCTTAGGCATGTGCGGCTGCAAACTTTACATGTCCGCAGGTTCCGGATTCGGACCGTAGTTCGTCCATGGTCGGCGTCCGGGCGTCATTTCGGGTATTTATGGGCCAATTACCGGGTATCGGCTGCTATTCTTGCCTTTATGGGTATTTCCGGGTAATAATTTGGGTATGGCGCTGAAGATCGATTCGCTGCTGATCACCCCGGAGATCCTCGCGCTCATCGCCGAGATCGACGAGTTCAAAGGAGCCTGGCGGGCGTTGGGCGCCCTCGCGCCCGCACGCCTGTCGGCCTTGCGCCGCGTGGCCACCATCGAAAGCATCGGCTCGTCCACCCGCATCGAAGGCAGCAAGCTCAGTGACGCCGAGGTCGAAGGCCTTCTATCCAGACTGGATATCAAGACCTTTGCGTCGCGCGACGAGCAGGAAGTCGCAGGTTATGCGCAGGTCATGGAAACGCTGTTCGCGCACTTCGATGCCATCGATCTGACCGAGAACCACATCGTCCAACTCCACCGCGATCTGCTGGCCTTCAGCGACAAGGATGAACGCCATCGCGGCGCATACAAGACGCTCGCCAATCATGTGAGCGCGCTCGACGCAGACGGGAGGGAAATCGGCGTGATCTTCGAAACGGCCACGCCGTTCGAAACGCCGCAACGCATGGCGGAGCTGGTCGCGTGGACGCGCAGCGCGCTGATTGACAAGACGCTGCATCCACTGCTTGTCATCGCCGTCTTCACCGTGGTGTTTCTGGAGATTCATCCATTCCAGGATGGCAACGGGCGACTCTCGCGTGCACTGACAACACTGCTGCTGCTGCGCAGTGGCTATGCCTATGTGCCGTACTCGTCCCTCGAGAGCGTCATCGAGAACAGCAAAGAGGGCTACTACCTGGCGCTGCGCCAGACGCAGAAGACGATCCGCAGCGTGGAGCCCAACTGGCAGCCCTGGATCGTCTACTTCCTCCGCGCGTTGCAGCAGCAGAAGCGCCGGCTCGAGAAGAAAATCGAGCGCGAACGGATTGTCATGGGCACGCTGCCGGAGCTGTCGCTGCGGATAATCGAAGCCATCAAGGAGCGCGGCAGGGTCACGATTGGCGAGATCGTCAGCCTGACGGGCGCCAACAGAAACACCGTGAAGAAGCATCTCGCTGCGCTGGTCGCGGCCCGCCATATCTCCCAACAGGGTGTCGGCAAGGGAACGTGGTACGGTCCGCCTCAGGCCACGGCGTGCCGAACCTGATGCAGATCCTGTTGCGGACGTAGATGTGTGGGCGGCGCCCTGCCGCTGCGATGTCGGCCGTCGCTCTCGATAGTGAGTTGCGACATCCTGCCGCGTTGACCGCGGCCGCTGCCGACGTCGCAATAGTGAATCGACGGGCATGCCCACACGCTGACCTCCCAATGGACGTTGCGGCGTCACGTTCGCTCATGCGCGATCGGTTCGGCTAGAACAGCGCCATGAAACAACTCAACGTGCTGATCGTCGGTGGTGGCATTGGTGGTCTGGCTGCAGCCGTCGCGTTGCAGAAGGCCGGATTGAAGGTCACCGTGTTCGAACAATCGCCGGCGATCATGGAAGTCGGTGCCGGCATCTCGATCAGTCCGAACGCGGCGCTGGCCATCAAGCACCTGGGCTTGGCCGATGCGTTCCACCGCGTTGCGTATGCGCCCGAGTACCAGGTGGTGCGCCACTGGGAATCCGGCCAGCAGCTCGCACGGGTGACGCGCGGCGCGCGGTTACTGGACACCTACGGCGAGCGCTACTACACCGTGCACCGTGCCGACTTGCAGCACCTGCTTGCCAAGGCGGTGGCGGACCATGACCCGGCTGCGATTCGTCTCGGCTGCCACTTCGAGCGCTTCGAGCAGGATGCCGACGGCGTCACGCTCCATTTCGCGGATGGCCAGTCCGCACGCGGCGATGTCCTGATAGGCGCGGATGGGGTCCGTTCGCGCGTGCGCTCGCAGCTGTTCGGGCCCGAGGAAGTGCTTTCACCGGCTTCATCGCGTATCGCGGCCTCGTGCCGATGGAACTCGTGCCGCCGGAGGCGATGGATCCGGCCCGCCAGGTGTGGATGGGCAAGCGACTGATGCTGAACCGCTATCCCGTCAGCGGCGGCAAGCTGCTGAACTTCGTCGCGTTCGCGCTGCGCAGCGGCTGGGAAGACGAGGGCTGGAGCACGCCGGCCTCGAAGGCGGAGATCCTGCAGGACTACGCTGGCTGGCATCCGCACGTGACGAAGATCATCGAGGCGGCGCCGGAGGGCAATCTCTTCAAGTGGGCACTGTGTGCGCGCAGCGCGCTGATGCGCTGGGTCGATGGGCGCGTCGCACTGCTGGGCGACGCGGCGCATCCGGTGCTGCCCTATCTGGGCCAGGGCGCCGTGATGGCGCTCGAGGACTCGGTGATCCTGGGGCGCGCATTGTCCGCGGCCCCGAACATCGAGGAAGGCCTGGGCCGCTACGAAGCAGCCCGCGTCGGTCGCGCCCGCTTCATCGTCGAGCGCTCCACGGCGATGGGCAAGGTGTGGTTCGGCGACACGCCCGAGGCGTTCACCCACGATACGCCTGTCGACGAAGCGCTGGGGCTGTTCGCCTACGATCCAGGCAAAGCACCGGTCTGACGCGCGCGCGAATCCTCAGCCCGGCTTGCCGCGTTCGCCGAGTGCCACCGACTCCCGCACGAGTTCGCAGAACGCTGCGGTCTGCAGCTCGGGCGATGCGATGCCCGCATTGCCATAGCGACGGATCACCGCTGCGTCGTTCACGGCGCTGACGCGCTCGAGATGCGGGGCGAAAACGTCGTCCTGCGCGGCGCACGCGATGATCGGGCAGCGGATCGCGCCGAGCAGCGCCCCGAGGTCATGCCCGCGCACGACCTTCATGCACGCGGTGCGCGTGAAGGTGCTGGCGAGGGCGCCGACGTACTCGTCGTGGATGCAGCGCTCGTCGACTACCGTGTAGAACGGCTGCAGGAAATCCCAGGCATTGCGGGCATAGCTGCCGCTGCGATCGATGACTGGCGCGGGAATCGGCGGCACGACGCGGGCGCGTTCCTCGGCCGAGGGCACCATCGCGCCATCCATCAGCAGCGACAGTGCGCCGGAGCCGGGCAGGGCCGCGAGCTCTGCGGCGAAATGGCAACCGGTGTGGTGGCCGACCAGGTGGAAGCGCTCGATGCCCAGGGCCGGGATCGCATCGGCGAACGCGCGCACGAATGTGGCCATGCCGGCATCGTCCGGCGGCACGAACGATTCACCGAAGCCCGGCGTGTCGAATGCGATCAGGCGACGCCAGCCCGAAAGCTGGTGCAGCACGCGCGTGAACGACGCAGACGTGACCGGCGTGCGATGGAAGAACAGCACGGGCGCTGATGCGGAGTCGGGCGCATCGACGCTGCGGTAATGCAACTGGCCCGCGCTCGTGTCGACATAGACTTTGCGGATCGTGGTGTCGTGCATGGCGGCTTCCTGGAACGCGTGGATCGTGCAGCGTGCGCGACATTATCCGTCGCCGGGTTTTCAGGACACGTCGTTGAGGGCAACGCCACCGCGTGGACGAATTTCAATAATGCAATGGGTTGCACAACCGGGGGATGTCGGACCGCGCCGCAGGGTCGTCGGATGTGTGACATTGACCTGTAAGCTGCAAGGCAGCGCGGGTTCATTCCGGCCTGCGCTGGGTCGAGGCAGCAATCGGGGGTTGCGGTGATCGAAGAGCTGACTCTGGGGCATGGCATCGCGCGCTACGTGCACATCCTGTTGTTCGTTTACTGGCTGGGCGGCGACGCCGGGGTGTTCTACGCATCGGGATTCGTGACGAACCCGAAGCTGACGCGCGACCAGCGCATGACGGCGTTCAAGATATTCGCCAACCTCGACATGCTGCCGCGCTACTGCCTGGCGCTGATGCTGACGGTCGGGGGCATCCTCGCGCACTACATCGGCTACGAACATTCGCTGTGGCAGACCGTGCTGATCCTCGCGCTCGGCCCGATCTGGGTCGTGGTCGTGCACACCATTCACATCAAGGAAGGAACCGACTTCGGTCGCAAGCTCGCGAACCTCGACAAGCAGTTCCGGCTGTTCATGATCTTCGCGATCATCGCCTCGGTCGCCTACCACTGGGTCACCGGGCCGTTGCAGCCGTATCCCTGGCTTGCGGCCAAGCTGCTGCTGTTCGCATTCCTGATCTTCTGCGGCTTCATGATCCGCGTCACGGCGCCGCCGTTCATGCAGGGGTATCGGATGCTCGTCAGCACGGGGCCGACGCCCGAGAGCGACAAACTCATGGTCGACGGCATGGCCGCGAGCCGACCCTACGTGTTGCTGATCTGGGCCGGTGTCGCGATCTCCGCGCTGATCGGCATCCTCAAGCCGGGCCAGGGCCCCGTTGGCTGACAGTGAGCGAGTCGAACAACGAGTTCCTGCGCGATCGCGCGACGCATGCTTGCGCCCGCCCGCAACCTGACAACGCGATGGAGATCCAGCGCCATGCCCCGCACGACTTCCCGTAGACGGTTACTCCTCGGCGCCGGCACAACCGGCCTCGCGACCACGGGCCTGATGCTAGCGGCTGGCCGCGTTGCGCAGGCTCAGGGGCTGCCCAGGCGTCCGCGCAACGCAGCGGCACCCAACCCCGGCGTTTCGCCGATCGACCGTGGCTTCGTGCGTCTCGCGGAGGGGCCCGTCCACTATCGGTACATGGATGCCCGCGGGCGCAGGCCCGACCTGCCGCTGATGCTGCTGCACGCGAGCCCGGGCTCCTCGGAACGTGTGGCGCCGCTGATGCCGGGCCTGGCCTGGAATCGCTTCGTCATCGCGCCGGATACGCTCGGCAACGGCGACTCGCCGCCGCCCGCGTCGCGCGAGACCACGATCGCCTACTACGTGGATGTGAACATCCGGCTGCTCGACAGCCTCGGGATCGAGCAGGCTGATTTCTACGGCACGCACACGGGTGCGCAGATCGCCGCCGAGCTGGCGGTGACCCACCCCAGGCGCGTGCGCAAGCTGATTCTCGATGGGGTGCCACTGTTCAGCGACGAATACAAGCGGGAAGCACTGGCGAATTACGCACCCGAGATGACGCCACAGGCGGATGGCAGTCACTTGCTGTGGGCCTGGAACCGCTCCGGGTCCGCCACGACACCGCCGGCCGAGAAGCAGGCCAGCGTCATGCTGCAATTGAAGGCACTGACGACCTATCACATCGCGTACCGGGCGGCCTTCATGCACGATGTGCATGCGCTGCTGCCCCGGATCAGGCAACCGACGCTCGTCATGGCGATCAAGCGTGATCCGCTCAGCGCGTTCGTCGACGATGCCGCGGCGATGATTCCCGGGGCGCGGAAAGAACTCGTCGAGACGTCGCCCGGCGACCTCGGCAAGCTGCCCGCGATCCAGCGCTTCCTGGGGATTCCGGCGTCAGCGGCAATGGTGCGGGTCGGCGGCACACAGAGGTAGACGCCAGTCACAATCGGGCCCCGCCACCCCGGTATGATGCCGGGGTGCGCCGATGGATCCCCGACCGACACGAACTCGCCAAGTCCCAATGGCTCAAGCCGTTCGCGAAACACCTCGAGAACGACGCGCTGTGGGTCTCTAACCGCACCACGGTTGAGCGGGCCGTGGGCATTGGCCTGTTCTTCGGCTTGCTGCTGCCGGTGGGCCAGTTCGTGTTCGCGATCGCTGCCGCCGTAGTGCTTCGCGCACACCTCGGCATCGCCGCCGCTTCAACGTTGATCACCAATCCGCTGACCTTCGGGCCGGTCTACTGGCTCGCGTACCAGTTGGGATTGCGGCTGACGGGCGGCAGCGTCACCGTTGCGACCGGCTCGGCGCTGAAGCAGGCGGACTCGGTGACGACGTTCGCGAACGCGGTCGAGGCAGCCGGCTGGCCGCTGGCGGTGGGCCTCGTGACGTTCGCGCTCTGCGGTGCGCTCGTCGGGCCGTTGCTCGTGCGGCTGCTGTGGCGCAAGTGACCTGACGTGGATCTCGGCAGCCGGATCATCAAGGTCAACCATGCCGGCGAGCACGGCGCAATCCAGATCTACACCGGGCAGATCATGATGGCGCGCCTGACCGCGCCGGCACTCGTCGAGGAACTGATCGAGTTCCGTTCGCATGAAATGCGCCATCGCGAGATTTTCCGCGCGGAGCTTGCGCGCCGCGGTGCACGGCGCTGCCGCAGCTACTGGCTCTGCGGCATCGGCGGCTGGGTGCTGGGCATCGTGACCGGGCTGATGGGTGCGGGGGCGATCTCGGCGACGACGGTGGCTGTCGAGCAGGTGGTGCTGCGCCATCTCGAACACCAGCTCGCGCATTTGCGGCACTCAGACCCGAACGCGGTCGTGGCTGCGTCGACGGAAGCGGTGATCTGGGTGGGCATGCGCGCATGAACTATCAACTGGTGCCACCCAGTGCGGCATACGTAAGAAGCTACGCCGCCTATATCCGCGAGCTGGGCGACGAGGAGCGCTACCCGTTCCCGCTCGATTACGACCACGACGACTTTCGGGCGCTGCTGCGGCGCCTCGACAATCTCGCGCGCGGCATCGATGTGCCCGAGGGCTTCGTTCCCAGCAGCACATTCTGGCTGGTGGACGGCGACGAGCTCGTCGGCGTGTCGAACCTGCGCCACGAGTTGAACGACCGGATCCGCGAGATCGGTGGGCACATTGGCCTCGGCATCCGTCCGACGTACCGCGGTCGGGGCCTTGGCAACAGGTTGCTGGGCCTCACCATCGCGGAAGCACGCCGGCGCGGCATCACGCCGATCCACATCCACTGCCACAAGCACAACGCCGCGTCGGCGCGGATGATCGCCAGCAACGGTGGGGTGCTGGAGTCGGAGGTGGCGGAGCCGGGGTCCACAGAAATCGTGCAGCGCTGGCTCATATCGCCAATGGTTGCCGCACCGCCCTGACGGCCGCGCGCCCCGGCCCAGGAACCGCGACGGGTGCACGGCTGCCCGGAAAGGGCGCCGTGCTAGAGTTTTGCGCGATGGCCGGCGAACCCTGACAGTCCTGCTGAATAACTGGTCCGCTGGCGACAGGCAGGCGGGCGACGCGCTCGCGCCACTGATATATGAAGAGCTGCACCGGATCGCCAAGCGCCTGTTTCGCGGCGAACGGTCCGACCACACGCTGCAGCCCACGGCGCTGGTGCACGAGGCCTTCTGCCGGCTGGTCGATGCGCAGGTGTCGTGGCAGAACCGCGCGCACTTCTACGCACTCGCGGCACGCATGATGCGCCGCCTGCTCGTCAATTATGCGAACGAGCGTCGTGCGACCAAGCGATGGTGGCGACGTCCTGCGCGTCACCCTGACGGGCCTCAATGAACCGGCGGTCGAAGCGGAGGCCGTGCTGCTGGACCTGGATGCTGCGCTGACGAGCCTTGCCGAGATCGACGCGCGCAAGGCCGAGATCGTGCAGCTGCAGTACTTCGGCGGCCTCAGCTTCCAGGAGCTCGAAGAGGTGACGGGCCTGTCGTCGAGCACGCTCGATCGCGAGCTGCGCTTCTCGCGCGCCTGGCTGCGCGACCGTCTTTCAACCTGACCGTGCGTGGCGGGCGGCCCCGGCGCCGGAGCCGGCCCGCCACTGCGATGGCCTACCGTGGCTGCGTCACGCTGGGTGCGAACTGCAGCAGCGGTGCATCCGTGTTCCTGAAGCCGAGGAAGTCGGCGAGGCCGTCCCCGTTGACGTCTCCCACGAGGCGCGGGAAGTACTCGCGGCACTGCGTGATGTTCATCGCGCCCGGGACAGTGCACGCGAACTGCGTCGCGAAGAACACCTGCTGGTGGAAGCTCTCCGAAATGACCGCGGCCTCGTCGAAGCCGCTCGTGCCATTCAGGCCGAGCAGGTTGATGCCGATGGCGGGCCCTGAGTCACTGAAACCGACCAGGTCCTTGTAGCCGTCGCCATTCACATCGGCAAGGAAGCGCGGGTTGGCATAGGAAATGCGAGTGCTGCCGACGGTCTTGGTATCAGCCCAGCCGTCGCCGGCAACGAAGTCGGATCCCCACGCCGCGCGTGGCCTGAACGCGACGTTACCGGGCGTGCTCTCGTTGACCATCACGAACGAGAACGATGCGCCGAGCGCGACGATGTCGGGCCGGCTGTCGTTGGTGACGTCATCCACCCAGCGCTTGTGCACGTCGTTGCGCCAGCCCGTCGCGCGCGAGAAGTCGGCGACCAGCAATTGCCAGCCAGCAAACTGACCGGTGCCGAGCGAACGGTTGTAGTAGGTGCCGCTCTCGCCGTACATCACGAGGTCCGCCGAACCGTCGCCATCGAGGTCGCTGGCGTACAGCGGAAAGAAGTCCCGATCATAGGTCGCGGCGGCGCCGCTCGAGGCCAGGCGCCCGGTACCGAAAGCCACCTGGGTCGACGGGTTCAGGTCGAGGTTCGAGCCGCGCGAGCGATACACGTCGATGCGTCCCTGCGCGGAGTTCGCGTGGAGTACGTCCGGGAAGCCGTTGTTGTCGACGTCGGCGATCAACAGCACGTCACGGTCCGCGTTCCAGTTCAGGTTGCTGATCCACACCTGCGGTGCATCGAAGCCGTTGCCGTTGTTGATGCCGTAGCGAAGCTCCCGGGCGCTCGCATCGACGCCGACGATATCCAGGCGGCCATCGCGATTGATGTCGACGAAACGCCGCGGATCCGACTCGACGCCGTCGAACTGCGAGCGGGTCCAGTTGCCCTGCGTGCCCCAGTTCTGCACCGGCCCGAAGCCGCTGGCCGAACCGAGCGACACTTCGGTGAACAGGTTGCCGATCGCGACGAGATCGTCGAAGCCATCGCCGTTCAGGTCGACGAGCTCGCGCACGTGCACCGGGTTGAGCCAGCCCTGGCCGTAGGAGTAGATCTCGCTGTTGAACGCAGCCACGGGGCGCGTGATCCGCACCTGCGCGGTGCGGGTCAGCGAGTTCGCCGGCGTGGCGTTGTCGTTGGCGCGCACCGTGATCGTGTAGTTGCCGGCCGCCGCCGTGCTGTAGTTGTGCGCGGCGTCGATCAGTACCCGAGGGTTGGCGGGCTGGCTGCCCGACGGCGGCAGTGTCTCGAAGCGTTCGTCGTTGGTGCCGTCGGTCTCCCAGTCAATGGTTGCGAGCGGCACGAAGCGCGGCGAAACCGCGCTGATTTCGCCCTGCAGCTGCACCGACGACCAGGTGTCGCCGTTGACGCTGGCGCGATTGCCGAGCTTCAACGTCAGCGTGCTCGTCAACGGCACTTGTCCGTTCACGGTATCGGCATCGTCGCGGATGCCATCGCCATCCGTATCGGGGTTGTAGGGGTCGAGGCCCCGCTGTTTCTCCTCTGAGTCGCGTACGCCGTCGCCGTCGGCATCGGCGCGGATCGGCGATGAGGTCACCCTGGCCGGGTAGCGGTTCGGCAGCTGCTGGTTGATGGTCGTGACGGTCCAGCTGTCGCGCACTTCCTCGAAGTCGCTGAGTCCATCGCCGTCGGTGTCGACCATGTTCGGGTTCGTGCCGTGGATCAGTTCCTCGCGATAGCCGAGGCCGTCGCCGTCGGTGTCCTCGAGCAGGACGAGCAGGATCTCATCGCCGGCGCGCACGTCGATCGAACCGATCGAATACGGCTGGGCATCCGGGTCGTAGATGGTCGTGTCGAAGCCGGTGCCGGTGTTGCGCTTGCTGGCGATCACCCAGCGCCCGGTCGTGCTCGTCACGGAGCGCACGGACGTGAGCCCGCGCGCGCCTTCCACGTGGGGCACGCGCAGCGTCTGCGTCAGGATCGTGGCTAGCGAACGGCCCGGGCTGCCCGGCGTGACATTGGTCGCGACGGCGCGCAGCTCCGACGGTGCGTACGGCCCATAGTCGATCAGGATCTTGGCCGTGCGCGAGGCAACGGTCGCTTCCTGGAACGCGAACGGCTGGCCGTTGGCGTCGGTGAGTTCGAAGATCGCGGGTTCGATCTTGATCGACCGCGCGGCTGTCAGCATCGTCCGGACGGTGCCGACGTCGAGCCTCGCGTTCTGGAACACCAGGTCGCTGGTGCTCTGGCACCCGCGAGACTGTCGGCTGGAAGCTCTGCTGGCTGTCATAGTCGAGTGCGGCAAACGGCACGAAGGTCGACGCCTCGCTCGCCTGCGTCGACGACAACGAGATTTGGCGCAGCGTGAACGGGATGTGGCCGGTGTTGCGGATGCGCACGCCCACCTGGACGAAGCCGCCGCTGGTCGTCGTCGATTGCTCGACACCGCGGCTCTGCATGCTTTCCCAGGTCTGCTGGTTCTCCCGCGTCAGCGTCGTGTCGAAACTGACCGTGCTCGATGCAGAGAGCGACACCGACTGGGTCACTTCGGCGCTCGGGCCGTCGAGCAAGGAGCCACCGACTGTTGCGGACGTGGTGGCCTCGACACCGATGGTCGTGCTCGTGCCATAGCCCACCGACGTCGATTGCGACGTCGTCTGCGCGCGCGATGTTTGCACGACATCGGTCTGGTTCTGGCCCTGGGAGAAGTCCCAGCCGATGATCGGGTTCTGGTTGATCCGCACCTCGATCTGCGGCAGGTCGGCGACCAGCGGGTTGTAGCGATAGGGGTTGGTCGTCGCATCGAAGCCGAAGTCGATGACTTCGAGACGGTCGGAATAGCCGTCACCGTCGGTGTCCGCGACGGCAGGGTTCGTGCCGTACACGTTGAGTTCCTGCTCGTCGGTGAGTCCGTCACCGTCGGTATCGGCCGCCGCAGTGACCGTCGTGCACGTGACGCTGATGTTTGTCACGTTCGCGTTGGCGGTGCCCGAGCCATTCGCCACGGTGCAGGTCTGGGTCGGGTTCGAGGGTTGCGTCTGCACGGTCACGGAGTAGGCGGTGCCCGCGTTCACGCTGCCGGCGAAGCTGAAGGAGCCGTTGGCGCTGACCGTCAGGTTCGAGCCGCCATTGTTCTGCAGTACCAGCTCGCTGCCGGCCAGCCTCGAGACGGTGCCGCCCAGGGTGTAGGTGGTCGGCGGTGGCGGTGGTGGCGGTGGTGGTGGCGCGCTGTCGCCGCCGCCACCCCGCAGGCGCTGAGTGCCAGCAGCAACGCGGCGCCCGTAATCCAGTGTCCTGCGCCGCTGTGCCGCGAGCTTGCAGTCCGTCCCCTTGTGCCCTTGTCCATCTGCGTCTCCTGTGGCCGCAAGGCCGTTCATGGAGACAAGCAGCAAATCGCCGCGGTTTTGCCCACGGACCCTGTGATGGGCAAAACCGCCGGGTTTTGCTGCTAACCCCCGTATCGAACCAATCGCTGATCGGGGATGGCCATGTCTGACACCTTGTATTCACCGAGTGCGCGCTGCGCCGCGCTGGTTGTGGCCGCCTGCCTGGGGCTGGTCGCCTGCGGCGGCGGAGGGGGTGGAGGCAGTGGCCCCCCGGTCAGCCCTCCCGTCGCGCCACCCGCCGCGCCGGTGCTGAGCTTCACGCCGCGCGCGATCAAGACCTTCGGTTTCAGTTGGGCTGCGGTGAGCGGGGCAACGGAGTATCGGCTGCTCGAGAACCCGGATGGCGGTTCGGGGTTCACGCGGATCGCGACCGCGACCGGCACGGCAACGACGATCGACCAGACCGTGTTCCTGCCGGCGCGCATCAACGCGCGCTACATCCTGCAGGCCTGCAACAGCGGCGGTTGCACCGACTCGAACACGGTCAACGTCAGCGGTACGTTGGCGCAGGCCGTCGGCTATCTGAAGGCGTCGAACACCGGCGCGGGGGACCTGTTCGGCTGGAGCGTCGCGCTGTCTGGTGACGGCGCGACCCTGGCCGTCGGAGCGCCGCTTGAGTCGAGCAGCGCGACCGGCATCAACGGCAACCAGAGCGACGAAGGCGCAGATCTCGCCGGCGCCGTCTATGTGTTCGCACGCAACGGCGCTAACTGGTCGCAACAGGCGTACCTCAAGGCGTCGAATACCGGCCCCGAGGATTTCTTCGGCGTCAGCGTGGCGTTGTCCAGTGACGGCAACACGCTCGCGGTGGGTGCGAACGGCGAAGGCAGCGCAGCGAACGGCATCGGTGGCAACCAGGGTGACGACACCGCGTCGGGCAGCGGCGCGGTCTACGTCTTCACGCGTAGCGCTGGCGCCTGGTCGCAGCAGGCTTACGTCAAGGCGTCCAACACCGGCGCGAACGACCAGTTCGGGTTGGTCGTTGCGCTTTCGGCAGATGGCGGCACGCTCGCTGTTGGTGCGGTCAACGAGGCCAGCAACGCGACCGGTATCGGCGGAAACCAGGGCGACGACAGTGCCGCCGCGAGTGGTGCGGTCTACGTGTTCGCGCGCAGCGGCACGACCTGGGCGCAGCAGGCCTACGTCAAGGCATCCAACACAGGCAGTGGTGACACGTTCGGCGGCAGCCTTGCATTGGCGGATGATGGCAACACGCTGGCTGTCGGTGCACGCGCGGAAGACAGTAACGCCACGGGTATCGGCGGCAGCCAGGGCGACGGCACCACCAATGCCGGCGCGGTCTATGTTTTCGTGCGCAGCGGCGCGAGCTGGTCCCAGCAGGCTTACGTGAAAGCCTCGAATACCGAGGCGCTGGACCAGTTCGGCGAAAGCGTCTCGCTGTCGGGTGATGGCAATACGCTCGCGGTGGCTGCCCTGTTCGAAGACAGCAGCGCGACCGGCGTCAACGGCAATCAGGGCGACAACACCGCGTTGCAGTCGGGTGCTGTCTACGTGTTCACGCGCAGCGGTTCGAGCTGGACGCAGCAGGCCTATCTGAAGGCCTCGAATACCGGCGGTGGCGATCAGCTTGGATGGAGTTCGACGCTGTCAGCGAATGGCAACGTACTGGCGGTCGCGGCCATACGGGAGGCCAGCGCCGCAACCGGCATCGGCGGCGACCAGATCGACAACGCCGCCGCGCTGAGCGGTGCGGTTTATGTCTTCGCCCGCAGCGGCAGCACCTGGTCGCAGCAGGCCTACGTCAAGGCGCCGAACACCGGCAGTGGCGATCGCTTCGGCCAAAGCGTTTCGATCAGCGACGACGGCACGCTGCTGGCCGTGGGCGCGGAGCGGGAAGGCGGTGCCGCGACTGGCATCGGCGGCAACCAGGGTGACAACAGCGCGAACAATGCTGGCGCGGCGTATCTGTACTGAGGACATTCATCAGGGCAACGGTGGTCGCCCGTTGCGGCGCATCCCGGTACTCTAGTAGCGACTCCTCGCGGGACAGAGGGACGATGACGCCGGAGCGGATGGCGAAACTGGAGCGGCTGTTTCATGAGGCCCTCGCGCAGCCGGCCGCGTCGCGCGCTGATTTCGTCGCGCAGGCCGGCAGAGGTGACCTCGAGGGGGATTCGGTCCGCGCTGCTGCTGGCGGCCGATGCTACCCGCAGACATCGCCCGCGACGCGATTGCGGGCACCGCGGCCGGCGCGCTGAAGCTCACGCAGCACGGCCGGCGAAGGCGAGCTGTTGGGGCCGTGGCGCTGCCGTGCTGGACTGCATCGGGCGGGGCGGCATGGGTACCGTGCACCGCGGCGCGAGCGCGCCGACGGCCAGTTCGGTCCGTGGTGGTCGCGATCAAGCTGCTCGACCTGGGCGCGCGCTCGATCAGCGAGTCGTTCACCTGTTTCGAGGCGCCGAGCGGTGATCCTCGCTCGGCTTTCGCATCCGGCGATCGCCCGCTTCGATTGCGGCACGACGCCCGATGGCGTGCCTTACCTCGTCATGGAGTTCGTCGAGGGGCAGCCCATCGATGCCGGGTGCCGCGAACATGCGCCGGACTGGCGTGCCCGCGTGCGACTGCTGCAGCGGATCTGCGAAGCGGTCGATTACGCACATCGCAACCTGGTCGTGCACCGCGACCTCAAGCCGTCGAATGTGCTGGTCGATGCGAACGGCGATCCGAAGCTGCTCGACTTCGGCGTCGCGAAGTTGATCGATGACGGCTCGCTGCCGTCGGCGGCGACGGTGCTCGAGCAGCGCGCGCTGACGCCGCGCTATGCGAGCCCGGAGCAGGTGCGTGGCGATCCGGTGTCGATCGCGACGGATGTCTACTCGCTCGGTGTGCTGAGCTACGAAGTGTTGACGGGACAGCTGCCGCACCCGGATGCCCGCCAGCGGCTTGCTGGCGTGGCGCCTCGCGATCTGCGAGACCGAGCCCACGCGACCCAGCGAGGCCGCGCGCCGCAACGAGGGTCCGCCCACGGTAGCGCCGGGCGGAGCGCGGCGGGCGGCACCGGCGTTGCCTGCCGACCTTGACGACGTGCTGCTGTTGATGGCGCTGCGCAAGGAGCCGAACGCCGCTATCCATCCGCCGCGGCGCTGGCGCAGGATTTCGCGGCGCTGCTCGAGCATCGGCCGGTCGTCGCGCGCCGCGCGAGCGCTGGCTACCGCGCGCGTCGCTTCCTGCGGCGGCATCGCGCCGCGACCGCAGTGGGCGTGGCCGCGGCCGCTGCACTCGGTGGCTTCGGGTTTTTCCATGTCGAGCGGGTGACAGCGGAACGCGACCGCGCGGTGCGTGCCGAGGCACTCGCGACGGCCGAAGCGCAGGTGGCGCGCGCCGTCGAGGATTTCGTCATCGGCGTGTTCTCCGCCATCGATCCGAGCGAGCGGGGTGGCGGTGCGGACGTGACCGCGCGCGAGCTGCTGGACCGTGCCGTCGCCAACCTGCCGACACCCGGTACGAGCGCCGAGGCCGCTTCGACCCGCATCACGCTCGCGATGACGCGTGCCTATGGGGCGTTGCGCCTGCCGGAGCAGACCCGCGCGCTCGCCGAGCGCGTGCTGGCCGACCTGAAGGCCACGGGACAACAGCAGACGGCGGATGCCGCCGTCGCGCACAGCATGCTGGCGGTGGCAGCTGCGTTGGAGGACCGGTGGGATGAGGCGATCGAGTCCGGTGAGACGGCCGTGAAGCTGTTCGAAGCCACGCGTGGGCCGCGTTCGCTGGAGGTGGCGCGTGCGCTGAACCTGGTCAGTCCGTTCTACCTCGTGCGCGATCGACGCCCCGAACAGATGGCTGTGGCGGAGCGGGCGCACGCGATCCTGCTCGAAGTGGCTGGTCCCGATGCGCTCGAGACCGTTGATGCGGCCGCGTCGCTGGGTGGTGCCTGGACGTTCTCCGAGAAACTCGAGGAGGGGTTGGCGCTCGTGCAGCAGGCCCGTGCTGCCTATGACCGGATACTGGGGCCGGGGCATCCACGATCGCTGCGAGCGGTTCACGTTGCCGCATTGACGCTGCCCAAGCTGGGGCGTCCCGAGGAAGGGCTCAAGGCGGCGGAGGACATGCTGCAGGTTGCGCTGGCGGCCAATCGCGGCGATCCCGGGAACCCGCGGCTCGCGACCGCGTATCGCATGATCTACTTCAATGCGTCCGACCTCGGCGAAGTGCGGCGTGCCTACGATGCGACGCTCGCCGGCATCGAGGTCAATCTCGCTGCCGTCGCGCCCAGTCTCAGCGACATGGTGTTTTCGACCTCGAACCTCGCCCACCTGTTGCTTCGGGAGGGGCATCTCGATGCGGCCAGTTTCTGGAACGCGCAGTCGCGGCGCGTCGCTGAGAAGATCGACCCAACCTGCAAGACTGCGGTGTTCTCGTACCGGAACATGTACGCGGCAATCATTGCCCGCGAACGCGGCGACCTGGCGACGGCGCGTCGCGAAGCCCGGCAGGCGGTGGAATCCGACCTGCGCGCGATGCCGCCGACAGATCCCGATGTGCTGAAGAAGCGCATGCATCAAGGTCTCGTCGAAGCGCGCATCGGCGACGCACAAGTTGCCGCAACCGGCCTGACCGAGACCGTCCGCCTGTATGACGCGACGCTGGGGCTGTATCATCCAGATGCCGCCCAGGCGCTTGGCTACCTTGCGCAGGCCAGCGCGGCGCTCGGCAGCGATGACCTCGCGGATGAGCAGTTCGCGACCTCGCTGCAGCGGCTTGGCAAGACCGTGCGCGACACCAACCCGACCTATCTGGAACTGCTGCGCGCCTATGTCGCGTTCACCGCAGCAAGGCGCGGTGCTGCTGCTGCGGCACCGCTGCGTGCCAAGCTCGCTGACATCGAGCGACGGCGCCCCCCGCTGACGCGACAAGACCTCGCGAGGCTCGATGACCTTGCATCGCGATTGGCACGCGACCGTCGCTTCGGTGCATCGGGGCCGTCGCGTTGCGATGGCGATGTGAGTTAGGCGTGCGCCTTCGGTTCGCCAAGTGAGCACTGACGACTGGAACCGCCTGCAGGACTGCTTCGCGGCGGCGCTTGCGCTCGAACCGCAGGCGCGCGAGCGCTACGTCGCCGATCTCGAGCGCGCGGAGCCTGAGTTTGGCGCCCGGTTGCGGCAGCTGCTCGCGGCGGATGCGGCGTCGGATGCGGCGTCGGATGCGGCCGCGCGAGCCGCGGTCGATGCCTGCGTCGAGTCGCTGGCGCGCGAGACGCCCGACCCGTGGATCGGGCGCGTGCTGGGCGACTGGAAGATCCTGCGGCGCCTCGCCGGCGGCGGCATGGGTGCGGTGTTCATCGCCGAACGCGCGGACGCGCAGTTTTCGCAGACGGTCGCGCTCAAAGTCATGGCGGCGCAGCTGGTGGACCCGGCGGCGGTGGCGCGCTTTCGGGCGGAGCGCCAGATCCTCGCGAGCCTGAACCACCCTTACATCGCGAAGCTGGTCGACGGTGGCACGGGCCCCGATGGGTTGCCGTACCTCGTCATGGAGTACGTCGACGGCGCACCGATCGACGATTACTGCGAACGTCACGGACTCGATGTGCCCGCCCGCTTGCGGCTGTTCCGCAAGGTCTGCGAGGCGGTCGACTACGCTCACCGCCGGCTCGTCGTGCATCGTGATCTCAAGCCCAGCAACATCCTGGTCGACGCGGAGGGCGCGCCGCGGCTGCTCGATTTCGGCATCGCGAAGCTGCTGGAAGGCAATGACGCTGCGATGAGCGCGATGACGCGCGCGGGTGGCAGTGCGCTGACGCCAGAGTACGCGAGTCCCGAGCAGGTGCGGGGCGAGCCGGTTTCGGTCGCGACGGACGTCTACTCGCTGGGCGTGCTGCTGTTCCGGCTGCTGACAGGTCAGTCGCCGTATGCTCGCAGCGTCGCCACCCCGGCGGAGTATCTGCGGGCGATCGTCACCGACGACCCACGCCGCCCGAGCACGGCAGTGCCTGAAGCAGCACCGGCACTGGACGCGTCGGCGACCGCGCGGCTGCGCCGCCAGCTTGCGGGCGATCTCGACAACATCGTGCTGAAGGCTTTGCAGAAGGCACCGGAGCGCCGTTACGCGACGGCCAGTGCGTTCGCGGCCGACATCGGTCGCCATCTCGACCACGAACCGGTCGAAGCACGTGGCGACGCGCTTGGTTACCGGGTCGCCAAGTTCGTGCGCCGCCACCGCGCTGCGGTGCTGCTGTCACGGCGGTGCTGGTGACGACGGTCACAGGTCTCGTGCTGTTCTGCACTTGCGGCTTGCCGACGAGCGCGATCGCGCCGAGGTCGCGGCGGCGCGCGCGCAGGAAGTCAGCCGCTTCGTCGGCACGCTGTTCGAGGGCGCATCGCCGTATCGGACGCAGGGCGAGGTGGTCTCCGCCGTCGATCTGTTGAGACGCGGTGTCAAGCGTGCCGACGAACTCGACGGCGAGCCGGAGGTGCAGGCGGAGCTGCTGCGCATCATTGGCCGGA
Source organism: Steroidobacteraceae bacterium (assembly GCA_041395605.1). GTDB lineage: Bacteria > Pseudomonadota > Gammaproteobacteria > Steroidobacterales > Steroidobacteraceae > UBA964. The sequence goes on from JAWLAD010000001.1 coordinate 51,530, forward strand.
GCCTGACGGCACTGGGTGATTTCGATGACGCCATCCCGCTGCTCGAGCGGGCGCTGGCGCAGAAGCGCGCGGCGCCGGTACGCGACGAACTGTCGATCGCTGAGACCCTGCTGGCCCTGGGTGAGGCGCGACGCCTGAAGGGCGACCCTGCCGGCGCCGTGGTGTTGATTCGCGAATCACTCGAGATCCGCCAGCGTCTGCTCGGTGATGACGACGACGCGACCATCGTCTCGCTCGGTCGGCTCGGCAACGTGCTGTTCGATCTGCGCCAGCCCGAAGAGACCCTGAAGTACACACGCGATGCCCTGCAGCGCATGGTCGCCAAGGGTCAAGGGGAGTCGTCTGCGGCGATCGACATGCGCGGCAACATCGCGATTGCGCTCGACTACCTCGGGCGTTTTGACGAAGCGGAGGCCCTGCTGCGCGAGACCATCGCGCTTTCGGACCGGGTCGACGGCGAACTGAACCCGGATACCGTTGTCCGCATGAGCAATCTCGCACTGGTGTTGATGCGCCAGGGTCGTCTCAAGGAATCAGTCGCGCAATTCGATGCCACGCTGGACAGGGCGCGGCGTGCGCTGCCGCCCAGGCATCCGCAGGTGGTCATCGCATTGGCGCTGCAGGGTGCCGCACTCAAACGTCTTGGACAGATGGATCGGGCCTATCGCCAGTACAGCGAGGCGGCCGACATGGTCCGCGACACCGAGGGGGAGCGCTCTGCAGCCTATGTGTCGCGCCTGCGCGGCCTCGCGAACATGCGGGTCGAGATGGCGCGTTACCATGAAGCGGCCGCGACGCTGCGACGCGCCTTGGCACTGTCCGTGGAGCTGCAGGGCGAAGACTCACCGCTCGTTCCGCCGCTGCGCGTGCTGCTGGCGCAGGCACTCATCGGGCTAGGGCGCCCTCAAGATGCCGAGGCGGAGCTGCGCGCAGAGCTTGCGCTCGGCGAGCGCACATCAGCCGGTGTCACGCATGTCCTGAACCGCGAACTGGCGCGCGCAGTCGGACTGCAGGGGCGGCACGCCGAAGCGGAACCCCTGATGCTGGCGGCGCTCGCCGCACAGGAGGCCTCGCTGTCCCCGGACAGCCCGACGCTGATTCCCTTCCTGGCGGCGACGAGCGCACACTACCTCAGGTCCGGCGATGCGGCGCGCGCGCTCCAGTATGCCGAGCGTGCCGATGCGATCCGCGCTTCGGCGGGCGACGATGCGGGGTGGGAAGTCGCGCTTGCGCTCACGGAGCAGGGGCGGGCGCTGCGTGCGCTGGACCGAAATGCCGAAGCCATCCCGCGCTGGCGCGAGGCCGAAGCGATCATGGCCGGTGCGTTCGGCGAGGCGGACCCGCGGGTGCGGGAGATCCGGCGCTTGTTGGGTCGATCAGGGGGAGCACCCGTTGGCGAGTAGTCTCGACACCGTTCACTACATCGTCGACCAGGCAGGCATGGGTCGGCGCCTGTCGTTCAAGAAGATGTTCGGTGAGTACGCGCTGTATCTCGACGACAAGGTCGTGGCCTTCATCTGCGACGACCAGCTGTTCCTGAAGCCCACGGCGGCCGGGCGCGAGTACCTCGGCGCCGTCGTCGAGGCGCCGCCGTATCCGGGGGCGAAGGGCTACTTCCTGCTGGTGTCCGAGCCGGATGATCCGGAGCGCTTGCGCGAGGCGCTGAAGATCACGGCTGCTGCGTTGCCGCTGCCGAAGCCCAAGCGCGCGAAGCGCTGATCAGTCGCGCCCGGCCACGGGCTCGGTGAGCGGCTTCCAGTCCGCGGGTGGTTCTGCGGACACCTTTAAATGCGCCAGCAGCGCTCGCTGTGCGTCTTCTTCGCGTGCGTGAACGCGACGCGCGGCGAGCAGTGCTGCCGGGATCTGGCGAAAGTTCCAGGGCTTCATGGCGCCCGCGAGGCTCTCGCCGTACCAGTCGAGCCGGCGGCGGGTTTCACGCGCCGCCGCTGCTGCCGCGATTGTCGGTGCAGCGTGTCGCAGCGTCTGGTTCGCGCCGACAGACTGCAGCACCATGGCATCCGAACCCTGCAGGGTGGCGAAAGTCCGCAGGCAGTTCGCGCGACGTGCATCCGTCGCGGCCGGGTCGCGACAGGCCTTGGCGATATCCTCCACCGCCGCCGTGCCGTAGAGCGAGTAGCCGTCCGTGACCGCGACCAGCCACTCAACGGCCTTGCCGCTGCGCCGCTGGTTCGGTTCTGCCGCGAGGCGCGTGCGGCTCAGCGCGTCGGTCGCGGCAACGGTGTTGGCGTTGAAATAGATGTTGAACGCCAAGGCATTAGCAAGTGATGCGAGAGCCGCATCGATTTGTGTGGCGTCGCCGCTTTGCGTGGCGCTGCGCAGACTCGCGAAGTCTGCGATGCCGTTGCCCGGATCGATGCGTTGCACATGAGCAGCAGGCTCCGTGGCGTCGCAGCCTTGCGCCGCAAGGCAGGCTTGCAGTCGCAGCGCCGCGACCGCGCGGTTCTCGGGGGCTGCCGCGGCCGCCGCGTTCAGGGCGTCGAGCGCGGTGGCGTCCGTGAAATAGCGCGGTTCGGTGACAGAGCGGCGCAGCAGCGCGAGCGCGACGAGTGAGTCGGCGTCGCTTTGTGCCGTGAGCGCCGTGGTCAACTGGGCCTGCCAGACGGTGTAGCGCTCGCCATATTGAGGGTCGGCGCGCGCGGCAGTGCAGGCGGCCAGCAGGCCGAGCGCACCGATCGCACCCAGCACAGCGGAAGAAACGGATGCGTCAAAATCTGTGAGCGCTGGGTTCATGCGAGCCGGCTCCGTTGGATCAATCAGGCTCGCTGCTGCCAATCTTGAGTCGGCGTTTGGACTGCCAGTCATCCGGCGGATCCGGACTCACGTGCATGGCAATTAACACCGCGCGTCGCGAATCGCTCTCGCGCGCGTGCGTGCGCATGGCGGCGAGCTGCTGCTTCGACCACAGTAGTACCTCCTTTGCGCGAACTTTGGGAGTGTATACCGACATCAGAATTTCACTTTCCCAGTCGAAGCGTCGTCGGAGTTCCAAGGCCATCGCTGCTTCAGCAGACCCTGCCGCGGCATTCCTGTTCGCCTGCCCGGCTGCAGCCATCTGCACAATCAGGGAGTCAGAACCCATCAGCAGCGCCCGCGCCTGCACGCAAGCTGCATGTCGCCTGGCGCTGAGGCTCCCGCGGCATGCTTTGGTGACATCTGTGAAGTGTTTCGAACAAGTAGACACTCTGTCGGCCGATCACCCCACTCAGCCATTGCGGATTAAGTTCTCCAGCTCTGCCTTTGCGTCGTGACTTTCCGGCGTGAGTAGCGCTGATGAACGCGTCGACCGCGATGACCGTTGCCGCGTTGCTGTAAGTCCGGAAGTCAGGTTGCGGTCCAAGCGGCTTCGAGCGCTGCATCGACGGCCGCTTCATCTTCGTTTTGGTGGTGGGCGGCACGCAGCCGCGGAACGAGCGCGAGCGCGTTGCCCGGATCCACGTGCGCCAACGACTCGGCGGCCGCCGACGCGTCGCAATCTTCGATGGCCAGGCAGCCCAGCAGGCGGAATGCCCGGATCGGTCGACTCTCAGGAGCGTGCGCCGCCGCAGCGTCGAGCCGATCGACATCCGCGCGGTCGACGGATATGACCGGTATCCACGCAGGGTCCGAATAGTCATCAGAGAACGGAAGGGGGAGCGGCGCCAAGGCGCGAGCGAGTCGCGAGTTCGCGTCTGTGCGTAGTGCGAGTGCCTCAGCGCCTTTCGTGACCCAAGCGTTGTGCTCCGACAGGGCGTCAGATTCAGACCGCGTCGTCGCGCAGCCGCCGAGGGCGGTCATGACCGCAAGGGCACCGAGTCCCAGGCAGCTTGGCATGAAGCGCATGCGTAACCCCGCTTCGTCTCGTGCCCGAGTCTACGCCGCGCTGCTTCACGCCGATAGCAGGGCGGCGACGCCGACCGCTAGAATGCCGTAATGGGTATGCCGCATCTGGACGTACTTCCCGCCGCGCAACGCAGGTTGTGGGATGAGCTTGGCCAGGTGCCGCGTGCTTTCGTGCTTTACGGCGGTACCGCGATCGCGCTGCAACTCGGGCACCGTCAGTCGATCGACTTCGACTTCTTCACGCCGGCCCCGCTCGATGTTGAGGGTCTCCAGCGTGAGGTGCCATTCCTCCGCGAAGCGGTTACCTTGAGACAGGCACCGGGGGCTTGGACGGTGCGTGTGGACAGGCAAGGTGCGGTCAAGGTGTCGATGCTTCACACGCCCTTCATGAAGCAGCTTGAGAGCCCGGCGCCCCTCTCGGCGGGCGGATGTCGCGTCGCCGCGCTGCTCGATCTGGCGGCTGCCAAGGCTTCGGTCGTTCAGCAGCGCGCGGAGGCGAAGGACTACCTCGACGTCGACGCCCTGATCCTGAGCGGAATATCGCTCCCGAAAATTTTGGCGGCGGCGAGTCTCGTACACGGCCAGCGCTTCGATCCGCAGTCCACGCTAAAGGCGTTGTGCTACTTCGGCGACGGTGATCTACCCTCTGTTCCTTCAGAGGTACAAATGAGATTGCGTGCGGCAGTCCGCGAGGTCAATCTGCAGAACTTGCCCGTCCTCGCAATCACTCCGGTCGAGATCGGCGCGTGACAGAACCGGCATTCAACGCATTCCCCGGATACTCGTCATTGCTGTCACTGGCGCGGCGCGTGCTGTGGTTCAAGGAACCGGAGGATGCGCTACGAAACATGGATCAATTGGTAGCCTACACATTGACAATCGGTACGGTTGATGACGTACATGTGTTGCGGTCTGAGTTGGGCGACGAGCGCCTGCGTGCATCGCTGCAGCGCGCGCCAGCGGGGATCTTTGATCCGCGCTCGTGGACCTACTGGCACCTGATGCTCGATCTGCCGCCGGATACACCTCTGCCGAGGCGATCACTATGAGCTGGTACGTCGTCGTGAACCGCAAGCGGCTCGGGCCGCTGAGTACTGAGCAACTCAGCGAGCAGCTGCAGGCCGGCCGGGTTCCACCGGATGCCTGGACCTGGACGGAGGGCATGGACGAATGGGTGCCCGCTGGCGAGATCCAGGCGCTGCGGCCGCGACCCGCAGTGCAGCGTGTGATGCCGCAACCGCAGCCGCAGCCGCAGATCGAAGCGGTGCGTGCACCGCGTCCGGCGGCGGCATCGGCACGAACGGCATCGCGAAAGCCGCGCGCGCAGCGACCGCCAACCGCCTCCGAGTCCACCGACCAGTCATGGCAGCAGAAGTTGGGCGATCTGCTGCTGCGCCATTGGCGCGGCGAGCTGCCGCTGCCGGTCAGCTACTGGGTCATGAGCCTCGCGGCGACGTTCGTGGTCTTCACGCTGGGCGGGATCGTCGGTGCGTTCGACATCGTCGACGCGCCGCAACCGGTCGCGATCGCGATTCTGCTCTTCCTCGCGGTCGCGGCGGCGATCGTCGTCTGGCAGCTCGTGGGTGTCTGGCGCTCGGCCGAGAACTATCGCGCACGCGGTGGCCCGAAGATCTGGGCGCAACTGGCGATGGGCTTGACGGCATTGTCGGCGCTGCAGTTCGTCGTGAACATCGTGCTGGTCCAGGCCCCTGTCGCACTCGAGATGCTGCGCATCATCGATGGCGACAAGGAATTCGCCGATTACGACGTGGTCGTCAGGGAGGGTGGCGGCGTACTCAGCATCGAGGGTCCGATCGGCTTCGGACTGACGGCCAGGGTCGATGATGCACTTGCTTCGTTCGGCAACGTGCGCGTCGTCCGCCTGAACAGCGGGGGCGGCAGGCTCGCCGAGGCCTATCGACTCGGCGAACGCATCCGTGATCGTGGCCTGTCCACCCACGTCGAGCAGGAATGCTCGAGCGCCTGCGTGATCGCATTCGCCTCGGGGGCCGAGCGCTTGCTCGGTCCGGACGCGCGCATCGGGCTGCACGAGGTGAGCTTTCCCGGGATGGCGCCGCGCTGGTCGGAGTCGGAGCGGCGCAAGTACATCCAGTTCCTGAAGGGCCAGGGCGCCAATGCGGGGTTCGTCAACGCCGCGATGCGTCGTGGCGGCAGCGGCATGTGGTATCCGACGCACCAAGAACTGATCGACGCGGGCATTGCCTCGGCGATGGCCGAAGACGGTGAGTTCGATGACGTGACGATGGAGCCGCTTTGAAGTGGTTCGAACACCGCATCCCGCCGCCCGTGGTGGGCGGACTCGCTGGCGTCGCGATGTGGCTGGTCTCGCAGCGGGGTACGCCGCTGCCCGTCGACGACATGCTTCGACATGGCGTGACCGTAGCGCTCGTGGTCGCGGGCCTTTGCTTCGATGTGCTCGGCTTGCTGGCCTTCCGCGCTGCGCGCACGACGGTCAACCCGCTGCATCCCGACAAGGCCAGCAACCTGGTCAGCGCTGGCGTCTATCGCGTCACGCGCAATCCCATGTACCTGGGCATGTTGTGCCTGCTGCTGGCGTGGGCGGCCTTCCTCGCCGTGCCGGCCGCATTGTTGGGGCCCTTGCTGTTCGTGCTGTACATCACGCGCTTCCAGATCATTCCGGAAGAGCGCATCCTGCGGGCGCGTTTCGGTGATCCCTACGACGAGTACCTGCGGCAGGTGAGGCGCTGGATATGACCATGCCCGACAAGACCTACAATTCAATAATCGACACCTGGCTGATCGTGCTGTTGGGGTTGTCGCTGTCGGCGATCCTGTTCCGCGGCCTGATGTCGCTGCGGTTCAGTACCGCTTACGCCGTGATGGTGCTCGGCGTGTTCGCATTCACCGTCCTGGTGCTGCTGCTGTTTTGCTATCCCTGTCGCTACACGCTGAAGGCCGATCACCTGTTGATCCAGTCCGGCGCGCTGCGCTTCCGGGTCGATTACGCCGACATCACGCGCATCGAACCGAGCCGGTCATGGTGGTCCGGGCCGGCGTTGTCGCTGCAGCGCGTGCGCATCGATCATGGTCGGCGTTGCGTGCTGGTGTCGCCGATGCAGCGGGAGCGGTTCATCGAGGACTTGGCGGCGCGCGTCGACGCGGTTCCGCGCGCCTAGCATTCACGGCTCGGCCTCGGGGTCATCGCAGTGTTCCGGTCCGGGCACGGATGACCGCGGACGGTCTGGCTTGCGCATGTCGTCGAGCAGTTTGTCGTTGGGCGGCGGCGGCTCGCCGAGCGCACAACCGAAGAATCCGAGACCAACGATGCAACGCTTGCCGACGCGCACGTACGGCAGCGGTCCGGCCATGCCGACTTTCCCGGGTTCGGCTTTCCACTCCCAACTGCCCTTGCGGGGTTTGCACGCCCGGTAGGGCGAACGCGGCTGGCCGCCGAAACTGCGGGGCGGAGGTTGGCTCATCTGCTCGGCCGCCTCGCGCGCGACCTGTGCGCCCGCCGTTTGCCAGTCGATCCTGGGGCCGATCGATGCGTCGGCGCCATCGGTTGCATCGCCCGGCGCAGCCGGCGTCGCGCGTGCGCGCGGGGATGCGGTCGTGGAAGATGCCGGGAGTGGCGCCGGGCGTGGTGCCGTCTCCACGCGATCAGAAGCCGCCTGATCGGCGGCTGGCTCGGGCGAAAGAATCCAGAGGCTGACGGGCGCTACGGCGCTGCTCGTCCGCCGCGCCTGGATGGAGGGTTGCAGCGCCCACAGCAGCAGCAGGTGCGCCGTCGTGACGCCCGCGGCGACGGCCGTGCGCGCAGGCCGGGTTGCTGTCGCTGCGCCACGTGTCGCCTCGTCGGGGCCCGTTGCTACAGACCGCCCCTCGCTGCGTTGGTTCCCGAGGCGACCCCGCTAGGATTCCGGCACAGGATTGCGGAAGTCGCCGGCCTCGACGATGACCAGCGCATCCGGTTGGATCCACTTGCGGAACGCCGCATTGACGTCATCGACGGTCAGCGCCGCGACGCGGCGTTCGAAGTCCGCGTCCCATGCCGGGGTGCGGTCCAGCCGCAACTGGTTCGACAATTGACCCGCGAGTGTCGCGTCCTGTGAGCGACTCAGGTTGCGACCCTCCAGCCAGCCAGTCTTCGCTTCGCGCAGCTCGTCCGCGCGAAAGCCGTCGCGCCGCACGCGCTCGATCTCCTCGCGGAACGCGGCAACCAGTCTGGCGGAATTCGCCGGGTTGTAGATCGCGAAACCGGTGAAGCTCGCGGTGGGCTCGAACGGATCGGCGAACAGCCGCGACGCGACGCCGTAGCTGAGCCCATCCTGCTGGCGGATGCGTGTCGCGAGGCGCGAATTCAGGAAGCCGCCGCCCAGCATGAAGTTGCCGAGCACGAGCGCCGGGTAGTCGGGGGCGTCGTCGCGCAATGGCAGGCTCAGTTCCGCAAGCATGACGGCGTTGGCTTTGTCGGGTGTCGCGAGCTGCTGGCGACTGGGGGTCAGGACGAAGTACTGGTTCGGTGCACGCTGGAAGGCGACAGGCGCGCTCCAGTTCGCGAGCATGCCGCCGAGCGCGGCGCGGGTCGTCGCGGGGTCGAACTCGCCGACCACGGCGACGGTCGCGTGTGCGGCGCCGTAGAACTCGCGATGGAAGCGCGCGAGATCGGCAACGGTGACCGCATTGACGGCGGCCGCTTCCTCATCGAAGTCCAGGCCACGCCTGAAGTCGCCGACGGGGTAGGGCGCGGTGAGCCGTTCGATTGCGCGCCCGGCGACGCCGTTGGGGTCGTTGCGCCCGGCGTCGATGCCGGCGAGCCAGTCGGCACGCAGCTTGTCGAGTTCCGCCTGCGGGAAACTGGGGTTGCGCAACAGGTCAGCGACGATCTCGAGCGTAGGCAACAGCTGGTCGCGCGTCGTGCTGATGTTCACGAACACGTTCTGGCCGCCACCACCGATCTGGACGTTGCTCTTCAGTGTGCCCAGCGCATCGTTGATCTGCTGCAGGTCGCGCGTGGTCGTGCCGCGACGGAGCATCGCGGCGGTCATTCGAGACAGCACGGCTTGGCCGGCCAGCGACTCCACGCTGCCGATCCGCAGCGACAGGCTGACATTCACGGTGTTGCCGCGCGTCGTCTTGTTGATGAAGCTGATTTGCGCACCGCCGGGCAGCGTCTCGCTGCGCAGTCGCGCCTGGATGCTTTCCGGGGAGGGGTCGAAGGTCTCGCCAGCGGTGGGTGCAGGACGCCCGACATAGTCCTTCAGTTGTTCCGCTGGTGCCGGCGCCGCCGGAATCTCGGCGCGATCAGGCGTGGCATCGGGGATGAACTGGCCGGTGGTGCGGTTCGCGGGCTTGAGATAAGCGGCGGCGACGCGGTTGACGTCGTCAGCGGTCACTTTCTCCAGGCGGTCGCGCTGCAGGAACCACAGCCGCCAGTCGCCCTGGGCGATGTACTCCGACAACTGCAGCGACGCGCGTTCGCTGTTGAAGTAGGTCTGTTGGAACGCGCGCAGATAGCGATTGCGCGCGCGGTCGACTTCCTCGGCGGTGACCGGCGCATCGCGCAGCGTGTCGAGCGTGCCGAGCAGCGCACGGGTGGCCTCGGCCAGGGACTTGTCGCGCAGCACTTCGGCCGCGACATACGCGTAGCCAGGTTCCTTCAGGCTGAACGCAAAACCGCCGACCTGCGTCGCGAGGCCCGTCTCGACGAGTGCCTTGTACAGCCGGCCGGCGGGCTCGTTGGTCAGCACGTCGAACAGCAGTTGCACGGCGGGAAAATCCGGGTGTGCACCCGCAGGCACGTGATAGCCGGCGGCGGTGACCTGCACGTCGCCGACGCGGCGCAGCGTGACGTGCCGTTCGCCATCCTGGGTCGGCTCGACGGTGTAGGTCGCGGGCAGCTTGCGCGTGGGGCGGGGGATCTTGCCGAAGTATTCGTTGGCCCAGCGCAGCGTCTTGTCAGGATCGATGCGCCCGGCCACGACCAGCACGGCGTTGTCGGGCTGGTAGAAGCGCTGGTAGAACGCGCGCAGGTTGTCGATCGGCACGCGTTCGATGTCGGCGCGCGAACCGATGGTCGACTTGCCGTAGTTGTGCCACAGGTAGGCCGTGGACATCACGCGCTCGAGCAGTACGCCACCCGGGTCGTTCTCGCCTGCCTCGAACTCGTTGCGCACGACCGAGAACTCGCTCTGCAGGTCCTTGTCGGCGACGAACGAGTTGACCATCCGGTCGCTTTCGAGATCGAGCGCCCAGCGCAGGTTGTCGTCGGAGGCGGGGAAGGTCTCGTAGTAGTTGGTGCGGTCGTACCAGGTCGTGCCGTTCGGGCGCGCGCCGCGTGCCGTGAGCTGTTGCGGGATGTTCGGGAAGCGGGGCGTGCCCTTGAACAGCATGTGCTCGAGCAGATGCGCCATGCCGCTTTCGCCGTAGCCCTCGTGGCGTGAGCCGACGAGGTAGGTGATGTTGACGGTGATCGTCGACTTCGACTGATCCGGGAACAGCAGCACGCGCAGGCCATTGCCGAGCTCGTGCTCCGTGATGCCCTCGACTGATGTGACGGCCTGCGGCGGCGCAGGCACTTTGGCGGGCTTCGCGGCGAACGAGGGCGGCGCCAGCAGCGCGATCCAGAACCAGAGGACCAGGAGGAAGATCGGTCGCCGGGGGAGGTCAATCGACATCAGTGCACTCCATGCCGCAATATGGCAAGCATACCGAAGCCGCAGTGCGAAGGCTGCCTGCCCGGCGCTTGCATTCGGTGGATCATTTGGCACAGTACCGATTCGGTCTGGCCGTACAACAACAACAGCAATACATGCCGCCCGCCCAGGATCCCACGTCACTGCTGCAGGAATGGTCCGGTGGCAACAGCGTCGCCATGAACGAGCTCGTGCAGGTGCTCTATCAGCAGATGCATCGTATCGCGGCCGCGCAACTGCAGGGCGAGCGTTCCCTGACCCTGCAGCCGACGCAGCTCGTCAACGAAGTGTATCTGCGTCTCGTCCAGATCCGCGAGATGGAGTGGCGCGACCGGAATCATTTCCTCGCGATGTTCGCGCGCATCGCGCGGCGCGCGCTGGTAGACGAAGCGCGACGTCGCCGGGCCGGCAAGCGTGCCGGACAGGCGGTGACGTTGTCGACCCAGATTCCGCTGCCCACGGTCGCGCAGGTGGACGTGCTGCAGATCGATGCACTGCTCGAACGACTGGCAACGATCGATTCCGTGGCGGCCCGCGTCGTCGAGATGCGGGTGTTTTCCGGCCTGACGCTCGAGGACGTTGCCACGCAGCTCGAACTGTCGATCTCCACCGTGAGCCGGAAATGGCGTGCTGCGAAGGCTTGGCTGGCGGAGGAAATGCGCACGGACCTGCCGGACGGCGCCTGACGTGAGCGACGCTGCTACCCTCGACCAGCGCGCGTTCGCGATCCTCGAGTCGCTGGTGGAGGCGCCGCCGGGCACGCGCGAACAGACGCTGCAGTCCCTCGCGACGGAGTCACCGGCGCTGCACCGGCGGGTGGTCGCGCTGCTGGCGGCAGATGCAGCCGCGGCGCTCGACACCGCTGCGCTGGGTCCCGTGATTACTGCCGCGCCACCCGATCTGTCCGGCTCGCTGGTCGGGCGCTACCGGCTGCTGGAGCCGATCGGCTCCGGCGGCATGGGTGTCGTGTACCGGGCCCGCCGCGAAGACGACGTCGAGCAACAGGTTGCGGTGAAGCTCGTGAGGCAGGAGCTGCGCAGCGCCAGCAGCCTCGCGCGCTTCCACGTCGAGCGCCAGGCGCTGGCGCGCCTGGAACACCCGGGGATCGCGCGGCTGATCGATGCCGGCATCAGTGACGACGGTCGACCGTGGTATGTCATGGAGTACGTCGACGGCGTGCCCATCGACGATTACTGCCGCGACCGGCAGCTCGGGGTCCGGGCAGGCAGCTACTCGTCGAGCTATGCCGCACCGTGGAAGCTGCCCACCGCTTGCTGGTCGTGCACCGCGATCTGAAGCCGGGCAACGTGCTCGTCACGCCCGACGGCCGGCTCAAGCTGATCGATTTCGGCGTCGCGAAGTTCATCGACGCGGAGCGCGGCGAGCAGGACCTGACGCTCGTGGCCGGCGCGGCTACACGGCGCACTTCGCGGCGCCAGAGCAGGTGGAGCAGCGACCGGCCACGACCGCCACCGACGTCTACGGCATCGGTGCACTGGCCTTCCTGCTGCTGACGGACACGCGGCCATTCGCAGCCCGTGCAACGACACCGGCTGAGTACGTGCGGGTCGTGACGAGCGAAGAGCCGGACTGGCCGAGTCGCGTCTCGGGCAACGCGCAGCTGCGCGGTGATCTCGACAACATCGTCCGCAAGGCGCTGGCACGCGATCCCGCGGCACGCTATCCATCCGCCGCGGCGCTGGCCGAAGACTTCGGCAACTTCCTGCCGACCGCCCCGTCGAGGCGCGTGCGCCGACGGTCTGGTATCGCGCCGGCAAGCTGCTGGAAGCGCAACCGCATTGCCAGCGCTGAGCCTGCTGTTGCTGGGTGCATCGATGCTCGGGCTCGTGGCGTACGTGTCCACGGCGCGCGAAGTGGAACGACAGCGCGACCAGGCGCAGCTCGATGCGCGGCGCGCGACGGAAGTCACGAAGTTCCTGACCAGCATGTTGACGGCCGTCGATCCGCGCGCCGGTCCGGAACCCGCGTCACTGGCGAGCGTCGTCGACCATGCGCTGCAGGATACCGAGCAGAAGCTGTCCGCTGACCCGATGGTCGCGGCGACGGTGCTGGAAACGATCGCCTCCGTGAACGCGTCGCTGGGACGCTTCGAACAGGCGCTGTCTGCGAACCAACGCGCGCTGGAGATCTACGGCGCGGCGAACCGTGACGACGCACGGTACATCCGGCCTGCTGGCGAATCGCGGCGAGTTGCTGCAGCGCGCGGGTCGCTTCGCGGAGGCGGGACCCATCCTGCGGCAGGCCAGCGAGCGTATTCGGGTCGTCGCCCCAGGCACGCCCGAGGGACCACTGATCGACGCGCAGCTGGCTGCGCAGGTCATGAACTCGGGCGGCGACATGGCAGCCGCCCGCGCGCTGCTCGAGCGGGCAGCCGGCGAGCTGCGCGCGCTCGGTGTGGCGGACCAACGGCTCGCCGGGGTGCTGAATGACTATGGCGTCGCGCTGGCGGGCGAGAATCGCTGGCCGGAAGCCATCGCCGCCCATCGCGAAGCGGTCGAGCTGGCGGAACGGGCGCTGGGCACCGATCACATGATCACGATCGATGTCCGTGCCGGCCTGGCCGGCGTGCTCGGCATGGCAGGACAGTTCCGCGAGTGTGCACAGCGACATCGCGAGGTGCTGCAATCCCGGCGCAAGGTGCTCGGTGAGCGGAATCTGGACACGCTGTGGAGCAGCGTTTCGTTGTCGGATTGCCTGCTTTCTGCGGGTGATGCGGCCGAAGCCGTCGGGTTGTCGCGCGATGCGCTCGCGGGGCTGCTTGCCCTGAACGGTGCCGACCATCCGGTGTCGCAGTTTGCGCAGGCCACGGCGGCGCGCGCTGCCTGCGTGGCCGGCGATCATGCTGGGGGGCTAGCAAATCCGTGGCGTCCATCGTCGACGTATCGCCACTTACGGCGAGACCCATTGGCTTGCGGCAAACACTGCAGCCTTGGTCGGGCGCTGGGTGAAACGATGAACGGGGCGGTATGCGGTCGCGTGAGTCGCTGCTGGCGGCGGCCGCGACGTCGGAACAGGCGCGCGGCGCGGGTTTCGTGCGGACGCAGGAAGCGTTCGAGTACCTGGCGGATCTGTACACCCGGGTTGGGGTCGACCGAAAGACGCGGCGCTCTGGTACGCGCCGGAGTACGCCCGGCGCGACACCGTAGCGAGACCGCGCGCCCCGTCAGTCCAGCGGCGTCTCGCAGACTTCGATCATGATCCCCGCCGGCGACAGTGCCGTGAGCCGACGCTGCCCGAGCGCACCCGCGACGCGCGGCGGCGGTGAGCGGGTGAGCGCCGCGTGCGCGCGGGCCTTGTCGAGGACCGCATCGAATGCATGCGTGCGGAAGGTCCACATCACGAGCCCGCGATTGGGCAGTCGCGGCGTCACCGGATTCGGGCGCGAGACGGCCAGCATGTCCAGCAGGCAGATGTACCCGCTCGTTGCACCCGGCGCGAACAGCTGCACGAACCGGAATTGCGTGCCGGCCTCGAGGCCGAGGCCGCCTGCCGGGCCGGAGGTCGTCAGCACGATGTCCTGCCGTGCTTCCCAGCCGAGCACGTCACGATAGAAAGCGATTTCGCGGCTCGCATCCGTGACGACGATGGCCGAATAGGCAGGCCCGCCCATCCCGCTGGCGGGATCAATCGGACCGACGGGAGCCATGTCGGCCGGGCGACCAACGACGAGCATGTAGGTTTGCTCCGGGCCGCGGAACAGGATCTCGCCGGACACATAGCTGCTGCCGTCCGGGCGCGTGATCGTCAGCGGTACGATGCCCGCCGTCGATTCAATGCCGAGTGCCGTGAACTGCTCGAGCGTCTGCTCCAGGCTGCGCACCGGAAAGCCGATGGACAGACCGCCGTTGAGGCGCGATTCCATGCCAGGGCGGATCAGGTCGCCGCCCGGCATGACGATGACGCGAACCGTCACGCGACTGCCGGGGTGCGCCGATGCGAACTCCAGTTCGCGCCAGTCGGCGGAGTCCGGCAGGTGCCAGAGCTCGCGACTGGCGATGGCTTCCGCGCCGACAGGCCGTTCGTCGCGGGCTCGCCGAAGTTGCATGGCTTCTTCGAGAAAGCGCGCCGCTGGATCGGCGTCGTTCGTCATCAGCGTGACGCTGGCGAGTGAGCCACAGAGTGTCGGCGTGGCGCCGGCACGCGGCGCCATCGGATCGTTGCTGGATTCGCGCTGCATGGGAGCATTGTACGGCGGGTCACGGGTCTCCCCCAGACGAATTGTGGGCGGAATCACTCAGGTGGACACCGACGATGCCGATGACGATCAGCACGATGGACCCGACGCGAACCAGGTTGCGGTCCTCGCCGAACAGCCACATGCCCGCGATCGCACCGCCCGCCACGCCAAAGCCCGTGCAGATCGCATAGGCGGTGCCGATCGGGATGAACTTCAGCGCGTACGCCAGCAGGAAGAAGCTGATCCACGAGACGGTGATGCTGACGGCCCCCTGCCACGCATCGGTGAAGCCGTTGGACTTCTTCAGCGCCACGAGCCAGATCACCTCCGTGAGTCCAGCCATGATCAACAGCGTCCAGGCCATGAGGCAGCTCCTGCCGGCGGGTGTGAACGCAGCCGCGTAGCGCCGGAAGATCAGGATGCCGAGCAGGTCCAGCGCAACGGCGAACAGGAACAGTTGCGCTTGCGCTGACATCCGGTGTCACTGGGGTGCGTGGGGTTCGGGTAACCATCAAGGCAGACGCATTCGGACAGAAGAACCGGACACCCCTCATGCGGACGACGCATTGCGCGCCACCACGAATCTATTGGCCGGCGGCGTCATGCGGGGTTAGCGTCGCGGCATGCTGGACACCCTCCGCACGTTGCTGCAACTCGATGGGGAACAACCCGACGGTACGCGTCGGACCGTGCTCGCAGGCGCGCCGCTGGCGGCTGTTGCGCTGGGGACGGCGACGACGGCGATCGCCACGCGTGCGGATGCGGCAGTACGCGCCGAGGCGAAGGATCGGCGCGCCGACGAGGACGGCTTCATTCACTTCGCCGATGAGCGCGAGAAGTTCAGGGCATTGTTCCGATTGGAGCGCGACCTGCGCGATGAAGGCACGACGCTCAGCACCTACCAGTTCGTCACCTACATCGTGCCGCACGGCGAACGCGCGCAGCCGGTGGTGCGCTGGGAAGGCATGGAGTACTCGTACTTCCGCCGCGTCGGGGACCTGACGTGGCGGATCCATGCCCACAACGTCAGTTTCCCGCGCGACCTCGCGACCGGCGACTTCACGTCGACGGCGCGCAACCCGTTCACGGGCGAGACGCTCGAGATCGCGCCGATGAAACTGCTCGGCGATCCGGGCACGCTGCACGGCCCGAAAGGCTATTTGTCCCTGCTGGCGCGCGAGGTGACATGGCGCGATACCTATCACCTGTTGCGCAGGGAAGGCGAACTGGTGAAATCCGAGCACATCCGGCCAGGCCCGCCGACCTGGCCGAAGATCTTCATCGAGAGCATGTGCAACACGGTCTCGCGGCGCGACTTCTACGATCCAGCGGTCACGGCCATTCCGTACCAGACTTCGGGCTTCTACCTGTTTCCGTTTCCGGAGTGGGCGGCGATGGGCGACACGCCGGGCCACATGCTCGGGTCCTGGAGCGGCCGGCGCGTGACGGGTGGGGTCGGCGATCTGCCGCGCGAATTCCGCGAGCGCGTCGCGCGCGAGAACCCGGACTTGCTCGCACCGCGTTGGCAGGTGTTCGAGCCGCCGCTGTCGCCGTTGCTGAAGGACGAGCTGAAGGCCTGACGCGCGTTACCGCGGGCCGAGTTCGAACTCGAGCCGGTCGATCTTCCCGGGGTAGGCGAATCGTCCCGAGTATTCGTCGAGCAGCGGGCTGCCCGTGGAGTGCCCGATCGCGGCGCCCTGGTATTCGAATGCAAACTTGATGGTCGCGTCGAGGCGACCCTGCGCCACCGCTGTACCGTCGACTTTCATCGTGACGTCGGCTGCGTCCGGGCCGAGCAGCGTCGCCGCGGGCTCGTACGTGAACTGCACTTCGATCTGGTGGGGCCCCGGCGACAGTGGTGCGTTGCCTCGCAGCCGCAGCACCGATTCGTCCGCGCTGCCGCGGCGGTAGACGAAATTCGGCACGCCGCCCTGCACCAGCAACCCCCAGCCCGCGAAGCGACCGCCCTGGTTGACGATGACGCCCGAGCCGCCGTCCGGCGGCACCTCCATGTACGCCGTCATCGACCACGACCGCCGCCGGATGTTCGGGAAGCCCCAGTCGCTATGGCGTTCAGTGCCGGCATGGAACACGTGGCGGCCCGGCTGGTCGAGCGGCGCCCGAGCGCTGAGCGGCACGCGGGCGCGCGTGATCGGAAAGACATGGCTGCGCCCGGCCTGTTCGGCGAATTCGCGCTTCATCTCGGCGAGACGTTCCGGGTGGGCCGCCGCGACATCGCGTGACTGCGAGAAGTCGTTGCGCAGGTCGAACAGCTGCCATGCCGCAGTCGTTTGCAGATCGGGACCCAGTTCTTCGCTGGGTTCCGGCCGGTAGCCGGCCCACCAACCATCGCTATACAGGCCGAGGGTCGTCGCGACTTCGAAATACTGGGCACGGCGCGTCGAGGGCGCATCGGGTTGGTCGAACGAATAGACCATGCTGCGACCGTCAATGGGCTGCTGCGCGACGCCGTCGACCGTGGCAGGCGGTGTCACGCCGACGGCTTCAAGGATCGTGGGCGCGATGTCCTGCACGGAATGGAACTGTTGCCGGATGCGGCCCCCGTTTCGGATGCCGGCGGACCAGGAGATCACGAGGCCGTTGCGCATCGCCCCGAGGTTCGAGGCATCGCCCTTCCAGCTCGGGAATGGCGTGTTCAGCGCATTGGTCCAGCCGGTGGGAATCGCCGGAGCGGACTGCGGGCCGCCCAACTGGTCGAGTCTCGCGAGGATCTCCGCGGTATTCACTGGCAGTGCGTCGGGCGCGCCGAGCGCATTGACGGCATCGTAGTAGTTGACCACGCCGTTGCGACCGCCCTCCGGCGAGGCGCCATTGTCGCCCTGGATATAGATGACCAGCGTGTCGTCGTACTGTCCGGTCGCGCGCAGCTCGTCGAGCAGGCGACCTACCTGGTGATCGGTGTACGACAGCATGGCCGCGTACACTTCCATCATCCTTGCGGCGATGCGCTGTTGATCCGCGCTGAGTGAATCCCAGGCAGGGACGCGTGCCGCACGGGGTGTCAGCGATGCACCGGCCGGGACGATGCCCAGCTGCTTCTGTCGCTCCAGCACGGCCTCGCGTTCAGCGTCCCAGCCGTGATCGAATCGCCCGCGATACCGTGCGATCCAGTCCGCCGGCGCCTGTACCGGTGCGTGCGCGGTCGCCGTGGCGAAGTAGATGAAGAACGGATTGCCCTGGCCGCTGCTGCGCAGTTCGCGCAGCCAATGGATGGCGCGGTCGGCGATGTCGCGTTCGAAGAAGTAGCCAGGCTCCGATGGCGGCGCGATCAGGCGCGTGTTCTCGATCAGGTTGGGCATGTACTGATCGACCATCGCCGGCTCGAAGCCGTAGAAGTAGTCGAAGCCCATCGACGTCGGCCAGTGGTTGAATGGCCCGACGGTCGACAACTCCCACTTCGGGATCAGGTGATACTTGCCGAAGATCGCCGTGCGAAAGCCGCGATCCTGCAGCACGCGGGCGACCGTCGCCGCGCTCTTTGGAATCACGGAGGTGTAGCCACGATCGGTGGAAGCCGATTCCGTGATGGAGCCCATGCCCACCGCATGGGAATTGCGGCCGGTCAGCAACGCCGCGCGGGTCGGCGAGCACATCGGCGTGGTGTGGAAGTTGTTGTAGCGCAGGCCCTGCTTCGCCAGCGCATCGAACGTCGGCGTGTCGATCGGGCCGCCGAATGCGCTGCTGGCGGCAAATCCAACGTCATCCGTCAGCACGATCAGCACGTTCTTCGGCCGCGGCGTCGTGCCGGCGTCGGCGACCGCGGCGATGATGCCGGGCGCAAGGGCGAGCGTCGCGAGCACGGTTTTGATGGCAGTGCGCATTGGTCAGGGATCACGCGCCAGTCTGAAGCCGATATGGTTCGCGCTGCTGCCGGGTTCTCCCTTGCCGCGGGCCCCCGGGCGGTAGCGCGCGCAGTAGTCGTCGCTGCACAGGAACGATCCGCCCTTCTGCACGCGCTTGGGCACACCTGGGTCGTCGGGATCGAAACCTTCGACCGGACCGCGCGGATCGAAATTCGTGGACGCCTGCCGCGCGAGGTCGCCGTAGTAGTTCGGCGAGTACCAGTCGGCCACCCACTCCCAGACGTTGCCGGCGACGCCATACAAGCCGAAGCCGTTCGGCGCGAACGCGCGCACGGGTGCCGTGGCGCGGTAGCCGTCTGCCGCGGTGTTCTGTTCGGGGAAGCGGCCCTGGAAGGTGTTGGCGCGGAATTGCCCGCTGGGGCGGAACTCGTCGCCCCAGGCGAACTCCCTGCCTTCGAGACCGCCCCGGGCCGCGAACTCCCACTCCGCTTCGGTCGGCAGGCGTTTGCCCGCCCAGGCCGCATACGCGAGCGCATCGTCATAGGCGATGTGCACGACGGGATGATCCATGCGCGCGGCGATGCTGCTGTCGGGGCCTTCCGGATTGCGCCAGTTCGCTCCGGGCACGTACTGCCACCACTGCAGCGGTGCGTCGAGATCGACGGCGCCCCCCGGTGCCGAAAACACCGCCGACCCCGGCACGAGCTGCGCCGTCGGAACACCCGGGAAGTCGCGCGGATCGAGCGGGCGTTCGGCGATCGTGCGGTAGCCGGTCGCGGCGACGAAGCGGGCGAACTGCGCGTTCGTCACTTCGGTGGCGTCGATCCAGAACGCGCGCACGCGCACCCGGTGCACGGGCTGCGCATCGGCGAACATCGGCTCGTTGGACCCCATCAGGAATTCGCCGCCGGGGATCAGGATCATGTCCTCCGGCGGATGGCCCTGCGGTGCTTGCGCCAGCGTGACGCCGGCGAGCGGTGACGACAGCAGCAGCACGAGAATGGCATGGCGACGCATGCCCACGACACTACTACAGTCGGCGCGCCTCTACGGGGCCTGCACCGCGGCACGCACCAGTGCGCGGTGCGCGAAGCTGACGGGCAGCCGCTCGCCGGATTCGAGCACGACCCAGGTGGCCCTGCCGCTCTCCTCGACCTTCACGAAGCTGTCGCGGCGGATCCAGACGGAGCGGTGTGCGCGGATGCCATCCCAGCCGTGCAGGTCTTCGAGTGCATCGCGAAAACGGTAGTAGATCAACTCCTTGCCCCGTCGACTGTGCACGCGGATGTAGTGGTCTTCCGCCTCCACGGCGAGCAGATCCGCGGGCGGCAGTCCACGCAGCTTGTCCAGCCGCCCGAAGAATCGGGGCGGTGTCGGCGGTTGCGCTGGCACTGGCTGGGTGGCGGGCGGGACGACGGGCGCGTGCGCGGTGGTGGCCGCAGAACGCGCCGCCGCGACGGCCAGAGCGAAGCGATCGCTCGCCGTCAGTCGCTGGAACAGCAGGTTCACGGTGAGCCAGATGACCAGACCCGCCGCGCCGGCTCGCAGCAGCATCAACAGATAGTGCGGGTCGACGAGGCTGCGCTCCATGTCGAAGTAGGCGGCCAGGTCGGGCGTCAGCGGCACGCGGCCGAACTCGACCAGCGCGGCAACGATCGGCACGTTGTACAGACTCGAGATCCACAGGTTCAGCAGGTAGCCGATCGTCAGGACCAGCCACAGCGGTGGGTGCCACGGCCGCAGCACACGGCTCGCGAGGTGCGCGAACGCTTCGGACAACCACCACGAGATCAGGCAGACGGACGTCCACAGGATCAAGGACAACGGCAGCGGCAGTCCGATGCCGGCGCGGTACATGCCGAGCGGCAGCGCCATCAACAGCGGCGGGATCAGGTACAGGAACGCCAGTTCGCGGGCCGTGGGACGCCTCGACCCCGGGGCGTCGCGCCGCGGCGTATCCGTCTCAGGCGTCGGAAAGGTGGCTTCCATGTCAGCTCCGGTAGGGCCCGACTTTGGGGCGAAGGCCGGGGACTGTCAACGGAGCGCGATTTTCGCGCAGCGCGAACGCGCGTTCGCGCCGAATCGGGCGTCGTGGGTGCGCTGGAGCGAAAAAGCAGGCTGCTGCGCGTAACGGGCGTTGCGCGAACCGTCGAGCGTCCGGATGCTGGCCGTGTCGATCCGGACGAGTGGCGGGGGCGCCCGATGCACGAACATGACGGTAAGGGAGTCTCGCGCCGCGAGCTGCTCGCGACAGGTGCCGCCGCAACGGCGTCCGCCGCCGCTGGCCTGATGCTGACCGCCGGCGCGAGCCCGGTGGCTGCCTCGTCGAAGCATCGCACCGCCCTCGGGCTCGATACCGGCGCGGGCAATGCCCGGCTGATGACCCGGATCGTCGCGAACCTCGACAGCTCGCGCGCGAAGCACGGCTGGTACCGCGGTCGAGTCATGGGCGTCGCGCCGGGGGCGGCGGCACGCGACCTGCTTGGAATCATGGGGATGTCGTCGCAGCGCGCACTGCCGCTGCCGGATCGCCCGGGCTGGATGCTGCTGCAGCGCGAGGTAGGGTTCTTCTTCGACCTCGCGACCGGCAAGGTCGTCGATCGATGGACGAATCCGCTGAACGAGGAAACCGTCGATGTGCTGCACATCGCCAATCCTTCCGTCAGTCGCGACATCGAACCGATCGAGCGCGATGCGCGCTTCTACGACGACCCGGCGCGCGCCGCGGCCGCGGCAAGGCCGTTCCTGCTGCCCTGGCAGACGGCCGGCGATCGCCTGTTCGTCGAGCAGCACGGCCACTACTGGGCGCGCAATCCGCTCGACCCGGCCGTCTGGGTGCGCGAGAGCAGCGGCCCGATGCTGCAGGTGTCCGACATGCTGAGTTACAACGTCGCGCTGTCCAAGGCACTGGACCCGACGTTGATCTCGCTGGAGCACTGGGGTGCGTGGTCGCATGTGCGGCCATGGCAGCCGTGGATGCTGATGGGGGCCGCGCCGGGGCATTTGCTCTACAACTGCTTCACCGGCAGCGCGGATGAGCTCGACGCCATTCCCGCCGATATCGTTGCGCTGACCCGGGAGCGCTTTCCGGACTTCCTGACGCCGCCCGAAAAGCGTACGAAGGCGGAACCCAGCGTGATCCGCTTCATGCGGGAGCGCAAACCGGTGCCACCGCGTGCACCGGCCACCACGAACGAGGGAGCACCATCACCATGATGAATCGTCGCGAATTGTGGCCGCTGCTGGGCGGCGGTGCGTTGGGCGCGGCGCTGTGCACCGCGCCAGCCAGTGCTGCGCGGGCCGGCGACGCGACCGCTGCCGCCGCCGCCCTGGACCTCGACACGCTCGAGACCCATGTACGGATGCGCGCGCATCCTGACGGTCGACCGCTGTACTGGGCCTACGCGGGCACGTTCTACGGCCAGGTCTCCGGACAGCGCACGGTGCCGCTGCTCGGTGTCGAGGGCATCAGCATCAACCGCTGTACACCGTCCGGCGACGGCGTGTATGCGTACTCCCTGCGCGAGGCGGGCTGGTTCAAGGACCTCCAGACCGGGCAGGTGCTCGACGAATGGCTGAACCCGTTGACGGGTCGCAGCGTGACGCCGAAGCACTATTACTCGCCACAGCGGCAACGCTTCACGGCAGAACAGACCGAACCCGTGCTGGACAAGCCCTTTCCGGGACTGGAATGGACGGGCTACCTCGGCGCACCGAAACACTTCGCCGGTTCGGTCTGGTCGAGCGAGGAACTGCTGGTGCGCACGACGAACCCGACCACGGGCGCCGCGCGCGTCCAGACCTCGCTGCTGACGCTGCATGCGACCGCGGCCGACCTCGCTGGCGATCCGCAGCGGGTGGTGCCGACGACGATGGCGTACCAGACGCTCGCGAGCTGGGTGCCGTGGATGGACATGCGGGACATTCCGGGCGTGATCTCGTGGCGACTGTTCGGGCGCAAGGTCGAGCGCGTCGACGAGCTGCCGCAGCACCTCGTCGAGCGAACGCGGCGCCTGCATCCGCAGCTGTTCGAAGGTTGAGCGGCGGGCGACGCATGCTTTCGACCACAGGAATACGCCGGAACTGGCCACTGCTCGCGCTCGCCGCATTGCTGGCGTCTGTGCCGCCGGCGCCGGCGCAGTCAGTCACGCAGCCGCGACCCGACGCCGCCGGGCTGTCGCACTCGACGGTCGCGGCCCCCGATGGCGTGCCGCTCGCCGTGACGGAGTGGGGCAATCCCGAGGGCAAGCCCGTACTGCTGCTGCACGGCTTCTCGTTCTCGTCCGATGTCTGGCGTGCGCAGCAGGATGCGGCACTGGCCGCGCGCTATCGGTTCGTCGCGCTCGATCTGCGCGGCCACGGCGCTTCGGGCAAACCCTGGGACGCCGCCAGCTACGCGAGTTCCCGCGTCTGGGCCGACGACATCGCCGCGGTGCTCGCCGCGAAGAGGCTCGAGCGTCCGGTCGTCGTCGCGTGGTCCTTCGGTGGCAACGTCGTCATGAATTACGTGCGCCACTATGGCGATGCGAATCTGGCGGGCATCAACTTCATCGGCTCGACCGGCGGCCTGACCGAAAGGCTGCACCCGCTCGCAGGCGATGCCGCCTATGTCGAAGGAGACCGGCTGCGGCGCTCGGCCGCTCTGGTCGACAACATCGCGGGCCAGCGCGCGTTCGTGCGCTTGATGACGGCGACGCCGCTATCGGCGCAGGACGAAGAAGTGTGGCTGTTTGCGACGTTGCAGTTGCCGCGCTATGCGCGCGCCGCGATGGCCGGCATGCCGCTCGACAACCTCGATCTGCGCCAGCGACTGACCGTGCCGACGCTGTTCACGACGGGCGCGGCGGATGCGTCGGTGCCGGAGTCGCTGCTGGCGCCATTGGCGCGCAGCCTGCCGCGGTCGACGGTCTCGGTCTACGCCGGAGCCGGCCATGCGACGTTCGCGGAGCAGCCACGGCGCTTCAACCAGGAGTTGATGGCGTTCATCGACTCGTTGCGCAAACGCGACGGCGAACGACCGGCCGCGCTGGTGCGCGGGGACGGTTCGATCATGCGGACGGCCGACGCTGCACCAGAATGGATCAACGGCGTCCGGTAATGGCGCAACTCCACGAATTGGACGCCGGGTCAAGCCGATGTGCTCGTTTGCGCGCGGCGCTGAACAGCAGGGCCAGTGCCCCGGCGCCATTCATGCGACGCCCTGTCACATACGCCGTTTGCATCACGGGTCGAGATTGGGCGTCGTACCTTTGCCACATGTCGGGATCACGGAATGAATAGATCAGGGGGTTGTATGAAGTTGAAACAGCAAATCGTCCATGCGGTCGGAATCGCGCTGCTGACGGGCGCGGCTTCCGTGTCCGCGCAAGATTCGGCGGGCGTCTCCGGCCTGGACGAAGTCGTCGTCACGGCGCGCAAGCGGGTCGAGTCGATCCAGGATGCGCCACTGACGATCCAGGCGTTCACGGATGCGCAGATCGAGGAACGCGGTGTCGACTCGATCGCCGATCTGTCGAAGTTCGCGCCGGGCCTGACGTTCAACCAGGGCTCGTCCCGCGCCGCGAGTGACTTCTCCATCCGCGGCATGACGCAGATCTCCGCGGTCGGCGACAACCGCCGCGACCTGGTCACGGTGTTCATCGACAACGTGCCCTACATCGGCAACCCGTCGGCGATCGGCAGCGAGGATCTGGCGCGCGTCGAGGTGATCAAGGGGCCGCAGTCTGCATTGTTCGGCAAGGCGACCTTCGGCGGCGCAATCAGCCTGATCACGACGACGCCGGGCGACGAGATGAAAGGCCGCGTCAGCGTGACCGCGGGTTCGTACGGCGACCGCCGGATTGCCGGCGCGCTCGAGGGGCCGCTGGTCGAGGGCAAGCTCTCCGGCCGTATCGTTGCGGACCTCAGCGAGTTCGATGGCTATTACAAGAACGCACTCGGCGACCGCCTCGGCGCGACGGAACAGCGCTTCCTGTCCGGCACGCTGAATTTCACGCCGACGGAAGACTTGTCGATCCGGCTGCGCTACAGCGATCGCCATGATGAGGACGGCCCTGCGCCGACGACGCTGATCGCGCGGTTCGACGAACACAACTGCGGCCCGTTCCCCGGCTTCACGTCGCGCCCGCTGGCGGGGCTGGACCCCGTCCTCTTTCCGGACGTGGCCACCACGCGCCGTGCGTATTGCGGACCGCTGCGCGCTCCGGACGGCCCGGTCGGCATCAACATCAACACACCGGCGGCGTCGGCCGCGGTGCTGCCGTTCACCGAGCACAAGACCCTGATCGATCACACGCTGGGCACGCTGACCGCCGACTGGAACATTGGCGGCTATACGCTGACGGCCATCGCGAGCACGCAGGACCAGTTCGTCGAAGGCCTGCGCGATTTCGAACTCGCGCCGGAAGATCGCTACCAGTTCTACTACATCAACGACCAGACGCAGGATACGTACGAGTTGCGTCTGACGTCGCCGGCAGAGCAGCGCCTGAGCTGGATGCTCGGTGTGTCCCGTCTCGAAAACACGTATGAGGTCACGGGCGGCTTCATCAACGGCTCGTTGTTCGGCGCGGGTGCGGGCGGACCGAGTCTCGCTGCGTTGAATCCGATTCGCAGTGCTTCGGTGACCGACTCGCTGTTCCTGAGCCTCGGCTATGAGATCACGGATGCGCTGAGTGTCAGTCTCGAGGCGCGCCGGCAGAACGACGAGCAGATCAGCGGCGTCGGTTCGGCGTCCGAATTCGCGGTCGAGACGAAGGCGACGCTGCCGCGCGTGCTCGTCAAGTACGAGCTGAATGCCGAGACCAACCTGTTCGCCAATTACGCCAAGGGCAACCAGCCGACCCAGGGTTACGCGACGTTCTTCCAGCTGACGCCCGCGCAGCAGCAGGTGGCCCTGGCCAACGGCCTGACACCACTGGCGCCGGAAGCGGAAGTCGAGAACTATGAAATCGGCATCAAGCATCGCGAAGACGACGGCCAGTGGTACCTGAACGCCTCGCTGTACTACCTCGAGTGGGTCGGGCGGCAGGGCCTGCGGACGCTGCAGATCGACCTCAACGGCGACGGCATCATCCAGACCGGGTCTGCGCCCGCTGGCGAGACGTTCAACGTCGTGCCGTTCGCTGCGGGCGACAACAGCACCGCGGTGTCGAGATCGACGGCGCGCTGAAGTTGGGCGAGAACTGGACGGTTGGTGGCAGCGCGGCATACGCCGATACGAAGATCACCAAGGCGCTGGAACGAAGTCATTCCGTTGCGCTTCCTCGGCATCACCGACTCTGCCGGCTTCGAGTTCCCGCTGGTGCCGAAGTTCAGCGGCGCGGCGTTCGCGCAGTATGAGGCAGCCGCGGCGAACGACCGCAACTGGTATGTGCGCACCGATGTGACCTACATCGGCAAGCGCTACGACAGCATCGCGAACTTTGCCTGGGTGCCGACCCAGGTCCGCACGAACCTGCGTGCCGGCATTCGTGCCGACAGAGTGGGAAGTCATCGCGTTCGTCAACAACCTGTTCGATGACGATACGCTCGAGGCCTCGCGCTACCAGAGCGACAGCGCCGCGGATCCGTTCTTCTTCCAGCTGGCCTCCTCCGAGGCGGTACTGCCGAAGAAGCGCCATTTCGGGGTGACGGCGACCGTGCGGTTCTGACGATGCAGCTGAACCGCCGGGAACTGATGCTGCGTGCCGCAGTGGGCGGGCTGGCCGGGCCAATGCTGGCCGGCACGGCCCGGGCGGCCGCGACATCGGGTTCCCGCGCGGTTTCGCGTCACGATGCGGCGGCGTTGTTCCACAAGCTGCACTTCCGCACCGACGATGGCGTGATCTTCTGGTGGCTGATGGGCCCGAAGATCGGCCAGGTGGGCACGACGCTGACGCCGCTGTACACCAATTGTGTCGGCACGGTGCAGCGCCTGAAGCATCACGCCGACGGCAGTTTCGACGTGACGCACCTCGAGATGATCGTCATGCTCGACCTCGAGTCGGGGCTGCCGCTCGAACAGTGGGTCAATCCGTACACGGGCAAGTCGATGCCGGCCCGACACAACATCATCGGGCCGGTGACGACGCGCTACCGTACCGATGGTTCGCGCGTGCTGCCGACGGAGATCGGCGGCACGCCGGTCGAAGCGCGCGCCACGACCCATGCGCCGCTGGTCGTCGGTGACGATGTCTTCATCCGCGACGAATCGGTCGCGCGCGTGTTCTCACCGGGGCGCAAGACGCCGTTTGAGGTCAATGACATTGCCGTGTACCACGGCAGCCTCGCGAATCTGGCCGATGACACGGTGACGGTGGGTGATGCCACCGTGTTCTTCGCGGAGGTCACTAGCTGGCAGCGCTGGATGCAGATGGACGACGCGCCCGGCAGCCTGACGTCCCGGCTGACGGGTCGCAAGGTCCGGCGCTTCGAGGACCTGCCAGAGGTGTTTCGTCGCAAGCTCACTGAGATGGCGCCCGAGGTCGCGGCCGATCCGGTCGCTGCCCTTGACCGCCCGCCGCAGAAGTTCGATCGCTGACGCAGGCGCGTGGCGGGGCGCTCTGCAGTGCCGTCCGGTTCAGTACGCGCCGCGCAGCGCGGCGGCGATCGGGCGATCGAATTCTCCCCAACGGGGTTCGAGCAAGGCTGCGTCTTCGCTCCGCGCGCGGGCGAGGAATTCGCGCGGCAGGTTGCGCGGGTCGCGGATCTTGCGTCCGCTCCACGCGCCGAGCATGTGGCCGGGCGTGTCGCCCATCCGCATCCACGCCGGGAACGGGAAGACATAGAAACCCGCGGTCTGGTACTGCAGCGAGGTGACCTTCGGGTTGTCGAAGTCGCGCTTGGGCACGCTGCTGACGGAGCTTTCGATGAATGTCGTCGGCCAGCCATCGGGCGTCGGGCGGATGTGCTCGGACTTGACGAGATCACCCTCGATGCGCATGACGAGGTAGGTATCGAGCCAGCGGATGGCCTTGGCGTCGAGCGGCAGGTAACCGCGCGGCGAGTGCAGCACGCCGGGGTCCTCGAGCAGCCGCATCGGCTGGACGTCGAGCGTCTCCCCGGTGAACGGGTTGCGCACGGTCGACGTGAAGCGCCCGGTCGCCAGGTCACGCGGATAGCTGAGGTTGTGCGCATGGATGCGCCAGGTCAGTTCCCCCACGCGCCGGAAATACGAGAACTCCATGCCTTCGAAGCGCAGGATGGGCAGTGGGCGCTTGCCCTGCGGCAGGGCATAGACCAGGAACTGGTACGTGCTCAGTGCCGTGCCTTCGTCGCGCAGGTCGCGCTCGAAGCGGAACAGCGCGCGGAATTTGTCGGCGGGATTGTCAAAGCCCAGGTAGCCGTCCGCAAGCGGCTGCGTGTCCGGGCTGGCGTGGCCGACCGCAGGTGCCGCGAAAGCGCTCCATGCGGCAGCGGCGGGGGCATGGGTCAGGAGCAGGCGGCGCGTGAAGTCGATCATGGTGGGGCAATTCTGCGCGCATTCCGCGCCGGTGCGCCATTCATGACAGGCCGGGTGCCATGCATCGACTGCATCACGGCGCCGTGCATCGTCCGTATATTGCCAAGACGGCGCATGGCGCGTGCGTTGGTGGAGAGTGCATGAATCGACGCGACTGGCTGACCACGGGTGCGGCGACGCTGGCGCTGGTACCCACGGCGCGTGCGACGGACACCGTCGCAGTCGCGACGCTGCCGGCATCGCAGGTTGCTTCCGGCCTGCGCGGCGCGGCACTGCTCGATGCGTTCGTACGGATGCGCGGTCGCACGGATGGCGGCCTGGTGCATGGCTGGCTTCGGTCGCAGCGCTCTGCCGTCATCCAGGGCGACATCACGCCGCTGTGTGGCGTCGTTGCCGGCGCGGTGCAGCGGTTCGAACGGATCGCGGACGACGTCTACGAAGCGACCATCCTCGAAGTCGCGCACTACACGGACCCGCAGACAGGAGAACTGCTCGAGCGCGTCACGATGCCCGGCACCGGGCGCAGCGTCGCCGTGCCCGCGTACCGCTTTGGACCGGTCAAGGCACGCTTCGCCGTCGCGCTCGACGAGTGGGAGGAGTTCGATCCGCCGCAGGGCGGCAGCGGCGCGACGCAGTTCGTGCCGAAATCCTCGGTGCACCTGCTCCGCTCGCTCGAGCCCGGTGGCGTCCTGGGTGACCGCGTCATCGTGCGCGCGAACGAGTACGGCCGTGTCTACCCGGACCGCTCGAAGCCGCATACGGTCTACTATCGCGAATGGATGCAGTGGCAGGCGCGGGCGGCCGATATCGCAGGCGCGAACGCGATAACGGTGCCGGCCGAGTATGCGTACACGGCGCTGACGAGCTGGCGACCCTGGATGCAGATGGGTGACATTCCCGGCCACACGCTCGACAGCGGCCACGGCGCCAAGGCCGCGTCCTGGGACGACTGCCCGGCCGATTTCCTGGCGATGACCCGCGAGCGCCATCCGGACGTGCTCGATGACCCGGCGCTGGCGTTGCGCTCCTCGCCCCGATGACCGTAACCCGTGACGACAAACAGAGGTGTCCTGTGATCAATGGATTGATGCAAGGCGGTTTCGATCGCCGCGACTTCCTGCGTGCGGCTGGCGGCGCATCCGCGCTGCTCGCGACCACGTCATTGGGAACTGCGGCCGTCGCCGCCACGACGAAGCCCGCCGGCGGGGCATTCGACCCGCTGTCGCCGGTCGACAACCTGCGCGCCTACATCCGCATGACGCGCTCGCTGGACCCCGCTGCGACGACAGTGGGCTGGTTTGGCGGCCGCATTTTCTCGGTGATCGGCGACACCGAGATCATCAAGCCGCTGTTCGACATCGAGGGCTTCGGCATCGGCCGCACCGAGCCGGGCCCGGATGGCTCGTATCGCTGCCTGTGGCGCGAGGTCGGTTACTACAAGGATCTCGCGACCGGCCAGATCATGGAGACCTGGGATAACCCGCTGAACGGCGAGCAGGTCGAGGTTTATCCGATCAACAACGATCCGGTCAACGCCGTGCTGAAGCCTGAGTTCACGCTGGGTTTCAATGCCACCAAAGACCAGCACGCGCCGACGATCAAGTTCCTGATGCCCTGGAACTTCGTCGGCGACAACGCGATGTCGGCGTTCGACGTGAACCTCGACTGGAAGAGCCCGCTGACCCCAAGGTCTGGAAGCGCGAATCGCCGGGTGAGCGCGTGCGCGTCAGCGAATACCAGCAGTGGCGCGTCGATCGCGCCGAACTCGAGGACAAGGACGCGCCGAGCCTCAAGCCCTACGGCAGCTGGAACCGCGTCGCGACTGGCTGCCCTGGATGCTGATGGGCCAGCGCACCGGGCACCTGTTCTACCGCTCGCACACGCTGAAGCTCGATCGCCGAGGACCTGCCCAAGGACATCCTCGCCTACACCGAGAAGCGCTTCCCGAAGTACCTGACCGCGCCGCGCGAGTGGGTCGAGCCGAACGTCTCGAGCTTCGAGATGTACGCGCGCGACCGCAAGCCGCTGCCGGAGAAGTAAGTGCTCGCGGCGGTGCTGCTGGCAGCGAGCGCGGCGATCGCGCCGGCGGCGCCGCTGCGCGACTGCACCGAGTGCCCGGAGCTCGTGCAGATCGCGCCCGGCACATTCACGATGGGTGCCGACATCGAAGAGCCGCGGCGGCTCGGGCTGCCCGAGTACTGGGCGACACGCGAGCAGCCACGCCACGCAGTCCGCATCGGGCGCGGCTTCGCGATCGGCCGCTACGAGGCGACGCGCGGCGAGTTCGCCGTGTTCGCGCGAGAGACCGGCTATTCGCGGGCGCCGGGTTGCTGGCATTTCGTCGGTTCCGAATGGCTGTTCGACGAGTCGCGCAGCTGGCGCGATGCCAAGATCGACCAGACCGACGCGCATCCGGTCACCTGCGTGAACTGGCACGACGCGCAGGCCTACCTGCAGTGGCTGTCGCAGAAGGCGGGCCGCCACTACCGGCTCGCCAGGAGGCCGAGTGGGAGTACGTCGTGCGTGCCGGCACGGTACCGTCTACTGGTTCGGCGATTCGCCCGACGAGACCTGTCGCTACGTCAACCTCGGCGACGTGACGACCCGGGATCGCTACGGCTGGGACAAGACCAAGATCAAGTACGAAGTCATGAGCGACTGGAAGGGCCAGCCCTGTACCGATGGGTTCGCCGCGATGGCACCCGTCACCGCGACGGCGGCCAATCCGTTCGGCGTCCATGGCCTGCTCGGCAACGCCAACGAGTGGGTCGCCGATTGCTGGAACGACACGCACCAGGCGCGCCGGTCGATCAGTCCGCGAGGCTCACGGGCGCCGACTGCGGGCTGCGCGTCATGAAGGGGCAGGGCTGGACGGCGATCGCGGCCAGCACGCGCGCGCGTTCCGCCTGAAGATGAACGCGACGGACCGGCGTTTTACGTTCGGCTTCCGGGTGGTGCGGGAGGACTGAGCAGGAACGCGTCGATCCGCTGCGCCTTGCCCGGTGTGCGCGCCGGGTCGGTGCTGGTCTGCAGCAGATCGCAGTGCAGCCGCGGACAGGCGGCGACGAGCTCGCGCAGGCCCGCCCTGGTCGGGTCGGAGGCATCGGCAGTCAACAGCGTTGGCTGCGACAGTGCCGCCACGCGTTCGACGACGCGGTGCCGGAACACCGCGCGGTAACCGAGGTGATACGTGCCGACCGCCTTCAGCAGTTCGGTGACGAGGTAGTGCAGTACCTCGGCGCTCATCGCGCCCTGGCCGAGGTTGTGGGCCGCGTCGCGCCGGAAGTGCGGAAAGAACCACGCCTGGTCGCGGATGTAGTTGACGGCCCAGGCGAACTGCAGCCCGGCTGCGTCGGGCTGTACGGGCGGCGCGTAATGGGCGAGGAACTCCTCGCGTTCCGCGTCGTCCAGGACCAGCAGGCCATCGAGCACGACGCGGCGCACGCGTTGCGGCGCCGCCAGTGCCATTTCGACAGCGATGTGCGCGCCGGTGTGGAACCCGTAGAGGTCCACGGTATCGATCCCGAGTGCGTCGAGCATCCGCAGCATCGCGGTCGCGTAGTCCGTCAGTGCGGGGTCTGACGCAGAGAGCGCTGCTGAATCGCCGTAGCCCGGTGTATCCGGTGCGATGACGCGCCGCCGGGCGGCGAGCGCGGCCAGCAGCGGCTCGAGCGAACGTGACGAAGCGGGCGCGGCGTGCATCATCCACAGCGGCGGCTCGGCGCTGCTCTGCCCGGCATGCCGCAGGTGCATCAGGCCGTCGGCGATCCGCACGAAGCTGCGATCGATCGGGGGCGAGTCGTTCGACTGGCTCATCGTGCGCATTCTCCGCCGTCGATCGCGATGACCTCGCCCGTCACGTACGCTGCGCCGGGACCCAGCAGCCAGACGACCGTTGCGGCGACATCCGCCGCGCTGCCGGCCTGTCCGGCCGGGATTTCGGCGAGGCGGGCTGCAATCCGGTCGGGGTAGTTCGCGCGCGCGGCCTGGAACCGGGCGGTGTCGATCAGGCCGGGCGCGACGACGTTGATCCGGATGCCCTGCGTCGCGTACTCGAGCGCGGCGGACTTGCTGAGGCCGATCACGCCCCACTTCGCGGCGCAGTAGTCCTGGATGCCGGCAAAGCCGCGCCGCCCGCCGATCGAGCTGGTGTTGACGATCGCGCCGCCACCGCCGCGCAGCATCAGGCGGATCTCATGCTGCATGCAGCGGAACATCGATACCAGGTTGACGTCCAGCGTCTGCACGAAACGCTCCGCCGGTGTGTCGTGCGTCGGCGACGCGCCGAGCGTCGCTCCGACGTTGTTGAACGCCAGGTCCAGCCGGCCAAAGCGAGCCTCGATGGCGGCGAACTGCCGTTCGAGCGCTGCGGGGTCCGTGACGTCGGCGGGCATGGCGACAGCGTTGCCGCCGGCCGCTTCGATGGCAGCGACGGTGCTTGCGCAGCCGTTGGCACCGCGCGCACCCACGATCACCGTGGCACCGGCGGCAGCGAGCGCCAGCGCGGTACTGTGCCCCATGCCTTGCGAGCCGCCCTGTACCAGCGCGATGCGTCCCTCGAGGGCGCTCGTCATCGATCGGCACTCTGGTCGGGTGTGGGCATCGATCAGATCGCCACGCCGGCGGGGTCGTAGGCGAAGTAGTCGAGTGTCTCTTCATTGACCTGTCGCGGGCTCTCGCCTTCGCCGTGCAGGCGCAGTCCGGCGGCGCGGGACTCGAGCTGGGCAGCCGTGCCGCGCGGCTGGCGCGCACGGTCGTAGCGCTGCAGCGCGACCGCGACGTCAGGTTCCGCGCCGAGTGCGCGCGCCAGCACGACGGCATCCTCGAGCGCGAGCGCGGCGCCCTGGCCCAGGAAGGGCAGCATCGGATGCGCGGCGTCGCCGAGCAAGGCGAGATGGCCGTAGGCATAGGTGGGAATCGGGTCGCGATCGAACAGACCCCACTTGTAGCAGCGGCCCTCTGGCGCGGCGCGCAGCAACGCAGACAGCGCCGGATGCCAGTCGTCGAACAGGCGCGCCGGCACCTCCGGGTCGGCGGGCACCGACCAGTCCTCTTCCGGCCAGTCGGGTTCGCGCGCGAACGCGACGCAGTTCAACTGCTGCCGGGGTTCGAGCCGGTAGCGCACGAAGCAGCGACCCGGTCCGAAGGTCACGGCGGATCCGGCAGGCAGGGTGCCGGCCGGTGCCTGCGCGTAGTCGAGCAGCGCGCGCCAGGCGACGAAACCGGTGTAGCGCGCCGTCTGTGAACCCAGCAGCGCGGCGCGGACGCTGGAACGCAGCCCGTCCGCACCAATCACGAGCGCCGCCTCGAGTGTGTCACCGGCGCTGGTCGTCACGCTGGCGCCGTCCGCACCGGCGCTCACCGAGCTGACCGCGGTGTCGAGCGCGATCGCCGTGGGGTTCAGTCTCTGCAGCCCCTGCGCGAGCGTCGCGTGCAGGTCGGCGCGATGCACGAACGCATACGGCACGCCGTACTGCTCGATCGCCCGCGCGCCGCGCACCAGCCGGCCGGTCTCGGCACCGGTCAGCGGATCCTCGGAGATCTGGTAGGGCGGCAACGACAGGATGGGCGCCAGCCGGTCGGCCAGGCCCAGCCAGTGCAACGCACGCAAGGCATTTGGACTCAGCGTGAGCCCCGCCCCGACCTCGCCCAGACCCGCAGCGCGTTCGAGCACGCGCACGTCCCAGCCCGCCCGCGCGAGGGCGAGCGCCGTCGCGAGGCCGCCGATGCCCGCTCCGACCACGATCGCAGTACGGCGCGTCATGGCGATACGCGTCAGCTCCAGGTGATCGTGACGGCCTTGGTCCGCAGGTAGAGTTCGAGCGCATCCGCGCCGAACTCACGGCCCCAGCCGGATTGCTTGAAGCCGCCGAACGGCATCGAAGGGTCCATCGCCGCATGGCAATTGACACCGACCTGGCCGGAGTCGATCAAACGCACCATGCGGTGTGCGGTGGCGAGGTCGCGCGTCCAGACGCTGCCCGACAACCCGTACGGCGTTGCATTCGCGAGTTCCGCGAGCGCATCCAGGTCCATGTGATCGAACGTTTGCACGGCCATGACGGGGCCGAAGATCTCTTCCTGCACGATGCGCATGTCGGGACGGCAGTCGACGTAGACCGTCGGTGGCACGAAATGCCCCGGCCCCGGCGTTGGCGTGCCACCGGTCAGGCAACGCGCGCCCTGTTCGCGCGCGGACTCGAAGAACCCCTCGATGCGACGCTTCTGCACGGCCGAGATCACCGGGCCGATCATCGTGTCGCGCGCCATGCCCGGTCCTATCTTCAGTTGCTGGGCGAACGCGGCGATGCCGGCCGTCAGCTCATCGACGATCGAGGCATGCACGAACACGCGGCTGCCGCAGACGCAGTTCTGGCCCTGCAGCAGGAAGGCGGCCAACGCGACGCCCGGGATGGCCTGCTGCAGGTCGGCATCCGGGAACACGAACACGGGTGACTTGCCGCCGAGTTCGAGCGACACCTTCTTGAGGTTGCCGGCGGCGGCGCGCACGATCAGCCGGCCGACTTCGGTCGAGCCGGTGAAGCTGATCTTGTCGACCTGCGGGTGCGCGGCGAGCGCGGCGCCGGCCACTTCGCCGAGGCCGTTGACGACGTTGAATACGCCGTCCGGAACGCCAGCCTCGGTGGCGAGCTCGGCAAGCAGCAGCGCCGCGAGCGGGGCATCTTCGGCGGGCTTGAGCACCAGCGTGCAACCCGTCGCAAGCACGGGCGCGATCTTCAGCATCTCCATGCCGTACGGATAGTTCCAGGGCGTGATCGCGCCGACGACGCCGATCGGCTCGCGTGCGGTATACGCGAACAACTCATCCGGCCGCTTGCCGAGCGCAGCCGATGGCAGCGTCTGGCCGGCGATCTTCGTCGGCCAGCCGGCGTAGTAGCGCAGGAACAGCGCGCTGAACATCGAGCAGGACTCGCCGACGCCGATCGGCATGCCGTTGTCGAGCACCGCGAGTTCCGTGATGAGCGCAGCGTGCTGTTCGATCAATTCGGCGTAGCGCAGGATGACCCGTGTGCGCTCGTCTGGCGTGAAGCGCGACCACGGTCCGCGCAGCGCCGCGCGCGCGGCAGCCACCGCGCGGTCGAGATCCTGCTCGTTGCCGAGGCCCACGCGCGCGATGACCTCTTCGTTCGCCGGGTTGCGGACGTCCAGCTCGCCGCCACCGTAGTCGAGCACCGCCTTGCCGTTGATCCACAGGCCATGCTTGCGTGACAGGAAATTGCGGGCGGCTTCGGAAATCATCAGGGCTCCATCAGGTCGACGTCGGTGCCGAGTCCATCGGCAGCGGCATTTCGGTAGGCCAGCAGTCCGGCGGCGAGATCCTGCGACGCCACGCCGAGCGACTTGTATACGGTAATTTCGCTGCTGATGGTGCGTCCAGGCGCCCTGCCGGCGAGCACCTCGCCGATTTCCCCGACGACGTGCTCCGCGGTCACGACGCCGGCTTCGATCGCCGCGCGCAGTTCGCCCGCCTCGGCGGCTGCCGAGCGGCGCGAGTCGACGTAGAAACGCGCGCGCCGCACGCATTCGGTATCGACTTCGGCCGTCGTCGGAATCGCCGATCCCACCAGGTTCAGGTGCATGCCGGGTGACAGCCACGCGCCCTGCAGGATCGGCGTTGGGCTCGACGTCGTCGTACAGACGATGTCGGCGCCGCGGACCGTAGTCTCGGCGTCGGCCATCGGGATCACTTCAGGTCCGCCGGTGCGGCGCAACTGAGCGGCCAGCGCTTCGGCGCGCGGCAGGCTCCGGCCCCAGATGCGGATTTCGCGGATCGCGCGCACTGCCGGCATGGCGAGCGCGTGCCACTTTGCCTGCGCGCCGGTGCCGAGCACCGCGAGCACGCTCGCGTCCGGCCGGGACAATTCGCGGGTCGCGAGCGCGCTGGCGGCGGCGGTGCGGATTTCGGTCAGCGTACCGCCTTCGAGCATGGCCAGCGGCAAGCCCGTGTCGGCATCGAACACCACGACCATGCCGACGTGCGAGCCATGCGGATCGCCGGCCGGCCGCGGGAACTTCGAGACGATCTTGAGCCCGAACACTTTCGCCGGCGTGAGTGCACCGGGCATCACGACCAGCTTGCCGGCGGTGCCGCGGATCGGCAGGTGCGTGCGCAGCGGCAGGTCGGCCTCACCGGCGGAGGTGGCGATCATCGCCGGCGCGAGCGCCTCGATGCAGGCCGCGATCGGCAGCGCGCGCTCGACCTCATGACGATTGAGCAGCCGCATCAGCGCGACGGATCTTGCGATCGCGGTGGGACGAAGCGCATTTGCTCCTGGATGGCAGCGACATTGTCGGGGCGCTGGAACGGCTCCGGCATCGGCTCGCCGGGCTGCCGGCGCCGGCCGATGGCCGCGAACCAGTCTTCGAGGCCCGGCGGGAAGAACACCCAGTGCAGCTTCATGTCGACGCTGCCGGTGTTTTCGATGATGTGGCGCGCATGGCGACCGAACAGCACCGTGGTGCCCGGGCGCAGCGGGTGGCTCACCCCTTCGATTTCGCAGCGACCTTCGCCTTCGTAGATGAAGACCAGTTCGTGGTTCTGGCGATGCCCGTGTTCGCGAACGTGGCGACCCGGTGGCAGCACCTGCGTGCCCGCGGAGAACGAATCGTAGGGTGTGTTGGCGGGGCTCAGCGACACCGTGACATAGCCGCTCGATGGCAAGGGCTGCCAGTAGGACGTCGCCTCGTCTGGCTGGATCACCGCCCCCCAGGCGGCGCGGACGATGTCGGTCAAGCCAGCCTCCCGGGACGCCGCTCGGTGCTGCGGGCCATCGCAGCGCCCTCGTTGAGAAAATCCAGCAGCAAGCGGTTGAAGTTCTCCGCGTTGTTGATTGGATAGAAATGCCCGCCGCGCGACAGGATCTGCAGCCGCGCGCCGGGAATCCGCTCGGCCAGTTCACGCTGCATGCCGGGCGGTGTCAACTGGTCGTCGTCCGCGCCGATGACGAGCGTCGGTGTCTTGATGTCGTGCAGGCGGTTGCGCAGGTCATGCGACATCACCGCCGCGAGGCGGCTCAGCTCGATCTCGAGGCCTGGAAAATCGGCGAGGCGGTTTTCCAGATGCTGGTCCAGTGACTGGAAATCCGGCAGCAGCACATCGGCGGGCGAGGCGAGCAGCGACCCGAGGAAATAGTAGGCCTGCGGGCCCTGGGTCAGCAGCACCTGGCGTCGCAGCCTGAACGTCTCGAGGAACAATTCCGTGGGGCCTGCCCAGCTGGCCGAGACGACCAGACGATCCACCCGATCCGCGTGATTCAGCGCGAGGAACTGGCCGATCGCACCGCCCGTCGAGTGGCCGACGACATGCGCGCGCTCGATCTTCAAGGCGTCCATCAGCGCGATGACGTCTTCGGCCATCTGCTCCGCCGAGTAGATGATCCGCGACCGGGAACTGACGCCGGTGCCGCGGTGGTCGTGCGTGACGACCCGGAAGTGCGGCGACAGTGCGGCCACCTGCCGGTTCCAGAACTGACCACGGCCGCCGAGGCCGGCAACCAGCATCACGCAGGGACCATCGCCTGCGATCTGGGTACCGATCTGGGCCGGGCCGAACTTCGAGTTGATGTTGATCAGTTCCACGGCTTGCCTTCCTGGGTCGGGCCTCCATTCTGAGCGAGGTACGGCGTAGTTCCCTATGCGTTCTGGGTGGACCGCCATGCACTGACGGTATACTGGTTCGCATGGAGCTGAGGCAATTACGTCACTTCATCGCGGTCGCGGAGGAGAAGAACTTCTCCGTGGCCGCACGGCGAGTGTGCCTGAGCCAGCCTGCGCTGACACGCAGCATCAAGACACTGGAGGGTAATCTTCGCACGCAGCTGTTCGAGCGCAGTGCCCAGGGCGCGGTGCTGACGGCGGCGGGCGAGCACTTCCTCGAGCACGCCCGCATGATCCTCAGCGACTGCGAGCGCGCGGCGGACGACATCCGCAGCTTTCGCGAAGGTGTCGCGGGCCCCGTGACGATGGGCATGGCGCCATTGTTCGGCGGCTGGATCGGTGACGAGGTCGTTGAAAGAACCCGCGTCGAACTGCCCGGCGCGGAGGTCACCGTCGTCGAGGGGTTTTTCGAGGACCTGCTCGGCATGGTGCGGGGCGGACGCATCGATTTCGCGCTGAGCAATTTCCCGCCTTCCACCGCCGCCGACGACGTCGTCATGGAGCCGTTGCTCGAATTGCAGGCGCAGACGCTGGCCGCCGCGTCGCACCCGCTGGCCAGTGCGCGCCGGGTCGCGCCCGCGGATCTCGCCACGGCGAACTGGGTCGTGGGCAACCAGGCGCATTCGATTGCATCGTTGCGGGACTTTTTCGCGGCGCACGATCTGCCTGCGCCGCGGGCCGTCCGCACGAATTCGCTGGCGATGATCGTCTCGCTGGTCGTGCATCGCGGCTTCGTCACGATGATCTCCGATTCCGTGCTGCATCGGGAACTGCAGCGCGGTACCGTCAAGGCGCTGAAGGTCGACGTGCCGGTCATGCGGCGCCAGGCCGGGCTGCTGTACCTGAAGCGCCGCCCGGGCAGCCGTGCGTCGGACCGGGTCATGCAGATCGTCCGGGACGTCAGCAGCGGTCGCAGCCGCTGATCGCCCGACCGGGCCCGATGCGTTGCCTGCATGGCAGGCTGCCTAGATTCGATTGGCTGCCGGACGGGCAGTTCTCTTAGAACGTCGGTATCTCCCTGGAGCGCCACCCATGCCGTTCAATACCTCGCCGCTACGTGCCATCACCGAAGAAGACGCCGATACCTATGAGCGCGACGGCGTGGTTTGCCTGCGGCGCGTGCTGGACCCGGACTGGATCAACAGCCTGCTGCCAGTGGCCCGTCGGCTGCTGATCGACAAGGTCGACTTCGGTCTGTTGCCGACCTATCCGGGCCGCTACATGTCGCGGACCATTCCCGAGTTCCGCCGGTTCGCGTTCGAGTCGGCGATCGCGGAAGCGGTCGCCCGGACGATGCGCTCGCGCGAAGTGCGGTTCTTCTTCGACGAGATCTTCGCGAAGGGGCCGCGGTCGACCGAGAGCACGATCTGGCACACCGATCGCATGGGCTGGCCGACGACGGGCAAGATGGTGCCATCGATCTGGGTGCCCCTGACTCCCATCGTCGAGGCCAACTCGCTGGAGTGCATCGCGGGTTCGCAGGTCGAGGACAAGCGTTACTGGTTGTTCTCGCCGAACGCACGCAAGATGATCCGCCCGCCCGATCGCGTGCCGCATCCCGATGGCGAGGCGCTGCGCAAGGATCCAACGGTTCGCTTCCTGCGCTGGAACATGGACCCGGGTGACATCCTGATCGTGCACCCGTGGACGCTGCACTACAGCCATGGCAACCCGACCGACGACTGGCGCATCGCCGTCAGCGTGCGGATGTTCGGTGATGACATCCGCTTCGCGCCTCGGCCGGATTGCGTGAACCTGGCGGGCGTCAGCTTCGACGAAATGATCGAGGGCGAGAAGCCGGACGGCCCGCTGTTCCCGTTGCTCTACAGCGATGATGGCCGGCGTGACGACACGAGTTCGTTCCCGCGCGGCTTCGCGACGCGCTGGACGCGCGAGCGTCGTGGTGACGTGAACGAGTACGAGACGTTCCAGAAGAGCCTGAAGGCTGCCCAGCAGAACGCGGGCGGCTGAGCAGCAGCGGGTCCTGCGACATGGCCGTCGACGAGTTCGACTATGTCATCGTCGGCGGCGGGTCCGCCGGCTGCGTGCTGGCTGCGCGACTCAGCGAGGACCCCGCCTGCCGCGTGCTGCTGCTCGAAGCCGGGCCGTCCGACCATTCTCCGTACATCCATATCCCGGCGGCCATCATTCGTGCGGTCGGCAATCCTGGCCTGGACTGGTGTCACCAGGCGGAGCCGGACCCGACGCGCGGCGGCAAGGTGGACCTGTGGCCAGCCGGTCGCGTGCTCGGCGGTTCGAGTTCCATCAACGGCATGCTGTTCGTGCGCGGCGCACCGGCGGATTTCGATCACTGGGCCGCGCTGGGTTGCACGAGCTGGAGCTACGCCGACGTGCTGCCGCACTTCAGGCGACTCGAGCAGACGACGTTCGGCGACGCGCAGTTGCGCGGGCGCGAGGGCGGTCTCAGCGTGCAGGCGCTGCGCTCGCGGCATCCGCTGGCTGCGGTGTTCGATGCGGCCGCGGTGCGCTGCGGGCTCACGCCCAACCCCGACTACAACGGTGCGACACAGGAAGGCATCGCGGAGCCGCAGGTGACGCAGCGGCGCGGCTGGCGCTGCAGTGCCGCGCGTGCGTTCCTGCAGCCGGCGCGTCGTCGTCGCAACCTGCGCGTCGAAACCGGCGCGGTCGCGACCCGCCTGACGTTCGACGGCCGTCGCTGCACTGGCGTGGAGTACCGGCAGGGTGGCCACACGCGCATCGTGCGGGCACGGGCCGAAGTGCTGCTGTCCGCGGGCACGCTGGGTTCTCCGGCGGTGCTGATGCGCTCGGGGCTGGGACCGCCGGATGTGCTCGCCGAGGCGGGGGTCGCGCTGCGCCACGCGCTGCCCGACCTCGGGCGCAATCTGTGCGAACATCCGGAGGCGATGGTCAGCATCGACGTCAACGTGCCGACCTACAACACCGAAATCGGCAGCTCGCGCATCGTCTGGCATCTCGCCCGCTGGCTGCTGTTCGCGCGCGGGCCCGCCACCAGCCCCTATCCGCACAGCGTCGCGTTCGCGCGCTCGGATCCTTCGCAGGCGCAACCGGACATCCAGATCATGCTGGGACCGTATGCGTTCTCGTTCAGCGAGGGTGGCATCGTCCCCTATGACAAGCCGGCGATTTCCGCGGCCATCAACGTGTCGTATCCCGAAGCGCGGGGACGTCTCGTCATCCGATCGGCGGATCCGGCCGACCCTGTCCGCATCGAGCATGGCTTGCTGGCCAGCGACACGGACATCGACGGGCTGATCCGCGGCAGCGAGCTGTGCCGCCGCATCTTCGCGGACCCGGCCTTCGATCCGTATCGCGTCGCGGAACGCCTGCCCGGACCAGCGGTGCGCAGCCGCGACGAATGGGTCGACTACCTGCGCCGCACCGTGTTCCTGGGCTACCACCCGATCGGCACCTGCCGGATGGGAGCCGACGGGCAGTCGGTGGTCGATCCCGAGTTGCGGGTCCGTGGCATCGAAGGCCTGCGCGTCATCGACGCTTCGATCATGCCGGCGCCGATCAGTGGCAATACCAATGGCGCTACCATGATGATCGCCGATCGGGCCGCCGCGTTCATCCGCGCAAGGACATGACGACATGAATTCCACCGACGCACGCGTGGTGTCCCCCGCAGTCGCGGCGCCTGCCCAGGCCTTCAGTGCAATCTATGCCTGGTGGGTCGTGTTCGTGCTGTGCGTCGCCAGCATCGTCGCGTTCATCGACCGGCAGATCATCAACCTGCTGGTCGGGCCCATCAAGCAGGACCTCGGCCTGACCGACGTGCAGATCAGCCTGCTGCAGGGCGTGTCGTTCGCGCTGTTCCACGCCGCGCTGGCCGTGCCGCTCGGGCGATTGTCGGATCGTTACAACCGCAAGTGGATCATCGTCGCGGGCATCGTCTGCTGGACGCTCGCTTGCGCCGGCTCCGGCATGGTCAGCGGCTTCCTCGGCCTGTTCGTCATGCGCATGCTGATCGGTTCCGGCGAGGCAACGCTGTCACCGGCGGGCTATTCGATGCTCGCCGACTACTTCCCGCGCGAGAAGCTCGGTCGCGCCGTCAGCTTCTTCCTCGGCTCGGGTTTCGTCGGTTCGGGCATCGCACTGATTTTCGGTGGCGCCATCCTCGCCAGCCTCGGCTCCGCGGAGACGGTCGCGCTGCCGCTGTTCGGCGAGGTCCGCTCCTGGCAGGCCGCGTTCCTGGTCGTCTCGCTGCCGGGCCTGCTCTGCGTCGCGTTGATGCTGACGGTGCGCGAACCGCCGCGCTCGAGCTTCGGGCGCGTCGTGGTCGCGGACGTGCCGATGCCACCGTTCCGCGACGTGCTGGCGTTCGTCGTCGCGCGACGGCGTACGATCGGCGCGATCTTCATCGGCTATTCGCTGCTGGCGGCGATGCAGTTCGGTCTGGGTGCATGGACACCCGAGTTCTTCGTGCGCACCTATGGCTGGGACCGGCCGACGATCGGCTACGCCTACGGCCTGACCTATGTGTTCGCCGGGACACTGGGCGTGCTGGTCGGCGGTGCGCTGTCGGATTGGCTCGCCGCCCGCGGCTACATGGATGCCAACCTGCGTACCGGGGTGATCGCCGGCGCCTGCGCGCTGCCGTTCGTCGTGCTGTTCCCGTTGATGCCGACCGGCGAGCTCGCGATGGTGTTGCTCGTGCCGGCGACGTTCTTCGGCACGATGCCGTTCGGTGCGGGCACTGCGGCGCTGCCGCTGCTGACGCCGAACCGCATGCGCGCGCAGATGGTGGCGCTGTACCTCGTCGTGGCGAACCTGCTGGGCCAGGGTCTCGGTCCGTTCTTCACCGCAGCGTTGACGGACTATGTGTTCGCCGATCCGGCGCGGCTGTACCTGTCGGTATCGATCGCCGGCGGCGTGCTGCTGGTCGCCGCCATCGCGGTCATCAGCTCCGGATTGCCGGGCATTTCCGCTGCCCTCCGGGAAGCGGAAGCGGAGGCGCGCGGCGATGCCTGATTACGCATCGGAGCACCGCCGTTCGATTGACGATCCGGTCGGCTTCTGGTCGGAGCACGCGCGCGCGCTGCACTGGTACCGACCGTTCGAGCAGGTGCTGGATACCTCGCGGTCTCCGACCGGACGCTGGTTCACCGGTGGCCAGGTCAACGCCTGCCATGAAGCCCTCGATCGCCATGTCGAGTCGGGTGCCGGCGAGCGCGTCGCGCTGGTCTACGACAGCGCGATGACCGGTGCGATCGAGTCCATTACCTACGCGCAATTGCGCGCGCAGGTCGCCGAGCTCGCGGGCTGGATGCAGGCGCGCGGCATCGTCGCGGGCGATCGCGTGCTGATCTACATGCCGGTGATTCCCGAAGCAGTCGTCGCGATGCTGGCCTGCGCACGGCTCGGCGCCATCCACGCGGTGGTGTTCGGTGGTTTCGGTGCGCGCGAGGTCGCGACCCGCATCGACGACACGGAGCCGCGCCTGATCCTCGCCGCCTCCTGCGGACTCGAGCCGGGTCGCGTCGTCGAGTACCTGCCGTTGCTGAACCAGGCGCTGGCCCAGTGCCGGCACCAGCCGCAAGCCTGCCTGATCCTGCAGCGTCCACAAGGTCCGGCAGCGCTGACTCCCGGCCGCGACCTTGATTGGCGCCGGGAAGTACCGGGTTCACCGCCCGCGGCCTGCGTCCCGGTCGACGCGAATCATCCACTGTACGTGCTGCACACGTCCGGCACGACCGGCAGGCCCAAGGGCATCGTGCGCGATACCGCCGGCTACCTCGTCGCGCTGCGCTATTCGATGCACGCGGTCTACGGCGTCGCGCCCGGTGACGTGTTCTGGGCCGCGTCCGACATTGGCTGGGTCGTGGGTCACTCCTACATGGTCTACGGACCGCTCGCGCACGGCTGCACCACGGTGCTCTACGAAGGCAAGCCCGTCGGGACGCCGGACGCCGCACAGCTGTGGCGCGTCGCGGCGCGGCATGGCGTCAACGTGCTGTTCACCGCGCCCACCGCGATCCGCGCCGTCAAGCGCGAAGACCCGCGCGGTGAACTGCCGGCCGCGCACGACCTCGGTGCACTGCGCGCGCTGTTCCTGGCGGGCGAGCGTGCGGACCCGGACACGATCGCGTGGGCGCAGCGCTCGCTCGCGCGACCGGTCGTCGATCACTGGTGGCAGACGGAGACCGGTTGGCCGGTTGCCGCGAATTGCCTCGGGCTCGAGCCACTCCCGGTCAAGCCCGGCAGTGTCTCGGTGCCGGTGCCCGGTTTCGATGTGCGCGTGCTCGACGAACAGGGCCTGCCGGTGGCCGCAGGCGGCACCGGCTCCATCGTGCTGAAGCTGCCGCTGCCGCCGGGATGCCTCGC
Source organism: Steroidobacteraceae bacterium (assembly GCA_041395605.1). Classification (GTDB taxonomy): domain Bacteria; phylum Pseudomonadota; class Gammaproteobacteria; order Steroidobacterales; family Steroidobacteraceae; genus UBA964. Next base: position 95,516 of record JAWLAD010000001.1, read on the forward strand.
GACGCTGTGGCGCGATCACGAAGGATTCGTGGCTGCCTACCTGACTGGGTTCACTGGATACTACCTGACCGGTGACGGCGGCCTGCTCGATACCGACGGCTACCTGCACGTCATGGGGCGCATCGATGACGTCATCAACGTCGCGGGACACCGGCTCTCGACCGGGGAGATCGAGCAGGCACTCGCCAGTCATCCCGATGTGGCCGAGTGCGCGGTGATTCCGGTCGCCGATGCGATCAAGGGCCAGGTGCCGATGGGCCTGGTCGTGCTGAAAGTCGGCGTGACGCGCCCGCAGGACGGGCTGCGCGCGGAACTGATCGCGCGCGTCCGCGATGACGTCGGGCCGGTTGCCGCGTTCCGCGACTGCCACATCGTCGCGCGACTGCCGAAGACGCGCTCGGGCAAGGTGCTGCGCGGCACGATGCGCCGCATCGCGGCTGGCGAGAATCCCGCGACGCCGGCGACGATCGACGATCCGCTCGTGCTCGACGAACTGCGCCCGACGTTGCGACGCGCAGCGGATTCGGGTGGCGGCTGACGTTACACGTTGAGAGGGCGCGAACATGACCGAACCGACCGTATCGGACTCCGAACCAGACCGCGAGCCGTCTTTCCTGCCGCATCCCGCGATGGACCGGATGCTGGATACGCTGGTCGCCTTGAGCGCCGAATTGTGGGCGGAGCGGGAACGGCGGGCGACCCTCGAGCAGGTGCTCGTGCGGCGTGGCCTGCTCGACGTCGCGGAGATCGAAGCCTACCGCGGTACGGCGGTGGACGAAGCACAGCGCAAGAGTGAACGCGATGCCTATGTGCGTCGCCTGTTTGGTTCGATGGGACAGCTCTGAGCAACCTGGGAGTGGGCCATGGACAGAGGACATGTGGGATTGATGCCGCGCGCACCGACGCTCGAAGACGAGAGTCACCTGGGGTTTCACGAAAGCCTGCGCAACTTTGCGATCGGCGAGATGTTCCCGCGCGTTGCCGCGCAGGCGGAGCGCGCCGCGACCGCGGCGGGTTTGCCGGCGCAGGGCAGCGAGGGGCCGCTCAAGACACTGGTCGGCGCGGCCGATGCCTTGCCGATCGTGGCCGTGTGGAAGCGCCTGATGCGCTCGCAGCAGCAACGCACGTGGCACAAGGTCCGTGACACGCTGCTGGCCAATGCCGCCCACTTCGAGCGCGAGCTCGACGCCGCCGAGGCCCGCAACCCGGGACGCCTGCACCATGATCCGGCGTTCGTCGTGCCCAACTATGCGCGCCTGCCGATCCACCTGCAGCCCGGCGGGTATGTCGGCGATACGCTCGCCGGCTACGTGTTCCACTACGGCACGCAGGTGTTCTACCAGGGCCTGAACGACCAGGACGAACTGCACCAGCAGGTCGCATCGAGCGTGGAACTGCCGGCCGATGGCCGCGTGCGCCGCGTGCTCGACCTGGGTTGTTCGATCGGCCAGGCCACGACGGCGCTGAAGACGCGCCTGCCCGACGCCGAGGTCATCGGCATGGATGTCGCGTTGCCGTTGCTGCGGTACGCGCACAAGCGTGCGACGGACCTCGGCATCGACGTGCACTTCCACCAGGGACTCGCCGAGGACACGCAACTCGAGTCGGGTTCTTTCGACGCGGTGCTGACCTACATCCTGTTCCACGAGGTGCCGTCGCACCTGTTCGATCCGATCGTCGCGGAGATCGCGCGCCTGCTGCGTCCAGGCGGCACCTTCACGATCGTCGACGCGCCGAATGGCCAGGTGTTCCCGGCGGGACAGCGCCTGTGGCTGCAGTTCGACGCCGTCTACAACTGCGAACCTTATTCGCCGGCGTTCGTGGCCACCGACCTGCCGGCGCTGCTCGAGCGGCACGGCCTGAAGGTGCTGCAGGTCGGGCCGACGCCGACGTTCCTGTGGCGCACGACCTGCGTCAAGCCGTAACGCAACCAGCCGTGACGAACAGTCGATGGCGTGAACTGCTGGGGGCGGATTGCGTCTTCGACGATCCAGCCAGCCTCGAGCTCCACTCGCATGACGTCTATCGTGGCGGCACGCAACCCATTGCGGTGCTGCGCCCCGGGACGGTCGCCGACGTGCAGGCGATCGTCCGCGAGGCTATCGGCAGCGGCGTCGCGGTCTACACGCGTGGCGGTGGCATGTCCTACACCGATGCGTATCTGCCGGAGCGAGCGCGGTCGGTGTTGATCGACATGTCGCGCCTCGACCGGATCCGCGATGTCGCGGAAGCCGACCTGCATGTGACGGTCGAGGCCGGCTGCACCTGGGCGGCGCTCGATGCGGCGCTCGCGCCGCGCGGGTTGCGCTCCGTGTTCTGGGGGCCGATGTCGGGCCGCCTGTCGACCGTTGGAGGCGCGATGTCGCAGGGCGCGGTGACCTTCGGCTCCGGGCGGCATGGTCCATCGGGCGCCGCGGCGCTGGGGTTCGAAGTGGTACTGGGCGATGGCCGCCTGCTGCAGACGGGCTCGGGGGGCCAACCGGGCCACGCACCATTCTTCCGCCACTACGGACCCGATCTGACCGGCCTGTTCGCGGCCGATGCGGGCGCATTCGGGATCAAGACCGCGATCACGCTGCAGCTCGAGCCCCGGCCGCGCGCAGGCGATGGCCTGTCGTTTGCGTTCCAGTCGTTCGACGATCTGGCCGCGGCGGTGGCCGTGGTGGCGCGTCACGGACTGGCCACGGAGGTCTTCGGCGCCGAGACCGCGCTGATCCGCTGGGTCTCGGGCGGACAAAGCCTGGACCAGGATCTGAAGGCGTGGATGGCCGCCGGTCGGGCGCAGTCGAACCCGCTGCGGGGGCTGCGACAGATGTACCGCATCGCGCGCAGCGGGCGTCGCTTCCTGGAGAACTCACGCTACAGCGTCAGCTTCCTGACCGAGGCGGCGGATCCTCAGCGGCTGCGGCTCGCGCTGGCGGACCTGCGACGCGCCGTCGGTCCGCGCGGCGCCGAGATCGCCAACACGATGGCGGCCGTGACGCGGGCGATGCCGTTTCCGGACCCGATGCTGCTCGGACCGGAAGGCCACCGGTTGCTGCCGCTGCACGGCATATTCCCGCACTCCGACGTCTGCGGCTTCAATGCGGCCTTCGACCGCTGGCACCAGCAGAGACGCGCGGAACTCGATCGCGGCGATGTCCGCGTGTTCGTCGTCTATGCCAGCTGCGGCCCGAGTGCCTTCCTGTATGAACCGGTCATTTACTGGCGCGACAGCTGGCCGGCCTTGCATCGACGCGCGATGCCCGAGGCGATGCTGCGAACGTGGCAGGAGCCGCCACCGAATCCGGCGGCGCGCGAGCTCGTCGAGCAGCTGCGCGTCGAGCTGATCGACCTGATGTACCAGCACGGTGCGGCGCACCTGCAGATCGGTCGCGCCTATCCCTACGTGCGCGAGCGTGATCCGGCGGCACTGGCGCTGCTGGCGGCGGTCAAGGCCGAGACCGATCCGTCTGCGTTGTTGAATCCGCGCGCACTCGGACTCGAGCTGCCGCCCGGGGCTTCGCCGCATGCAGATCCGTGACGTCCTGCTCGCCGATGGCTACGGCGCGTTCTACTACGACGACCAGGCCGCCATCGCGGCCGGCGCCGAGCACGACGGTTTCGGCTACGCCGGCACGCCGCTGACGCCCGGTTTCGATGCCGTGCGCATGCCGGCGCGGTCGCTGGGCATTGGCCTGCTGCTGGAGGACGGCCATGTCGCCTGGGGCGACATGATGACCGTCCAGTACGCCGGTGCAGGGGGCCGTGAACCGGTGTTCGATCCCGTGGCCACGCGCTCGCTCGTGCGGCGCGAGCTCGCGCCGGAGCTGATCGGTTCCAGCGTGCTGGAATTCCGCTCGGCGTGCGAACGCTTCGTCGACGCCAAGCCGATTCCACGCGCCGTGCGTTACGGATTGAGCCAGGCCCTGTTGCAGGCGACGGCCCACGCGCACCGGATGGCGCCGGCCGAGGTGCTCTGTCGCGAGTACGCGCTGCCGCTGCACGCCAGGGCCGTGCCGCTGTTCGCGCAGAGCGGTGACGCCCGCCGCGACAACGCCGACAAGATGATCCTGAAGCGCGTGGCTGCGCTGCCGCACGGCCTGATCAACTCGACGGCGAAGTTCGGCGTCCGCGGCGAAGTGTTCCTGGAGTATGCCGCCTGGGTTGCGCAGCGCGTGCGCACGCTCGGCGGCCCACAGTACCAGCCGACGCTGCATTTCGACCTGTACGGCATGGCCGGTCGCGCGTTCGGTCGGGACATGGCGGCGATTGCCGACCTGCTCGCACGCGCGCAGGACTGCGTGGGCGCGTTCCCGCTGCAGATCGAAACGCCGTTCATCCTGGGCTCCCGGGACGAGCAGATCCAAGGCTTCGCCGAGCTGAAGGCGCTGCTCGAGGCCAGCGGCTCGCCGGTGCGGCTCGTCGCCGACGAATGGTGCGACACGCTCGACGACGTGCGTGCGTTCGCTGCACGCCGTGCCGCGCACTACGTGCAGATCAAGATGCCGGATCTCGGCAGCCTGGCCGACTGTGTCGCGGCCGTGCTCGTCGCCAAGGAGGCCGGCATCGGCGCCTACCTTGGCGGCAGTTGTGCCGAAACCGATCTGTCCGCGCGGCTCGCGGTGCACGTGGCCGTCGCGACGCAAGCCGATCTGCTGCTCGCGAAGCCCGGCATGGGCGTGGACGAGGGCATCACGATCGTCGGCAACGAGCAGAGTCGCCTGATCGCCCTGCTCGAAGCACGTGCCGTGGCCGGTGCGCAACCGTGACGACGACGGCACCGTTGCAGGGCATGCTGGTCGTCGCGCTCGAGCAGGCGGTGGCGGCGCCACTGTGCTCTTGCCGCCTGTCGGATGCCGGCGCACGCGTCATCAAGCTGGAGCGTCCCGAAGGCGACTTCGCGCGGGCCTACGATCGGGCGGCGAGCGGGCAGAGCAGCTACTTCGTCTGGCTCAATCGAGGCAAGGAATCCGCCGTCGTCGACCTGCGGCTGGACGCGGATCGCGACTGGACGCAGCGACTGATCGCACGCGCCGATGTGTTCATCGAGAACCTCGCACCGGGGGCGGCGGGGCGACTCGGCCTTGATCCCGCCGCGCTGCGCGCGCGCGACCCGCGGCTGGTCACCTGCTCGATCCGTGGCTACTCCGGGTCCGGGCCATTCGAGCAGCGCAAGGCCTATGACCTGCTGGTCCAGGCCGAGAGTGGCCTCGCATCGATCACCGGCGCACCGGCCGAGCCCGGCCGGGTCGGCGTGTCGGTCGTCGACATCGCGACTGGCCTCAACGCCTACAGCCGCATCCTCGAGGCGCTGCTGGCGCGGCAGCGGACGGGCGAGGGTGTGCACATCGAGGTGTCGCTGTTCGATGCCATCGCCGAATGGATGGCCGTGCCATTGCTGCAGTTCGAAGGCACGGGCAGCGCGCCCGGGCGCGTTGGGCTGCATCACCCGACGATCGCGCCGTATGGCGTCTACGCCTGCGGCGACGGGACGCAATTCCTGGTGTCGATCCAGAATGCGCGCGAGTGGCACCGCTGGGTCACCGACGTGCTCGCGGCGCCGCAACTGCTGGACGATGCGCGCTTCCGCGACAACCCGGCCCGCGTGCAGCATCGCGCCGAACTCGATGCGATCATCGCGGCCCGCTTCGCCGGTCTGTCAGGCGCCGTGCTGCGGCAGCGCCTCGACGACGCTGGCATCGCGTACGGCGAGCTCAATGATGTCGCGGGCCTCGCACGGCACCCGCACCTGAGGCGCGTCGATGTATCGACCCCGCAGGGTATCGTCAGCGTCCCCGCGCCGCCCGCCAGCCGGCCGCTTGCCGCGGCGCAGCGCGAGGTGCCTGCGCTCGGCGTGCACACCCAGCGCCTGCGCCAGGAGTTCGTGTAGCGGCGGCGGTGCGCCGCCGTGCGCCGTCAGATCACGGCGCAGACGGACTTGTGCTCGACGTAGTTCTCGATCGCCTGCTGGCCGCTGTCGCGTCCCCAGCCCGACTGCTTGAAGCCGCCGATCGGCAGGCTGGCGTCGTACATCGGATGGCAGTTGATCCAGACCGAACCGCTGCGGATGGTCGCCGCCAGCCGGTGCGCGCTCGACAGGTCGTTGGTCCAGACGCTGGCGCCGAGTCCATAGACTGAATCGTTGGCGATCGCGGCGATGTCATCGCCGTCACGCAGTGGCGCCGCGACCAGCACCGGCCCGAAGATTTCTTCGCGCGTGATGCGCATCGCCGGCGTGACGCCGGTCAGCACCGTGGGTTCGATGAACGTGCTGCTGCCTTGCCACAGGCCGCCGCCGACGACCGCCTCGGCGCCCTGTTCGAACCCCGACTGCAGGTAGGCCATGACCCGCTGGGCGTGCTTCGCGCTGACGACAGGCCCCATCTGCACGCTGGGGTCGAGGCCATTGCCGAGCTTGAGGTTGCGCGCATAGTCGGCGACGCCGGCGACGACCTTGTCGAAGATGCGCTCATGGACGTACAGCCTCGAGCCCGCGACGCAGACCTGCCCGCTGTTGAAGAAGATCGCATTGGCGACGCCGGGAATCGCCAGCTCGAGGTCCGCATCAGCCAGCACGATCGCTGGCGATTTGCCGCCCAGTTCGATCGTGACCTTCTTCAGGTTGCCGGTCGCCGCGGCGACGATGCGCTTGCCGACTTCGGTCGAGCCGGTGAAGGCGACCTTGTCGACATCGGGATGCGCCGCCAGCGCGGCACCGGCGGCTTCGCCGTACCCGGTCACGATGTTCAGCACGCCCGGCGGCAGCCCCGCCTCGAGCAGCAGCTCGCCGAGCCGGATCGCAGTCAGCGACGTGTCTTCGGCGGGCTTCAGCACGATGGAGCAGCCTGCGGCGAGCGCCGGTGCCAGCTTCATCGCCGTCAACACGATCGGCGAATTCCACGGTACGATCGCCGCGACGACGCCGACCGGCTGCAGCAGCGTGTAGGCGAAGATCTTCTTTCCCTTGGGCTGGTAGTCGATCGACGTCGGGATCGTCTTGCCTTCGAGCCGCGTCGCCTGTCCGGCGAAGTAGCGGAACTGCTCGATGCCGCCCGGGATCTCGGCCCACCGGCCCACGAACAGCGGCTTGCCCTGGTCCAGCGTCTCCAGCTCGGCCAGTTCGTCGATGTGCGCTTCCATCAGGTCGGCCATGCGCCACAGCACGCGTGCCCGCTGCGCACCGGTCATGTCGCGCCAGACGCCGGAGTCGAACGAGGCGCGCGCGGCCGCAACGGCGCGATCGACGTCCGCCGCTTCGCCGGCCGGGACGCGCGCCAGCAGTTGCCCGGTGGCGGGATTCAGCGAGTCGATCCGCTTGCCGGAGAGCGCATCGACCCAGTCCGGGCCGATCAGCATGCGCTTGTCCGGCAGCTTCAGGAAACGGCGCGCGCCTTCGGTGCTGGGTTCGATGTTCGCGATGGGGGTGGTCATCCGGATTCCTCGGTGGTCAGGGCTGCGATCCCGCGACAGGATAGCGATGCGGATCCGGCAACGGCCAATCAAATCGGCAGCGTGGGCGATGACTGCGTTGCATCAGGCGACCGTCAGCGCCGCGCCCTTGATGCACTGCTCGACCAGCCGGCGCGTCGAGCTGAGCGCATCGAGCATCTCTTCACCGGCCTCGACCTCGATCCGTCGCTGCACCATGGCGCCCAGCAGTTCGGACTTGGCGGCGGCATAGCGTTCCTCGAACGCCTCGCCGGTGAACTCGTTGGCGTGTTCGAACACGCGCACGACGGCGGTGATGACGCGCTCGACCGCTTCGCGCGTCGTCGGGTCCGTCGTGCGTCCCACGACCGTCCGCAGCGTCGTGAGCTGCGGCAGCAGGCGCGCCGCTTCGTCGTAATAGCGCGCCGTGCGCAGCTTGCGCGACAGCTCGGCGGCGATCGGGGCCTGCATCGCCTCGGTCTGCACTTGTGCTGCGTAGCGGATGATCGCTGCGCTGAGTTCGCGGGCCGCGCCGGCCTGGCGTTCGATCGATCCGGGACTGGGTGCCGGCTCGGCCGGTGTCGCGCTGCGCAGCGCCAGCCGGCCGAGTGCGCCGACCGCCGTGCCCAGGCGACGCAGTTCGGCGTCGAGTGCGGACACCGCGAGCGCCGGCGTCGCTGCGAGCGTCTTGTCCAGATGCTGCGGCCTGGCGAGGTTCTCGTCATCCGTGTGGAACAGTCGCTCGAGCCGCTGTGCAAGCCACGGTGCAAGCGGGAGCATCAGCAGCACGCCAAACACGTTGAACGTCGTGTGGAACAGCGCCAGCACCGGGGCGGCGCCGCCCTCGAGGTCCAGTACGTCGGCGAGCTGCGTGACGATCGCGAGCGCGACGGGCAGCAGCAGCAGCGCAATGACACCGGTGATGCCGTTGAACGCGATGTGGCCGACCGCGAGCCGCTTCGCGGCTGGAGTCGCTTTCAGCACCGCCAGCAGCGCGGTCGAGGTCGTGCCGAGGTTGGCGCCGATCACCGCCGCCGCGGCAGCGGGCAGGCCGATGATGCCGCTCGCCGCTGCCGACAGGATGATCGCGAGCGCCGCGCTCGACGACTGCGTCAGCAGCGTGACGCCGAAGCCGATCGCGAGTGCCATCAGGATGCTGTCCCTGCCGTGGGCAATGGCCGTACCCTGCGTGGCCGCCAGTCCCGCGAACGCGTCCTGCAGCAGCGACAGTGCCATGAAAAACAGGCCAAAGCCCGCGAGTGCGTCGCCCAGGCCACGCCAGCGGTGCTGGCCGGCGGTCAGGCGCAGCACCACGCCGAGCGTCAGCAGCGGCAGCGCGAAGTTGTCGATCTTCCACCCGAAGCCGACCAGGCTGACCAGCCAGCCCGTCATCGTGGTGCCGACGTTGGTGCCGAACACGACGCCCAATGCCTGGCGCAGCGACAGCATGCCTGCGTTGACAAAGCCGATCGTGGCGATGGTCACCGCGCTGGAAGACTGCACGAGCGCCGTGACGGCGACGCCGGCGAACACGCCCCGCAGCGGCGTTGCGGTCCAGCGGGCGAGCATGTGGCGCAGGCCGGCACCGGCGAACGTCTTGAGTCCGTCGGTCATCATCAGCATCGCGAGCAGGAACAGCGCGAGGCCGCCTGCGGCCGTGATCGTGGTCTGCAACAGGGTCTTCCGTGGCCGTGTTGCGGGCAGTCTACGTCATGCGGTCGTGGTGCCCCGACTACTGTGGCAGCGACGGCTATCCCTGTACGGGCAAGTCACGCTTACGGCAGCGCAATCGTTGTCCCTAACATCGACGACCATGAACCAGGGCTTCGGTACCTTCGCCGCGGCGCGGGACGACTGGCACTGCAGTGCCGCGCCGGCAGTGTTGACGGCGCTGGACAGCTCAGTCGCCGGCCTGTCCGCCGCCGAAGCGGGGCGCCGGCGGGAAGCCTTCGGTGCCAATCGGTTGCCGGAAGCCGCGCGCCGCGGCCGCTGGATGCGGTTGCTACAGCAATTCCGCAACCTGTTCATCTACGTGCTGCTGGCTGCTGCGCTGATCGCGTTGCTGCTTGGACATCCGGTCGACGCGGCGGTGATCCTGGCCGTGATCATGCTGAACGCGGCGATCGGATTCGTGCAGGAGGGACGGGCGGAGGCGTCGCTGGATGCGATTCGCGCGATGATCGACCCGCGTGCGCTGGTCATCCGTGATGGGCGGCGGGTGACGATCGCTGCGGAGGAGATCGTGCCAGGCGATGTCGTCGTGCTTGAGTCCGGCGATCGCGTGCCGGCTGACTTGCGTTTGCTGCGCGAACGCAACTTGCGGATCGCCGAAGCCGCGCTGACGGGCGAGTCGATCGCAGTGGAGAAGTGCACGGAGCCGGTCGTCCGCGACGCCGCGCTGGGTGATCGAGCCTCCATGGCCTACTCGGGCACGCTGGTCACGGGTGGGCAGGGTATCGGCGTGGCCGTCCGCACCGGATCGGCGACCGAACTGGGACGGATCAGCGCGATGCTCGAGCAAGTCAGTGCGCTCGAAACGCCACTGACGCGTCAGATGGACCGCTTTGCCCGTGCGCTTACGCTGGTAATCGTCGCGGTCTGTGCGGTGGTGTTCACCTGGGCGCACTTGCGGCATGACTATCCGTTCGGCGAGGCCTTCATGGTGGTCGTTGGTCTGGCCGTCTCGGCGATTCCGGAGGGACTGCCAGCGATTCTGACGATCACGCTTGCGATCGGCGTTGCCCGCATGGCGCGTCGCAACGCCATCGTGCGGCGCCTGCCGGCGGTCGAAACACTCGGGTCCGTGTCGGTGATCTGCTCGGACAAGACCGGGACGCTGACCCGCAACGAAATGAGGGTGGCAGGCGTGGCGCTCGCCGACTGCGTCTGCGATGTCACCGGTGCTGGATACGAACCGGTCGGTCGAGTTCCTGGGCACGGGCGGGGAGATCGAGCCACGCGATAACCCGGGGCTCGATGAACTGGCCCGCGCGGCGATACTGTGCAACGACGCCGAGTTGCGGTGCGACGACGGAAACTGGCGCGTCGACGGGGACCCGATGGAAGGCGCATTGGTGTGCTTCGGCGTCAAGGCTGGTCACGTCGCCGACAGCCTGCGGCGTGAGTTGCCGCGCGATGATGCGATCCCGTTCGACGCGGCGTATCGCTTCATGGCAACCCTGCACCATGACCACGGCGGCAACGTCTTCTCGTTGATCAAAGGTGCGCCGGAGCAAGTGCTCCAGATGTGCGATCGGGAGCGGGCCAGCCGGGGTGTCCAGCCGCTCGATCCCGCCTACTGGCATGCGCAGATCGAGCAGTTCGCCGCTCGCGGCCAGCGAGTGCTGGCATTTGCCACGCGTGCGATGCCCGCGGGTCAATCGGCGCTGGCGTTCCACGACCTGCAGGGCGGCGCAACGCTCCTGGGCGTGCTCGGCATGATGGACCCGCCGCGCGCCGAGGCTATCGAGGCCGTGCGCGACTGCACGGCGGCCGGCATTCGCGTAGTGATGATCACGGGCGATCACGCGCGCACGGCGCAGGCGATCGCGCGGCAGCTCGGTCTCGGGGAAGCGCCACAGGTGTCCGAAGGAGCTTCGCTCGACGGACTGGATGCGCCAGCGTTGCGCATGCTCGCACGCGAAGTCACCGTGTTCGCGCGTACGACACCGGAGCACAAGCTCATGCTGGTCGAGGCCCTGCAGTCGGAAGGCGCGGTCGTCGCGATGACCGGTGATGGTGTCAACGATGCCCCGGCGCTGAAGCGCGCTGATGTCGGCATCGCGATGGGGAACAACGGTACGGAGGCCGCCAAGGAGGCGGCCGAGATGGTGCTCGCGGACGACAACTTCGCCTCCATCGTCGCGGCCGTGCGTGAAGGGCGTACCGTCTACGACAACGTGGTCAAGGTCATCGGCTGGACGCTGCCGACCAACGGTGGCGAGGCGCTCGCGATCATCGCCGCCATTGCGTTCGGGTTGGCACTGCCGATCACGCCGCTGCAGATACTCTGGATCAACATGGTGACGGCCGTTGCGCTTGGCTTGACGCTGGCGTTCGAGCCGACGGAACCCGGCACGATGCAGCGGCCGCCGCGCGCGCCGGATGAACCGCTGTTGTCCGGTTACCTGGTCTGGCGGGTCGCGCTCGTGTCACTGCTGTTCGTCGCCGGCGTGTTCGGTGTGTTCTTCTGGGCCGAATCGCGCGGCGTGCCGATCGAAGTGGCGCGAACGATGGCCGTAAATACCATTGTCGCCATGGAGGTGTTCTACCTGTTCAGCGTGCGCTATGTTCACGGCAGTTCGTTGACGCTGCGCGGCGCGCTTGGCACGCGCGCGGTACTCGTCGGCGTGGTGATCGTGGCAGTCGCGCAGTTGCTGCTGACGTACTGGGGTCCGCTGCAGCGACTGTTCGGGACCGCGGCCGTGGCGTTCACGGATGGTGTCGTAATCGTCGGTGTCGGCGGCTCGCTACTGCTCTTGATCGAGGCCGAGAAGCGACTCATGAGGCGCTTCCGGCCACGTTCCGTACGCTGATTCCCTTCAGTTCCTGAAATCGCTGAATACGTAGTCCCGGTTGCGCTGCGAAATGTGGCAGGCGTGGCACATCTGAGCCGCCTTGGCGCCGACCTGGGGCTTGGTGCGGTCGCCTTGAGCGAACACCTCGTAGCCCCAGCCATTCGTGGCCGAAAAACGCTTCGAATCCTTCTGCATCACGATGACGGCCTTGCGGGGGCCTTCGGTGATCGCGAGGTCGCCATGCTGCGTCGTCAGCAGGTCGAAGACGATGACTGCGCCGTCCGGGAACGGCCGCTTGCGGTAGCCGGCCATCGCCTTGGGATTCGCATAGATGTGATGCGTGCCTTCGACGAGGCCCGCGAGCGGATGCCCGGGCTCGATGACCATCGACTTCACGTGTTGCCAGTTGCGCCAGTCCTTCGGCATCGTGACACCCGGGTCGGCAGCGGCGGCCTGGGTGGGGAGCGTGGCGAGGGCGGTAGCGAGGATCATCAACAACAGGTGGCGCATCGGCGTGTCTCCATGGCGAGGTGAATGCATCGGAGGCAGAATCTAGTCGCTGCGCGCCACTCGCGGCAGTCCGCACGAAGCGGTGCGATAGGCACTTTCTGGTACATCTTGATGAATGCACGCAGGAAAAAATCTTCGCCGCGCGCGTCGGCCCCGCCGCTCGGTGCGCCCCGCGTCGCGCGCATGGTCGAGGACATCATCGGCTGCAAGTGGTCGCTGTGCGTGCTCGACCTCGTCAGCCGCGGCGTCGCGCGGCCCGGCGCGATGCAGCGAAGCATCGAAGGCCTTTCGACCAAGGTGCTGAACGAGCGCCTGCGCAAGCTGCTGCGCTACGGCCTGATCGAGCGGCAGGTGTTCGCCGAGGTGCCGCCGCACGTCGAGTACCGGCTGACGCCGCTGGGCCGGCGCTTCGAGAAGGTGCTAGACCAGATCCGGAGTCTCGAGCGGTCGCTTTAGGGTCTGTTCAGACTACGCCAGCGCGCGCCACAGCGCCCAGCAGCTCCCCAGCAGCAGCATGCCGAACGTGATCAGTCCGCCGACGAAGCGATAGGGGTTGGGCGCCTTCGGTGTTTCGATGCCGATTGCATGCGCGATGCGCCCGATCACCAGCGCGATGCCGGCACCGGCGAGCACGTTCCGCGACGCGCCGGACGCTTCGAGCAGCGCCATCAGGATCAGCAGCAGCGGCACGTACTCGCCGAAGTTCGCATGGGCGCGGACCAGTCGCTGCATCGCGGCGTTGCCGCCGTCGCCGAGGCTGACGCGGTGCTTCCAGCGACCGCGCACGACGCGCACGGTCAGCGCCAGGTAGATGAGTCCCAGAGCACCGGCGGTGGCGAGCGTCACGGGCAAGGCATTCATGGTTCGAACCTCTCGAAATGCGGCATGACGTGCGTGGCGAGGACGTCGAGCCCGTCCATCGGGTCATCGAACAGCCGGATCGCGAGTTCGGTGAGGCCGGCGTGCTCGAACACGCGGAAGCGTTCGATCTGCGTGTCGATGGCGTCGAGGCCGCCCGCGGACGCGCAGGCTGCGATCAGCTTCTCGACGATTTCCGGCGGCACGTCTTCGATGACGCCGGAACGCGTCCAGAACGCCTTCTGGAAGTTCTGCCATTTCGCGATCACGAGCTCGCGTTCCTCGGGCGTCACGTAGGGCAGCATGTCGTAGCGCGGCGGCAGCAGTTCGGCGCGGAAAATCAGCTCGCGCCGCGCTTCATGCATCGAGCGTTCGCGATCGGCCTTGATGTGCCACGCCCAGAAGTTGCCGATCCGGAAATCGTCGGCCGGCTTCGTGCGCTGCGCGAACCCGCGGCGCAGCGACTCCATGTGGTGGCCGATCTTCTCCGGCGTGACGTCGCTCATCTGCGTGCCGTCGGCGACGCGACCGGCCATCTCGAGCATCTGCGGCCCGGTCGAGCAGGTGAACACGCGCGCCGTGGGCGCGGTCTTCCAGGTGTGCCGGAACGGTCGCGTGACCTTGAACACCTCGCCGTCGTACTTCGGCGTGAACGCGCCTGAGACCACCGCCTGCGTGATCTCGACAGCCTCGCGCACGCCGCGCACCATCCGCAGTGCCTTCGGGTTCTGGCGGATGCCGGACGCGCCCATGACGGCGCCGCCGCCGCCGATCGCGACGACCGCGCGGCCACCGCTGATCTCGTTCAGCGTCAGCAGCGCGTTGGCGATCTTCAGCGGCAGCATTTCATACGGGCTGACCGCCAGCACGCCGAGCCGGATGCGCTGTGTCGCGAGCGCGGCCGGTACCAGCGCGACGAAAGCATCGGGATTCTGGTGATAGTTGGAGTGCCACAGCGTGCGGAAGCCGGCGCGCTCGGCGGCGACGGCGAGCTCTGCCACCTGCTGCGGCGTGCGGTCGGGTTCGAGGATCAGGTCGAGCTGCATGGCGATAGGCCGGACGCGACTCAGTACGCCCGCCCCATGTCGACGACGGACAGCAGCTTGCCGCCGCTGACGTAGCGCTGGATGTTGACGCGCAGCACGCGCAGCTGCGCTTCGACACCGAGATCGGAACTGCCAGCCATGTGCGGCGTGATGATGACGTTCGGCGCACGCCACAGCGGATGATCGCGCGGCAGCGGTTCGGGTTCGGTGACGTCGAGGCCGGCACCGCCGATCGAGCGGCTCTCGAGCGCGGCGACGAGGTCATCAGTGACGACTGTGCCGCCTCGTCCCACGTTGATGAACAGTGCCGAGCGCTTCATGCGCTCGAACAGACGGGCATCGAACAGATTGCGCGTGGCCGGCGTCAGCGGCACTGCATTGACGACGACATCCGCTTCGCCGAGCAGTGCCGGCAGGTCTTCCGGCTTGCCGACGCGCGCGACGTAGTCGGGGGCCGGACGATCCGAGGCCCGCGTCGCGAGCACGCGCATCCCCAGCGCGTGCGCACGCTGGGCGACCTCGGTGCCGATGCCACCGAGGCCGACGACCAGCAGCGTCTTGCCGCGCAGCGCGATCAACGATGCACCGCCGAGCGATTCGTCCCAGGTCGCGCGCGTCTGGTTCGCGATCGACACCTGCAGGCCGCGCGCCAGCGCGAACGTCAGGCCGAGCGCATGCTCGGCGATCACGGATGAGCCGATCGCGCGCATGTTGGTCAGCAGCAGGCCCTGCTGGAAACGTTCCGCCGACGGCAAGCAGCGATCGACGCCGGCGTAGACCGTCTGCACCCAGCGCAGCGAGGGCCCTGCGCCGAGCACGCGCGGATCGCAGATCAGCGGCGTGCGGCCGATGACGGCATCGGCCCCGGCGGCGACGGCGGCCGCCATCTGGGTCGCGGAGTTGGCCGCGACGAAACGCACGCCCGGGGCGGAGCCGTCGAGCGCCTCGAACAGGCCAGGGATGCCGCTGTCGACGACGATGGTCTGCGGGCGGCGCCAGCGCGGGTGCTCGGAGACGGGACGGTCCGACTCGCGCAGGCCGAATTCGGCGATCAGTGCGGCGCCATCATCGGCGGCCGGCGGCGAACCGTCGGCCGCGAGACCGGACAGCGGCACGAGGCCCAGGCACAACAGGCAGATCAGGCTGCGCATCCGTGCTCCTTGACGGTGCGGACCGTCGTCGCGGGGTGCCGGACCAGCGCGTCGCTACTGCGGGCCGGCCGGCGCACCAGCTCGCCGCCGCAATTGGGGCAGCGGCCCTGCAGCGTATGCTGCGCGCAGTCGGCGCAATAGGTGCATTCGAACGAACAGATGAAGGCGGCGGCCGATTCGCCCGGCAAATCGGTGCCGCAGCATTCGCAGCAGGGGCGCAGTTCCAGCATCGTGCACTCTCCGGTCGAAATGGGCGCGGGCGAAGCCTGGGGGAATGATCCTGCCATAATGCCGGGCATCAGGTAGCTGGAGTCCGCCACGATGGAGCGACGCACTTTTCTCGAAGCGGGGTCGCTGGCCGGATCGCTGGGTCTCGCGGCGCTGCTGCCCGCTGCAGCCGACGCGGCGCAGGCCGCCGTATCCGCCGACAGCAAGGGGAACACAGTGATGCCGGACCCGGAGTGGGACGCGCTCGCCGCGGCCATGCGCAGCGAGCCGCTGCTGCATTACGCCCGCGCGCGCCAGGTCATGGAGCAGCGCGGCCTAGATGGTCTGGTGCTGATCCGTGCGCAGAATGTCTACCAGGCGGCGAACTTCTGGCCGCTGACCGACCGGATGGGTCACGCGCCGTCCTGCGCCGTCGTGCTGCCTCGCGACCCGAAGCGCCGACCGGTGCTCGTGATCCCGCAGTTCACGTACTACTACATCTACTCCGACGGCGGGCCGCGCAGCTTCGTCGATCATCTGCTGTATGCGCCGGCTGGTGCGCTTCGCGTGTTCAACCAGGTGGACGCGGACGCCATCTCCGACAAGGAGCGCCGGCGCCTCGCCGACCTCGCGCCGCACGCCGGGCGGGTGCAGCAGAACTTCATGGACGCGTTGCGGCTCGCGATCCGCGAGGCCGGCCTCGAAGCCGGCAAGCTCGGCGTCGATGAAGACCTTGCCGCGCGCATGATCAGCGCGATGGATCTGGCGGCGATTACCCAACCGGCGCAGGAAGACGTCGCCTTCATCCGCATGGTCAAGTCGCCGCTCGAGATCCGCATGATGCGCGAGGCCTCGCGGCGCAACCTCGAGTCGGCGCACGCCGCCATCGCGACGCTGCGCGATGGCGCGACGATCCGCGAGTTCCGCACGCGCTACTTCACGGAAGCGGCGCAGCGCGGCATGAGCGGCGTGTTCATGGTCATCGACAAGAGCTCGGTGCCGACCTTCGATGCCACGCTGCGCGCCGGGCAGAGCATGCTGATCGACTGCGTATCGCACTTCCAGCAGTACCACGGCGACTATGGCCGCACGGTCGTGATCGGCGAGCCGTCGCGCGGCATGCAGCGCGCGACCGAAGCGATGAGCTTCGCGTGGACTGCGATCCGCGAGCAGCTCAAGCCCGGCCTCACCGATGCCGACATCCGCCGCCTCGGCGTCGAGGCGCTCAAGAAGGGCGGTTACTCGACGACGATCGGCTTCACGCCGCACAGCGTCGGGCTGCAGCACTCCGACGGCCCGCGCCGCACCGACGGCATCGTGCCGGCGCCGATGGGCATGACGCTCGAGCCCGGCATGATCATTTCCGTGGATTGCCCGCTGTTCGACGAGGGCATTGGCGGCTCGGGTCATCTCGAGGACCTGACGCTGATCACCGCCGATGGCAGCGAGTGCATCCACGACCAGTCTCCCCATGTCCTGAAGGTCTGATCCATGAGCGGTTACATCGTTACCGTCGCGAAGTTGACGAACATCACGCCGGAATTCCGCGAGTACGCGGCCAAGGCTGCTGCGGTCGTCGCGCAGTACGGCGGCAGTTATCTCGTGCGTGGGCCGGCCGCGCAGCAGGTCGAGGGCGACCTGTACGCCGGGCGCACCGTGATCGTGTCGCGCTTCCCGAGCGTCGACGCCGCGCGCGCGTTCTACGAGAGCCCGGAGTACGCGCAGCTCAAGCCGCTGCGCGCTGGCACGGGCGTCTATGACATCGGGCTGTTCCAGGGCGTCGACTAGGTCGTCCTGAACAGCCCGGCGCCTGTCAACGCGGTCGCTCCGGCTGCGTTTCAGCCGTGATGAGCCCGTTCAACGCGTCGCGGACGCTGCGGTCCGGCCTGCGGGCCGCGCTGACCGCCGGCCTGTTGCTGCTGGCCGCCTGTGGTGGCGGGGGTGGTGGCGGTGCTGCACCCGCGCCGCCCGCACCCTCGAACCTGTCCTACCCCGGGCCGCAGACCTACACCGTGGGCACGGCGATCACGCCGCTGCAGCCGACGGTCACCGGCACGGTGACGGGCTGGAGCGTTGCGCCGGCGTTGCCGGGCGGCCTGACGCTGAACACGTCGAATGGCCAGATCAGCGGCACGCCGACGACGCCTGCCGCGACCGCGACCTACACCGTGACGGCGCAGAACGCCGGCGGCTCGACCAGCGCGGGCGTGTCCATCACCGTGAACGCCGCGACGACCGCGGTGCTGCAGCCCGGGGGCAACACGACGATCGCCGTCGGGCAGGGCATCAACCTGTACTTCCAGCAGCAGGTCGGCGGCGCGCCGTTTCCGAACTATGTCGATGCCAACCAGGTGACCTGGTCTTCGTCCGCGCCCGCTCGTGCGGCAGTCAATGCGAACGGCATCGTCACCGGTATCAGCGAAGGCAGCGCGACGATCACGGCGCAGTACCAGTCGTTCTCGCTGACGCTCGCGGTGCAGGTCAGCGGTGCATTCGCCACCCGCACGCTGACCGTGACGGGGCAGGGCACGCGCCGCTACACGCTGTACACGCCGCCGGCCACCAGCGGGCCCCGACCGCTGCTGCTGTCGCTGCATGGTGGTGGCGGTTCGGCGCAGCTGCAGGCGGCGATGACGCAGATGGTCAAGGTCGCGCAGGCGCAGGGTTTTCGCGTGGCCTTCCTCGAGGGCACGGGCCTGATCCAGACGTTCAATGGCGGCGCCTGCTGCGGCAGCGCGCAGACGCAGAACGTCGACGACGTCGCCTATGTCAACGCCGTGCTCGACGACCTGATCGCGCGCGATCCGGTGGATACCGCGCGCGTGTACTCGAGCGGCTTCTCGAACGGCGGCATCATGTCGCACCGGCTCGCCTGCGCGATCGCGGGCCGCATCGCCGGCATCGCGGCCGTCGGCGGAGCATCCGGCCAGTTCGACCGCACGGGCACGCAGTACTACGCCTGCAACCCGTCGCGGCCGGTGCCGGTGCTGCAGATCCACGCCGTCAACGACCGCAACTATCCCTACGCAGGCGGCCCGGGCGACGGGCTCTCGGGGACCGACTACTACGGCGTCGAGGACACCGTGCGCGACTGGCGCGTGCGCAACAACGTGACCGACCAGGCGGTCCCCGAGAACGTCACCGCCACGACCCGCTGCCTGCGCTACGCGGCGCCAGCCGATGCCGGTCGGCCGAGCGCTGCAGTGACGCTGTGCCGCGTCGACCCGCCCGACGTCTACGACCCGGTAAACCGCATCGTCTATGGCGGCGGGCACTCGTGGCCGGGCGGCGTGCGCTCGCCCAGCGCGAACAGCGACGTGCCGCTGGCGGACTTCGATGCCAGCGCCTACTTGTGGCGCTTCCTGAATCCCTGACCGGGTCGGGTCCGCTGTCTTTGGTGCGTGGAATCCTGCAATGCGTACCGAAAATCGCTTATTGATCCACTTAAGATTCAATACAGGTATGTTGCGTATTAAACGATTGTTTCATACAATCGTTTACATCGTGTCTGCCCTGCCTGTATCACCGCCCGAATCCGATGGTGCGCGCGAGCGCCTGCTCGATGCGGCCACGCGGCTGTTCGCCACCGTGGGCTACGAGACCGCCACCGTGCGCGACATCGTCGGCGCGGCAGGCACGAACCTCAACGCAATCAACTACTACTACGGCGGCAAGCGCGGCCTGTACCAGGCAGTCATGCTGCGCGAACTGGAGCGCGCGCGGTCTTTCACGGCGGAGCTGCCGCGCGCGGCGCACGACGATCCGCTCGAGCGCCGGCTCGAGTCCGTCGTGCTGCGCATCCTGACCTTCTTCGTCTCGCAGCACTCGCAGCTGCCCCGGCTCGCGGCGCTCGAGGTGGTCAAGCCGAGCGCTGCGCTCGACGAAATATGGCCGGCGATGCAGTTGATGGAGCGCGAGGATCTGCGCGCGCTCGTCGGCGAAGCGCTGGTCGACGTGACGGGTGCCACTGCGTCGGCCGACGCGATCGACGAGGGCGTGCGCGCCGTCTACGCGCAGTGCGTCTATTTCATGTTCATGGGCGAAATGCTGCAGCGTGCAGGCTCGCCCGTGTTTTCGAGCGCGGCGGCCGTGCGCCGGCTCGCATCCCGAATCACGGTGTTTTCGCTCAGCGGCTTGCGTGCGCTGGGCCAACTTGGAGACTTACAATGAAATCCGCTTCCGTGCTGGCATTCCTGGCTTTGCTGGCGATTGCCGTCCCGAACGCCCGCGCCAGCGAAACCACGCTGGCGCAGGCGCTCGCATCCAACCCTGATCTGAGCACGCTGAACAGCGCGATCGAGGCCGCAGGTCTCGGCGACGCGCTGGCCGGTGCGAGTGCGCTGACCGTGCTGGCACCGACGAACGAAGCCTTTGCGGCGCTGCCGGCGGGGACGCTCGATGGGTTGCTCGCCCCGGAGCGCAAGGCTGATCTCGTCAAGCTGCTGCAAGGCCACGTGCTCGGCGTTGCCTACACGGCCGACTCGCTGAAGACACGGCGCAGTGTCGCGACGCTGGCCGGCACCGAAATCAAGCCGGGACTGGTACGCGGCAAGCTGCGCATCAATGAAGACGCGCGCGTCGCAGGCAAGGCCATCAAGGTCGCCAACGGCTACGTGCTGTTGATCGACAAGGTGCTCGTGCCCTGATGTTCCCGCAGGGTTTCCTCGGCACGCGTGCCGATCTGCTGATGGACGTCGTCATCATCGCGCTGGTCGCGGTGGTGCCGATCGTCCTGTGGAACTGGAAACTCGCGCGCAGCGGACGGTGGTTGCAGCACAAGCGGATGCAGATCGGCCTCGCCGTGCTGCTGGCACTGGTCGTCGGTCTGTTCGAGTACAACCTGCGCCTGCAGGGTGGCATCTTCGAGGCGACGCGGGCGAGTTCGTACGCGGGCACGCCGACGCTGAATTTCTGGATCTGGTTCCACACCTTCTTCGCGATCACGACGCTGTTCGTCTGGGCTGGACTGATCGGCCTGTCGCTGCGCCGATTTCCGAGTCCGCCCGTGCCCGGGGCGTTCAGCCCGCGCCACCGGTTGTGGGGCAGGATCGGCATGGTGTGGATGCTGGCGACAGGCGTCACGTCGCTGCCGGTCTACTGGTACGGCTTCGCGCTCTGACGATCGTCGGCGCGCCGGGGGCATGCCTGATCGGTATGCCCGGATGCAAAAAATCCATCATCTTGCATTGCTTCGGCCAGCGGGTAGCCTCGCGAGGACTTTGCCTCACCGTCCTCAGGGGGACCACTCGCCATGCTGTTGCCAATACAGACACCACGCGTCATCCGTCGCGTCGCCATGATGTTCGCGTCGGGCCTGTGCTCGACACTTGCCGTTGCGCAGGCCCCTGAGCCCATCGACGGAGCCGACGCCGAAGTCACCGAGGTCGTCGTCACGGGATCGCGCATCCAGCGCCTCGATGCGAGCTCGGTAGGTCCCCTGACGACGCTGACCGCCGCCGACATAGAAGCGGCGGCGCCGACGTCTGCCGGCGATCTGCTGCAGGCGCTCCCCAGTGTCGGTGTCAGCCTCAACTCGAACGGCACGCAGGGCACGTCGTTCGGCGTGTCCTCGATCAACCTGCGCTACCTGGGTTCAGCGGAAGGGTCGGGCAATCGCACGCTCGTGCTCGTCGATGGCCATCGCTGGGTCAATGCCGTCGGCGGTCGCGGATTCCGCGACTTCGTCGACCTGAACACGATTCCGCTTGGCATCATCGAACGCATCGAGGTGCTGAAGGACGGAGCCTCCGCGATCTATGGCGCCGACGCGATCGCCGGCGTCGTCAACATCCACACGCGGCAATCGGTCGAGGGCTTCGAGGCCAGTGCCCGCTATGGCATCACCGATCGAGGCGACAACCAGAACGTCAGTGGCTTCGTGAACTGGGGCGCGCAGCTCGATCGCGCGTCGGTACTGCTGTCACTGAGCTACAACGACACCGAGCCGCTGCTGACGGCCGATCGAGCGCTGACGGCTCGTGCGCTCGCACCGCTGACCGCGCCGCCGACCTCGCCGCGCGGTCTGTATGTGCTACCGGGGTTGGCCAACAACGCGTTCTTCGGCACGCCGGCTGCGTTCGCCAACAACGCGGCGAACGCGATCACACGCCTGCCCGATGTGACCACCATCGGTGCCGGTGCGGCCGCCGACGGCTCGTTCCGCGTTGCATCGCTGCCAGCCGACGACTTCAACACGCAGGCGCAGGGCATTTACGCGGCCGGTCCGAGCGAGCGCGTCGGCGCGTTCGCACGCGTTGCCATTGCCTTCAGCGATGACCTGTCCATGCGCGCCGAAGCGCTGTACAACAAGCGCGAATCGAGCCAGCTGTTTTCCCCCGTGTTGCTCGACATCCGTGGCTCCAATGGGTTCTCGATCTCGAACGACCAGGCGTTCAACCCATTCGGAACGGCCAATGGCGTGCCGCTCGCCAACGCGCTTGGCTTCAGCGGCAATACGTTCCGTATCCAGCGCGTCGCGACCGAAGTCGGCAACCGCAACAACGCACAGGAGATTGACACCGTGCGAGTCGCCGTCGGCTTCGAAGGCCGCGCCGAACTCGCCGGCGAGTGGCGCTGGGATGCGTTCGCTTCCTGGTCCCGCAATGAAGCGGTGTTCAATGCGTTCAACCAGATCAACTACGAGAACATCTACCGCGCACTGCAGTCGCCGGCAACGTGTGCCGCGGCAGCGGGTTGTACGCCGCTGAATATCTTCGGCATCCCGACGCCACAGATGGCCGACTACATCCGCTACAACGGTCGCGACGAGCAAGTCGCGACGCAGCTCAATTTCGCCGTCAACGCATCGCGCGAACTGTTCGAGCTGCCGGCTGGCACGGTGGGCTTCGCGGCCGGCTACGAGTATCGCCGCGAGAAGGCGGAAGACCGTCCGGACGCCTTCGCGGCAACATTGTCGACGGTGCTGCCGCTGGTGATGGGCGTTGCGCAGGCGCCGACGACCGCGCAATCGCGTGATCCGACGTCAGGTTCGTACGACCTGAACGAAGTCTACGCCGAGTTGAACCTGCCGCTGTTGCGTGACCTGCCGCTGGTCTACAGCCTCGACGTTGATGCCGCGATGCGCTATTCCGACTACTCCACCGTGGGTGGCGAGGCCACCGGGAAACTCGGCGTTGCGTGGCGTCCAGTCGGCGACCTGCTCGTGCGCGGCACCTACTCGCAGGGTTTCCGCGCACCGTCGATCCTCGAACTGTTCCAGGGACGGCGCAACACCAACTTCCAGGCGGTGGATCCCTGCAACGGCGGCGGTGCCGGGCTGCCAGGTTGCGCCGGCGTGCCGGCGACCTACAACCAGAACCAGTTCGGCGGCGGTACGATCAGTGGCGTGGTTTCGGGCAACGTCAATCTCGAGCCGGAAACCGCGGACACGTTCTCTCTGGGTGTCGCCTACACGCCGGACTGGCTGTCCGGCGCGTCGCTGACGTTCGACTGGTTCCGCATCGACATCGACGATGCCATCGCGTCGCAAACGGCCACGCAGCTGCTGCAGGCCTGCGCGATCCGCGAGCAGTACTGCGACCTGATCGACCGTGCCGCGACGGGCGAAGTGCTCGAGCTGCGCCAGGCGGTCGTCAACCTGTCCAGCATCAACGTCAGCGGCTTCGATACGACGCTGCGCTATGCCTTCGGTACGGGTCTCGGGCGCTTCGAAGCCGTGCTGGACGCAAGCTACCTCGATTCCTTCCGCACGACCATCGTGCAGCCGAACGGCGACCTGACTGTCGATGAGCGGGCGGGCAAGGGCAACCAGCCGCGCTCGACGTTCCCGCGCTGGAAGGCCCAGGCCGGTCTGAAGTTTTCGCGTGGCCAGTTCGATGCGAACTACCGGGCGCGCTATATTGGCGAGACCTATGATGTGCCGAACCCGTTCAACGGCGGTACCACGAGCGCCGTGACGTACCACGATCTGCAGGTCGGCTATGCGTTCGCCGACGACAAGTACCGGGTTGCGCTAGGTATCGACAACTTCACGGACCAGCAACCACCCGTGTCGCGCGCGAACAATCCGATCAACTTCGACATCTACACTTACGACGTCCGGGGTCGTTACGTGTACGCGACCTTCCGTGCGACGTTCTGATGAACCAGCCGGTCGGCCTGTGGGAGTCCTCGACCGGATCGAGCGCCTGGGTAACGCGCTGCCCGATCCGGTCGTCATCTTCCTCTGGCTGATCGGTGCGTTGGTCCTGGTCTCGGTCGTCGCGGCGGCATTCGGTGCCGCCGCGGTCCATCCGCTGACGGGGGAGACGATCGCGGCGCAGAGCCTGCTGTCCGAAGCCAACGTGAGGCGGTTGCTCGTCGAGGTGCCGCAGACTTTCGCGCGATTTCCGCCTTTGGGGTTGATCGTCGTTGTCATGCTGGGTGCGGCCGTCGCGGAGCGTTCGGGGCTGTTCGCGGCACTGATCGGTCGAGCCGTGCGCGCCGCACCACCGGCGCTGCTGACGCCGGCGACGTTCCTGATCGCGCTGCTGTCGCACCACGCAGCGGACGCGGCCTATGTCGTGTTGATTCCGCTCTCGGCCATCGTCTATCGCGAGGCGGGGCGCCACCCGTTGCTCGGCATCGCCGTGGCTTATGCCGGTATCTCCGGCGCGTTCGCGGGCAACCTGTTGCCCGGGCAGTTCGACGCGATGATGCTCGGCATCACGCAAAGTGCCGCGCAGTTGCTTGAGCCAGGTCGTCTGCTGAACCCGCTTGGCAACTGGTGGTTCACGGCGGCCCTGGGCCTGTTGCTGTGGTGCGTGGCCTGGCCCGTTGCCGAGCGATGGGTGGGACCGCGCCTGCGGGAAGTACGGGTCGATGGCGACGCTGCTGCGGCGCTGGGCGCCGATCTGCCACCGGCCGCACTCGGCGAGAGTCAGCGGCGGGGCCTGCGTCGCGCGGGGCTAGTCGCCGTGCTGGTCGTCGCCGCGTTCCTGTTGTTGCTGTACCTGCCCGGTTACGCACCGCTGGTCGATCCGGCCGCGACAGCTACGCGCGCGAAGCGCCAGTTTTATCGTGCGCTGATCGCAGGCTTCATGCTGCTGTTCCTGCTGTGCGGCTGGGTCTACGGCAGTGCGGCTGGCACGGTCTCGAACCATCGCGACGTCGTGCGAATGATGACCGAGGGCCTGCGCGACGTTGCCCCCTTCCTCGTCATTGCGTTCTTCGCCGCGCATTTCATCGCGATGTTCGGCTGGTCGAATCTCGGCCCCATCATCGCGATCGAAGGCGCAACCTGGTTGCGCGGTCTCGAGTTGCCGCCGGTCGCCATGCTCGTGCCGCTGCTGCTCGTGTCGTCCGTATTCGACCTGCTGATCGGTTCGGCGTCGGCCAAATGGAGTGCCATGGCGCCGGTCGTCGTGCCAATGCTGATGTTGCTCGGCATCTCGCCCGAGATGGCCACCGCGGCGTACCGCGTCGGGGATTCGATATTCAACATCGTCACGCCGGTCGCGACCAACTTCGTGCTCGTGCTGGTCATGTGCCAGCGCTGGGTTCGTGGCTTCGGCGTGGGTTCGTTGATCGCGATGATGCTGCCGTTCAGCCTCAGCTTCGGTCTCGCCGGTCTGACCCTGGTGGCGGTCTGGGCGGCGCTGGGATTGCCGGTCGGACCGGGCGCGGCGGCGACCCACCTGTTGGCGGTGCCGTGAGAATGCCTGCATGAACGCGTCGCCGCGCCGGCTGACCGTCAACATCGCGATGCGCGACGGTGTGCATCTGGCGACCGATGTCTATCTGCCCGAAGGTCACGGGCCCTGGCCGGTGCTGCTGGAGCGCACGCCTTACAGTCGACGCGGCACGAACCACGCTGACCGCAGCGCCGCTGAACCCGTGCCCGTCGCCAAGCCCGCGGTGGCCGCGAAGTTCGTCGCTGCAGGATTTTGCTACGTGTTGCAGGACTGCCGCGGCCGCTTCGACTCCGAAGGCAGGTTCGCGAAGTACCTGCACGAGCAGGCGGATGGTGTCGACACGCTCGCGTGGATTCGCGGGCAACCCTGGTGTGCCGGGCCCATCGGAACGCTCGGCTTCTCCTACGGTGCGCACGTCCAGACCGCGCTCGCCGCAGCGGCGCCGGCGGGCCTTGCGGCGATGTTCATCGATTCCGGTGGCTTCGCGAGTGCGTTCCACAGCGGTATCCGCCAGGGCGGCGCCTACGAACTGAAGCAGCTGACCTGGGCGCTGAAGCACGCGCGGCTCGCGCCCGAGACCGCGGCCGATCCGCGGCGCCAGGCCGCGCTCGAAGCGGTGGACATCCGGGACTGGGTCACGGTGACGCCGTGGACGCGCGGCCATTCTCCGGTGGCGGCGGCGCCAGAGTACGAGGCCTATGTCATCGAGCAGTGGTCGCGCGAGTGCTTCGACGGTTTCTGGCAGCGCCCCGAGCTGTACGCGCGCGGGCACTACGCCCGGTTCCCGGACGTGCCGATGGTGCACATGTCGAGCTGGTACGACCCCTATGCGCTGACGGCGACGGAGAATTTCGCGGCGCTGTCGCGCATGAAGCGCGGACCGGTCTCACTCGTGATGGGACCTTGGACGCACGGGCAGCGCTCGGTCACGCATGCCGGTGGTGTCGATTTCGGGGAGCAGGCCACGCTTGACGGCCACGTCGCGCCCGACTACGTGACGCTGCGGCGCGACTTTTTCCTGCGCCACCTCGCGCAGCGCGAGCCCCCGGACTGGCTCGCCGCACCCGTCACGGTGTTCGTCATGGGCGGGGGCAGCGGTGCGCGCACCGCGGAGGGACGGTTGCTGCACGGCGGTCGATGGCTGCGCGCGCAGCACTGGCCACCGCAGGACGCGCAACCAACGCCCTGGTACCTGCATCCCGCCGGACTGCTCGCGATGGAGCCATCGCGACAGACAGATCGGATCGACTGGTGCTTCGATCCTGAGCATCCGGTACCGACCGTGGGTGGTGCGATCGCATCGGGCGCGCCACTGATGGAAGGGGGCGCCTTCGACCAGCGCGAGCCGCCCGCCGGACTCGCGACGCTCGACCCCGGCCGCCCGATCGCCGAGCGACCCGATGTGCGCGTATTCGAGACACTACCGCTTGCCCGGGATGTAGAGGTGGTCGGATCCGTCGCAGCGAAGCTGTGGGTGTCGACCGATGCGCTCGATACGGATTTCACGATCAAGCTCGTCGACGTGTATCCACCGTCAGCCGACTGGCCGCAGGGCTACGCGATGAACCTGACGCATGGAATACTCCGTTTGCGTTTTCGCGACGGCTTCGGGCAGGCCAAGCTCGCCGAGCCGGGCAGGGTGTACCCGGTCGAGATCGTCGCGTTTCCGACCGCCAACCGCTTCCTGGCAGGGCATCGCATCCGCATCGAACTGTCCAGCAGCAACTTCCCCCACTTCGACGTCAACCCGAATACGGGAGCGCCGGCGGGCCAGCCGGATACCCCTGTCGTGGCCCGCAACGCGGTGCATGTCGGCGAGGGTTATCCTTCGCACGTCGTGCTGTACCTGATGCCGGGCGATCGTGGATGAGGGCTGCGCCGTGAAGCGCGACGTGGACCTGCGCGCGCTGCGCGCGTTTCGCTCCATCGTGCGTACGGGTACCGTGACGGCCGCGGGTCGTGAACTGGGCTTGACGCAACCGGCGACGAGCCGGCTGTTAGCCCAACTCGAGCGCGATATCGGCTTCGAACTGTTCCATCGTGATCGTGGCCGACTGGTGCCGACCAGCGATGCGCTGTTGCTGTTCGAGGAGGTCGAACTGGCGCTCGGCGGCGTCGATCATGTCGAAGAACTGGTCGAGAACATCGCGCGGTTCCGCGTCGGCCGGCTTCGGCTGGTCGCGCCCCCGAGCTTTTCGGAAGGCGTGCTGCCGGAGATTATCGGGGCCTTCCTCGCCCGTTTTCCCGACGTCCACGTCAGCATCGATTCACGCAGCGTCGAGACGGCGCGGATGATGATCGCCACCCGCGCAGTCGATGCCGGATTCGTCAAGCTGCCAATCGATCGGCCTGATCTCGCCGCCGAGACGGTGGTAGTGAGCGAGAGTGTCTGTGTCCTGTCACGAGATCATGAACTCGCGAACGAGGCGGGTCTCGAACCACGCCTGCTGCGCGGTCAACCACTGATCCTGCTTGGTGCCGGTCGTCGCTCGCGTGCGCAGATCGAGTCTGCGTTCGCGGCCGCCGGCGTGACACCGCGCGTGCGCATCGATACCCACACGATAGGGTCCGCCTGTGGGCTTGCCGCACGCGGTGTCGGCATCGCGATCGTCAACGCGTTGCTCGCGCGCCCGTACCTGCGCGATGGCCTGGTTGCGCGGCCGTTCCGGCCCGAGCTGCGCCACGAGTACGCGTTCGTCACGGCGGCCGTGCCGGGTCCGACGCGGCTCGCACGCGAATTCCTGGTCGAGACGCGGGCCTGGTTTGCGCGCGTGGGGCGCGGAACGGATTTCAGCTCGGCGCGATGATGCCGCGCGTACCGTTCACCTGTAACCGGTAATCGAGTCGTGCCGACAGCGCTGCAAGTCGCGCTAGCGTGGCGCGCGCCTCGCTGCGGCTCGCGGGCGACGGTCGGCCGCGCGTCATCAGATCGTCCGGGCCCGCTGCACCGATGCTTGCGAGCTGCACGGGCAACAGCTCCACACCCGTGACGCGCTTCCCTTCGAACCTGCACTCTGCGATCACGCTCTCCCAATTCACGTCGCCATAGGCGTCATCCGCCTTGCGCGTCTGGAAGATGAAGCTGCCGAGGCCGTGGAACAGCGGCGCGCCGCGATACAGCTCGATGCCCTGCAGCAGCGGCGTGCCGTGCGCGCAAAAGGCCGATGCGCCGGCATCGATGCAGCGCCGCGCGAACTCGCGCTGCCAGTCCGGAGTCCGTGAGATGTCGGTTTCCCACAGGTGATTGTGCAGGTAGGCCAGGACCACATCTGCGTCGGCGGCAGCGCTTCGTATCGACGCCAGCATGCGTTCGACATCGTCGCCGTCGAGGCCCCCGCTTGGGGCGGTGCGCAGTTCGTGCACGCCGGCGCGGTCTTCGGTCGCCGCGCCCCCCGGTCGAATCATGCCGGCCGCCGCCGCCACCAGCGCGAAGCGACCGTTCGCCGTGTCCTGGTAGCCCGGCGCAGCGGCAGCCGCGAGGTTCACGCCGCTACCGGCGAACGGGATGCCCCGCGCGCGCAGCGCGTCGATCGTGTCGAGGATGCCGCCCGTGCCGACATCGAAAGAATGATTGTTGCCGGTGGCGAGTATCGTGATGCCGAAGTCGCGCAGGCAGTCGAGCGCGACGGCATCGGCGGTATGCACGGTCTCGAGGGCACGTGTTGGCGCGCCGGCGCGCGGGCCGGCGATCACGGTTTCCAGATCGGAGAACACCACGTCGTGCCGACGCAGTCGTCGCTGCAGCGCGCGAAATCCGGGCCAGGGTTGTTCGCGGAGGTCGTGCCGGATCAGGCACTGGCCCAGCAAGGCGACGCGCAGGGGATCGCGACGAGTGCGATTCGCGGCGAGGCCCAGCGACGGGACGGCAAGCGACGGGAGCGTAAGCGCACCAAGCAGCAACTGGCGTCGCGATACATGCGCAGGTCTCATGCGCTGAAGATGGTCGGCGCGCCGGTGTCCGTCAACACCATGCGCGCCGACCGTGGGCGCATGTCAGCGCCGCATGCCTCGATCAGACCTTGCGTGCGTAGGTCGTGCACCAGCCGTTGGCGTTGACCAGCTTCTTCGGGAAGATCCCGCAGGGGCCCCACTCGTCGGTGTCGCTGCCTTTCCACTGGATGCAGCTGCGGCAGGACTGCCCGGCCTGATAGCGCGGCTGGCGGGCTGGATCGATCTGCGATGCATCGTGCTTGTAGCTGAGTGCCGCGGCGACCGGTTCGGCCTCATCGACCCGTGGCCAGGCCGAGGTGTCTTCAGCCGGCGCTGCGGCGGTCTGTTCGGCCGGTGCCGCCTCGGTCGGCGCGGTGTCGGCTGGCGCTGCGTCCGCAGGGGCTTCAGCCGCCGGCGCTGCGGCCGGCTCGGCCGGCGTCGCGGCGGGTGCCGGCGCATCCTGCTTCGAACAGGCCGCCAGGCCCATCAATGGCAGCGCAGCGGCGCCGAGGCTGACGCGCTTCAGGAATCCGCGACGGTCTTCGTTCGTGTCGAACTGCTCGGACATCAATCCTCTCCCGGTGATTCGGACGCCGCTAGCATGCCGCATCGGGACCGACCGGTGCGCTGTTGAGAACGAATCTCGATGCGCCCGCTCAGCTGTCCTTCGTGCGCAGGTGCAGCTCGCGGGTGCGGTAGTCGATGATCACCTGGTCGAGCATGCCGAGCACGTCCATGCCAAGCATCAGCGCCGGCTCCTGGGTCCGACGCCACTGACGGAAGATGTGCACGTCGCTGAACGTAAACGCCGCGCCACGCACGGTGATGTCGTTCATGCGGATCGTCGGCATTCGGACGATGTTGCCGCGTTCGACTTCCAGCGTGACGCCCACGACGTCTGTTTCCGGCGTGTCCTTCAGGTTGCGGCGCAGCGCGTTGAGCAGCGCGGTGTTGCCGAGCGTCGTCGGGCGCCAGTGTCGAGGATGGCACGCGCGCGCACGCGGCCGACCATGACGTCGAACGTGATCAGGTGGTTGTGACGGAAGGCGATCCGCAGCGTCTGGAAGCCGGGCCCGGGACGTTCGCGCTTCGAGAACCTGACGGTGATCAAGTCACGCTTGAAGTCGATGACGATGCGCTTGTCACGCAGGCCTTCGTTGCCGAGGATGCCGTCGGCGCCGCCGAAGACGTCCGGCACGATCGGCAGGTTGACGGGCGCCAGCATCAGGTCACCGATCTCCATGCTGCCCACGCGCACGACAGGTACGACAGCGCTGCCGGTCACGCCGAGCACGCGGATCTTGCGGTCGGTCTTGACGGCGTCGCCCAGTTCCGCCGCCACCCGATCGACGATCACGGAGCGGTTCGCGCCGGTATCGAGGACCAGCCGGTATGGTCCTTTGCCATCGAGCATGACTGGCGCCCAGATGCGACCGATCCGGTCGCGCCGCGTCGGGGCCACCCAGCGTGGTTCGGGCGCGGCGATGGTGACTTCGGGCAGCGGCGGTTCAGGTACGGTGCCGGCCGGGATCTCCACCTGCGTCACGGCACCTGCCACGGGGCAAAGCAAGGTCAACGCCCAGATGCCGGTCCTGGTCAGTCGCGGAGTCGGGTTCACGCGCCCATCCTCAGCCTGGTTGGAGCGTCATTCTAGTCCCCGACACGGCGTGCTGGCATAGTCGGGGTACAGGGGGGAACAACAATGAACGATACCAACCCGCCGTCGCCATCGTTGCGGACGGTGCCCTTCGAGTTTCGCGCGACCGGGGCCGAGTATTTCCGGATCTGGATCGTCAACCTGCTGCTGACGATCGTCACGATCGGCATCTATTCGGCATGGGCCAAGGTGCGGCGCCTGCGCTATTTCTACGGCAGCACGCTGCTGGATGGCGCCAGCTTCGAATATCACGGCAAACCGCTGGCGATCCTCAAGGGCCGGCTGATCACCGTCGGTGCGTACGCGATCTTCGCGCTGCTGACCCAGTTCTTCCCGCTGCTCGGCCTGCTGGCCTTGCCGGTGGTCGCATTCGGCGTGCCGTGGGTCATCGCCAAGGCACGATTGTTCCAGATGCGCATGAGCTCCTATCGCGGCCTGCGCTTCAATTTCCACGGTCGCTATGGCGGCGCCCTCGCGGCCTACGTCGGCTGGGCCATCGTTGCAGTGTTCACGCTGTACCTGGCCGCGCCGCTGTGGGTCTGGAAGCGGGTCAACTACCTGCTCGGGAACACGAGCTATGCGAACGAGTCGTTTCGTTTCACGACGCCCCGCGGCCGGTTCTTCGCGTTCGGCTACGCGGCGGCCGGAATGCTGCTCGGTGGCGTGTTGCTCGCGGGCTTCGGTGCCGGTGTTGCCGGCGCCCAGGCCATCAACGCGACCGATCCGGGCGAGGCGCTGCGGTCAGGCGCGTTCTGGGCCGTGTTGATTCCTTTCCTGATCGTCTTCCTGCTGGTGGGCGCCTACTACCAGCGCTCGCTGCTCAACGCCTCGTTCGGCGGACTCGAGATCGGTCCGCACAGGCTTCGCTCGACGCTGCGGACCGCGCCGCTGGCCGGCCTGTACCTGAAGAACCTGGTGTTGCTGGTCGTGACGCTGGGCGTGTACTACCCATGGGCGAAGGTTGCGCTGCTGCGCTACCAGATCGAGAACCTCAGTGTCGAGGCGGAGGGCGGCCTCGATGCGTTCGCGGCGTCCGCCGCGGACGGCACCGACGCGCTGGCGGAAGAGGTGGGTGACTTCTTCGATGTCGACTTCGGGCTCTGAGCCGTCGCCGATCGTCGGTGTCTGCTTCGCGGCAGGCCGGTCACGGGCGCTGCCTGCGCGGCTGTGGCTCGAGGCGCCTGGTGTCGTGCGGCTCGAGGTCGACGGCGAAAGCGCCGCCGCGAGCGACGCCTGTCAACCGCAACGCGTGCCATTGGTCGATGTGTCGGTCTCGGAACGGATCGGCAACGTGCCGCGCCGTTTCGTGTTTCCTGATGGCACGCAGTTCGAGACCGCCGACAACGATGCGGTCGATGCCGCGCTGGACCGGTTTGGCAGGCAGGCCGGGTTCGCGCACTGGCTGGAGCAGCGCTGGCCGATCGCGGTTGCATCGCTTGCGGCCGTCGTCGCGATTGCCGTGCTGTTCGTGCAATTCGGCGTGCCGGCACTGGCCGACTACGCCGCACGGACGTTGCCGCTCGAGGTCGATCGCCGCCTCGGCGCTGAAACGCTGACGTTGCTCGATCGCGCCGTGCTCAAGCCGACGAAGCTGCCCGCCACGCGCCAGCGACAGCTGCAGGCCCGGTTCGCGCAAGTGGTCGACGACGCGGACGACGGGCATGACTACCGCCTGGAATTGCGCTCCTCGCCGCGGCTGGGGCCGAACGCACTGGCGTTGCCGAGTGGCATCGTCGTCATGACCGACGAGCTCGTCGAGCTCGCGATGCACGACGACGAACTGATCGCAGTGCTCGCGCACGAGGTTGGGCACGTGCAGGGCCGGCACGCGTTGCGCCAGATCCTGCAGACCGCGGGTGTGTCCGCGATCGCGTTCGCGATCCTGGGCGACGTCAGTTCGGTGTCGGCCCTCGCGACCAGCATTCCCGTGCTGCTGCAGGCCAAGCACTCGCGCGATTTCGAGCGTGAGGCCGATGCCTTCGCCAAGCGCTGGCTGGCGGAGCAGGGCATCGCCGCCCATCGTTTCGACGACATCCTGTGCCGGATGGAAGCCGCGAGCGGCGGCGGCACGGACGACGCGCTGTCGCGTTACCTGTCGACGCACCCGGCGACCGACGAGCGCGCACGCTGCCAACCGCCGCGGTGACGCGCTTCGATCAGCGCATCAGCTTCTGCGCCATCCCGAGGATGTCATCGAGCGGATTGCCGTCGCCGTCGAGGTCGAGCATCGACGCCAATCCGCCGCTGCGTGGCTGCAGCCGCGCAGCGCCGAGCTGTTGCGCGCCGCCGCCGGCGAGTTGTCCGAGCAGGCCGCCGAGTCCGCCGGCCCCATCAGGCTGGGCGGGCGCGGGGTTGCTGCCCTGCTTGGCCATGTAGCCGGCGACCATCATCGCGACCATCGGCAGCATCTTCTTCAGTACGGCTGAATCGAGTCCGGTCTGCGACGCTGCGTGGGTGGCGACCGAGCGACTGACATCGCGCGAGCCGAAGATCTGCCCGAGCACATCGTTGCCGAGATTGACGTTGGTGGGCTGCGGCGCGAGCACATTGTCGAGCAGGCCACCCCCACCGAGGCCATTCAACAGGCCGCCGAGGCCCTCGAGGCCGGCGGGCTGCGCCTGCTTCTTGAATCCACCGAGAATCGCGGGAAGCAGCGCGGCCGCGCCGGTCTGCGCCTGCTGCGGCGACACACCCAGCTCGCGCGCCATCGACTGCAGGCCGCCGAGCTGGTTCAGGATTTCAAGCGGATTCATGGGTCGCTCCGTTGCGGTTGTACTGGTCCCGGAGGGCATCCTAGCCGATAGACCCAACGCAGGCCCAATATCCCGTCAGCGCTGATCGAGGCGGAACTGCACCCGGATCCGGTGGCGCGATTCCACGGGTGCGCCATCGAGGGTGGCGGGCCGCAGCCGCCAGGCACGGAGTGCCTCGGCGATGGCGGCCTCGTCGAGTCGCGGATGACCGCTGGATTGCACGACGCGCGCCGCGCGCACACGTCCGTCGATCGCGATGGTCAGTTCCAAGAGTACGTTGCCTTCCTCGCCCAGCCGGACGGAGGCGCTGGGGTATCGCGCCTGGGTCAGCGGCCAGCGCGGATCGACCGCGGCGAGCGTGCGCAACGATGGTCCCGCCGCGGCGACTGTCGGCTCGAGCACGGGCTCGGGCCATGGCGCCGTCGTGTCGTCGGGTTCGGCTTCGTACTGGAAGGTGTCCGGCAGCGGCGGCGCCTCGATGACGAAGCGCTTCTCTTTCGGGCCGCGAATCGGCTCGACCGGTGTGGTCGGCGCTGGCTGCTGGCTCGGCAGCACGCGCGCCTGGATCGGTGGCGGCTCGCTCAGCACGGGAATGCGCAAGTCCAGCGCACTGTGCAGGACCAGCAGCAGTCCGCCGTGCAGTGCGGCGACGATGGCGAGACCGGCGGGATGCCGGCGCGGACGGGTGGCGGCAAAAACGGTCGACATGGCGTTCTCCCCGGCGCGAGGCGGTGTGCCTCCGACGGTTCAACGCAACGGCGACCTCCGCGGGGTCAGTTCAACCGGGTCCGCCGGATTCGATCTCGATTTCGGGCGGCAGCACTTCGCCCGGATCGGCGGGAAGGGCCGAGGGCGCTGGCCGGGTGCGATGCGGCGCGGCCGGTCTGGCGCGCTTCGCGGCTGGCTTGCCCCGCTTCGGCGCGGTCCTCGCTGCGGGCTTGGCGGGCTTGGCGCGCTGGCGCGCGGTCTTGCGTTTGGTCGCGGGCCTGGCCTTCCGCGGTTTGGCTTTCGCCGGTTTGGCCTTCGCAGGCTTGGTTGCGGCCGCCTTGCGCGCCTTCTTCAGGGCCTTTTTCGCGGCCTTCAGTTCCGCTTTGGCTGCCTTGACGGCGTTCTTCGCAGCCGCCACGGCGCGAGCCAGCGGTTCGAGTACAGTCCTTTTCTTCATGGGGTCACCGCTCCTGCAGGGTCATCCCAGTGTAATGATCCTGACGCAAAAGTCTGTTACAGCGCACAATCACCCATGGCCGAAGCCAACATCCGACTTGCGGAGCCCGCCGACCTGCCGGCGATGGCCGAGCTGATCGAACGCCAGCTGCGCAAGCACGTGCTGCGCGACTGCACTCGCGAAGGGGCGAATGCG
This sequence comes from Steroidobacteraceae bacterium, assembly GCA_041395605.1. Lineage (GTDB taxonomy): Bacteria > Pseudomonadota > Gammaproteobacteria > Steroidobacterales > Steroidobacteraceae > UBA964. The sequence continues at coordinate 130,547 of JAWLAD010000001.1, forward strand.
CTGGTTGCGTCGGTCGAACCGGCCGCTTTGCAGCGCAACATGGATGCGGGCTACACCTATCATGTCGCGGCGGCTGCCGACATGATTTACGGCGTGGTCGGCATGCAGCCACCTTGCCACCTGTACCACCTGTTCGTCGCCGACGTCATGCAGCGCCAGGGCCTGGGCCGCAAGCTCTGGGAGGTCGCTCGCGATTCGGTCTGCCTGCAGCAGTCGCTGCCGCCCGTGTTTACGGCGAACTCGTCGCTGGCTGCAGTGCCGTTCTACCTGCACCTGGGCTTCGACGCGTCAGGCGATCCGCAGGAACAGAACGGTGTGCGCGTCCAGCCGATGCGTTACGCGATGCTGGGGGCGCGGCTGAAGTAGTCGCCATCGGCGCGGCCAGCACCTTCACCGTGCCACGGCCGCGCGGGTCGGCGCCCGCGGCGACGCCGCCATCGGCATCGACGCCGATGATCTGCAGGTCGCCGAACTCCCAGCTGCTGCGTTCGACCTCGTAGCCGCGCTGCCGCAGCGCCTCGATGGTGCCCGCCTCGAGCACGCAGCACTGGCTGTAGACGATGCGGTTGGGCGGCAGCAGCTGGTGGTGGAACTTCGGCGCCGCCGCGGCCTGCGCTGGCGTCTGGCCATGGTCGACGATGTTGACGATGGCCTGGAACACGCTCGTGATGATGGTCGAGCCGCCCGGCGTGCCGACGACCATCGCGACCTGGCCGTCGCGCAGCAGCAGCGTCGGCGTCATCGACGACAGCATGCGCTTGCCCGGCGCGATCGCGTTCGCGGTGCCGCCGACGACGCCATACAAGTTGGGCGTTCCCGGCCGGATCGAGAAATCATCCATCTCGTTGTTCAGCAGGAATCCGGCGCCCGCGACGACGACGCCACTGCCGAACGAGCCGTTCAGCGTGTAGGTGTTCGATACGGCGTTGCCGGCTGCATCGAGGATGGAATAGTGCGTCGTGTGGCGCGGCTCGGCGAGGCCGGGGCGGATCTCTGGCGTCGGTGAAGGCGCGGTACTGCTGACTTCGGCGGCGCGCCGCGCGACGTAGGCTGGATCGATCAGCGCGCGCACCGGCACGCTGATGAACTCCGGGTCGCCCAGGTATTCGGCGCGATCCGCGAACATGCGCTTCGAGATCTCGGCAACGAGGTGTACGTACTGCGGCGAGTTCAGCGGCACGCCCGCGAACCGCGCCGCGAGCGCATCCTTCATGCCCAGCATCTGCATCAGCGCGATGCCACCGGAACTCGGCGGCGGTGCCGACACGACGTCGTAGTCGCGCCAGCGCGCGGTCAGTGGTTCGCGCCAGACGGGTCGATAAGCGGCCAGATCACGGGCGCTGATGATGCCGCCGCCGCGCCGCATCTCGGCAACGAGCAGCCTTGCCGTGCGACCACGATAAAAGTCCGCTGCACCGCGCCGGGCAATGCGCTCGAGCGTCGCGGCGAGTTCGGGTTGGCGAAGGCGCATGCCCATGCGCGCCGCGCCGAAGTAGCGCGCGAAGTTCGTGCGCCCCTTCACCTCGGCATCGAACTCGGCGATGCGGCTGACGAGTTGCGCGTGCGGCTCGAAGCCGTCGCGCGCAAGACGGATCGCGGGTTGCAGCAGTTCGCGCCAGGGCAGGGTGCCGTGGCGCTGGTGTGCGGCCCACAGGCCCGCCACCGTGCCCGGTACGCCTGAGGCGCGGTGACCGACCAGGCTCGCGTCGCCCGCGACACTGCCCGCGGCATCGAGGTACATGTCACGGGTTGCCGCGGCCGGTGCCGTCTCGCGGTAGTCGAGGAACTCATTGCGACCATTGACGCGCAGCGTCATGAAGCCGCCGCCGCCCAGGTTGCCGGCCTCCGGATAGGTAACGGCGAGCACGAAGCCGACGGCGACGGCCGCATCGACGGCGTTGCCGCCGCGCGCAAGTACGTCGGCGGCGACCTCGGTGCCGAATGCGTCGGGGCTCGCGATCGCGGCGGCACCGCGCACCGGCAGGGCGACGCAAAGCGCGATCGGGAGCAGCAGCGCTGCGACCAGCGCGCGTGGCCGGCGCAGTTGTCGTGCAGTTGTCATCCCGCTAGTGTGCGCCAAATCATGCGCAGTCTGAATCCATGGGTGCCGCCGCCGCGTCCGGCGCGCACGGTGTTCGCTGGCCAGTGGTGCCGCCTCGAGCCGCTCGATCCCGAACGCCATATCGAGTCGTTGTTCGACGCATCGATGGCGCCGGGTGCCGAAGAACGCTTCCGCTGGCTGTTCGAGTCGCCGCGATCGCGGCCCGCTTTCGGGGACTGGGTGCTGCAGTCCAGTGCCAGCGAGGACCCGCTGTTCTTTGCCGTGGTCGACGTCGCGACGGGTCGCGCCGAAGGCCGGCAGGCCTTCATGCGCATCACGCCAGAGCACGGCGTGATCGAGATCGGCTCCATCCTGTGGGGGCCGCGGATGGTTCGCACGCGCGTCGCGACCGAGGCGCTGTTCCTCGCGGCGCGCCACGTGTTCGATGACCTCGGCTACCGGCGCTTCGAGTGGAAGTGCAACAGCCGCAACGAACCTTCACGACGTGCGGCGCTGCGGTTTGGCTTCCAGTTCGAGGGCATCTTCCGCCAGCACATGGTGCACAAGGGCGGCAACCGCGATACCGCCTGGTTCGCGATGACGGATGGCGACTGGCGGCAGCTCCGGCCCGGCTATCAGCGCTGGCTCGCGCCCGGTAATTTCGACGCGAACGGGCGGCAGCGCAGCTCCTTGCGGGACTGCCTGGGTGCTGCGCAAGGCTGAGTCCCGGCACGCCTGCGTCAACGCGCGGGTATCGGGATCGTGAGCTCGAAGCACGTGCCGCGCCCTTCCAGTCCGGCGCCGATCGTCAGCCCGCCACCGAGTTGCGCGGCGCGGTCGTGGAGACTGCGCAGACCCTGGCCCGACATGCGGGCGTTGGGCGACACGCCAACGCCATCATCCGCGACGCTCAAGGTGACCTGCTCGCCTTCGACTCCGGTGACTCGCAGGCCGATCTCGATGCGGCGCGCGGCGGCATGCCGCAGCACGTTGGTGCACATCTCCTGCAGCGCACGGTAGATCTGCAGTATCGCGGTCGGGCCGAAGCCGAGCGTCCTCGCCTGGGCGTCGATTCGCCACTGGACTTCGATGCCGGCGGCTTCGATCCGGGGCGTGGCGCGTTCGCGGAATCTGGCCAGCGCCTCCTCGAGGCTGTCGCCGGCGGAGTCCAGCGATTGCACGATCAGGCGCAGGTCTTCGACCGTCGTCTGCAGCGCGTCGATGAGCTGCCCGCGGGTCAGGCTGTTGTTGCGCGTCGCGAGCAGCAGCGAGACGAGTTGTCCGCCGACGCCGTCATGCATGTCCCGCACCAGGCGTTGCCGCTCGGCCGACAAGGCCGCGTCGCGCTCGAGCGCCTGGCGCGCGGCATAGGCGGCAGCGATCTCGCGCTCGCGCTCGGCAAGTTCACGCTGCAGCTCCTCGTTGCGGGCCAGCGCCAGACGCCGCGAGCGCGCGGTCTGGGCTGCGAGGTTCGCGTTCATGCCCAGCGCAAGCAGGATGCCGCACATCGGGGCCGCGTAGAAGGTCAGTGGTAGCCAGTCGAACCCGGGTATCTGCCAGTGCAGGCGATTGTCGAGATCGTCGACCATCACGGCGGTCAGGCAGATCAGGAACAACACGGTCTCGCCGAGCGTGCCTTGCGGGTGCGTGGCATGCCGGCGCAGCAGCAGCACGGCACCTGTGATCGCGATCAGCTGTGTCAGCAGCGTTTCCAGATCCTGTCCCCAGGCGAACAGCAGACGCGTGCCACCCAGGTTCGCAATGACTGCAATCGCGGTCGCCACCGCCAGCACGCCCAGCGCGAGCCGGCGGCCCAGGGTCGCGTGGCCCGCCCAGGCAAACACGAACGCAAGCAACGCAGCCAGGAAGCCGTAGGTCACCAGCAGCGAGAACAGCAGTCGCACTGAATCCGGCAGACCGTCATCGATATCGAGGATCGACAGGTTGCGCAGCGTCCAGGCGAGCAGCAGTACCGCCAGCGCGTTGACACGCTGCCGGTCGCCGGCGGGCCAGTCCGTCGTCAGCAGCAGCAGCACGACGAACAGCATGATGCCAATGGACGCGACGACGAGATCCACCGAGAACAGCCGTGCCCAGCGATGCGCACTGATGACCTTGCCCGCGTCGGCCAGATAGAAGACGGGCAGGATCTTCAGCGATCGTCCCGACACCTTGATCGCGAGCTCGTTGCGGCCAGAGCGGAGGAACTCCGGCGGCAAGAGGAAGGTGGCGGGCTGGAAGCCGCCCATGACGGCCCAGGATTCCGCACTCGTCTGCGCCTTGAGGATCTGGCCGTTCAGGCGCACTTCCTCGATGCGACGCGTGTAGCCGAGGAACAGCGCGAGTTCGGCCGCAGGATCGTCGACATCGAAGTAGTGCAGGAATCGGCCTCCCGGACGCCGCTCCGCATCGCGATAGGCGTAGCCGGGTTCGACTTGCAGCGGGACCGGAATCAGGCTGCCTTCCGCCGCAAAACTGCCATCGGGCTCCGCCAGTTGCAGCAAGGCTTCGCGCTGCGGCAGCGCGCCACGGGGCTTGGCAAGGTATTCGGCCGCACCGAGGCCTATCCAGAAGCACAACTGGCTCAGCAGCAGCGCCGTGGCGAGTGCGCGCAGCGCGCCGCCGCGCGATTGATCAGCGACTCCCGAGAATTCGGGGGTCGGGCTCGGAGACATCACGCTCACAATCCGGGCATCATAGTAGGGTGAACGAGGGCAAGCGAACACCGGCTGATGCGCCATGGCTGCGCCTGATCCTGATCGAAGACGATGCACGCACGCGTGACGCGCTGTTGCGCCAGTTCGCATGCAGCGAACAGCTGCAATGCGTCGGCGCCGCCGACAGCGTTGCCGCCGCTGCGCCATTGCTCGCCGCCGAGTTCGACGTCGCGCTGGTCGACCTGCGATTGCCCGACGGCGACGGCACCGACCTGATCAGGCGGATCGCCGCTGCGGATGCCGGGCGCGCGCTCGTGCTGACGGCCTTCGGTGACGAGGCGAGCGTGATCCCGGCGCTGGAGGCCGGCGCCCAGGGATACATCCTGAAGGATGCCGATGATGTCGTGGAGGCGATCCTCGCCGTGCACCGGGGCGAGGCACCGTTGAACGCGACGATCGCACGCCACTTGCTGGATCGCATTCGTGCTCCGGCGCGAACCACCGGTCGGCCGGACTACCGGCTGACGAAGCGCGAGCTCGAGATCCTGGACTGTCTCGCACGCGGGCTCAGCTATCGCGAAGTCGCCGACGAGATCTCCATCTCCCGGCATACCGTCTCCGATCACCTGAAGGCCATCTACCGCAAGCTGGCCGTCAAGTCGCGCAGCGCGGCGGTGTTCCGCGCGCTGCGCTCCGGCTTGCTGGACGTGCGCGACTGAGCACTGTCGCGCGCGGTTCGCGTGCGCGTTTCATGTTTTGGACGTAATCCCGACAGTTCGGGATGGGCCGCGCGCCGCGCGCCCGGAATCCTCGCCGTCATCCCATCCGGGATCAGACACAGAGGACACCTTCATGCTTCGCAGATCACTGCTCCTGGCCGCCGGCGCATCCTTGCTGGCTGCCTGCGGCTCGGACGGGCCGCCGCCGGACACCACGGCACCCAGCGCGTCGATCACGTTCCCGTCGCGCACGGCGCTGACGGACGGTGACCGGATTCGCATCGCCGGCACCGCATCTGATGATGGCAGCATCGTCGAAGTCACGATCAACGGCACGGCGGCCGTGTCCACCGACGGCTTCGCGACCTGGAGCGCCGAGGTGCCCGTGCCATATGGTTCGACGACGCTGCGCGTCAGTGCGCGCGACCAGGCGGGCAACCAGGGCGCTGATCTGGCGCGCGTCGATGTCGTGCGCAGCGAACGGATCCTGAACCCTTTCGGTGCCGAGCGCGACGCGGCGACGGGGCTGCTGTACTTCGTCGACACCGAAGCGAACGCGATCGGGCGGCTCGATCCCGACACCGGGATCGTCAGCCACATCGCCGACATCACGGCTTTCCGCAACAACTCCACCAATCATCCCGTGGACCTCGCGCTCGACCTCGCAAACGACCGCATCCTGCTGGGCGTCCGCTACCAGGCGCCGGACGATTCATCCACGATCGGCGTATGGCAGTTCGATCTTTCCGACGCAGCGTGGTCGGTCGTCAGTGACTCGGCGCGAGGTGCCGGCCCGGCCCTGCAGAACCCGAGCGACCTGGTGCTCGGCCCCGGCGGCCAGGTCCTCTACGTGCTTGATTTCGACCACGGCATCTTCACCGTGGATCCGAACACAGGCAACCGCAGCGTGTTGTCGAGCAACACGACGCCGACGACGGCGCTGCAGAACTTCCAGCAACCGACCGACATGGCTCTGGACGCAAACGGCAATCGCCTGCTGGTCATCGATCGCGTCACCGATTCGCTGTTCGCGGTCGACATTGCGACCGGCGCGCGCACGTTGATTTCGCAGACCGGCCAGCAGTCCGGCCCGGCCATCGAGTTTCCGTTGGCCCTCGCGGTCGATGCGGCCGACGGCGTGGCATGGATCTACGATTACGTCCGCGGTGGTGTCCTCGGTGTCGACCTGCAGACCGGCGTGAGAACGCTGCTGACCAGCAATTCGGCGGTGTTTGGCGTGCTCGACGATGACCTGCGTCATGGCGACCTGCGCAGCCTGATGCTCGCGGGCGACGAACTGATCTCGATCGACAACCAGATCGATAACGCGCTCGCCGTGCACACCGGCACGCTGGCGCGCCGGCGCCTCGCCAGCAACGCGTTCCCCGAGCTGCAGGGTCGTTCGCCGTATGCCGCGGAGACGATCCCGGCCGGCGGCGCGCTGCACGTGTTCGACTGGGAAAGAGATGGCCAGTTGTTCCGCATCAACGGCAGCAACCAGATGCAGCGCGTCGCCGGCGCGGATGTGACCGGCTCGCGCGCCGTGTCGACCGAGCATGCGGTCATCGATGCGACCGCGAACGTCGCCTACGTCGCCGAGTACGACTTCGACCCGGGGCTGTCGGCAACCGTGGCGACACTGACCCGGGTCGACCTGGCCACGGGCGCGGTCAGCATCATCAGCGATGGCGCGACTGCGGCGGGCGGCCCCTATACGGCCTTCCCGCGCGGCATCGCGCTCGATCGCGAGGCGGGCAATGTCTACCTGCTGACCCGCAGCGGCGTCTACCGGATCCGGATCAGCGACGGCGATCGGCAGTTGCTTGCGGCGCCGACCGGCAACGAGTTCGACCAGAGCACGCAGATGTCACTGGACCGACGCAACAACCGGCTGCTGCTGGCGGGCTACCAGCAGGACCACCTGATCGCGATCGATACAGGCAGCGGCGCGAGCAGCGTATTCTCGGGTCCGACGTCGTCGGGTCCGGCGTTTGGCGAAGTCGTCGGGGTTGCGGTCGATGCTAACGGCGGCATCTGGGCGAGCGATTCGACGCTGGGCATCTTCCGGCTCGACGCACAGTCGGGCGCGCGCACGCTGATCTCCAGCCCGACGGGCCCGGACACGACCAACCTGCCGCTGCCCTACGAGGCCTGGTCGCGGCTGTACGTCGATGGCGACGCTCTGTATGCGGCGAACTGGTCGTCGCACCTGACGCAGATCGACAAGGCGACCGGTGGCCGGACGATCATGCTGAAAGGCCGCAACTGACGCAGTGATGACGCGGGCGGGGGCGGTCCACGCCGCTCCCGCCTGCTGCACTCAGCCCGTGCTGAAGTTCTTATCCCACCAGGCTTCCATGCGCGCGCGCTGCGCCGCGTCCGGCAGTCGCCCGCGCGCGGCGCCGAGGTTGTCGTCGAGATTCTCGACCTTGGTCGTGCCCGGGATCGCCGCCGTGACCGCCGGATGCGAGACCACGTATTTCAGGAAGAACTGGCTCCAGCTCGTCGCATCGAATTCCGTGGCCCATTCGGGCAGCGCGCGATCGCGGACACGCGGGAACAGGTTGCCGCCGCGCCGGCCGCCGAAGGGCATGTTGATCAGCACGCCGATCCGGCGCTCTGCGGCGAGCGGCAGGATCTCGCGCGCCGCGGCGCGGTTCGCGATCGAGTAGTCGACCTGGATGAAATCCATCCGCTCGCCGCGCATCAGGTCGAGCATCTCGGCGTACTGGCTCGCCGACGACGTCGTGATGCCGGTGTAACGGATGCGCCGCTGCGCCTGCCAGTCGCCCAAAACGGGCAGCATCACGCGCGCACCCATCAGGTTGTGGACCTGCACCAGATCGAGTACCTCGCTGCGCAGCCGGCGCTGCGACTCCGCGAGCATCGCGATGCCCTCGGCGCGCTCGCCGCTCTGCGCGGTGACCTTGGTCGCGAGGAAGACCGACTTGCGATTGCCGATCTCGGCGAGCAGCTCGCCGATGGTGCTCTCGGATTCGCGATACGCCGGCGCCGTGTCGATCAGGCTCGCGCCCGCGGCCGTCAGGCGCGCGAGCACGGCGCGGCGTGCGGCGCGCTCCTCCGGCGTCGTCGGGCTGTAGTTGTTGGTGCCGACGCCGATGATGGGCAGGCGTTCGCCGCTCGATGGGATCGCGCGGCGTAGCAGTCCGCTGGTCGTGCCGGCTGGGGCCGAGGCGCAACCACTGAGCGCGGCCGTCACGCCCAGCGCCAGCGTCGAGGTCAGCAGTTCACGTCGTTGCATGGTTCACTCCCTGAACGGTTGTACGAGCATGCGGTCGAGCCGCAGGTCAGCCGGATCGCGGAACTCGCGCAGGCCGATGACCATGCGTTCGTGACCATCGCGCGGCTGCTCGATGTAGGTGCCGAACAGCCGATCCCACCAGGTCAGGTTGAAACCGAAATTGCTGTCGGTTTCCTGCGGATGCCACGAATGGTGCACGCGATGCATGTCGGGGGTCACGATGACCCAGCGCAGCGCCGCATCGAGTTTCGGCGGCAACCGCAGGTTCGAATGACTGAACAGCGCGGTGGCGTTCAGCAGGATTTCGAACGCCAGCACGGCAACGGCCGGCGCACCCAGCGCCACCACCAGCGCGATCTTGACCAGCATCGACAGCACGATTTCGAGCGGATGGAAACGCAGGCCCGTCGATGCATCGATCTCCGGGTCCGCGTGGTGCATCCGATGCAATCGCCACAGCACCGGCACGCGATGGAACAGCACATGCTGCGCCCAGATCGCGAAGTCGAGGCACAGGATGGTCAGCGGGATCGACCATGCGAGGCCGAGTCCCACCTGGTTGAACAGCCCCCAGCCCGCTTCGGCCGCGAGCAGCGCGGCGCCGACGGCCGCGACCGGGAACAGCGCCCGCAGCAGCATCGTGTTGACAACGACGATGGCGAGGTTGTTGGCCCAGCGCCAGGCGCGCGGGTAGATCTGCACGCGGCGTGGCGCGAGCATCTCCCAGGCGGCCATCGCCGCGAGCACGGTCGCGAACACGGCGAGGCGCAGCCAGGGTTCGAGGGCGGTCAGTTCAGGCATGGCTGCGATGATGGCGCACCGGCCGTGCGGCGACCAGCATCGCCGCAGCGGGTCCCGCTGCCGTCGACCAGGATCAACCGGGCGACGGCGTCGGCAGGCGCTCGGGCGCTTCGGGCTGGCTGGCGTCCGCGGGCGATCCGGGTCCTGCGTGCAATCCCAGCGGCAGCGCAGCCGTGATGCGCGTGCCCGCCTGCGGCGACGAATCTATCCGGAGGTTGCCGCCCGCGAGTTCGCAACGGTAACGCATCGTGCGCAGGCCGAGTCCGTGACCGGCCGCGACTGCCGTCTGGTCGAAACCGCGGCCATTGTCGGCGATCTCGAGGCGGCACTGGTCGCCGTCGCGACGCAGTCTCAGGTCGATACGCGTGGCCTTGGCGTGATTGAGCGCGTTGCTCAGCGCTTCCTGCGCGATGCGATAAAGCGTTTCGGCGACGTGCCGCTGCAGCGTCGGGCCGGGATCGATGTCGACCTCGATGGCAACCCGGGACGTGCGGCCGATCCGCTCGCCGAGCGCGCGCAGCGCCGGACCGATGTCGTCGCCGTCGGTGAAGCGCGGCGCCATGCCACGCGCGATGTCCCGCGCCGTGCGGTGCGCCTGGTCTGCCGTTTCGACCAGGCTGCGCGCATCGTCGATGATGTCGGGCCGTTGGGCGTCGAGCCTGCGCAGCAGCGAATGCGCCAGTAGCGACACGGCGGTCAGTTCCTGGCCGAGCGCATCGTGCATCTCCCGGCCCAGGCGCTCCTGCTCGGCGCGTGCGGCGTCCAGAACCTCCATGCGGTGTGCGAACTCCGCCGCACGCAAGTTCTGTTGGGCCTCCTGCCGCTGCGCGAGCAGCACATGGATGGTCAGTGTCATCGCCGTCAGGGCGATGCCGAAGGCCCAGACGTTGCCGACGTCGGCGAGTTCGAGGTTCGCGCCATCGGGCGGCAGCACGGCGAATCCGAAACCCACGGTCATGATGGTGGCAATGATCGCGGTGACGGTCGTGCCCAGCCTGATCGCGCTGATGACGGTGATGACGATGGCCGCCGGCGCCAGCCATTGCCTGCGTACCGGCGCCGGCACTTGGTACGCGGCCATGATGAACACGACCGCAAGCGCCAGCAGCGCCAAAGCGAGCCACGGCTGCTGCGACAGCGAGCGCCAGGCGCCACGCGTCAGGCCCAGCGCCATCGGCACGAGCAGCGCGATGCCGATGGTCGAGCACAGCCACCAGTTGACCCAGGGTCGCAGCACGTCAGCGACGCCGGAATGCGTGGGGAGCATCAGCGCCGTGACGAGGGTCGGTGGTATCGCCGACACCAACAGGGTCACGCCCGCGAACCGCAGGACGTCGCGGCTGCGGCCGAGGTCGCGGTCGAGCTGGCGAAACTCGAAATAGCGCGCCAGCAGCCACGGAGCCAGTACTGCGGTGGCCGTGCCTGGCAGGATCATCAGCAGTGGTCGCCCGTCGACGACGGCGGCGGCGATCGCGCCGGCAGCCAGCGCGGGCCAGAACCTCGAACCCTGCGTGACGAGCAGCGCCGCGTAGACGCCCATCGGCACCCACGCAAAGGGCGAGTGCGTGTCATAGGCCCGGAACTGGAACGCCACCCACATCGTGGCGAAGCTGCCGAGCGCGACGATGGCTATTGACGTGCGCGACCCGAGTGACACGAACCACCGCCCTCCTGGAGCAGGCTACGGGTTCGTTTTACGCGGGAGGCCGCCGCAACACCATGGGTACTTGTGCTGTCGCCGGAAACCGAGTCAGGCGATCCCTGATCGGTGCAGTGGCGTCAGCCTTTCGACGGCACGAACGTCAGCGCGACGCCGTTCATGCAGTAACGCAGGCCGGTGGGTGCCGGGCCGTCGTCGAACACATGGCCGAGATGGCCGCCGCAGCGGCTGCAGTGCACCTCGGTGCGCGTCATGAAGAAGCTGCGGTCGGTCTTCGTGCCCACCGCGCCGGGCAGCGGCCGGAAGAAGCTGGGCCAGCCGGTGCCGCTCTCGTACTTGGTGTCGGACGTGAACAGCGCCTGCTCGCAGCCGGCACAGTGGAATACGCCGCTGCGCTTTTCATTGTTGAGAGGGCTCGTACCGGCGCGCTCGGTGCCATGCTCACGCAGCACGCGGAACTGCTCCGGCGTCAGTTGCGCGCGCCACTCGTCCTCGGTCTTGCGGATCGGGAATGTTCCAGCGTCGGCTTTCATGCTCAGGTTCCCTGCCACCGCGCCGCCGGCCGCGACGCCGGCGACAGTCTGCAACCACTTGCGTCGGTTCACAATCGACTCCTCACTGCTGCCCGGCGAAGCGCGTCGCGCCGCCGGGACATTGTCACCACGAGCCTCTGCGCCCCAGACCTTGTCGAGCCGGTTGTCTCGCCCGCAGCTGCTGCGGTAGTACTTGTAGCGCAGCGGATTGCGCAGGTAGTAATCCTGGTGATAGCCCTCGGCCGCATAGAAGGGTGCGGCCTTCGTGATGCGCACCGCCAGCGTCTTGCCAAAGCGCTTCTCGAGCGCCGCCTTGCTCTGTTCCGCGAGGCGCCGCTCTTCGTCGTTGGCGACGAAGATCTCCGGGCGGTAGCTCGGGCCGCGATCGCAGAACTGGCCGCCGCCATCGAACGGATCGACGTTGCGCCAGTAGATCTCGAGCAGCGTCGCGTAGCTGACCTTCTTCGGATCGTAGCTGACTCGTACCACTTCTGCGTGGCCTGTGCCGCCTGCCGTGACCTGCTCGTAGCTCGGGTTCGCGGTGCGACCACCGGAGAACCCGGACACGACGTCGCTGACGCCGACCAGCTTCTCGAACGGGCCTTCCATGCACCAGAAACAGCCGCCGGCGAACACCGCCGAGCGCTGCGCGGCGGGAGCGGCGGACTGGGCCGGGAGCAGGCCCGAAGCAAGCAGGCCCAGCAATCCGAGCAACAGGGCAGACACGACTTTCATGACGGCATCCTTGCGGTGCGGCGGCAGCGCCGCGGGGTATCCACTCAGACCGGATGATGCCGCGATTTGTTTCAACTGCCCAGCCAGAGCAACCAGCCCCTGGGGTCGTGTGAGCGGGCGATGCCGATCATCAACCCATAAGCGACCAGCGCGCCCACGAAGCAGGCACGGCGGGATGCTGCTGTCGGTGCACGCTTCAGTGCCAGCGAACCGAGCACGACATAAGCGACCAGCAGCGCAATTTTCACCGCCAGCCACGGCGTGTCCAGGGTGACAGGCGCAGCATCGTCAGCAACATCAGCGCCGCGGTCAGCAGTGCGGTGTCGATCGTGTAGCTGAGGTAGCGGACAACGACGTGATTCGCGAGCGCGGCATGCCCCGTCTGCACGAGCAGTCCGCGAAGCGTGAACAACGCGCCCGTTGCGATCGCGAGCGCGATGTGGGCCAGCCGGACATCTGGGTAGAACTCGATCATGAGAGGCGTTGGCTCGTTGGCGTCGCTTCATGAAGAACGGGCGCGCGGCGTAACCGCGCGCCCGTCCCGGACCTGGCAAGGGAGGGAATCAGGCCCGGGCTTCGACGCTGTCCTTGGCCTCCTCGGGTGGTTTCGGCAGTGACTCGGGCTGCTGCCCGCGCGGCGCGATCCACAGTCGCGCGACGAACCATGCGATGCACAGCGCGCCGATCGAGAAGATCACGTCGCCGGGCACGCGCAGCCAGACGAGCGTCTCGATGATGGGCTTCTGCATGAACTCCGCCGAGCGCGCGTACCAGTAGCCGTGATCGATTGCCGCAGCGACTTGCAGCACGCCCATGGGCAGCAGGCACAGCAGCGCCATCAGCATCAGGCCGATGTTCAGTGCCGCGAAACCGCGACCGAGCAGTGCGTCGCTCCAGACGGCATCGGGTTTCATCAGTCGCAGCGTGAACAGCATCAGGCCGATGCCGAGCATGCCGTAGACGCCGAACAGCGCGGTGTGCCCATGCAGCGGCGTCAGGTTCAGTCCTGCATGTAGTACAGCGCAAGCGGCGGATTGATCAGGAACCCGAACAAGCCGGCACCGACCAGATTCCAGAACGCAACGGCCGTGAAGAACAGGATCGGCCAGCGATAGCGCGCCATCCACGGCGTTGCCTGGCTCTGTCGCCAGGTCTGGAAGGCCTCGAAGCCGACCAGTGCGAGCGGCACGACTTCGAGTGCCGAAAACGACGCGCCGATGGCGATCACCGCGGTCGGCGTGCCGGCCCAGTACCAGTGGTGCGCGGTGCCAAGCACGCCACCGCCGAGGAAGACCACCGTGGCGAACAGCACGGCTGCGGTCGCGGTGCGTCCACGCAGAAGGCCCAGCTTGGTCATCAGGAAGGCGATCACGGCGGTCGCGAAGACTTCGAAGAAGCCCTCGACCCACAGGTGCACGACCCACCAGCGCCAGTATTCGACCATCGATATGTGCGTGTGGCGGCCCCACATCAGGCCCGCGCCATAGAACAGGCCGATCGCGACGGTCGACATGAACAGCAGCGAGACGATCGAGCGCTGCTCGTCCTTGCGACGCATCGCGGGCCACAGTGCGCGCCCGACCAGCGTAAGCCAGACGAGCAGGCCGACGAACAGGAAGGCCTGCCAGAACCGGCCGATATCGACGTACTCCCACCCCTGGTGGCCGAACCAGAAGTTCTCGGCGAGGCCCATCTGCTGCATGACCGCGAACCACTGCCCGGCGAAGGCGCCGATGACGATGATCAGCAGGCAGACGAACAGGAAGTTGACGCCGATGCACTGGAACCTGGGCTCATGGCCGCTGATGGCCGGTCCGATGAACAGGCCCGTGCCGAGCCACGCAGTCGCGATCCACAGCACGCCGAGCTGCGTGTGCCACGAGCGGGTCAGCGAATACGGCAGGTAGTCGGAAATGGCGAAGCCGTACAGGTCCTGGCCTTCGACCTGGTAGTGGGCCGTGACGGCACCTAGCACGATCTGCACGAGGAACAGCGCGGCGACGATCCAGAAGTACTTCGCCGTGGCGCGCATCGACGGCGTGATCACGAGGCCGGCGAGCGGGTCGCGGGCGGGCGGCACGGCGGCCTCATCCTTGCCGTCATGCGCGGCGTGGTACCAGACCAATGCGCCGACGCCGGCGATCAGGAACAGTATGCTGAACACGGTCCAGAGGAAGATGCCGGACGTCGGCACATTCCCGACCAGCGGGTCCGACGGCCAGTTGCTGGTGTAGGTGATGTCCGCGCCAGGCCGCTCCGTGACGGCGGCCCACGCGGTCCAGTGTATGAAGGCCGCGAACTTCGCGCGCCGCCCGGCATCGAGGATCGTGCCTTCCTTCATCGCATAGTTTTCGCGCAGCTCGCGCATCGCGGGGTCTGTGCCGAACAGCGCCGCATAGTGCTGCGCCACGGCGCGCGCTGCCGCAATCCGGTCGGGACTCAGTGCGACGGTATCGGTCGCCGCGGTGTAGGTATTGCGACGGACCTCGGCGCGCAGTCGCTGCTCGAGACGGGCCTGGTCCGCGCTGTCGAGTTCGGCGTAGGGCTTGGCGAAGTCGCGCCGAGCCCAGATGTCCAGCAGCGCAACGGCCTCGCGATGCAGCCAGTCGGCGCTCCAGTCCGGCGCCACATAGGCGCCATGGCCCCATATCGAACCGAGCTGCATGCCGCCGATCGACTGCCACACCTCACGGCCGGTCTGGATGTCGTCACGCGTGTACAGGGTGTCGCCGAGGTCGGACTTGAACGCGGCGGGCACCGGCGGTGCCTGTCGGTAGATTTCGCTGCCCATCCAGAGCAGCACGCCGAACGCCGAGACGAGCAGTACCGTCAGCAGCGTCCAGAGTTTGCGGATATCGGTCACGGCCGTAGCCCTCCCAAAAGATAGATTGCAGATGTATCTTATTGGACGGACGCTGTTCCGGGAGTACGCACAAGTGCGGACCCGGAGAATCCCGGTTTCCCTGATCATTCAATCGAGGGTTTCATGCGACTGACTCTGTTCACTGATTACGCATTGCGGGTACTGCTGGTGCTGGCTGCTCGGCGCGATGAGCTCGTTACCATTGCGGAAGTCTCAAGCGCCTTCCGCATCTCCGAGACCCATTTGATGAAGGTCGCCAACACGCTGGCCCACACTGGCTGGGTCGAGACAGTGCGCGGTCGCGGCGGCGGCATGCGCCTCGCGGCCGACCCTGAGAAGCTGACGCTGCGCCAGATCGTCGAGCGCCTCGAGCATGACTTTGCGGTCGTCGAGTGCTTTGGAACTAAAAATAGCTGCGCACTCACGGGTGGCTGCGGCGTCGAGCGTGCGCTGGGGCGCGCCCTGCGCGCGTTCCTCGAGGAGCTGCATCAATACACGCTGGCGGATCTCGCCGGAAAAAGTCCTGCGCTCAAGCGCGTTGCCGGCGCCAACCCTTCCTAAGTAGTTCCGCGTAGCACCCTTCGGTCAGTCCTGAGGGCTGATTCGTCCCTTAGGCATAAACTGGAATCACAAATATAGGTTAACGCGCGGATGCTGCGCAGGGAGCTTTCTCGTGAACGAGCATACGACCATCATTTGGGCGCTCGCGGCCCTGCTGCTGCCAGGCGCATCCGTGGCCCAAGTCCACGCTGCGGAGGCAGCGCCGAAGGCGCCGTCGGCGGCGCAACTCGCCGAAGGCGAGAAGGTCTACAAGGCCGCGTGCTCGGCCTGCCATCAGCCGAACGGCAAGGGCCTGCCCGGTGCGTTCCCGCCGCTGGCGCAATCCGACTACCTGCTGAAGGACAAGACGCGCGCCATCGCGACCGTCGTGCACGGCAAAACCGGCCCGATCACGGTCAATAACGTCAAGTACGACTCGGTCATGCCGCCGATGCCGCAGCTCAGCGACGTCGAGATCGCGAACGTGCTGTCGTATGTCAGCAATGCCTGGGGCAACAAGGGCTGGCTGGTCAGTGCAACGGACGTGCGGGCCGTGCGCGCAGGGAAGGCGCCGCCGCAGAAAGCTGGCTCGGCGACCGAACACCCCGGCACGACCCGCGCACAGCTCAAGTACCAAGGTGCACCGTCCACCGTG
This sequence comes from Steroidobacteraceae bacterium, assembly GCA_041395605.1. Taxonomy (GTDB): domain Bacteria; phylum Pseudomonadota; class Gammaproteobacteria; order Steroidobacterales; family Steroidobacteraceae; genus UBA964. Next base: position 147,013 of record JAWLAD010000001.1, read on the forward strand.
CCGGCGGCCGAAGCGAAGACGGTCGTGAGTCCGGGCGCGCCGCCGATGAGCGAGCGGGAGTTCGCGGTGGCCAAGCAGATCTACTTCGAGCGCTGCGCAGGCTGCCACGGCGTCCTGCGCAAAGGCGCCACCGGCAAGCCGCTGACCACCGATATCACCCAAAAGCGCGGCACCGATTACCTCAAGGTCTTCATCAAGTACGGCTCGCCGGCTGGCATGCCCAATTGGGGCACCTCGGGTGACATGACCGACGAGCAGGTCGACATCATGGCCCGCTACGTGCAGCACGAGCCACCAATGCCACCCGAGTTCGGCATGAAGGAAATGCAGGAGTCGCGCAAGACCTTCGTCGCGCCTGGCAACCGTCCGACGAAGAAGATGAACGACTTGGACACGGACAACCTGTTCGTGGTGACGCTGCGCGACTCGGGCGAGATCGCGCTGATCGACGGCGAATCGAAAAAAATCATCAACATCATCAAGACGGGTTATGCGGTGCACATTTCCCGCATCTCGCACTCGGGCCGCTACGTCTACACGATCGGTCGCGATGCGCGCATCGACCTGATCGATCTGTGGCTGCCGGTGCCCGACAAGGTCGAGGAGATCAAGGTGGGCCTCGAGGCGCGCTCGGTCGAAACTTCGAAGTTCAAGGGTTACGAGGACAAGCTCGCGATCGCCGGTTCGTACTGGCCCCCGCAGTTCGTGATCATGGATGGCGAGACGCTCGACCCGAAGAAGATCTTCTCGACCCGCGGCATGACCGTCGACACGCAGGAATACCACCCGGAGCCGCGCGTCGCCGCGATCGTCGGCTCGCACGAGCACCCCGAGTGGATTGTCAACATCAAGGAGACGGGCAAGATCATGCTCGTCAACTACAAGGACATCGACAACCTGCAGGTTACCGAGATCGGCGCCGCGCGCTTCCTGCATGACGGTGGCTGGGATATCACGAAGCGCTACTTCCTGACGGCCGCGAACCAGTCGAACAAGATCGCAGTGGTCGACTCGCGCGAGCGCAAGCTTGCGGCGCTGATCGATGTCGAGAAGATTCCGCACCCGGGTCGCGGCGCGAACTTCCGCGACCCGAAGTACGGTCCGGTCTGGGTCACCAGCGCGCTGGGCAACGAGAACGTCACGGTCGTTGCGACTGATCCGGAAGACAACCCCGAGCATGCCTGGAAAGTCGTCCGCACCCTGAAGGGCCAGGGCGGCGGGTCGCTGTTCGTCAAGACGCATCCGAAGTCGAAGCACCTGTACGTCGACACCACGTTCAACCCGGACGAGAAGATCAGCCAGTCCGTCGCCGTGTTCGACACGACGGATCTCGATGCTGGCTACAAGGTGCTGCCAATCGCGGAATGGGCGCAGCTCGGAAAGGGACCGAAGCGCATCGTGCAGCCCGAGTTCAACAAGAACGGTGACGAGGTCTGGTTCTCGGTCTGGAGCGGCAAGGACGAAGAGTCGGCGATTGTCGTCGTCGATGACCGCACGCTGCAGCTCAAGGCGGTCATCAAGGACAAGCGCCTGGTGACGCCGACCGGAAAGTTCAACGTCTTCAACACCACCAAGGACGTGTACTGACCCGTGCTCAGTCGAGCTGCAGCGTGACGCCCACTGTCACGCTGCGGCCCGGCCGGGTGTACAGATCCAGCGACGGATCGCTGGCCGCCAGGCCACGCACATCGGCCCACTCCACGTGGCGACGGTCGAGTGCATTGAACAACGCGGCACGCAGATGAACAGCGTCAGTCAGTTTCCAGCCCGCCAGCAGGTCCAGGGTCGCGTGACCGCCGGCGCGCGCGAGCGGCCCCGACGACTCGTCGACCCGGTCCTGCGCGGCCACGACATTGAGGACGCCCTCGAGTTGCAGGCGGCCCGCTGCGCCGCGGTACTGCAGGCCGAGCGTCGCGCGCGCAGGATCGATGCTGTTCAGCGGCAGGTTGGTGCGCTGGTCCTCGCCACGCGACCACGACGCCGAGACATGCGCGACCCAGTGCGCCGCATCCAGCGCCGCTTCGGATCCGATGGCGACCCGCGCAGCAAGTTCGGCGCCTGCGATGCGGGCTCGGGCCCGGTTCTGCGACTGGAACAGCGTGTAGCCACTGGCTGGGTCCCGACCGAGGTTCACCTTCGATTCGATGAAGTTGCGGTACTGCGCGAGATAGATGCTCGCGGTGCCGGCCAGCCGGGCGGTGCCCGAACGCAGGCCCAGCTCGAAGTGCTGGCTGCTCTCGGGTTCGAGCTGCGGGTTGGGTATCGCCCGGGTCTGGAACAACGGAATGTCGAGGCCGATGTTGACGTCTTCGAAGGGTGGCGCGCGAAACCCATACGTGTACTGGCCGAAGGCGGTGTGGCCCGGAGCCAGTTGCCAGGCGACGCCGAGGCGCGGCGACAGCGACTGTTCGCTGACGCCGACCGGCGTCTGGGTAGGGTTGTCTTCCCGGTACAGCGCGTCGACCCGCGGCGTCAGGCGGTAGTGGTCGAAGCGCAGGGCAGGACTCACCGACCATCGCGAATCGCGGTAGCGGATTTCATCGAAGACGAAGGCGCCGGCTTCGACGATGCGGCTGTCGGGAAAATCCCGCAGCGGGAACGCTTCACCGAGGATGGTGCGGGTCGTCGCAAGGCTCGGCAGCGTGGTTTGCAGTCCGTCACGCAGCTCCGAGACGTCCTGCTGCGAGAGGTCGAATCCGAAGCTGATGCGGTGCGTCCAGGCGGCGGTGTTTGCGTCGACTGCGCCCGTGAGCTTCCCGCCGGTGACGCTGGCCTCATAGGCGAAGCTGCGCTGCAGCCGCACCGCGGGCGAGCGCGGCGGGGCTGCGCGCCGCTCTTCGGCGGTCAGTTGCAGCACCTCCGTCGCCTCGTGGAACAGGCGCCATTCCAGTTGCACCAACGGCCCGAGGTCCAGCCAGCGCTGGTCGACGGCGAAGGAGCGTTCGGTGCTGCGGTCGTCGCCGCGCATGAAGATCGTGTTCGCGAATCGCCCAGGCTGCAGCAGCAGCGAATCGACGTCGGTGCGTGCGCGCCGTTCCGTGCCGCTCGTCGTGATGCGCAGTGGCGCACCGAGCGACGGAAACACGAGCTTGCCGATCCAGCTCGAGTCACGCGCCGCGCGCGGGTTCGCATCGAGCACAGTCCAGGAATTCTGCAGCTCACCGGCATCGCGTCGCCGCGCGCCCGCCAGCCACTCGATGCGGTCGCTGCGACCCGCGGCGATTCCACTGACCGTCAGGCCGTGGTCGTCGCTGGCGTACAGCATGCGCACCCGGGCCGCGATCCGCGCGTCGTCACGGACGAGATCAACCGGGTCGAGAGTGCTCGATGCAATGACGCCGCCGATCGCCGAACTGCCGTAGGTGGCCGACGCCGGTCCGCGCAGGATCTCGATCTGGCGCACGAAGTCGAGTTCGGACAGCGCGCGTCCGGCGTTGGCGAAGTTGCCGACCGCAAAGGCGCTGGGTCTGGGGACGCCGTCGGTCTCGATGCGAATGCGGTTGCCACCGATGCCCCGGATCGAGATGGAATCGTCGCCGAATCGGGTTGCATCGCCGCGCACCGACAGGCTGGGTTCGTAGCGTGCAAGGTCACGCAGGTCGACGGCGAGGCGCTCTTCGATGCGGTCGGCGCGGAGGGCGGCGACATTCGCTTCGGTTGCTGCGAGTGCGCGCGGCACGCGGGCGACGATGGTCACCGTTTCGAGTTCGTCGTCGCGCTGTTGTCCAACCGCGGTGCCGTGCGCGATGGCCTGCGCAACCGCGAGCGCCACGGTGACGCACCAGGGTCGTTGATTCATGGGCGGCATGGTAGGGGGCTGCCGGGCAGGCGTCCTCAGGGAGAATGCTTATGAGATCGCGATTCAGAATGGTACACATTGGCATGGCACTCACCTGCGCATGGGGTGGTGTCGCGCCGGCAGCCGAGACCCATCTCGGCAAGGCGCAGGTGCAGTTGCGGTTGCGGGTCGAGGCGGTCGACGAGGCGGCGCTCGCGCAGCAGGCGACGGCCACGACGCTGCGCACGCGCCTGACCTGGACCAGCCCCGGCTGGCAGGGCTGGCAGGCCGTCGTCGAACTGGACGACATTCGCGCGGCAGACGAGCGGGCCTACAACAGCACGGTCAATGGCGTGACCGCGCGTCCGGTGGTCGCGGACCCGGTCGATACCGAACTGAACCGCGCGGTGCTCGAGTATCGCCGGCCGCAGTACGACCTCGCGCTGGGGCGCCAGCGGCTCGCGCTGCACAACCAGCGGTTCGTCGGCAATGTCGGTTGGCGACAGAACGAACAGACCGTCGATGGCATCACCCTGCAGTGGCGACCCGCCAAACAGGTCGATGCGACGCTCGGCTGGGTCGCCAATGTGAATCGCGTGTTCGGACCGCGCAGTGGCAGCCAGCTCGCGGATTATCGCGGCGACACGCTGATTGCCGATGTGCGTATCAAGCTCGCGAAGTTCGGCGAACTCAGCGCGTTCTGGTACGGCCTCGACTTCGATGCCGCCGCCACGGCGTCGAGCGCGACGACCGGCGTGCTCTGGACCGGTACCGCCGAACTGGGCGGGGGCTGGAAGCTGCCGTGGGCGTTGTCGTTCGCGACGCAACGCGACTATGGCGGCAACCCTGCCGACTACTCGGCGGGTTTCCGCCAGCTCGAACTGGGCCTCGGTCGCGGCCCGGTCACGATCCGCCTCGGGCAGGAACTGCTCGACGGCGATGCGGTGCGCAGCGATGCGCGCTTCCAGACGCCACTGGCAACGCTGCACGCCTTCCAGGGCTGGGCTGACAAGTTCCTTGTCACGCCGCCACAGGGCATCGATGACCGCTACGTGATGCTCGAGGCGAACTGGGCGGGTTTCATGCTGCAGCTGCACCGGCACGAGTTTCGCGCCGAGGCGGTCAATCGGAACTTCGGCAACGAGTGGGATGCCTCCATCGTGCGCAAGATCGGCCAGCGCTGGGAGCTGCTCGGCAAGTACGCCGATTACGAGTCGCGCGGCTTCGGCACAGACACCCGCAAGCTCTGGTTCATGGTCACGGGCAACTTCTGAGAGATCTGCATGCGATCCCCCGCGACCTGGACGGTGTTCTCTTACGGCTTCCGCCCGCTGTTCCTCGCCAGCGGCGTCAGTGCGCTGCTTGTGGTGCCCGTCTGGCTGTGGGTGCAGTGGCACCAGTTCGCACTCTGGGGCAGCGCCCCGCCGATGCTCTGGCACGCGCACGAAATGCTGTTCGGATTCGCCGGTGCGGCGGTCGCCGGCTTCCTGCTGACCGCCGTGCCGAGCTGGACATCGAGCCGCGGATTCGCGGGCTGGCCGCTCGTCGCGCTCGCGCTGATGTGGGTTGCGGCGCGCGCCCTGCTGCTGGCCGGTCCGGAGGGTCCGTGGCTCTGGGCCGTGCTGGCAGATTTGGCCTTCTTGCCGTTGCTTGCGGCCCTGATCGCGCCGCCGATCCTGCGGGAGCGCAACCGCAACATGGTCATGCTCGTCGTGCTGGCCGCGCTGTGGGGCAGCGATGCGGTGTTCCTCTACGCGGTCAGCGTCGGGCAGCCTGAGCTCGCGAATCGCATGCTGCGCTTCGCGCTCGATGTCCTGCTGTTGCTGATCACGATCATCGGCGGCCGCATCGTGCCGGCATTCACGAGCAATGCGCTGCGGCGTCAGGGCGAGACCATCGCCTTGCGCTCCGTTCCATGGCTCGAGCGCGCCCTGCCGGCCATGATGCTGCTCAATGCGGCTGCCGGTGTGCTGGGACTCATGCCGCAGGGTCTGGCATCGGTCGCGTTACTGGCGGCACTGTTGCACGCCTGGCGGCTCGCCGGCTGGCGCAGCCTGCGGGTCGGGGGTGAACCGATCCTGTGGGTGCTGCACCTGGCCTATGCCTGGCTGCCACTCGGTTTCGTGCTCAAGGCGCTGGCGCTGTGGGGCATCGCCGAGTTCGCGCAGTTCTGGCTGCATGCGTTCGGCATCGGCGCTGTCGCCACGATGATCGTGGCCGTGATGACGCGCGCTTCGCTCGGTCACACGGGGCGCCCGCTGGTGGTCGCGCGGCCCATCGCGTGGGCCTATGGCCTGCTGACGCTGGCGGCGTTGTGCCGCGTGCTGCTGCCGCACACGGGTGTGTTGTCGTACCCCGTCGTGCTGCTGCTCGCCGGTGGTCTGTGGACGGCCGCGTTCGCGATCCTCGTCGCGGTCTATGGACCCATCCTGACGCAACCGCGCGTGGACGGGCGCGCTGGGTGACGCCGGTCAGGGCGGTCATCGGAATTGTTCGGCAGCCGCGAACAGTGATTCCGCGCCAGGCCTGATTTTCCGCCGGTCTGCGCGCCTTAGCCTGTGGTCACTGCATCGCTGCCACAGGAGACAGACCATGTTCATCATTCCAGACCGGGGTCGGGCCGTGCTGTTGACGCTGTTGCTCGTAGGGCTTGCCGTGGCCCTGTCGGCCTGCACGACGACACGCCCCGCGCCCGCGCAGGCATTGCGCGCGGATTGCCCGGCCGGCGATCGAAGTGTGCCGGGCGGCGGGAACCCAGCGTGACGGCGAGGCCTGCCGCTGCCAGAGCCAGTCCCAGGTCGAAGCGAGGTTCGAATGGCTGCAGCGTTGAGTGTGGAACACGAGGCCATCCTGTGGCCCATGCTCGCGCTGGTGGCGCTGACGTTCGTGGTCGCCGGCCGCATGTATGCGCGCCGCATCGCCGAGATGCGGGCGCGGCGCATCTCGCCGCAGAGCATTGCGTCGCGCCGCGCGGCGGTTGAGCGGCTCGAGGACACCGCCGCCGCCGACAACTTCGCGAACCTGTTCGAGCTGCCGGTGCTGTTCTACGTGCTCTGCCTGGCACTGTATTTGACCGGGAACGTGACGGTGGTGCAGCTCGTACTCGCCTGGGTTTTCGTCGCGCTGCGCATCGCTCACAGCGTGATCCACTGCACCTACAATCGCGTGATGCATCGCTTCCAGGTCTTCGTGCTCGGCATGCTGTGCCTGCTCGCCATGTGGGTGCTGTTCGCGCTGCAGCTCGCAGGCTGACGGCGCCGTGGACCGGCTCGCTGCGCTCCGCACTTTCATACGCGTCGCCGAGCTGCGCTCGTTCACGGCCGCGGCGGATGCGCTCGGCCTTTCGCGCGCGGCGGTCAGCGAGCAGGTTGCCGAACTCGAGCGGCAGCTCGGCGCGCGGCTGCTGAACCGCACGACGCGGAAGGTCGCGCTCACTCCGGACGGCGCCGAATTCTTCGAGCGTTGCCTGCGCGTGCTCGGCGAACTCGACGCGGCTGAACAAACGTTACGTGGCACTCACGAACGGCCGCGCGGCCGGCTGCGCGTCGACGTGCCGATCGCCTTCGGCCGGCAGCTGCTGCTGCCGGCGCTGCCGCAGTTCGCGGCGCGCTATCCGGACCTCGCGCTCGAGATCCAGCTCAACGACCACGTCGTCGACCTCGTCGATGAGCAAATCGACTGCGCGATCCGCCTCGGGCCGGTGCGCGACCCGGACCTCGTCGCGAGACCCATCTGCAAGACGCGCTGGTTCACCTGTGCCGCACCGGAGTACCTGGATCGTGCCGGACGGCCGCGCAGCATCGAGGAACTGCGGCGGCATCGCCTGATCGGCTTCCTGAACGGGCGCCGACCGGTGCGCTGGACGTTCATGGTCGGCCGGCAGCGCCAGCAGGTCAGCCTGCCTTGTGCCGTGGCCTTCAACATGGCCGATGCGAACCTCGCGGCGGCGTTGCGCGGCCACGGCATCCTGCAGTGTGTCGACATGCTGGTCGCCGAGCCGCTGCGGGCCGGCAGGCTCGAACGCGTGCTGCGCGAGCATGAGGCGCCGGGGCCGAACATCTCGGCGGTATTTCTCGCGCCGCAGCGCAACAATTTGCGGATCCGGGTGTTTGCCGACTTCGCCGCCGAGCTGCTGCAGCGTTCCCGCGCCGTGCTCGACAGCTGGCCGTCGTCGCTTTGAGGCCGCGAAACTCGCGCCTGCGCGCAGGGCTTTGGTGCTAGTCTGGCGACAGGCTGTCCGGAGTGGATCATGAACACGAGCATCCGGGTTGCGATCATCATCGCGCTCGCCTTCTTCACGGCGTACGCGCAGGCGGCAGCCAAGTCGCCGCACGAGGCCCATCTCGCGCATCTGAGCGGCAGCTGGCAGATCGTCAGCCAGCTCGGCGACGAGCGGCTCGCCTATGCCGCGACGGCGTCCTACTCGGCCGCGCGCCACTACTTGCGCATCGATCTGCGTGATCCGCACGGAGGCGCGAACCCGCGCCTGACGTGGATCATCGGTTACGACAAGCATCAAGGCGAGTACGTCTGCTACTCGGTCGACGACGAGCAGCGCACGCGCGGCCCTCTGTACACCCGCTTCGCCGCGCTCGCCAATGATTCCTGGCAGGTGTCGATGCACGGCAAGACCGATGCGCGCGCCGACAGCGAGTACACCCTGCGCCGGACCTGAGCATGCGGCACAGCCGTACCGCCCGCATGCTGGGAGCGGTGTTCGCGCTGATCTGGCTCGCGCTGGCGATCGACCCCTGGTACCGCCAGGACTGGCTGCTCGAGAACGTGCTGGTGTTCATCGCCGTGCCGCTGCTCGCGCGTTATGGGCCGGACCTCAAGCTGTCCGATGCGTCATGGGTCTGCCTGTTCGCCTTCTTCACGCTGCACGCCATCGGCGCGCACTTCACCTACGCCGAGGTCCCATACGGCCGCGCCTACGAGTGGCTCAGCGGGCGGTCGTTCGAAGCTGACTTCGGCGCCGGTCGCAACCACTACGACCGGCTGGTGCATTTTCTGTACGGCCTGCTGATGGCGCTGCCCGTCATCGAACTGCTCGATGCGCGAGCGCGGCCGATGGGATTGTGGCGCTGGCTGCTGCCCGTGCTGTTCCTGCTGTCGCACGGCGCGCTGTATGAATCGATCGAATGGGTCGCCGCGGAGATCTTCGGCGGCGAACTCGGCATGGCCTATCTCGGCACGCAGGGCGACGTCTGGGATGCGCAGAAGGACACGGCGCTCGCCGCGCTCGGCGCCGTGCTCGGCGTGACGTTCTGGTTGCTGTGGCGCTCGCGGCGTGCAGCGCCTGCGCGCTAGGACTTCCAGCCGGTCTTGAAATCCGGCGCGGGGTGCATGGCCGCGGTGGGGTGCGGATCGAAGCGCGTGAAGCGCTCGGGATCAGAAAACAGCACCGAGCAGCCGGCGCATTGAAAAACCGGCGGCTTGCGCACCTTGACGGGTTCGTCGGGTGCGGCAAGCCGCTCGGGCGTCAGCAGAACGCAGACCTGACATCGGCAGATCGGACAGCGAAACGGAATGCGAGTGGCGATCGACATGCTGCCAAAGTTACGCAAGCAGCATGCAGCATTCCATCCAGTGTCCGCACCGCGCTCATACTGGATGCGCGGACGATGATCAGCCGACCGGAATCTGTTGCGGCGTCGGCTTGACGGCACGCGCCTTCGGGATGCGCACTGTCAGCACGCCATCCTTCGACTCGGCCTTGATCGCCGCGGCGTCGGCATCTTCCGGCAGCACGAAGCGGCGTGCAAAGCGACCCTGGAAGGTTTCGATGCGATGGAACTTCTCGCTCTTGTCTTCCTTCTCGTACTTGCGCTCGCCTTCGATCGCGATCGTGCCTTCGTGCAGCGTGACCTTGACGTCTTCCTTCCTGACGGCCGGCATTTCGGCACGGATCAGGTATTCGTTCTCGGTCTCGCTGATGTCGGCACTCGGCGTCCACTGGACGTCGGGCAGGTTCGAACCTTCGGACCCGGCACGCAGCCCGCCGCGCAGCAGCGAGGGCATCAGGCGGTTCATGAATTCCTCGGTCTCCCGGAAGGGCTCCCAGCGAATCAGTGTCATCTGTGTATCCTCCAGATTGGATGTACCGGATATGGAGGGGCGGCGAAATGATTTCAAGACCGGCAGGGTTGCGACCCGCGACGGCTTGTAATGCGGGTGTCAAATGACGCTGGCGTTCCCGGCGGGTTCCGGTGTCGCGCCACCCGAGGTGCTGCGGCAGATGTCTGGCCTCGACTTCCTGCAGGCCATCCTCGATGGTCGGTTGCCGCACCCGCCGATCATGGTCACGCTCGGCTATGGGCCGGTGGAACTCGCGTCAGGTCGCGTCGTGTTCGAGGCTGCGCTCGATGGCCGGGCCTACAACCCGATCGGCGTGATCCATGGCGGCTTCGCCGCGACGCTGCTCGACACCGTGACGGCCTGTGCCGTGCACTCGACGTTGCCGGCTGGCACGGGCTACACGACAGTCGAACTCAAGGTGAACTACCTGCGTCCGCTCGTGGCGGAACTGGGCACGGTGCGCGCGGTCGGCCAGGTGATCAGCAGCGGTCGTCGCACGGCCCTCGCAACCGGCGAACTGTTCGACGCCGACGGCAAGCTGTGCGGCTGGGCATCGAGCACCTGCATGGTCATGCCGCTCTGATCATGGTCCGGCGGGCCGCGATGTCGGCGTGCAGTCGGGCGAAGCGCGGATCGATTTCGAAGGCATAGCCATCCCAGTACCCATCGCGCGACGGCACGTACCGGCGGACCGGTGCGTGCCGTTGCGCAAGCGCCCGGTCCTTCAGGCTGTGCTGCAGTGCGAGCCGCAATTGTTCGACGGCCTGCGCGTCTCGTGGCGGTGCGGCCACGGGCGCCAGCACGCGCATCCAGACCGGTTGCCCGTAGCGCAGCGCGGCAGAGAACGGGTGCTCCCAGACACGATGGGTGCCGGCGATCACGATTGGCAACAGATCGCAGCCCAGCGCCGCCGCCAGTTCGAACGCGCCGCGCCGCAAGGCCGTCTCGATGCCGAGTATGGTGCCCTGCGCGAACACGACCAGATGCTCGCCACGGGCGAGCGTTGCGGCTGTCTGGCGGCGCAACGCACGATAGGCGCGGGTGCCGTGCTCGGGGTCGATCGCGATGTGATCCATTGCCGCGATCGCCCGACCCATGCCGGGCAGGTCGAAGATTTCGCGCCGCGCGACGAAACGCATCGGCTGTCCGAGTTGCAGCAGGCACAGCGGGTCGAGCATACCCTCGTGGAGGGCGACGACGATATGCGGCTTGTCCGGCAGTGCGGTCTCGCGCTCGATGCGCAGGTCGACATCCAGATGCCGCAGGATGCGATCCGCCCAGAGCTGCTGCAGTCGGTGGCGGGCGATGGTGGATTCGATGGTCGATTCGATGGTCGATGCGCCTGCGATCGACGTGGCCGCGCGCCACAGCAGCCAGCGGCCGGCGGTGGCGAATCGCCAGCCTGCGCCCGGCGCCGGCACGAAGCGCGGCGTCGATGTGGCCCGCAGGCTCACGGGCTGGACCGCTCGCAGTGATCGCGCAGTGCCTGCAGCAGCTTCGGCAGCTCGCGCTTCAGTATCATTCGCACCGCCCATTGCGGCACGGGAATGTCGGGGACGACGCGCACGCTGTACGTGACGATCGTCGCCCGACCGTCATCGAGCGGGATGAGTTCCCAGCGCCCCTCGTTCTCGCGAAAGTCGCCGGCGACATGGCTGAACTCGATGGACCTCGGCGGGTCGTAGGCGGCGCGGAACGTGTAGCGACTCGTGGGCATGAACCAGCCGACGTCGCTGACATGGGAGATCACTTCCCAGCGTCCCTGCGGATCGCGTTCGTGGACGACGCATTCGCGCAAGTGCGGCACGAAGCGCAGCGCGACATCGCAGTTCGTCATGGCCGCGTACACGCGGTCTGGCGCGGAGTCGATGCGGATCGCCGCGCGCACCGTGCCACGACCCAGCGCCGGATCGATTCGGGCATCGACCACGACTTCGCGACGTTCGAGCGCAGCCTGCTCGTCGGCAGCCCGGGATGGCGTTGCCGCACACGCGAGCAACGCGAAGGCCAGTGCGCGACGCGCCTGGTTCACGGCGCGAACACCGCCGTATCGTTCAAGGTCCAGTCGTAATCGAGGTAGCGGACCGTGGTCGTCCGGTCGCGCAAGCGTGGCAGCAGTTCCGGGTCGTCGCTGTATGCCGCGAGGAAGGCCAGCACGCCGCGCGTGTCGTCGCCGGCGCCAAGCGGCGCGAAATCCTCGCCGAACCACTTGAAGATCGACGAGACCTCTACACCGCGCCGGCCAGATGTCGCGCGTACGCCATGGTTGCGGTCCGCGGCGAAGCGCCGGCTTTGCTCGGTCAACTGGGCATCGAGCCGGACGGCTACGTAGGGTTCCGCGCGCAACACCGGGCAACTGCGCGCCGCGCACACCAGGGCCACGTGGACGCGGGGTTCGGAAAACGACGGCCGGATGATGCGGTGCTCGATGTCATCGAGCGACAGGCGCTGGCCGGCGACGCGGTGCCGCGCATCCTTGAACGCGCCGGCGATCTGCCAGATGCTGTTCGCCGGGAACGCGATGCCGACCAGCGAGCCGCGCCGGATCGGGTAGTGATCGATGATCGTCCGCAGCGTCAGCGCGTTGTAGGCATTGATCCAGAATGCAAGCCGTTGATCGCGCGACCAGCCGTCCACGACCTGCCGCTCGACGGCCGCCAGTTGCGCTGCGTAACGGTCCAACGGCGCGCGTTCGCGCTGCAGCGCGGCGTAATCGACGAGGCCATTGCGGACGTGCCGCTGCAGGACCCCGCCGTACAGGGCGTGCTGGTGATCGAACGGGCTCGCGGCGACGCCCGGGGAGGGCGCCAGCAGGGCGGCCAGCATCAGGAGGCCAGCGTGGATCGGGGTGCAACGCATGTCGTCGGGCTCCGTGGGGTCTTCCACACAGACCGGACCGGCCGCCGGATTGTTGCAGGGCGAGCTGCTCAGCGGCTGAGGCGCTGGCGCACCCGGTGTTTGGCGATCGCCAGGCCGACGAGCCCGTAGGCCAGCAGCACGCCGACGCTGAGCGCCGGCCAGGGCATCGGATCGCCGAGCGTCAGGCCGCGCGCGAGCGATGCGCCGTGCGCGAGCGGCAGCAACCAGGCCGCGGTCTGCGCGGCATCCGGCAGTTGCGACAGCGGGAAGTAAATGCCGGACAGGAAACTCATCGGCGTGACCAGCAGCACGAAGTAGTGGGTGAAGAAGTCATAGGACTTCGCGAATGACGTGACCACGAGCGCAATGCCGGCGAAGGCGAGTCCGATCAGCAGTGCCACGGGCAGGACGGCGATCGGCCCGAACCCGCGCACGATCCCGAGCGCATACATCACCAGCAGGATCGCGATGCCGGAGAACAGCGCCTTCATGCCGGCCCACAGCCACTCCCCGGTGACGATGTCGTCGCTGGTCAGCGGGGCATGCAGCATGCCCTCCCAAGTGCGCTGCACCTGCATGCGTGCGAACGCCGAATACAGGGCCTCGAACGAGGCGCTGTTCATCGTGCTGTAGCAGATCATGCCGGCCGCGAGGAAGGTGACGTAAGGGCGACCATCGATCTCGCCGATCAGTGCGCCGACACCATAGCCCAGCCCGACGAGATAGATCAGCGGTTCGGCGAGATTGCCGACCAGCGACGTGATCATCAGCTTGCGCCACACCAGGGCATTGCGACGAACGACATGCAACGCACGCCAGCCGTGCATGGGTGGCGGTAGAAGGTCCCGTGCGGTGGCTTCAGTCACGGATGTCCCTGCCGGTCAGCTTGATGAACACGTCCTCTAGGTTGGCCGCGCGCCGCAGCACGCGCAGGCCCGGCTCGGTCGCGAGCTCGGCAAGCAGGGCCTCGGGCGCATGGGTATAGCAGAACGCCGTCTCGCCGCTGACTTCGACGCGCTCGGCGAGCGTGCGGGCCGTGCGAGCCGCCCAATCACCCACTGCGTCGCCGTAGACTTCGAGCACGACGGGTTCGATCAGCGATTCGATCAACCGCCGCGGCGTATCCAGCGCGATGATGCGCCCCGCGTCCATCACGCAGAGCCGGTCGCAGAGCCGCTCGGCCTCGTCCATGAAATGAGTCGTCAGGATCAGCGTCTTGCCCTGCTTGGCGAGGCGTCGCAGTGCATCCCAGATCAGGTGCCTCGCCTGCGGGTCCAGCGCGGTGGTCGGTTCATCGAGGAACAGGATGTCCGGATCGTTGACGAGTGCGCGTGCCAGGGTCAGGCGTCGTTTCATGCCGCCCGACAGCGCCTCGATCTTCGCGTCGCCGCGATCGCCCAAGCCGGCATACTCGAGCAGCGCCGGCGCGCGTGCGCGCGCCTCCCGCGCCGGGATGCCGAAGTAGCGGGCGTAGACGACGAGATTCTCGGTCACGGTGAAATCGGGGTCGAGATTGTCGTACTGTGGCACGACACCGACGCGGTAGCGCGCCTCGCGCGCGGCCTGCGGCACCGGCAGGCCGCCCAGCGTGATCGAACCGCGATCCGGTGCGATCAACCCGAGACAACAGCGCAGCGTGGTCGTCTTGCCGGCGCCATTCGGGCCGAGCAGGCCGAAGCATTCGCCACGCGCGACGCCGAAGCTGACGTCGTCGACGACGTGGCGGCCCGCATAGGCCTTGACGAGGTGTTGCACATCGAGCATCCAGCGCGAGTATACGTGCGGTGCTACGGCACGGTGCGCTAGCATCCACCCAGCCTGATGGAGAATCCCGATGACACGCAGCACCGTGATCGCCAGCCTGTTCGGCCTGTTGATGCTGCAGCCGTCGCTGTCCGCGCACGCTGCCGAGCCGCGCGCGGACCAGCCCGCGGCGGACCTCAGTCGCCTGCGGCTCAGCGAAGACGATGACGTCGCCGTGCGCGAACTGCACCACTGGCTGACCGCCCGCGGGATGGAGGCGTCGATCAATGGCGCGTCGG
>JAWLAD010000002.1:0-122020 GCA_041395605.1 Steroidobacteraceae bacterium
TGCACGTGGGTTGGGCGGCGACGACATCGTCGGGGCCGACCTCGCGCCACTCGCGCAGCAGGTCCGCGCGAACCCGGCCGGCACGGAGCTGGCGATCGCAACCGGAACGCTGCGCCTGCGCGGCGACGACGTCCGCGACGCCCTTGGCACACCACTCGGCCTGGTGCTGGAGCTGGTCGATCGCACGGCCGAGGCTGACGCGGAGCGCGAGATCGAGCGACTCGTTTCCGGGGCGATCGACGGCGATCTGACGCGACGCGTGTCGCTCGACGGCAAGCACGGTTTCCTCGGCACGATGTCGCAACGCCTGAACGCGCTGATGGATGCGGTCGACTCGATCGTGCACCGCGTGCAGGTTGCGGCCGCCGAGGTCGACCGCAGGGCGCGCGAGGTGTCTGCCGGCAGCACGGACGTCCGCCAGCGCACCGAGCAGCAGGCCGCCGGCCTCGAAGAGACCGCGGCGGCGGTCGAACAATTGACAGCGACGGTGCGCACGAACGCCGAGAACGCCGGCGAGGCCGCGCAGCTGGCGGGCGGTGCGAGCGCGGGCCTGGAGCGCGGGCGCGGCGCGGTGCAGTCCACGGTCGACGCGGTCGGTGCGATCAGCGACTCGAGTCGTCGGATCGGCGAGATCATCGCCGTGATGGACGAACTCGCGTTCCAGACCAACCTGCTCGCCCTGAACGCCGCGGTCGAAGCCGCGCGCGCGGGCGAACTGGGTCGCGGCTTCGCCGTCGTGGCGGCCGAGGTGCGCACGCTCGCGACCCGCAGCGCCGATGCGGCCCGCGAGATCAAGCACCTGGTCGGCGAGAGCACGGAGCGCGTCCACAGCGGCGAGGCGCTGGCGCGCCAACTCGGCCTGACGTTCGACGAAATCGTCGCCGCGGTGCAGCGCATGTCCGGTGTCGCCGTCGAGCTCGCGGAGGCGAATCGCGAGCAGGCGTCGGGCGTCGGGCAGATCGAGCGGGCGATCACCGACATCGACCGCACGACCCAGGAAACCGCCGCGTTGATGGAGGAGGCGAGTGCCGCGGCCCAGGCCCTGCTGGACCAGGCGGCGGCGTTGTCGCGCGCGGTCGCCCACTACCGGACCCAGGCCGCCGGCGACGCCGTTGCGATCGCCGCCTGAGCGGCCACGCAGCCTGAAAGCGCTACGGATCGCTTGCCGCTGCGCGGCGTTACCGATTCAATAGCGGCCCGTTCTCCACGCCGTGAGTCCGCATGACCGCGCCCCTGTCTGTCGTGATCCTGGCCGCCGGCCAGGGCAAGCGCATGAAGTCCGACCTGCCCAAGGTCCTGCAGCCGCTGGCTGGCCGACCGCTGCTGCAGCACGTCATCGACCGGGCCCGCGAGCTGGACGCGGCGGCGATTCATGTCGTCTACGGACACGGGGGCGAACAGGTGCGGCAGGCGATGGCGCATGAAAACCGCAACGCGCCCCCGTTGCAGTGGGCCGAGCAGGCGGCCCAGCTGGGCACGGGCCACGCGGTCGGCTGCGCGATGGCTGCGGTCCACCGCGCGCACACGGTGCTGGTGCTGTACGGCGACGTGCCGCTGATCCGTACCGAAACGCTGCGCCAGCTGGTCGCCCTCACCTCCGCGGCGGCGAAGCCGACGCTTGCGCTGCTGACCGTCGAACTGCCGGACCCGACGGGCTACGGACGCATCATCCGCGATGCGAAGGGTCGGGTGCAGCGCATCGTCGAACAGAAGGACGCCACGCGGGGCCAGCTCGCGATCAACGAAGGCAATACCGGTGTGCTGGCCGTGCCGGCGGCGCTGCTGTCGCGCTGGCTCGGGCAACTGACCAACGACAATGCGCAACGCGAGTACTACCTGACCGACATCGTCGCGATGGCGGTCACGGCGAAAGTGCCGGTTGTTGCGCTGGTCGCGCCGACCGTGCCGGAGGTGCTGGGCATCAACGACAAGCTGCAGCTTGCCGAGGTCGAAGCACACCTGCGCGCGGCGCGCGCCCGCGAGCTGCTGGCCGATGGCGCCACCCTGCTCGATCCGGCGCGCACCGACATCCGCGGTCGCGTCAGCGTCGGCCGTGACGTCACGATCGACGTCAACACCGTGTTCGAAGGCGAGGTGCGCCTTGGCGATCGCGTGCGGATCGGCGCGGGCTGCGTGCTGCGGGACGTGGATGTCGGCGCGGACACGGTCGTGCATCCGCACTGCGTGCTTGAACAGGCGACGATCGGGCCGCAGTGCCAGATCGGGCCGTTCGCGCGCTTGCGACCGGGTGCCGCGCTCGATGCGGATGTGCACATCGGCAACTTCGTCGAGATCAAGAACTCGCAGCTGGCGGCGGGCGCGAAGGCCAATCACCTGGCCTATGTGGGCGATGCAACGGTCGGCGCGCGGGTCAACATCGGTGCCGGCACCATCGTCGCCAACTACGACGGCGCCAGCAAGCATCGCACCGTCATCGGCGATGACGCGCACACCGGCTCCAACTCCGTGCTGGTTGCGCCGATCACGATCGGTGCCGGCGCGACGGTCGGTGCAGGGTCGACGGTGACGCGCGAAGTGCCTGCGGGCAAGCTGACGGTCGCGCGCGCCAGGCAGGTCACGCTCGACCGCTGGACGCGACCGCAAAAGGCGCCCAAATCCTGAGCGAGCGCAGCGCGCTGCGCCGCGCGGCGCCCGGCCCGCGCGGACTCAGCGCGACTGTTGCAGCGCGCGGATCTCCGCGATGTCGCGCGGCGGCGCGCGCCACAGCTTGCCGTCGGCTTCGAGATACCCACGGATCGACGCCGGCAAGTCCTCATAACGATCGATGCGCCATGCGACCATGTGCATCACCGATGCCCCGATACCGGCGCCGAGGTCGCCGTAACGCAGCCAGCTGATCTGGTACGGGTGGGTGACGCCGGAGTCGGCCGGATGCACGAAGAAGTCGTAGTTCTCGAAGGCCTGCATGCGCTTGCCATCGCGACCGGGGAAGTCGAGGAACAGCGGTGCGGAGAACGCGACGGTATTGCCGAACTGGCGCGCGAGGATGTCGGTGCCGGGACCGATGCGCTGCACGCGGGGCGCGGCGCCCTGTTCGACCCAGGTCGTCAGGCCGTCGCCCGCCAGTTCGTACGTGATGTACTGGTAGGGGTATTCGATGGGCGGCAGCGCCTGGCCGTTCCATTCAGTCAGGATCTCGTTGCTGGCGAGATCGCGGTAGACGAAGACCTTGCGCGACAGCTGGTGCGCCATCGTCGGGGTGCTCAGGCTGCGATCGAGTCGCGCGGTGTCGATGCCCTCGACGCGCATCAGCGGCTTGCCAGCCGGCCAGCTGAACACGGTGCCGACGCAGTACCAGTACACCGGCTCGCCCCGGCCGACCCGCATGTCGACCCACTGCTGGAACAGCGCGGCGTCGAAGCCGCTTCCGTTCGCTGTTGCCGGTGCCGCCGCGAGCGAAGACAGGGCCAGGAGGGCGGCCAAAATAGTCATATTTTTCATTTACTTATCCTATTCCGCGGCGAGGCCTGAGAGCCGCTTCACGGTTCAATAAGTCAAACAGGAGGGGCACCAGGCATTTCAGGCAAACTACGCGCCCCCCAAGCCTATAGCAGGCCTGAACATGTGTGGAATCGTCGGTGCGGTCGCCGAGCGCAACATCGTCCCGATCCTGATGGAGGGGCTGCGGCGACTCGAGTACCGCGGCTACGACTCGGCTGGCATCGCGGTGCTGAACGGCACCGACACACTGAAGCGCGTCCGCACGGTCGGCAAGGTCAAGGTGCTGCAGGATGCACTCGACCAGGCGCCCGCCAACGGCAAGATCGGCATCGCGCACACGCGCTGGGCGACGCACGGCGTGCCGTCGGAGCGCAACGCTCACCCGCACATTTCCGATGACGGCCTTGCGATCGTCCACAACGGCATCATCGAGAACTACGAAGAGCTGCGCGCGGATCTCGCGAAGCAGGGCTATGCGTTCACGTCCGAAACCGACACGGAAGTGATCGCGCATCGGATCCACCACCACATGAAGACGGTCGGCGACCTGTTCAAGGCGGTACGGGCGACGGTTGCCGAGCTGGAGGGCGCCTACGCGCTCGCGGTCGTCAGCGAAAAGGATCCGTCACGCATCATCCTGGCGCGCGAAGGCTGCCCTGTCATCGTCGGGCTGGGCGTGGCGGAGAATTTCGTCGCCTCCGATGTCGCCGCGCTGCTGCCCGTGACCCGCCGCTTCATGTTCCTCGAAGAGGGCGACGTCGCCGAGGTGCGCCGCACCGCGATCCGCGTCATCGACCGCGACGGCAACAGCGTCGAGCGCGCCGTGCGCGAGAGCGAACTGTCGGCCGATGCCGCCGAGAAGGGCCAGTACCGCCACTTCATGCTGAAGGAGATCCACGAGCAGCCGCGCGCGGTCGCCAACACGCTGCAGGAGCGTGTCGCCAATGGTCGCCTGCTCGAGCAGGCGTTCGGCCCCGCTGCGACCGCAATCTTCAAGCGCACCGAGCAGGTGCACATCGTCGCCTGTGGCACGAGCTACCACGCCGGCGCGGTCGCGCGCTACATGATCGAGCAGATCTGCAAGATCCCCTGCACGGTCGAGATTGCGAGCGAATACCGCTATCGCAATCCGGTCGTGCCGAAGAACTCGCTGTTCGTGACGATCTCGCAGTCGGGCGAAACCGCCGACACGCTGGCGGCGCTGCGGCTCGCGAAGCAGGCGGGCTACCTGAGCTCACTGGCCATCTGCAACGCCCCCGAAAGTTCGCTGGTGCGCGAATCCGAACTCGTGATGCTGACGCGCGCGGGCCCGGAGATCGGCGTCGCCTCGACGAAGGCGTTCACGACGCAGCTCGCGGCGCTCGCGATGCTGGTCATCGCGGTTGCCAAGCACCATGGCGCGGATTCGGAGCGCGAACGCAGCCTCGTGCAGCAGTTGATCGAAATTCCGTCGCTGATCGAAAAGACGCTGGGACTGGACTCCGCCATCGACGAACTGGCGAAGCGTTTCGCGGAGAAGCACCACACGCTGTTCCTCGGCCGCGGCGCGCTGCATCCGATCGCGATGGAAGGCGCCCTGAAGCTCAAGGAGATCTCCTACATCCACGCCGAGGCCTATGCCGCCGGCGAGCTCAAGCACGGGCCGCTCGCGCTGATCGACGCCGACATGCCCGTCATCGCCGTGGCGCCGAACAACGAGCTGCTTGAGAAGCTGAAGTCCAACCTGATGGAAGTGCGCGCCCGCGGTGGCGAGCTGATCGTGTTCGCGGATCCGGACTCTGGATTCGAGTCATCGGAAGGCGTCACGGTCATCACGATGCCGAAACACGTCACGCCATTCCAGGCGCCGGCGGTCTACACCGTGCCGCTGCAACTGCTGTCGTACCATGTCGCGATCCTCAAGGGCACGGATGTCGACCAGCCGCGCAATCTCGCCAAGAGCGTCACGGTCGAATGAACTGATGTTGCGGCAGGCATTGCTCGGCAGCCTGTTGTTGGCCCTGTTCGCCGGCTGCGCCAGCCAGGCCGACACGGCGGCGCGCGTCGTCGCCGAGACCGAGCAGACGCTGCAGGCACTGAGGCAGGACGCGGCGGACGTCGTACCCGAAGAATATGCTGCAGCCGAGCAGGCGCTGGGCCGGTTGCGCACGCGGCTCGAACAGCGCGATTTCGCGGCGGTCGTCGCGGCGTTTCCGGCGGTCACGACGCAACTGGCTTCGCTGCAGGATCTGGCGGCGGCACGACGCGTCGAACTCGCGGCGGCGTTCGAGCGCGCGCGCGGCGAGTGGGGCTTGCTGTCGATCGAAGTGCCGGCTTCCCTCGATGCATTGCAGCGCCAGCTCGACCAGCGGGCGGCGGCGGGCAAACCCCCTGCTGGGCTCCCGCGTGAGACGCTGACGCGTGCTCGCGAGACACTGGCGCAGGCCCGCGCGCAGTGGTCTGAGGCACTGGCGTCGTTCTCGCAGGGCCGCCTGCCTCAGGCCGCCGACCAGGCGCGCGCCAGTCGCGAAACGGCGGCAAAGCTCGCGGCAGAACTCGCGCCACAGGCTACCTGAACCCCGGCTGAATCCGGGCGACCCGCGTCAACGCGGCGCAACACGGCGATGCGATGATCCTCTGCTAAGCTGCGCGCGCCGCGCCGCCGCGGCGACGTCAGCACACGGAGCGTTTCTCATGGCGACCAACGACGATCAGGTTCCCGCGCCTGCGGAGAATCCGTACCAGCAGTACTACGAGGTCAAGAAGGGCGATACGCTGTCCAAGATCGCGCAGCAGTTCTATGGCGACAAGATGCTGTATCCGCAGATCTTCGAAGCCAACCGCGACATCCTCAAGGATCCGAACAAGATCAAGCCGGGGCAGCGGTTGCGGATTCCGTAAGCCCATCCGATTCACGAACAGGAGGACACCATGTATCGAAAACTACTGATTCCCGCCCTGGCGGCGGCGCTGCTTGCGGTCGGCTGCGCCAACCAGAAGGAGCCTGCGACGCAGGCCGTTGCGAGCGCCGAATCGGCGCTGGCCGAGGTGCGCGATCAGGCCGCGTATGCCGGAGCAGCTCGAGGGCGTCGAGACGGCGCTGGCTGGCTTGAAGGACAGCCTCGGCAAGGGTGACTACAAGGCCGTGCTGGCCGCTGCGCCCAAGCTCGCGACCGACGTCGCCCGTTGAAGGACGCCGCCGCCGGCGCCGCGATGAGCGCGGCGCTCGAGAAGGCGAACGGGGAGTGGACCACGCTCGCGGCCGACCTGCCCAACATGGTCGGTGCGATCGAGAGCCGCGTGAACATCCTCAGCAAGTCGCGCCGGTTGCCGGCGGGCCTCGACAAGGAAGGGCTGGATGCCGCCAAGGCCGGCCTCGATGGCATGAAGTCGACCTGGACCGAAGCGGGCAACGCGTTCGCGTCGGGCAACGTCATGGATGCCGTCAAGATGGCGCAGGATGTCAAGGCCAAGGGCACGGAAATCATGGCCGCGCTCGGCATGACGACCGGCTGACGACCGGCTTCGGCGCCGCGGCGCCCTAGCCGTCCCGAATGAACGCCCTGCACTGCAGGGCGTTCTTCTTTCAGCGCGCGATCTTCGCCTCGAGGTCGTAGGCGTCGGCACCGGTGATCTCGACCTGGGCGAACTCGCCGATCGCGAGCTTCGCGCCATTGCGGATCCGCACGACGCCATCGATCTCCGGCGCATCGTTCGCTGCGCGCGATCGCCGTCTTGCCGTCGATCGCATCGACCAGCACCTGCATGCGCCGGCCGACCTTGGCCGCGAGCCGCGCGGCGCTGATCTCGCCCGCTCGCTCCATGAAGCGCGAGCCGTTGTTCCTGCACTTCGGGCGGCACGTGCGCCGCGACGTCGTTCGCCGGCGCACCCTCGACGGGCGAGTACTTGAACGCGCCGACGCGGTCGAGCTGGGCGGCGTCGAGCCACTGCAGCAGTTCGTCGAACTCGGCCTCGGTCTCGCCGGGGAAGCCGACGATGAAGGTGCTGCGCAGCGTCAGGTCCGGGCAGATCTCGCGCCAGCGCTGGATGCGCGCGAGCGCGTTCTCGGCGTGCGCCGGGCGGCGCATGCGCTTCAGCACGCTCGGGCTGCCGTGCTGGAACGGGATGTCGAGGTAGGGCAGCACCCGCCGCTCTGCCATCAGCGGAATGACGTCGTCGACGTGCGGGTACGGATACACGTAGTGCATGCGCACCCAGATGCCGAGCTCGCCGAGGCCGCGCGCGAGGTCGAGGAAGCGCGTTTCGTACTCGCGCTCGCGCCAGGTCGCGCGCCGATAGCGGATGTCCGAGCCATAGGCGCTCGTGTCCTGCGAGATCACCAGCAATTCGCGCACGCCGGCGCGCGCGAGCTTCTCGGCCTCGCGCAGCACGTCGTCGATCGGCCGGCTCGCGAGCAGGCCGCGCATCGACGGGATGATGCAGAAGCTGCACTTGTTGTTGCAGCCTTCGGAGATCTTCAGGTACGCGTAGTGGCGCGGCGTCAGCCGGATGCCCTGGGGCGGCACGAGGTCGACGAACGGATCGTGCCGCGGCGGCAGGTGCTCGTGCACGGCGCCGAGGACGTCCTCGTACGCGTGCGGCCCGGTGACCTTCAGCACGCGCGGATGCCGCTCGAGGATGCGTTCCGGGCGCGCGCCGAGGCAGCCCGTGACGATCACGCGGCCGTTCTGCTCGAGCGCTTCGCCGATGGCATCGAGTGATTCGTCGACCGCGGAATCGATGAAGCCGCAGGTGTTGACGACGACGACGTCGGCGGACTCGTACGACGGCGCCACCGCATAACCCTCGGCGCGCAGCTGCGTGATGATGCGTTCGGAATCCACCAGCGCCTTGGGGCAACCGAGACTGACGAAACCGACGGTGGGCTGGCGCTGGGACATGAGGGCGTTCTGCGGAAAAGGACCGCTATCTTACCTCGCGACCACGCTACGGCCCGTGTCCGCTGACTGGACCGGGGCAGCCGCGTGGCTTTGCCGAGGACGGCTGATCGGCGTGAATAGCCGGCGTCGCAGCGGGGGGTTGCGGGTCTCGAGAGCGCATGCAGAACCTGAATATCGGAATCGTGGGCGCCGGCATCGGCGGCCTCTCGGCAGCCCTCGCCCTGTTGCAGGCGGGCCAGCGCGTCACGGTGCTGGAGCAGGCGCCGGCCCTCGGTGAAGTCGGCGCCGGACTGTCGCTGTCGCCGACGGCCGTGCACGGCCTCAACTCGCTGGGCCTGCACGACGTGCTCGAGCAGAAGGCCCACAAGCCGGAGGACCAGTGCGTCCGGCACTTCAAGGACGCGCGCCCACTGGTGTGGATCAACCGGGGCCAGGCGCTGATCGACAAGTATGGCGAGCGCTACTACCTGATCCACCGTGCCGACCTGCACGACGCGCTCGCCGCGGCGGTGCGCGCGCAGCCGGCCGCGCAGTTGCAGCTGAACAAGCGCTGTCGCGAAGTGCAGCAGGAGGCCGGTGGCGTGCGGGTCCGTTTCGACGACGGCTCGAGCTACAGCTTCGACATGCTGGTCGGGGCCGACGGTTCGCGCTCGGCGGTACGGCAGCAGCTGTTCGGCGCGCTCGAGCCGCAGTACACGGGCTACATCGCCTGGCGCGGCCTCGTTCCGATGGAGCGCGTGCCGCCCGAGATCCTGCAGCCGGCCTCGGGGATCTTCCTCGGCAACGGCCATCTCGTGAACCGCTACCCTGTGCGCAACGGGCAGCTGCTGAACTTCGTCGCGTTCGCCGAGCGCGCGGAGTGGGCCGAAGAGGGCTGGTCGATCCGCTCGACCGTCGAGGAACTGCTGGCGGAGTTCGAGGGCTGGACGCCCTGGGTGCTGCGCTTCATGGAGCAGGTGCCGCCGAACCAGTTGTTCAAGTGGGGCCTGTTCGACCGTGAGCCGCTCGCGAGCTGGACACAGGGTCGCGTGACGTTGCTCGGCGATGCGGCGCATCCGGTGCTGCCCTTCCTGGGCCACGGCGCGGTGCTCGCGATCGAGGACGGTGTCGTGCTCGGCCGCGCCGTGACGGCGTCAAACAGCGTCGAGGAAGCACTGCAGCGCTACGAGGCGGCGCGGCGCGACCGCGCGGCCTTCGTCGTGCACGAGTCGCGCAAGGCCGGCAAGCAGTTCCATGCGCCCGATGCCGACACCTACAGCCAGCGCACGCAGAACAAGGCCGCCGACGAAGGCATCGGCCTGTTCTCCTACAACCCGGTCACGCAGCCGATCTGAGCGCAGCGCGTCGCGCTCAGGGCACGGCCATCGAGCTTTGCTGCACCCAGCGCAGCACGAAAAACAGCACCAGCGTGATGGCCGGCACCAACAGCCATGGCCACAGCGCCGGCTTGCGCGGTGGCGGCAGGTCGAGCGGCGCGAAGTCGCGTGTACCGAGCGCCGTGGCCAGTCCGGCCGGTGCCTCCGCCTGCAGCGGTTCGACCAGTTCGCGCAACTGCGCGGCCAAGGCTGCGCCGCGATCGCCACCGGTGGCCGGATCCAGTGCCGCGGTCGAGCGCTGCAGCGTCGCGAGCACGAGCGGCACGACGATACCGAGCAGTTTGCGCGACGACGTCGGGCGCAATCCGGTCGCCTGCGTCAGCAGTTCGGCGATCTCGTCGACCCGACCGCCGAACAGCAGCCCGTGCAGGCCTTCGCCCCGGTGGATCAGCGTCTCGGTCATCACGCCACCCGCCAGCGCGGGATCCAGCTCGGCCAGCAACGGACCGTAGTCCCCGTCGCGCAGCAGATCGGCCAGCAGGCCGCCCGTCGTGGCATCGCGGCCGAACTGGCGTACGAGCCCGGCGATCACGGCAGGCACGGCCACGTCGCGCAGCCCCTGACGGGTACCGGTGGCGCTCTCTCCGAGCGTGGCGGCCAGCGCGGCGATCTGGTCTTCGGCCAGGGCAGCGCGTGCGAGTTCGAGCAGGTTCATGACGACTCCAGCAGCCGGGACGGCTCGCGGCGAGCCTAAAGACAGCCCTGCTCCGAAGCAACAGCAGTGCAGGGCGCTGGCCGTCGGCGCCATTCCGTAACAGAATCGGCGCATGAACGACCCGATGCCGCACCCGAACCGCCGCAGTGACGTGGCCTACCTGGATTTCGTCGAGGGCTTCCGCGATTTCCTGCTGGGCCCCGGCGCCAACTTCGAACCGCGCCTCGATGCGCTGCTGGCCGACGAGCAGGCGCGACGCGGTGCGCCGCTCGACGACGTCGAGCAGATCCGCGCGTTTCTCGAAGCGCGGCCGTCCATGTGGGCGAAAACCGCCTGACCTGCACGCAGCAGGAAATGAAGTGGCAGGCGATCTCGCGCAGCTTCGATGCAGCGCGATGCTCTGGTCGCCGAACTCGCCGGGTACGACGCCCGTGGCCCGGGGCGACTGAACTCGATCCCGCTTCGTGATGCCGGCCTATGCACAGGTGGATTTCCACCTGCAGCCCGGCTCGTACTGGCAGGACGAGCTGTCGGGCTTCCTGTACCACTACGGCACCAAGGTCTTTTTCCGTGGCGACAACGACCACGACGAACTGCACGCGCAAGCTGGTCGCCCGCGTGCCGGCGCCAGCCGACGGGCGCGTGCAGCGCGTCCTCGACCTGGCCTGCTCCGTCGCTGCAGGAGCACGACGGCGTTCAAGGCGCGCTATCCCGACGCGGCCGTCACCGGCGTCGACTACTCGGCGCCGATGCTGCGCGTCGCGCACCGGCGCGCGGTGATGCTCGGCAGCGACGTCAGGTTCGCGCAGCGCCTGATCGAAGACACGCGTTATCCGGACGCGCAGTTCGACATCGTGTTCGCGTTCATCGTGTTCCACGAACTGCCGATGCGCATCATCCGCGAGACCGTGCGCGAGGCCGCACGCGTGACGCGACCCGGCGGCGTCTTCGCGGTCTACGATTTCACCGGGACGGCGGCGCAGTCGCCGTTCCAGCGCTATCACCGTTACTGGGACGCACGCCACAACGGCGAGCCGTATTCGCAGGATTTCTGCGACTGCGACTTCGATGCGATCCTCGCGGAGCATGGCTTCGTCGTCGCGGGCGCGACACTTGGCCAGCGGGCCGGTGGTACCGGCTACATGCAGCACTGGTTCGCGACGCGGCGCTGAACGATGGGCATACGCACCACACCCGCGCAGACCCCGGAAGGCGGCGCGCCACTCGCCGGCGCCGATCCGACCTACATCCAGGACCCGGTGCTCGATGCGACCGTGCGGATGCTGGTCGAGCTGGCTGCGCAGGTCTGGATCGAACGCGAGCGCCGTCTCGCCCTCGAAGCCGTGCTCGTGCAACAAGGCGTCGTGGCGGCCACGGCGGTCGAGCAGTTTGCGCCGGATGCCGCGCAGCAGGCGGCGATCCGCGCGGAGCGCGCGCGCTTCATCGAGGACGTGTTCAAGGAATTGCGGCGGATGCCGCTGTAGCACCCGCGCGAATGACGGCCGATGCATCGCCCAGCCTGTCCGGCGTCATCCTGCGCTTCGCCGGCTATGTGCTCGCGGGCCTGGCGTTCGCATCGCTGGCGCTGGCGTTCTTCCTCGCGCAGCGCGCGTTGCTGTTCGCCGATGACGTCGTACGGACGACCGGCACGGTGGTCGGCCATCGCGAATCGCCGCAGCCGGATGGCCGCACCGCCTACACGCCGCGCATCGTGTTCGAGTCGGCGCCTGGCGAGCGCACGACGGTGTTCGGCCAGCTGACTGCGATGACGCCGCGGGATCCGGTCGGCGCGCAGCTGCCGCTGCGTTACGCACGCGGCGATCCGGGTGGCGCGCGCGTCGACCGGTTCGTCGACAACGTGCTGGGGCCGGCGGTTGCGGCGGCACTCGGCATGCTGTGCGCGCTGCTGGCAGGCGTTCTCACGCGCGGTGGCCGTCGCACCATCCGTAAAGATACGTAGGCCGGCGTCCACGACGAGGTCGCTGCGTCGCTTCGCAACTGTCCGGGGCTTGCCTTGGGGCGTAAGAACGGTAGTGGCGCGACCCGCTTCGGGCGCGACGGTCAGGCGCAGCAGGAGCGTTCGGTCATGGATCACGGCGAAATCGTCATCATCGGCGGCGGCATTGGTGGACTCGCGGCGGGCGTCGGCCTGCAGCGGGCAGGGTTCCGCGTCAGGATCTTCGAGCAGGCACCGCAACTCGGCGAAGTCGGCGCCGGGCTGTCCATCAGTCCGAACGGTGCACTGGGCCTGCACGCGCTCGGCGTGTTCGATGCCTTCCGCGATCATGCCTACGCACCGGACTATCAGGTCGTGCGCCATTACCAGAGTGGCCGGGTGCTCGCGCAAGTGCCGCGCGGCGAGCGGCTCGAGGAGACCTACGGCGAACGCTATTACGTGATCCATCGTGCCGACCTGCAGCGCGTCCTTGCCGATGCCGTGCTCGCGAACGATCCGGACGCGATCATCACCGGACACCGCTTCGCCGATCTCGAGCAGGACGGCGCCGGCATCTCGGTGCGCTTCGACAACGGCGAATGGCGCCGCTGCGACGTGCTGATCGGCGCGGATGGCGTGCGCTCGCGCGTGCGTTCGACCCTGTTCGGCGCAGAGGAAGTCAAGTTCACCGGCTACGTCGCGTGGCGCGGACTCGTGCCGATCGAGCGGGTGCCGCTCGAGGCCCTCGACCCGCCGAGCCAGGTCTGGATCGGACCGGGACACATGATCAACCGCTACCCGGTGCGCGGCGGCCGGCTGCTGAACTTCGTCGCGTTCGCCGAGCGCTCGGGCTGGGAAGACGAGGGCTGGAGCATCCCCGCGGAAGTGTCGGAACTCGCGGCGGAGTTCGCGGGCTGGCATCCGCATGTCACCAGGATCATCGAAGCCGTGCCGCAGGAGAACCTGTTCAAGTGGGCGCTGTGCGCGCGCAGTGCGCTGATGCGCTGGGTCAAGGGCCGCGCGACGCTGCTCGGCGACGCTGCGCATCCGCTGCTGCCCTACCTCGGCCAGGGCGCCGTCATGGCGATCGAAGATGCCGTGCTGCTCGCGCGCGTTCCGCGCCGCGCCCGACATTCCAGAAGCGCTGGCCCGCTACGAGGGTGCGCGCGTCGGTCGCGCGCGGCTCGTCGTCGAGCGCTCGTCGCTGCAGGTGCCGCGCTTCCACGCGCCGGACCCGGATGAGTTCCACCACGACGTGCCGGTCGACGAGGCACTGGGCCTGTTCCGCTACAACCCGGCGCAGGTTCCGGTATGAAGCACGTGCCGCAGGCCGTGGCCGCGATGACGCCGTTCCCGTACGCCGTCGACCACGATGCCCGGGTCGGCAGCGATCGCGCTGCTCGCCGAGCATCAGTTCCATCACCTGCCCGTCACGGAGCAGGGGCGGGTCAGCGGCATCGTCACGGACCAGGACCTGGCGACGATTCCGCCGCAGTGGCGCGTGCGGCACGTCATCAAGCCGGCCTACGTCATCGAGGCCGGCGAGCCGCTGGACCGGGTGCTCAGCGAGATGATCGACAGCCATCACAGCGCTGCGATCGTCACGAAGCAGGGCAAGCTCGCAGGGGTATTCACCTATACCGACGCGTGTCGCCTGCTGCTGAAGATGTTGCGCGAACGCTTCGGGCCGCCGACGCCCGGCCAGGAAGCCGCCTAGAGTCGCAGCGCCGTCCCGGCGCCCGCGTTTCAGGCCAGCTTCTCGGCGATGCCCGACGCGGATTTTCGGATGCCGGTGCTGGCCTGCGCCAGCAGTTTGCCGCTGCCCAGGTCGAGCTTCACCAGTTCGCCCGTGAAGAAGTTGGACAGGAACACATGGCCTGCGGGCGACGGCGCCGACATCGACGCCCAGCCGAAGCTCGGCAGCGCGTAGTCGCCCAGCGGCTTGCCGGCGAGATCGATCACGTCGATGCGCGTGCCGGCGACGACCAGCAGGCGCTGCGCGGCATCGAAGGCGAGATCGAAGTAGAACTTGCCGGTGTTGTCCGGGTGGTCGAGCACGTTCGGCAGCTGCCGGCGCTGCACGAGATCCCAGCGGAACACCTTGGGGCCGGATTCCGACGTGTAGACGATCGACTTGCCGTCTGGCGTCAGCGCGCTGGAGTTCAAGCCCTGGAAACCGCCCATGCCACCATGCAAGCGGGTCGGGTGCTGGTGCAGCAGCTTGCCCTGCGCATCGAACTCGAACAGATGACCATCGCCCAGCCGCTGCGTACCCGGCATGAACGGCAGCGTGGTCTTCAGCGGCACGCGCGACTTCTCGCCGACGAAGTTCTCGCCCATGAAGAAGCGGCCGTCCGGGTGGAACGTGATGTGCGCGAACGAGCGGCGCGGCGCCAGCGTGAAGTTCGGCAGGCGGCGGCCGTCGGGCGCGAAGCGCGCGATAGTGTAGCTGAAGGCATCGAAGGCCCACAGCGCGCCGTCCGGCGCGAAGCGCAGGCCCTGCACGATGTGCGTCGTGTCGTCGAGCCACAGCGTGTTCTTGAGTCGCAGCGCGCCGTCGTAATGCAGGATGCGGCCGCGGCCACGGTGGTCGTCGGCGGGGTCGTTCAGCAGCGTGCAACCGACGACGACGTCGCCTGTCGCGAACGGCACGGGTGGCGCCGCGGGCGGCGCGGCGGGGGGCGTCGCCGCACGCAGTCGCGGCGCGCCCAGTGATCCGGCGAGTGCGACCGCGCCGAGACCGCCCAGCGCGCCGAGCAGTTCCCGCCGCCGCCGGCTCACGTCACTTGTCCCACTTGGCCTTGTTCGACGACGACGGCGGCAGGCGGCCGCAGTGCAGGCCGGCGTCGACCATCAGCACTTCGCCGGTCACGACGCTCGCGCCCTCGAGGAACCACACCAGTGCTTCGGCGATCTGCTCCGCCGTCGGCACGGTCTGCAGCGGCACCATCGCCGCGGCGTTGACGAGGAAGGCCTCGTACTGTTCCTTGGTCATGCCGCCCTGCAGCCAGCGCGTCTGGATCGCACCCGGCGCGATCGCGTTGATGCGCACCTCGGGGCCGAGTACCAGCGACAGCGACTGCGTCATCATGTTCAGCGCCGCCTTGCTGGCTGCATACGCCATCGACGAGGCGATGCCGGTCACGCCACCGATCGACGAGTTGTTGACGATCGCGCCGCGGCCCTGCTGCTTCATGTAGGGCGCGACCGCGCGCACCATCTGGTAGGCGCCGACGACATTGACGCGGTAGATCGCGAGGAAGTCGTCGGCATTGAGGCCGTCGAGGTTCTCGTACGGGTTGAACTTGGTCTTCGCGGCGTTGTTGATCAGGTAGTCGACCCGGCCCCACTTGTCGAACGCCGCCTTGGCCATCCCCTGGCAGACCGCGTCGTCGCCGACGTCACCCTGGAACACGATGGTCTCGGCGCCGGCGTCGCGGCACTGCTTCGCCGTGTCCTCGGCCTCGGCCTGGCTCTTGGTGTAGTTGATGACCACGTTGCAGCCCCGCTGGGCCAGCATGATGGCCGCGGCGGCGCCGACTCCCGTGGCAGATCCGGTGACGATGGCGACCTTGCGTGCGCTCTGGCTCATGTGGGCTCCTGGGCTGTGAAGGCGGGAATTCTACGGGGCAGGGAGCCATGATCGGACCCGCCCCGGCCGGGATGTCCTAGGACTGGTCATGCCGGCGCCTCGGTGCGGTCGAAACTGGCGGGCCGGGGCGCCCCCCGGTAGGCTGGCCGCCTTCTAACCGGGAGTGGTCAATGGCGTTCAAGGACATGCGCGAGTTCCTCGCGCTGCTGGAAAAGGAAGGTCAGCTCAAGCACCTGGACGTGCCGTTCGACGGCCGCCGCGGCACGAACGAACTGCAGTCGCTGATGAACTACGTCTGCAGCAAGAACGGGCCGGCGCTGATCCTGAACAACGTCGATGGCATCAACACCAAGGGCGTGCCGATCCTGTTCAACCCGTTCGGCACGCGCGAACGCACCGCCATGACGATCGGCCATCGCGACTGGCGCGAGGCGAAGCTGCACCATGCCGACATCCTCGGCAACCCGGACAAGTGGATTCCGCCCAAGCTCGTCGACCGCTCGAAGGCGCCCTGCAAGGACGTGATCATCAAGGGCGGCGATGTCGCGCTCGACAAGCAGCTGCCGCACGTCTGGTTCGGCAAGGAAGGCCCGGCCTACATCACGAATGCGCTGACCTACTCGAAGGACCCGGAGGACGGCGGCCGCAACGTCGGCTGGTACCGCTTCACGCAGTTCCTCGATGCGTCGCACCCGCAGGGCGGCAGCTATCCGCCGGAGCGCGCCAAGACCGATCTTGCCGCGTTCTACTGGTGGAACCCGCCGTTCTCGGACATCGGCCGCCACACCTACAAGGCCTCGAAGCTGGGCAAGCGGCTCGAGGTCGCGATTGCCGGCGTCTGCGAGCCCGCGAGCCACCTCGCTGCCGCCACGGGCTGTCGCTACGGCGCGGATGAAGCCGCGCTCGCGGGTGGCCTGCGCGGCGAAGCCGTCGAAGTCGTCAAGTGCGAGACCGTCGATCTGGAAGTGCCCGCAACGGCCGAATGGGTGCTCGAAGGCGAAGTCGTGTTCGAGGAGAGCGAGGCGATCGGCTGGCACTCGAACCCGGTCGGCTACTACGATCGCGTGCAGGTGTTCCCGATCGTGCGCGTCAAGTGCATCACGCATCGCAAGAACCCGATCTGGCACGCGACCATGGAAATGGTGCCGCCGTTCGATCACAACTACATCGGCCTGCTGCCGGTCGAGGCCGAAGTGCTCGCCGACCTGCGCAAGAAGATCCCGGAAGTGCACGACGTCGCCGTCACGGCGAACATGACGTACATCGTGCAGCTGACGGTCGACGGCGCGGCGAAGCCGCACGTCGAGTTCGGCAAGTACATCATCCACGCCGTGTGGGGTTCGGCCGGGCGCTGGGGCCGCACCGCCAAGCTCGTCGTCGTCGTCGGACCCGATGTCGATCCGTATGACCTCGCGCAGGTGGAATGGGCGATCGCAACCCGCTGGCAGCCGGTGTCGGATTCCATCATGAACCCGGCCGGCCAGGCCTTCGTGCTCGATCCGTCGAGCGAGAAGTCGCCGCAGTTCGGCGCGTTCCGCTCGCAGCAGATGGGCATCGACGCGACGATCAAGATCCCCGAGCGCTTCACCGAATATCCGGAAGTGTCGAAGGCGGATCCGGCGCTGGTCGCGGAGATCGCGAAGAAGCTCAACGGCATCATTTGAGCGGCCGCGCCACGCTCGAGGCGCGCGCGCTCAGCGCGCGCTTCAACCGCGACTACTACCGCCAGTTCTACCTCGACGGTCGCAGCGCCGTGACGTCGCGCGCCGAGATGCGCGCGCGGGCGCGGCTGATCGCCGCCTATGTCGAGCACATCGGTTGCCCGGTGCGGCGCGTGCTCGATGCTGGTTCTGGCCTTGGTCTGCTGCGCGCGCCGCTGCAGCGGCTGCTGCCGAAGGCCGAGTACACCGGCCTCGAGGTCAGCGAGTACCTGTGCGAGCGCCATGGCTGGACGCAGGGTTCGCTGTGCGACTGGCGCAGCCGCAAGCCGTTCGAGCTCGTGATCTGCTACGACGTGCTGCAGTACCTCGACGATCGCGCCGCGGCACGCGCGATCGCGAACCTAGGCCGCCTGTGCCGCGGCGTGCTGTACGTGACCGCGCTGACCAGGCTCGACTGGCTCGAGAACTGCGACCAGCGCCGCACCGACCCCGACGTGCACCTGCGCAGCGGCGACTGGTATCGCCGCCGCCTGCTGAAGGCCTTCCGGCCGGTTGGCGCGGGTTTCTGGATACGCCGTGGCGCGCCGCTCGTGACCTGGGAGATGGAGAGCGGTTGACGGGGCTACGGGCCGTGCGTCGCGGTTTATACGGATTCCCGGCGAGCCTGTGTCGCGTAACGGTGTCTGTTCGCGAACGAGGACGCAAGCCATGGACTACCAACTGCATCAGGGCGGGCGCGCCGCGACGGCGTTCCTGTCGGATCTCTCCTTCGAGGCCGCGCCGCTGCGCCAGCGGATCGATGCCGATATCGCCGCGCGCGGCCTCGACGAACGCTCGCTGGCCGATGACCTGGACGAGCGACTGCGTCAGGTTGACGCCGCACTGGTCGATTCGGCGGCGTCGCGTGCACTGGTGCACGTCGGCGAGTGGTGTGCCGTCAACCATGGCCGGATCGCGCAGGCTGCGTTCGAGGAGATGCGCCCGGAGCTCGCGCCGCGACTGCGTGAACTGCAGCAGGGGCCGACCACGCTACAGGCCTACCCAGACCGCCCAATACCGGCGTACTTCAAGGAAGGCCCGTGGGTGCACCGCACGACGGGCGGCTGGGACGGCCATGATTTCCAGGGCTTCGTGCACGGCGAGCTGGTGCATCGCCTCTACGTCAACCGTGGCTACGGCGGCAATATCTACGGCGTGCGGCGCGGCATCCTGAAGGAGCTTTCGAACCGCTCACCGCAGCGCATCTTCGAGATCGGCTGCAGCAGCGGCAACTTCACGCTGCAACTGCAGCAGGAGTTCCCGCAGGCCGAGATCTGGGGCTGCGACATTTCGCTGCGCATGCTCGAGCAGGCCCAGCGCGTCGGCAACGAGCACGGCCATGCTTGGCGCCTGTTCCAGTTGCCCGCCGAGGACACCGGCTTCGAGGCCGGGCAGTTCGACCTCGTCACGTCGTTCATCGTCGTGCATGAGGTGCCCGCGGCGATCACCGTCGCCCACCTGAACGAGGCGTTCCGGTTGCTGCGTCCCGGCGGCGAGGTGTTGTTCAGCGACGCGCCGCGCTATGCCGCGCTCGACAAGGCGGCGGTCCGCTGGGCGGACTACCTCGGCGTCCACGGCGGCGAACCGTTCTGGCGCGATGCGGCGCTGCTGGACCTGGGTGCGGCGGCGCGCGACGCCGGCTTCGTCGAGGTGCGTTCGCAGCCACAGGGCGAGGGCGTGTATCCGTGGTACGTCTATGGGCGCAAGCCATGAGCATGGAACTGACGCTGGATCTGACGCCGAACGACTCGAAGCTGCGCGCCGACCCCGTCGCGCAGCTTGCGCTGACGCTGGCGAAGGAATTGTGGATGCTGCGCGACCGCCAGCTCGTGCTGGAGCGCGTGCTGTCGACGAACGGCATCGACGTGCGCGCCCAGGTTGAGCGGTTCCAGCCGGACGCGGCGTTCGCGACGCAACTGGAAGTCGAGCGGCAGCGTTTCGTCCGCGAGGTGCTGGCCGCGCTTCAGCCGGCCGGCGACCGGGTCTGAGCATCGCGCGCTGCCGGCGCCCGGACGTCGAATTCGATCTCGAGCCCCGCCAGCGCGCGCATGTTGAAGTGGAACATGCGCGTCGGCCGGGGCCGGTCGGCGGCGAGCCTGATCGGCCCGAGCCGCTCGAGCAGGCGCCGCGTGGCGATCGTCAGCTCAGCGGTTGCGAGCGTGCGGCCGATGCAGCTGTGGATGCCATGGCCGAACGCGAGGTGCCGGTTGGCGTTGGCGCGATCGAGATCGATGCGCGCCGGCTCGGGAAACGCGCGCGGATCGCGGTTGCCCGCACCGTACATCAGCAGCACGATCGCGCCGGCAGGAATCGTCACGCCGCCGAGCGGCACATCGCGCGTCGCGCGGCGGTACAGCCCCTGCACCGGTGATTCGTAACGCAGCGATTCATCGACGAAGCGTGGGATCAGGGCCGGCTGGGCGCGCAGCCGTTGTTGCAGTTCCGGGTCATCGCACAGCAGCAACAGCATCGACAGCAGGTGGTTGCGAGTGGTCTCGCTGCCCGCGACCATCAGCTGCGCGCACATCGCGAGGTAATCCTCGGTATTGAGGGCGCGACCATCGTCCCAGCGCGTCGCGACCAGCATCGAGATCAGGTCGTCGCCCGGTTGCTCGGTCTTCTTCTGCCGCCAGGCGACGAAGTAGCGCTGGAACTCGACGACGATGCGCGCGAGCTCCAGCTTGCGCTCAGCGCTGATGGTCGGATCGAACGATGCGATGAAGGCATCGCTCCAGCGGCGCAGCAGCGCGCCGTCGCTGCGCGGCAACCCGAGCTGGTCGGCGATCACGTCGAGCGGCAGCAGCAGCGCGAACTCATTGAGGAAGTCCGCGCGGCCACGCTGCTCGAAGCCGGCGATCAGCTCGAGCACGTGCTCGTCGAGATAGGCGTGCATGCGCTTGACGACCGGTCCCGTGAACAGCCGCTCGACCATCTTGCGAAACACCGTGTGGCGCGGCGGATCGACCTGCGACAGCACGTCCTCGACCAGCCAGCCCTCGCTGCGGAACAGCGCGTCGACCGCGCCCGGATCGACGCTGGACACATCGCGCCGCATGTCGATGTGGCTCGAGAACGATTCCCAGTGCAGCGAGGCTTCGACGATGTCTGCATGGCGCGTGACCAGCCACAGACCCATCCGGGCATCGAAGTGCACCGGCGCCTCGACATGCATGCGGGCGTAGTAGTCGTAGGGGCACTGGTTGGTGGCCGGGTCGGCCATCGTCATGCCGGCAAGGACGGCCGGGCAAGCGTAGGTGGGCGCGGTCATAGGCGGGACCCTAGCGCAATCGCGGCCGTGCGCGCCACGGAGCAGCCCGCTTGCCAAAACTCGCTTGTGCATCACCGCGCTGTGGCCGGAGACTTCTGCCATGAACACACAGATCCGCATCGCGCGCCTGCCGCAGGGGCAGCCGCAGGAATCCGATTTCGAACTGGTGCGCGGCCAGCGGCCGCAGCCCGGCGCCGGGCAGATCCTGGTGCGCACCCGCTGGCTGTCGCTCGACCCCTATGTGCGCTCGCTGCTGTCGGGCCGGCACTTCCTGCGGATGCCGCAGCCGGGCGACGTCATGCCGGCGAAGGCGGTCGCCGGGTCGTCGAGTCACGCCATCCGGTGTTGCCGTCGGCGACAAGCTCGTGCTCGAGACGGGCTCGCCGAATGGGCGGTGTCGGATGGCGATGAGGCCTGGCGGCTCGACCCGCGGCACCTGCCCGCGTCCACTGCGCTCGGCATCTTGGGCATGCCGGGCATGACCGCGTACTTCGGCCTGCGCGAGACCGCGCAGCTGCGCGCCAGCGAGACGGTGCTGGTGTCGGCGGCGTCGGGCCCGGTCAGCAGCATGGTCCAGGCAGCTCGCACGCCACTGGGGCGCCCGCGCGATCGGCATTGCGGGCGGCGCGGCGAAGTGCGACTGGGTGCGGCGCAGCGCGCACTTCGAGGCCTGCATCGACTACAAGTCCGAGGACGTCGGCGCGCGGCTGCGCGAACTCGCGCCCGCGGGCGTCGACGTGTTCTTCGACAACACCTTCGGTGAGCTGCAGCGGCTCGTGGTCGAAGGACGGCACCTCGCGATGCACGGGCGCGTGATCTGTGCGGCGCGATCACCAGTACAACCCGCGCCAGCCCGCCGCCCGGGCCCAACCTCGGCCCGCTGATGGCCTGCCGCGGCCGCATCGAACCGATCATCGTCTACGACTACGAGTCGCGACGACAGGAATTCTTCGATGCCGTGCTGCCGCCTGTATGCGGCGGAGGCGGGCTGGCCTATGTCGAGGATGTCGCGGCGGGCCTCGCGACCGCGCCGGCTGCGTTCTGCCGGCTGATCGCGGCCGAGAACTTCGGCAAGACGTTGCGGATCGACTGAGTGGCGCGCGCCGCTGCCGGCGCGCCGGCATTAGAACATGACCCGCATCACGCTCTCGGCGACGCGGCCGGGCTTGCCCTGGCCTTCGATCTCGACCGTGTAGCCTCGGTGACCTGCGGCACGTTGGGCGCGACGGTTTCGACCGCGACCAGCGTGAAGCGGCCGCGGATGCGGCTGCCGACGCGCACCGCGTTCGGGAAGCGCAACTTGTTGAGGCCGTAGTTCACGACGTTCTTCGCGCCCGGCAGGAAGGGCTTGCCTTCCTGCAAGGAATACGCAGCGAGATCTGCGGCGACAGCGTCAGGTAGCCGTGCGATCGTCGCGCCATAGGGCGATTCGGCCTTGGCGCGCACCGGATCGACGTGGATCCACTGCTGGTCGTCGGTCGCCGCCGCGAACGCGTTGACGCGATCCTGCGTGACCGTGAGCCAGTCGCTGACGTGCACTTCCTGGCCGACCTGCGCCTGCAGCGACTGCAACGCCGCCGCGGCGGCGCCGGCGGCCTCGATGACCTTTACTCCCGATCCTTCAGCCATTTCGCGATGGTCTCCGGCAGCTGCTTCTGCGACTTGCCGCTAACGTACATGCCGATGTGGCCGACGTCCATCTCGAAGGCGGTGTAATCCTGCGTGCCGACGTGGTTGGCGAGCGGAATCGACGCCGACGGCGGCACCAGGTGATCCTGGCGGCCGTAGTGTTCAGCACCGGCATCGAGGT
Organism: Steroidobacteraceae bacterium; assembly: GCA_041395605.1. GTDB lineage: Bacteria > Pseudomonadota > Gammaproteobacteria > Steroidobacterales > Steroidobacteraceae > UBA964. The sequence continues at coordinate 22,681 of JAWLAD010000002.1, forward strand.
CTTCTTCCAGGTCGACCTTCTCGCCACCTCGAGCTCGTGCGTGCCCTTGATCGGGCGGTTCTCCTGGAAGAACCACTTCGTGAACTGGCGGAACGCATCGCCGGCCTGGTCCGGGCTGTCCAGTATCCACTTCTCCATGCGCATGAAGTTCTCGACCTGCTTCGGGTCGCCGAGGATGTCGACCAGGCTGACGTACTTCTGCTGCATCAGGCGGAACGGCATCAGCGACACGTAGGCGACATTGAGCATTTCGCCCGAGACGTTGCCGCCCGAGTCGACGACGGCATCGACGTCCATGTCCTGCGCCCACTTCGACAGCAGGTTCTCCGGCGTCTTGAAGTCGACCGGCGTCACCATCGCGACGAGGTTCTTGATGCGCTCCGGGTGCAGGGCCGAGTAGCACAGGCTGAACGTGCCGCCCTGGCAGACGCCCAACAGGTTGACCTTGTCGATGCCGTGCTGGTCGAGCACGAACTGCACGCAGCGGTCGAGAAAGCCGTTGATGTAGTCGTCGAGGTCGAGGAAGCGATCGGCGCCGTCCGGGTAGCCCCAGTCGATCAGGTAGACATCGAGGCCCTGCTCGAGCAGGCGACGGATCAGCGAGCGATCGGCTTGCAGGTCCATCATGTAGGGCCGGTTCACGAGCGCATACGAGATCAGCACCGGCGTGACGCCCGCTGGCTTCGCAATCGGCTTGAAGCGGTACAGCGTGATCTTGTCGTCACGGAATACCGCTTCCTTGTCGGAGCAGCCGACTTCGACGCCGGCGGCCGCCTGCAGCGCGGGGATGCCGGCCGCGAACTTCTGGCTGAAGTCGACCAGTTCGCGCATCGCGACCTGGGGATCGAGAGTGTTGTCAGTCATGTTCGTATCCTTCGGAGTTCGCGATGCGTCAGCTGGCCAGATCGGTGCGCGGCTTCGTGCCGCGGGCGCCGTTGCCGCGCGGCGCCTTGGCGCGGTCCAGTTCGGCGCGCAGCGCGCGGATCTCGGCCTTCATGTCCTTCAGGCGACGGTGCACCGTGTTGAGTTCGGCGCGCGTCGGCAGGTCGAGCTCGCGGCTGAAGGATTCGATGATCTCGCGCTGCTGCGTGCGCAGCTTCGCGAGCGTGTTGCCGAGGTCGGCCTGCGCCTTCGCGTAGCGCGGGCTGTGCGCCATCGTCGCGTAGGCGGCTTCGCCGCTCTCGACCCACAGGTCATAGAGCGCCTTGCCCGATTTCGGCAGGTCGCCTTTCTGCAGTTTCGCCGTCAGCGTTTCGCTGAAGCGCTTGAACGCCGCCGTCAGCACTTCGCTCCACAGCTGCGACAGCGCGCCCTGCTGCTGCAGGTATTCGCCCATCAGATGCTGCAGCGTCTGCATGGCTTCCTGGCGTTCGCGCGTCAGGCCGAGCGCGGGCAGGTCGAGGTTCTGCGGCATGCCGGGCATGCCCGGCATCGCGAACGGCGACGCATTCGCCTGCGCCGTGCCCGGCGCGGCTGCCATCGCGGCGCTCCAGGGCGCGAGCATCGACTGCCACAGGCTCGTGAACTGACCCTGCAGCTGCTGCATGCCCTGCGTGAACTCGCTGACGCGCTGCGCGGGGTCCGGCTGGGCGGCGGCCTTCGCCAGTGTTTCCCACAGCGCGCGCGTCGAGTTCAGGTACTGCTGCTGGGCGCCGAACAGCTGGGTCCAGTCGGGCCAGCCGGCAGGCGTGCCGAAGGGCGACGTGAAGGCCTGGGCGCCGGCGGCGGGCTGCGCGGCCGCGCCGAACTGGCTCCAGCGCTTCAGGAATTCTTCCTGGCCCTTCAGGTAGACGTCGGTCCAGTACAGCGTGTCGCCGCTCTTGTCGCTCATGCGAACCTCTTGCGTTGCAAAACCAGGGGCCGGGTCCGGATGCCGGAACCCAGCAGATGCGGGATTGTAGCTGATTGATTTAAATGGTGTTTGGGAGATTTATTGTGGACTGGGAGCGGTCTCTCAAAAACATTTTGCATTGCATACAGAACTGCGCTATAGTCTTTGCACACCGACCTGGAGCGCCGACATGACCCACCAGATCCCCGATTTCAATGCAATCCTCGCCTTCCAGAAGAAGGCGATGGCCCCGTTCCTCGAACTGAACCAGCTGTTCGTCCGTAGCGCCGAGCGCGCTGCCCGCGAAGGTTACGCCGCGCTGGGCGAAGCGCTGGAGTTCACGATCGCCCAGGCCAACACGGCCGTCGGCGCGAAGGACCCGGCCGAGCTCGCCACCAAGCAGGCGCAGCTGGCGCAGGAGTTCGTCGCCAAGCAGACCGCCCGCTCGAACGACTGGGTCAAGCTGGCGCAGACCACCCAGGCCGATTTCGGCAAGTGGTTCGAGGCTGCCAACGAAGAGCTGGGCGCCGCCGCCCGCCGCGCCTGATCCGGCGCGCTGACCGACTCGCTGACTGAATGGCGCCGGCCAGACCGGCGACATGGCGGGGCCCCGGCCGCGTCATGGAACGTCCCCCTCGGGGGGCGGTGCACACCCCCCCTCGTGCCCGCTCCCCTTCTTTATTGCAGTGCCAGAAAGCGGCCCGATAACGGGTAGACTAGCCGCGTGACAGAAGAACGCGTCATCAAGAAGTACGCGAACCGCCGGCTCTACGACGCCACGGCCAGCCGCCACGTCACGCTCGACGACCTGCGCAAGCTGATCGTCAGCGGCGCGAAGATCAAGGTCGTCGAGGACAAGAGCGGCGAGGACATCACGCGCTCGATCCTGCTGCAGATCATCGCCGACCAGGAGCAGTTCGGGCAGCCGATCCTGTCGACGCCGACGCTCGAGACCATCATCCGGTTCTACGGCGACACCATGCAGGGCTTCATGGGCCGCTACCTGGAGCAGAGCGTCGCGACGTTCATGCAGCAGCAACAGGCCATGCAGTCGCAGCTGTCGAAACTGATGCCGCACACGCCGCTGAGTCCGTTCGGCGACCTGATGCAGCAGAACCTCGCGATGTGGCAGCAGATGCAGGAGAGCTGGCTCGCGACGCTGCGCGCGGCCCAGGCGGCAAACCGGCAAGCCCGCGCGCCGAGTGCCGAACCTGCGACGACGACCGAGCACGGCCGTCCGACGCCAAGCCCGGTCGCTGACCGGCCCCGTGCTCTCGATCCGCACTGCGGCAGCCCGCCGCGAATGCCGCCCCGCGTCCGCCGCCCGCCTAACATCGGGACATCACGCGGTTTCGGGGGGAACTGTCGATGGCCATCGTGCAACGCAGTGCGGTGCAGTCCGTACCCACGCAACGAATGATCGCGCGCCGGCTCGCCGCCGGACTGGTTGCGCTTGCGATTGCCGCGGCCATTGCGGCCGCCTCGCCCGGCTGGTCGGCGAGCCCAGCGAGCGCCACGAACGGCGTCGACGCTGCCGCCAACCGCGACCGCATCGCCGTGCTGATCACCGACTGGGCCGAGCCCGAGGGTTTTGATCCGCTGTACCGGCGCGAAGTCGTCGAAGCGCAGTTTCGGCGCGCGCGCCAGCGTACCGAACGCGCCGTGACGCGGAATTTTCTTCGGCACGTTTCCGTTCCGTGCAGCTCGGACTGACGCCGCGGTCGGCTTTCCCGCGCCAGTCTCGAAGGTGTGCACGGTCGATCGGGGTTATCGATTCATCGCCGACGGCCAGACCTATGTGTCGATCTACGACCCCAAGGTCACGGTCGCCGCGAGCGCCGTGCCCGCGACGCCCGGCATGATCACGCCGGCGAAGGACGTGAAGGCGCCGCTGCAGCGGTCGCTGTGGGCGATCGACCCGCGCGACGGCACGAACTACCTCGACGGCGTGTTCGTGATCGGTGCGCCCGCACGTGGTCCGGGCCCGAACCCGCTCGCGTTCCCGAACGGCATCCGCGATGCCGATGAGTATTCGTACGCGGCCGGCATCACCGACTTCAGCGTGCTGCACGAGGACCTGACGCCGCGGCTGTCGCGCGCGACGCTCGACGTCGAGCACGCGACCGAGCAGACCTTGACCGCGCTATTCGGCGACCGCGTCGACGTGCGCAGCGGCGCCTATGCGCCGACCGAAGGCCTGACGCGTTTCGAGGAAGACGTGGCGCTCGACTTCGTCCGCGAAGGCTTCCGGCGCATGGTGCTGGTGCGCGAGACCACCGACAACAACAACTACGCCAACAACGTCATGACGCGCGGCTACATCGAGCGCGCGCTGTGCCTCGCCGGCCATGAAGGGCAGGTGCAGTTCCAGCAGTCGCGCCAGGTCGGCCGCACGCCCGAGTACAACCTCGCGCTGCTGCACATTGCGAAGAAGAACCTCGACAACGTCGCGCCCGGCAGCGAGGTCGCGATCCTCTACACGACGTATGGCCTGCCGTTCCCGGATCGCGCCGCGCCCGGACCGTTCTCCGCGCCGCATCCGTGGTCGAAGGAGGTCTACCACGAGAACGCGTACAACAATTACATCTCGTTCAAGCGCTACCTCGAGGCCTACTACGGCGACCGCTACCGGCTGCAGTTCAATCCCGTGGGCGCGAGCGGCGACAAGCGGCTCGATAACTACTATTCGTACGGGCTGTCGACGCCCGCCGACTTCACCGCCAAGGAACCCGGGAACCGCTTCCGCACGCTGCGCGAGAACATCGACCAGGCGAAGAAGGATGGGCGGCGCAACATCATCGCCGTGCTGTCGCACTGGTATTACAACGGCCGTGATCCGCTGCTCGCGATCCGCGTCATGCAGAAGATCCCGCTGAACACGCGCGCCGACTTCCGCAATGGCAAGTTCTGGGTCGACTGGTGCGAGCGCACCGGCTCGCCCGAGCCCGTCGCCTGCGACCCGAACGACCCGGCCGTGCACTACCTGCAGTACTCCGAGACCTTCGACAGCTGGGCGCGCGAGTTCGGCATCGGCTACGCGCAGAACATCCGCAGCGCCGTCGAGCGCTTCGGCGTGTTCCCCGTGTCGACCAACCTGAACATCGTCGCGCGCGGCGCCATCGACCGCGAAGGCGGCGGCAGCGCCGAAGTGAAGAGCGGCCCGCTGCGCGGCGCGCGCGTCGTCGTCGCCGCCGACAAATACCCCGGCGAACCCGAGCGCTTCGATGCGCAGACTTACCGCGCGTTCACCGACCCGGCCGACAACCTCGTCAGTGCCTGGGACAGCTTCGAGGCCTACATCGGCACGCAGGACGCGCCGCTCAGCTATCTCGCCGAGCACAGCCAGGTCGTCAGTGCCGCCGTGCTGTTCGGGCCCTACCGCACGATCGTGAACCGGCCGGCGACGTTCACGCTGCCGCTGACTGTTCGCAAGCTCAGCGCCGACGAGGCCGCGCGGCTGCGCGTGTTCGTCTACAACGAGGTGTCGCGCGACTGGGACCCCGTGTTCACGCCGGCGGGCAGTGCGCCGCCGCGCTGGGATCCGAAGACGCGCAGCGTGAGTTTCGACACGCAGGTGTTCGGCGTGTTCGCCGCCGCGATCACGCCGGCCGGCTGGAGCGTGCGCAGCGCGATCCGGCACCGCTACCACCAGACGCCACCGCGCACATGACACGCGTGCTCGTGACCGGCGCGAACGGCCGCACCGGACGGGCCGTGGTCGCGGCACTGGCGCGGCTGGCGGGCGACACGACAGCGGGTGGTGCGGTCACCATCCGCGCCTTCATCCGCCGCGCCGAACAGGCCCCCGCGCTCGCCGCGCTCGGCGCCGCCGAACATGCCGTCGGGGATCTCGCCGACGCCGGCTCGCTCGAGGCCGCGCTCGTCGGCTGTGATGCGCTCGTGCACATCGGGCCGCCGATGCATCCCGACGAACACGCGATGATGTTGCGGCTCATCGAGGCGGCGCGGCACACACGGCTCGCGCACTTCGTCTACTACTCGGTCATGCATCCGCTGCGTCGCGAGGTTCGCCACCACCGGCTCAAGCTCGAGGCCGAGGAGAGCCTGATCGAGTCCGGGCTCACGTACAGCATCGTGCAGCCGACGCGCTACATGCAGCATCTCGACGGGTTGTGGAAGACCGTGACCGGGCAGGGCGTGCATGCCATGCCGTTCAGCATCGACCAGGCCTGCAGCGTCGCGGACCTCGCCGACCTCGCCGAAGCCACCGCACGCGTCGTGCTGGAATCACGCGCCGATGGCGCGACCCCCGGCAAGCATCATTACGCCATCTACGAACTCGGCGGCCCCGAGGCGCTGTCGCAGCGCGACATGGCAGGCATCCTCAGCGAGGAACTCGGCCGACCCGTCGTCGCGCAGGCGCTGCCGCTCGACGTCATGGCCGAACGCGCCCGGGCTGCCGGCTTCAGCGAGGACCGCATCGAACAGATGCGCGTCATGAACGCGCACTACGACCGGCATGGCTTTCGCGGCAACCCCAACGTGCTTACGATGCTGCTCGGACGCCGCCCGACCCGCTACCGGGATTACGTGCGGCGCCTGATCGCGCAGCAGCGCAAGGAGTAACGCAGCATGAGCGCCAACCCATCCACCGCAGGCACATCGAGCGTGAACACGAGAGCGAGCGCCGCACCCGATCGCGGCTACCGCGGCCTGCTGCCGCGCCTGCCGCGGCTCGAGGATGAGAGCTACGCCGACTTCGTCGAAGGCCTGCGTGTGCTGTGCGGTGCCGGCATGAGCCAGCCCGCGATGATGGCGCTGCACGGCGCGCTTGGCACGCCGCCCGCGCCCGTGCCGCAGATGGACCGCGTCGCGCTACGCCAGGTCGGCGACCCCATCCCCGTGCTCGCGACCCGCAACCGGCTGCTGCGCAGCAGCCAGCAGATGATGTGGCGCAGCCTCAACGCCAGCTTCGGACTGCGCCGCGCCGAGATCGAGGCCGCGCTGACCGCTGCCGAAACGCAAGGCCCCGGCACGCTCGAGTGGTCGCCCGAATTCCCCGTGCCCGAGTACACACAGCGCGAGTTCCACATCCAGCCCGGCGGATACCAGGGCGATGCGCTGACCGGGCATGTCTACCACTACGGCACCAAGGTGTTCTTCACCGGCAGCAACGACCAGGACGACCTGCACCGCGAGCTTGCCGCCGCTGCGCCGCGGCCCGCTGATGGCAAAGTGCAGCGCGTGCTCGACATCGGCTGCTCGATCGGCCAGGGCACTACCGCACTGAAGCAGGTGCTGCCCCAGGCCGAGGTGACCGGCATCGACATCGGCGCGCCCATGCTGCGCTACGCGCACTGGCGCGCCGTGCAGCTCGGCAGCGACGTGCACTTCAAGCAGCGGCTCATCGAGGCCAGCGGCTTTCCCGACGCGCACTTCGACATGGTGCAGTCCGTGATCGTGTTCCACGAAGTGCCGTGGGCCATCACGCAGCAGGCGTTCTGCGAGATGTTCCGCGTGCTGCGGCCCGGCGGCACGTTCAACGTGTTCGACTTCCCCGCCGGCGATCCAATTCCGGCCGGGCTGCAGTACTTCCTCGACATCGATGCCCGCTACAACGGCGAGCCGTACTCGACCCAGTTCATCTATGCCGATGTGGCCGGCGAGCTCGCGCGCGCCGGGTTCGCGGTCAAACGCGGGCCCAACGTGGCGCGCTACCTGCGCACCTGGTTCTGCACCAAGCCCGCGTGAGCGGCAGCGGGCGCGTATGATGGCGGCATGCCCCAGCTCATCGCCAAGCCCACCGTCATCCCCGCCGCCGGCAGCAAACCCAAGCTGATCGAGGAGTTCGTCGGGCGCGTCAACACGCCCGACGCCGTCACGCGCGGCGCGCCCAGCATCGCGCGCATGCGCAGCCCCAGCGGCTGGGTCGAGCCCGGGCAGACCCCCGAGTTCGACGAATACACGCTCGTGCTGAACGGCATGCTGCGCGTCGAGTTCCGCGGCAGCGATGGCCGCGACACCGCGATCGAAGTGCGCGCCGGCGAAGCCGTGATCACCCGCGCCGGCGAGTGGGTGCGCTACAGCACGCCCGGCGAGACCGGCGCCGAGTATGTTGCGATCTGCCTGCCCGCGTTCTCACCCGGGACGGTTCACCGGGACGAGTGAGGGAGTCAGATCAGTTCCACGAGCTCCGAGTAGCCGAGCAGCGTCGAGTCAGTCGTCAGCAGGCGCAAAGGCGTCGTGAGGGCCTGCGCAACCAGCAGCCGATCGAACGGATCGCTGTGCAGTGGAGGCAGCGCCGCGGCTCGCAGCGCATGCTCCGAGACGATCGGGAGTTCCGCGTGGCCGTACGCCAAGCTGATCTCCAGCAGTTGCTGCGCATCAGCACGAAGCTTGCCGAGCTGCGCCTTGATGGCGACTTCCCATACCGAGGCGGCGCTGACGAAGACTTCGTCGACCGCATCGATCCGCGCCCGCGCTCGCGTGCCGATGCGAGACGAACCCTGCAGATACAACAACCAGACGTTGGTATCGAGCAGCAGCCTCATTTCGTCCGAGGCGGCTTGCGATTGCGCTTCGGCGCCCCTGGAGACGCGTGGAACAGCTTCAGGATCGCCGGTGGCAGGGGTGCATCGAAGTCCTCGGGCACATGCAGCCGGCCGCGCAACACTCCGAAGGCGCTCGCCGATACGCCCTGTTTGCGAACGGGCACCAGGCGCGCCACCGGGCGACCGTCGCGGGCGATCAGGACTTCCGCGCCGCGCTCGACAGAGTCGATCAGGCGCGAGAAGTGCGTCTTCGCTTCGTGGATGTTGTACTGATTCGGCGGTGCCGTGCCAGCCATGGCGGTGCTCCAGATGGACTAAGTTGAGTCTACCACTCATCGCCGATCCCGCTCCAACAGTGAAGGCACCGCCGTCGACAGCACATCCGCCGGGCTCAGCACGCCGCGGCCACCGCGGTTCAGGACGTGCGTGTAGATCATCGTCGTCTTGACGTCCGAGTGCCCCAGCAGCTCCTGCACCGTGCGGATGTCGTATCCCGATTCGATCAGATGCGTGGCGAACGAGTGGCGCAGCGTATGGCAGGACGCCGGCTTCGTGATGCGCGCGACCCGCACCGCGTGCTGCATCGCGCGCTGCAGGCCCTTCTCGTGCAGGTGGTAGCGCAGGATCTCGCCCGTGCGCGGATCCGTCGTCAGCGAACGCGCCGGGAACACGAACTGCCAGCCCCACTGGAACGGCGAGCGCGGGTACTTGCGCGCCAGCGCCTCAGGCACCCACACGCCCGGCGCGCGGGCCTCGCGTTGCTGCGAGTGCCACGCGTAGAGCGCGTGCAGGTGCTGGCGGAGCGGCTCGATCAGCGAGCGCGGCATCACCGTGATGCGATCCTTGTCGCCCTTGCCACCGCGCACGATGATCTCGCCGCGCGCGAACTCGAGATCCTTGACGCGCATCCCCAGGCATTCGTTGACGCGCATGCCCGTGCCGTACAGCAGGTGGCCGATCAGCGCGTAGTCGCGCGGCAGCGCCGCCAGCACCGCGCGCACTTCGTCACGCGTCAGCACCACCGGCAGGCGCACGCGACGCCGCGCGCGCGTGACGTTGTTGACCCAGGGTGGATCAAGCTCCAGCACATGGCGGTACAGGAAGATGACCGCCGCGAGCGCCTGGTTCTGCGTCGAGGCCGAAACGCCGCGATCGACCGCGAGGTGCGTCAGGAAGTTCTCGAGCTCACGCGCGCCCAGTTCGCGCGGATGCCGACCCGCGTTGAAGCGGATGTAGTGCCGGATCCACATCAGGTAGAGCTTTTCGGTTCTCAGGCTCAGCCGCCGCGTGCGCATGCAGTCGCGCATGACATCGAGCAGGCGGCGGGGCGGCGCAGCCGACGGTGGCAGCGATGGCAGCGCCGGCTGTGGCAGGTTGGCGGCCGGTGGGTCCGGATCCGGATCGTGGGGCGACATCGGACTTCGAGTGTCCGATGGTGATAGGCGAAAGGCGTTACGGGAAAGTGGCGGGATTGGGGAGAAACGCAGCTGGCCAATCGATCACGAGTTCGGAGATCGTTGTTAGACCGGTCAGCGCGGGGCGTATTACAATGTATGACATGAAGACATCAGCGATCACGATCCGGCTGGATCCCGACCTGGAACGGCAGCTGGCGAAAGTCGCCAGGCGCACCGGGCGAACGCGCAGTGAAGTCGTCCGCGATGCCGTCAAGCGCCAGCTCGCGCTCGCGCAATTCCAGGACTTGCGGCGACGCATCATGCCTCTGGCGGAAGCGCGGGGCTATTTGACCGATGAGGACGTGTTCCGCGACGTGTCGTGAGGGTCGCGCTGGATACGAACGTCCTGGTAAGCGCGGTCGCCACGCGCGGGCTGTGTGCGGATGTACTCAATCTTGTGCTCGCGGAGCACGAGCTGATCGTCGGCGAAACCGTTCTCGCGGAACTCAAGCGTGTCCTGCGCGAGCGAATCCGAGTCCCCGTTCATGTCGTCGCGGAAGTGGACAATCTACTGCGACAGGAAGCGACCGTCATCCCGAAGGTCGAACCGCTACGCATGAGGATTCGGGACAAGTCCGATCTGGCTGTCCTGTCTGAAGCGGTCGCCGGACGCGCTGAGGTTCTGGTCACCGGCGACAAGGACCTGCTCGAGCTTCCGATCGCCGCTCCGGTTCAAGTGATGACACCGAGGACTTTCTGGGAGCAGCTGCGGCGGGCACCCCGAGGCCGGTGACGGGCACCAGTGTGCCGGCGTTAGGTCGCATAGCTTGAAGAGCTAAGCGACAGCTAAGTGAAGAAAGCCAGAGTGGATAGGCAGTTACCGCACCGCATCCAAAAAGCCTTCTTGCGCTCTCTGGCGAAATGTCGCAAAACTCTCCACCAATGATTAGTCGTCAAAATAATCGTTAGGCCCCTACCATACGGCTTTGCCGTGGTCCGGCAATGCCGTATAATAGACGCGTGTACACGTTTGTCGAAACCAAGCTGTTCACCCGCCTGATCGACGAGTACCTGTCGGACGACGAGTTTGCTGCGCTGCAGTTGTTCCTGGTCGTGAACCCTGAGGCTGGAGACGTCATAAAGGGTTCCGGCGGGGTTAGAAAGGTGAGGTGGTCTGGCTCCGGTCGAGGCAAGCGCGGCGGGATTCGGGTTATCTACTATTTGCGCATGAAACACGGGCAGATCTGGCTTCTGACGGCCTACGCAAAGAATGTACGTGACGCCATCCCGGGACCGGTGTTGAGAAAGATCAAGGAGGAGCTTGATGGCACGCTCTAGGAACATTGGAACGGAAATTCTTGAGGGTCTGCGCGAGCTCAAGCGTGGTGACCACGGTCGAGTCACGGCGGTGCCATCCATCTCCGGCATTCGGGAGCGCACCGGTCTGTCGCAGTCGCAATTTGCACAGCTGCTGGGAGTCTCGGTGCGGACGCTGCAGGACTGGGAGCAGGGCCGACGCGCGCCATCCGGCGCGGCACGTACACTGCTACTTGTTGCAGCAAAGCATCCCAAGGCGCTGTTGGAAGTCGCGTAGTGAACGGGGCCTAACATCAAGCTCCAGCGAGCGGGCGCGAGGTAGCTTCGGATGACAATCGTCGAGCAACCTGTCGAGATCAAGTGCCTTCGGCTGGCGTCGCAGAGCGCGCCCGTCGCTGAGCTTGGGCGTTAGGCGCCATGTCCCGAACGCTGGCCGACGCCGCTCAAGTTCTCGCTGCGATGCCTCCGTCGCATCAGCAACAGTTTCTCGCCAGCCTGGGTCACTGGATTACCGTAGTCGGGCGCCTTGCATACGAGTTCCAAGGTCCGGGGGTCACTGATCCGCGCCTTCTGAGAGATCTGAATGAGATTCACCATCGAATCTATGCGCAGATCAACTCCATCGCGCGGGACGGCAAGCCACAGCTCGACCCGGAGTCGATGGCATCGTGGCTTTTAGGTGAGGAGAAGCCGCACCTGCACGACCGACTGGCGTGGGCCTTCGATGAAACGCTGAAGCGAGTCGGAAATGGCGCCTAACAACAAGCTGCAGCGCGCGCGCGGGGTAGCTTCGGAGAGGGCAGATGGGTGAGTTCGGAAAGATAAAGTGCCCTCGCTGCGCGGCATCCGTGCCGCGCGTCGCTGAGCTTGGGCGTTAGGCGGCATGAGCAACAACTCCGCAAGCGTTGACCGAACAATGGAGGCCTTCCGCCTCTCAAGCGACATCCTCATGGATCTGCACGGAGCCATGCAGGTGTATCGCGCGTTTCAAAAAAGTTTCGCGGCACGTCCAGCAAAAGAACCCGTACCAACGCAGGTGAACCGCATTTGTGCGTTTCACGCCGTGCTCGCACTTGATAAGTGGGTTGAGTTCTACAATAGGTACGCCGCCGTGCTTCCCGTGGAGATGCGCGAAGTCGCGCTAGAACTAAAGAAGATCGTTGAGAACAAAGGTATCCCCAAGTTTCGAGACGAGGTTGTCGGGCACATTTGGAGCCGCGACGCCAATAGACCGTTGACGCCCGTGGAGGTTGATAGACGATTCAACCGAATCGCGCCTGAAGGATTGGACACGTTCATGCAATGGATTTGTGATTGCAATGGACCTACGTCAGCTGCCACTGCTGCTGGCGCCGTCGAAATGGTCAGGAACGCGATCGGTGCATCCGCGGGATTCTCAGACAAGGATCTTCGGGAGCAAGCGTAAGGCTTGCCGCCTAACAACAAGCTGCAGCGCTCGCGCGGCGCAGCTTCGGAGAGCGCAGATGGGTGAAGTCGGAAAGATAAACTGCCTTCGCCGTACGGCATCCCTGCCGCGCGACGCTGAGCTTGGGCGTTAGGCGACGCTATTTGTTTCGCGAGCCAGCCGAGCGGGCTACATCGCTGACCTCCGCTTCTCGCATCAGCCCGCGTTCGCGGCGCCCAATTGTTGCTGGGCTGTCATTGCCAGCGCTTGCAGCCAGGGGCGGGTCCGAGGTCAGTGAGCAGGCGCCGCTGGCGTCGAGTACGTTGCGGTGTTGCTGGCGGCGGCCGCGGCCAATGCGTCGCGCCACTCTCAGCGTTCCTCTACGTTCATCGCCAAGTTCGAGCAGGGACTCCAGCTCTGGCGTTGCAGAATCGCGCCTTCGGTGCGAGCATCCAGCGACGCCTAACAACAAGCTGCAGCGCTCGCGCGGGGCGGCTTCGGAGAGGTGAGATGGGTCAAGCCGGAAAGATAAAGTGCCTTCGCCGTGCAGCATCCCTGCCGCGCGTCGCTGAGCTTGGGCGTTAGAGCGCACCAGATGCCACGTCTCGCATGGTTCGGCGTGCGCTGCGTGTTTCGGCATCGTCAGCTTCCGCCGAGGCGGTACCGAACCGGCGCGGTGTATGAAGAGCGCATTCTCGTATTTCGCGCGCGAAGTGCCGACGCTGCAGTCGCCAAGGCCGAGAAGGAAGCGTCGCAGTACGCTGTCGACGGAACGGAATACCTTGGATTTGCCGAAACTTTCTGGCTATTCGACGAAGACATCAAAGACAAGACAGAAGTATTCTCGCTCATGCGAACGAGTAAGCTATCTCCGAAAAAGTATCTCCATACCTACTATCAAACGGGCGGAGAGCACAGAAAACCGCTTGGATCCGCGAGTAAACGGATAGTGCGCTCTAACAACAAGCTGCAGCGCACGCGCGCAGCGGCTTCGGAGAGGGCAGATGGGTGAAGTCGGAAAGATAAACTGCCTTTGCTGTGCGGCATCCCTGCCGCGCGTCGCTGAGCTTGGGCGTTAGCCGCCTCAATCAAGATGCTTGGTGCAAGGGAACTTGGTTGCAGCACGGATCGATCGTTTCAGCTGCCCTCCGTTCAGTTGTCATCTCCAGCGAGCGCGGCGCCGACCCGTTGCAGGGCACACCGTAGCTCGCGTTCTCAGCCAGGCGTCGATCAGAGGGCTTCCAAGGTGCGCCGCGCGCGTCCAGCGCGCTGTGTCATCGCCAACCATCCCGGGCCGTTCATCCTCCTAGTCCCTTCCGCGTCCCACTCTGTTCAGCGTCGAGCTTCAAGCAGGGCCTCAGGGCTGAACCTTGCAGCAGGTCGGCTTCGGTGCGAGCATCAATCGGCGTCTAACAACAAGCTGCAGCGACCGGGCGCGAGGTGACTTCGGATGAGTAAGGTCGAGCAATCTGTCGAGATCAAGTGCCTTCGGCGAGCGTCGCAGAGCGCGCCCGTCGCTGAGCTTGAGCGTTAGGCCTTTCGATGAACCCTCGTGCAGTGCTCGGCGTTCTCGGCGGCGTGCCTCCACTGCTCGTCTGGCTTGCTCTTGGTCCGTCGCCGGCTGAAGATCCCGGTGGGTGGGGGCCGTGCGGATTACGCAGCGTGTTTCCTGTTCAAGATTCTCAGCCAGTAACCGCACTAGATTACTGCTTCCATTGCTTTGAGTGCGTCGTCAACGGACCACGGGCGGCGATGGCGGCGCTGTTCTTTGCGGCGATCTCGATGGTATCGGGAGCAATCACGATATTCGTCGCCAGAACCCCTCGATATGCGCTCGGGGGGTTGGCTCCACTCCTATTGCTGCCGATCGTCCTCTCTGTCATAGCTTGGAACCAGACCTTCAACGTGTACAAGACTATCGGACTCGGCGCAGCGATAGTCGCAGGCTCTAACAACAAGCTGCAGCGCACGCGCGCAGCGGCTTCGGAGACAGATGGGTGAAGTCGGAAAGATAAACTGCCTTTGCTGTGCGGCATCCCTGCCGCGCGTCCTGAGCTGGGCGTTAGCCGCCTCAATCAAGATGCTTGGTGCAAGGAACTTGGTTGCAGCACGGATCGATCGTTTCAGCTGCCCTCCGTTCGGTTGTCATCTCCAGCGAGCGCGGCGCCGACCCGTTGCAGGGCACACCGTAGCTCGCGTTCTCAGCCAGGCGTCGATCAGAGGGCTTCCAAGATGCGCCGCGCGCGTCAGCGCGCTGTGTCATCGCCAACCATCCCGGGCCGTTCATCCTCCTAGTCCCTTCCGCGTCCCACTCTGTTCAGCGTCGAGCTTCAAGCAGGGCCTCAGGGCTGAACCTTGCAGCAGGTCGGCTTCGGTGCGAGCATCAATCGGCGTCTAACAACAAGCTGCAGCGACCGGGCGCGAGGTGACTTCGGATGAGTAAGGTCGAAATCTGTCGAGATCAAGTGCCTTCGGCGAGCGTCGCAGAGCGCGCCCGTCGCTGAGCTTGAGCGTTAGGCCTTTCGATGAACCCTCGTGCAGTGCTCGGCGTTCTCGGCGGCGTGCCTCCACTGCTCGTCTGGCTTGCTCTTGGTCCGTCGCCGGCTGAAGATCCCGGTGGGTGGGGGCCGTGCGGATTACGCAGCGTGTTTCCTGTTCAAGATTCTCAGCCAGTAACCGCACTAGTTACTGCTTCCATTGCTTTGAGTGCGTCGTCAACGGACCACGGGCGGCGATGGCGGCGCTGTTCTTGCGGCGATCTCGATGGTATCGGGAGCAATCACGATATTCGTCGCCAGAACCCCTCGATATGCGCTCGGGGGTTGGCTCCACTCCTATTGCTGCGATCGTCCTCTCTGTCATAGCTTGGAACCAGACCTTCACGTGTACAAGACTATCGGACTCGGCGCAGCGATAGTCGCAGGCTCAGTGCTGGCAGCGATTGCAGGCGGCTATGTCGCGGCGCGAAGGCCTAACAACAAGCTGCAGCGCACGCGCGGGGCAGCTTCGGGAGGGTAGATGGGTGAAGTCAGAAAGATAAAGTGCCTTTGCTGTGCGGCATCCTTGCCGCGCGTCGCTGAGCTTGGGCGTTAGACAACAATGGATCGAACTATCGTCAGCCAGGCGGGACGCGCTCGCAAAGGCAACAGTGGCGACGGTAGCGTGCTCGACACTGATGTTTCTTCCCTTTCTCAATTTCGTGCTTCTATTCGTAGCGACGATACCGGTGGGGACATTGGGTGAGCTCGGCGTTCCCGGCCTCGTCAATGAGAGTGGCTTCTATGGTCTAAGCTTTCTCGGTTGGTGCGTAACAATCGCGTCTGTGTGGCTAGTCTTCTTTGCGCTGTTCAGTTTTGGCAGTCGCGTTAGATGACAACCACCTGCTGTCGTCCAGTGCGCGGGCCGTTCATTTGCTGCAATGACCGTTGTTGTCTAACTACAAGCTGCAGCGCTCGCGCGGCGCAGCTTCGGGAGGGCGGATGGGTGAAGTCCGAAAGATAAAGTGCCTTCGGCCAGCGGCATCCATACCGCGCGTCGCTGAGCTTGGGCGTTAGCCGTCCGAGACGAACCTGCCGTGATCATCGACGCCATCGCTGAGTTCGTACTGCACGGCGTCTTCCACGGCACCGGCAGGGTCGTGGTTTCATTCCTGGCACCCAAGACCCAAGTCAATCCGCTACGAGAAATGGAACCCAAGCGTCTGGCTTGGTATCGCTTCACTTATGAGCATAGTGGCAGGCGCTTCTTCTACGACGACACCATTACGCTGATCGGATTCCTGATCTGGGCTCTCGTGATTGCTGGTGTCGCAGTTGGGTTCCACATGCGGGGCTAGTATCTGGCTGCTGCCAACGGGCGCGCGGCCGGCTAACATCAAGCTCCAGCGAGCGGGCGCGAGGTCGCTTCGGATGAGCAAGGTCGAGCAACCTGTCGAGATCAAGTGCCTTCGACGGCCGTCGCAGTGCGCACCCGTCGCTGAGCTTGGGCGTTAGCCGCCTCAATCAAGATGCGTGGCGCAAGGGAACTTGGTTGCAGCACGAACAAGCCACTTCAGCTGCCCTCCGTTCCATTGCTGTGCTTCACCTGCGCGGCGCCCAGGCGTCGCGGGTCGCACGGTAGTTCCCGCTCTCAGCCAGGCGCCGGTCAAAGGTTTCCCAAAGAGCGCCGCGCGCGTCGAGTGCGCTGTGTTATCGGCAGGCGTTCCGGGCAGGGCATCGTTCCATCCCTTTCCGCGTCCCACTCCGTTCAGCGTCGAGCGTCAAGCAGGGTCTCAGGGCTGGGCGTTGCAGAAGGTCTGCTTCGGTGCGAGCATCAATCGGCGTCTAACAACAAGCTGCAGCGACCGCGCGGGGCAGCTTCGGGGAGGGCTGATGGGTGAGGTCAGAAAGATAAAGTGCCTTCGCCGTGCGGTATCCCTCCCGCGCGTCGCTGAGCTTGGGCGTTAGACAACAATGATCGAACTATCGTCAGCTAGGCGGGACGCGCTCGCAAAGGCAACAGTGGCGACGGTAGCGTGCTCGACACTGATGTTTCTTCCCTTTCTCAATTTCGTGCTTCTATTCGCAGCGACGATACCGGTGGGGACATTGGGTGAGCTCGGCGTTCCCGGCCTCGTCAATGAGAGTGGCTTCTATGGTCTAAGCTTTCTCGGTTGGTGCGTAACAATCGCGTCTGTGTGGCTAGTCTTCTTTGCGCTGTTCAGTTTTGGCAGTCGCGTTAGATGACAACCACCTGCTGTCGTCCAGTGCGCGGGCCGTTCATTTGCTGCAATGACCGTTGTTGTCTAACTACAAGCTGCAGCGCTCGCGCGGCGCAGCTTCGGGGAGGGCGGATGGGTGAAGTCCGAAAGATAAAGTGCCTTCGGCCAGCGGCATCCATACCGCGCGTCGCTGAGCTTGGGCGTTAGCCGCCTCAATCAAGATGCGTGGTGCAAGGGAACCTCGTTGCAGCACGAATCGATCGTTTCAGCTGCCCTCCGTTCCACCGTCGCCGCCAGCAAGCGCGGCGCCCACGCGCTGCAGGGCGCGCGGTAGGTCCCGCTTTCGGCCAGGCGCCGATCAAAGGTTTCCCAAGGTGCGCCGCGCGCGTCCAGTGCGCCGTGTCATCGCCCACCATCCCGGGCAGCTTGTCGTCACACTGCCGTCAGCCTCCCACTCCGTTCAGCGTCGAGCGTCAAGCAGGCTCTCAGGGCTGAACCTTGCGGCAGGCCAGCTTCGGTGCGAGCATCAATCGGCGTCTAACAACAAGCTGCAGCGCTCGCGCGGGGCAGCTTCGGAGTGCTCAGATGGGTGAAGTCAGAAAGATAAAGTGCTTTCGTTGTGCGGCATCCATGCCGCGCGTCGCTGAGCTTGGGCGTTAGGCGACGCTAGTCTGTGCGCGCCTCAAACCTATACGGCGTGGTTTGCGGCTGGGTAATTGGAGCGGCTGGTGTCGGCGCAATGTTGTTGGCGTTCAAGAATCCCTGCGTCGATCTGGTCGCGGAGCGCCAAAGCTTCATCGGCGGCGTCTACGTTCCGCCGCAAGATCCACAGCCGATCCACGGTCCGGGTGACCCATCGTGGGTCGACAATCCATACAACCTAGGCACCTGCGACTACTGGGCCTCACCAATAGAGCACGCCATGTTGGTATTCGGCTTGGCCGTGGTCTTAATCATCTCGGGAGCTGCGGCCGCTCGCATCGGCGAGAAACGTTCAGTTCTTCGTGGCATCGCCGCGAACGCGATTCTCGGAGCATTCGCTGTTATCGCGCTCTCGCGCCTAGGGTCCCCGGAGCCTAAGATCGACGACGTCGTCCTTTACGGTACGCTCGTTGTGTTGGTCGCAGCCAGCCTTGGTGCAGTGGGCGGTGTGTTGGTAAGAAGGGTCGCCTAACAACAAGCTGCAGCGCACCCGCGGCGGTAGCTTCGGAGAGCAATGATGGGACAAGCCGGAAAGATAAACTGCCTTCGCTGTGCGGCATCCATGCCGCGCTGCGCTGAGCTTGGGCGTTAGGCGGCTCGGAGACGTATGGTGCAGGTCCGAAGAGCAGCGAAGCCCGATATTTCAACGTTGTTGCCATTGGTTAGACATTATTGGGATTTCGAGGGCGTTGCAGGATCCAACGACCCAAGTACTGCGTTAGCACTTGAGCGCCTAATCGACGAACCTCACCTTGGGTCCGCTTGGCTCGCTCTCGAGGCCGATATTGTTGTTGGCTATCTGCTTTCCGTCTACGTGTATAGCCTAGAGCACCGGGGGCTAACAGCCGAGATTGATGAGCTGTTCGTTCTGCCTGGACATCGTGAATCTGGCGCCGGTTCCGAGTTGCTGCGAGCAGCCGAAACGGAATCACTGAGTATCGGCTGCACGAACATATCCTTGCAGCTATCGAAGTCGAACGACGTTGCGCGTCGCTTCTATCGTCGCCGAGGGTACGAGGAGAGGTCGCAGTATGAGCTGCTCGAAAAGGCGTTGCGCGGCACCGCCTAACAAATCGCTGCACCGGACACTTGACCCGGTCCTTGCGCTGCTGCCGCAGCGCGGCGGCCCGCGTGCAAGTGCCGGTGAGCTCAGGCGTTAGCCGCCTTCAATTTGCCGCTTACGGGCTCTCGGCGTAGCATCAGACCATGATCGACTGGAGCGCCTGCAGTGCTGTTGAAAGAGACCCTAGCCGCGTTAGCGGCGCTTGGGTGTTTCGTGGCACCCGTGTACCGGTCACGGCTCTGTTTGAGAACCTCGAGGATGGAGCCCAGGTCTCCGATTTCGTGCAATGGTTCCCGGGCGTCACCCTGGAACAGGCTCGTGCCGTACTCGAACATGCGGCTCGCTCACTGAAAGTCGCGTAAATGCGCGTCCTGTTCGATCAGGGCACGCCCGTGCCACTTCGAGCACTGTTGACTAACCATATTGTTACTACCGTCTTTGAGCTCGGCTGGAGCCGGCTACAGAACGGTGAGCTGCTACGAGAAGCTGAAACGGCTGGTTACGAGATCTTTGTGACCACGGATCAGAATCTGAGGTACCAGCAGAACATCACGGGTCGCAATCTTGCCGTCGCAGTACTCATGGCGGCGAGCTGGCCTCGAGTCGAGCGTCATGCACAGCACGTGGTAGCGCAGCTTGATGCGCTGTCTCCTGGCGGGTATGTCGAGATTTCGATCCCTTGAAGGCGTCTAACAACAAGCTGCAGCGCACGCGCGGGGCAGCTTCGGAGAGGGCAGATGGGTGAAGTCGGAAAGATAAACTGCCTTCGCCGTACGGCATCCCTGCCGCGCGTCGCTGAGCTTGGGCGTTAGGCGCCGGGTTTCGATTGCTCTCGAATGAGGGGACAGTTTGGTCACTCCGTAGATGGGCCGCGTGTCTGTCCCTCCGTTGCCGCGGCGCCCATGTGCTGCAGCGGTCTTCGGTCTCACCAATCAGTGTTCACACGGTCAGCCTCGCGCCGGCGACTCGGCGGTAGGGTGGGCAGCGCGCGATCGGCTGTGCGAATCGTCGCGCCGCGGCACGCGGTTTGCTCGGTAGCGCCGGCCGCTTGCGCCCCGTCTTGGAGAGGCGCAGTCTTTTGGTTGAGCGAAAGCGTGTCCTGCCAATGCGCCGCTGCGTCAGAGGGTACTTCACGCACAGCGTCGTCGGAGAGGTCCACTTCGTTCAGCGCTCAACGCGTCGAATTGTTGTGCCAGTGAACTTGGGTAGCTTCGGAGGCGCCGTGGCCGTCGTCCTAACATCACGCTCGAGCGGTCGCGTGACCCATAAAGTGCCAACACAACGCTGCGGTGCCCGCGCCGCTCAGCGTGGACGTTAGACGACTCTTGTCGGTCGTCGCGCCGTCTTTTGGCGGCTACGCACCGAGCTGATAGGTGATTCGGAGACGGTATGGACGTAAGACCCTTCCGCATCATTCGCTGCCTAGCCCTCGGGCCGGCACTGGCTGCGGTTGGGTACGTTAGCGCCATACTTATCCAAGCGACCAGAGGGCCCTTTCCAGAGCCGTTTACCCCGGAGTTTCACGAGCAATACAGCGGTATGTGGATCATCAACGGAGGAATGGGGTTGTTGATTGGCGTGTGGAACCTTATCTTCAGACGCAATAGCTAGCGAGTGGCATTCCATCGTCGTCTAACAACAAGCTGGAGCGGATTCGGATGGATAAAGTGCAACGCACGCGCCTAACGCTCGCTTCGCTCGCGCTGCGGCGCTTGCGTCCGGAAGGTCGGCAGCTCACCGCTCAGCTTGGTCGTTAGGCGTCCGACTCGTACTCAGCGTTTTCCCTGCTCGTAGCTGGAGAGAAGGCAGCCAGCAAGGCATGGCCCTTCGTTCGCGCGGCGCACTCGCGAGTCAGCTCGGTTCTAGACAATGAAGTGGCTGTCACACGGTCTGCGTTTCTTCGAGTTCGCGGCGCCCAAGCCCCCATTCGTTGCGGCTCACTGGCGCAGCCCAGGCACGCATAGCGGCCGAGTCTCGGCGAAACCCCATGGCTGGGGCTTGAGCGCACGCCTCGAGGTTGCGCCGCGTCGTGAGCCGGCGCTATCTTGGTCAGGCAGTCCGCGTCGCCGCCAGGCGCCGCTGCGTGACCGCTTCGGTGACGCAAGAGCTTCGGTCCGACCCACTTCGTTCGAGGTCAGGAAGAATGCGACCAAGAGCTTCCGCCGCTTCAACATGCAGCTTCGGAGCGGTTGCGTGCGGCCGCCTAACAATGCGCTCGAGCGGGCGCGGGAGCCATAAAGTGCACGCTTCGCGGCGCTTGCAGCGCGCCGCTCAGCGCGAGCGTTAGCTGCCGTGAAGGTTAGGGGCGTAGTCGAGTCTGGCTTCGTCCTCAGCAACTAATTTCTTGGCTCAGGTCATGTGGCCAGCTTCTTTCGTCGGTGCCCGGGCGTTACGATCAAGGAGGTCCGTCGCCTATTCTCCGGCACGAACATTCACGTCGTCATTGCGTACCAAGGTCACACATTTGAAGTGTGGGAGCCATTCGGCGACAGCAGCGAACTGGTCGTCTCGAGCCCCGAAGGGGCTTCAGCTCCCGATCATGTAGTGGAGGCTCTGCGGCACGAGATTTCTGGCGTATCTTTCTTCTGACCCGGTTTCCGACCGTGTCACGGCAGCTAACAACAAGCTGCAGCGACCGGGCGCGAGGTGGCTTCTGATGACAAAGGTCGAGCAACCTGTCGAGATCAAGTGCCTTCGGTGGGTGTCAGTGCATGCGCCCGTCGCTGAGCTTGGGCGTTAGACCCCGGCTGTACCACCGTTTTGAGTGGCCGGTGTTGTTGGCGTACACTGCCGATCGAGGTCCAACATGACGCGCCAATTTAACGTAGTAGTGGAACGCGATACTGACGGTTACTTTGTGGCGTCGGTCCCGTCGCTTCCTGGCTGTCACACACAGGCGAAGTCGCTAGACGAACTCATGCTGCGTATCGGCGAGGCAATCGAGTTGTGTCTCGAGGTTCAGGGCTCGGAAGTAGAGCCTCTTGATTTTGTCGGGGTACAGCGCGTAACGGTCAACGCATGACCACGTTCCCTGCCGTGCGCGGCAAGGAACTTCTCGGCGCTCTGCAACGACTCGGCTTCTCACTGGTTCGGGTCAAGGGGAGTCACCACTTCGTGAGGCACGCCGACGGTCGCGCCACGGTGATCCCAGTCCACGCTGGCGAAACTATTGGCACTGGTCTGCTCAGTAGGATTCTGCGCGACTGCAAACTCACGCGTGAGGAACTGCAGCGGCACCTCTGAGACCGGGGTCTAGCATCAAGCTCCAGCGAGCGGGCGCGAGGTAGCTTCGGATGAGTAAGGTCGAGCAACCTGTCGAGATTAAGTGCCTTCGGTGGGCGTCACAGAGTGCGCCCGTCGCTGACCTTGAGCGTTAGCCGCCTCAATCAAGATGCGTGGTGCAAGGGAACTTGGTTGCAGCACGAATCGATCGCTTCAGCTGCCCTCCGTTCAGTTGTCGTCGCTAGCAAGCGCGGCGCCCACGCGCCGTAAGCAGCAGGGTAGCTCCCGTTCTCAGCCAGGCGTCTATCAGAGGTTTTCCAAGGTGCGCCGCGCGCGTCCAGTGCGCTGTGTCATTGCCGGGCGTTCCGAGCTCGTCTTCGTCCCGGCCTTCTCCGCGTCCCGCTTCGTTCAGCGTCGAGCTTCAAGCAGGGTCTCAGGGCTGAGCCTTGCAGCAGGTCGGCTTCGGTGCGAGCATCAATCGGCGTCTAACAACAAGCTGCAGCGCTCGCGCGGAACGGCGCTTCGGAGAGCGCAGATGGGTGACGTCGGAAGATAAAGTGCTTTCGCTGCACGGCATCCCTGCCGCGCGTCGCTGAGCTTGGGCGTTAGGCGTCATGCGTCTAGCGCTGACATGCATCCTGATTGCGCTCGCTTCCATCACGGTCAACGCCGAGCAGTCTCAGCAGAGTCATGCCAAAGTTCTTGTCGACAATCTCGCCAAGTGGGGCCACCACCGCGTGGAGCGCTACTCGTACAACGTTCACTACCTGGGGTACGTTCCACTCGTCGGGGAGCTCCCTCCGGTACGAGTTCACGTGCGTGACGGCAAGATTTCTGAGACACGTCTACTTGCAAATTTCGGCAAGCTACGAGCAGGGTCCAAAGCGCCGACGGAACCGTACGTTTCCCGCTTCTGGCGGCATACGGTACCGGATCTGTTCACGATTGCCGCGTCCGCGATTCAAGCGTCGCCAACAGAGTCTGATACACAGGTTCGTATTGGCTACGATGAGACATTCGGGTTTCCGGCCTACATTTCGGTGTCGGATCCGACGATCGCAGACGCGGACGGCGAGTGGCAGATTTCAGATTTCTCCGTGGAGAAATGACGCCTAACAACAAGCTGCAGCGCACACGCGGCGGTAGCTTCGGAGAGCGATGATGGGCCAAGCCGGAAAGATAAAGTGCCTTCGTTGTGCGGCATCCATGCCGCGCGTCGCTGAGCTTGGGCGTTAGGCCCCTACCATACGGCTTTGCCGTGGTCCGGCAATGCCGTATAATAGACGCGTGTACACGTTTGTCGAAACCAAGCTGTTCACCCGCCTGATCGACGAGTACCTGTCGGACGACGAGTTTGCTGCGCTGCAGTTGTTCCTGGTCGTGAACCCTGAGGCTGGAGACGTCATAAAGGGTTCCGGCGGGGTTAGAAAGGTGAGGTGGTCTGGCTCCGGTCGAGGCAAGCGCGGCGGGATTCGGGTTATCTACTATTTGCGCATGAAACACGGGCAGATCTGGCTTCTGACGGCCTACGCAAAGAATGTACGTGACGCCATCCCGGGACCGGTGTTGAGAAAGATCAAGGAGGAGCTTGATGGCACGCTCTAGGAACATTGGAACGGAAATTCTTGAGGGTCTGCGCGAGCTCAAGCGTGGTGACCACGGTCGAGTCACGGCGGTGCCATCCATCTCCGGCATTCGGGAGCGCACCGGTCTGTCGCAGTCGCAATTTGCACAGCTGCTGGGAGTCTCGGTGCGGACGCTGCGGGACTGGGAGCAGGGCCGACGCGCGCCATCCGGCGCGGCACGTACACTGCTACTTGTTGCAGCAAAGCATCCCAAGGCGTTGTTGGAAGTCGCGTAGTGAACGGGGCCTAACATCAAGCTCCAGCGATCGGGCGCGAGGTAGCTTCGGATGATCAGGGTAGAGCAACCTGTCGAGATCAAGTGCCTTCGGCCGGCGTCGAAGAGTGCGCCCGTCGCTGAGCTTGGGCGTTAGAGGGCTTTTCATGCGCTACCTTTTTTCCTCATCGCTGTGATTGCAATGACAGCCAATGAGGTGCTCCCCCGACTTGACGAGTTCATTCCTCAGCACATCGGCGCGACGCCGATGGCTGCTGCCTACGAGGCGGCCCCGGAACCGGCACGGCGGGCAGTGGTAGCGGACACCATCAAGCGACTGTCTGCCTTTGGGAGTGACGGCATGGTCCGGGTACCGTTCCGGCTTAACCTGTTCCAGGCTGCCGCCTAGCACTTCGCGCAAGCGCCGACTGGATAGATCTGTCTGGCTGTTCCAGAATGCGGAAACCGGAGTGCGTCGATGTTCGTCACGTGCTCCTTGCACCACGACAGGCCTCGCACTGACCCTACCGATGCTCCTTGAACCGATCGAACAGTCCGGCGCGACTCGGGCACCAACACAGGGTGCTTCGGAGGTCGTCACCCAGATCATCGAAGCAACGCTGTCCTTGTATGCACGCCGCGGTTATCAGGTCCCTTGGACTGGCTATCTCGCAGTCGAAGCGAATCACATCGTCGGGAGTTGTGGTTTTGCAGGGCCACCGATCGGTGGCGAGGCGGAAATCGCCTACTTCACCTTTCCGGGTCACGAGCATCAAGGGGTTGCTACAAGAATGGCTCGAGCTCTCCTCACTTTATGCGGCCCAGTGGCCAGCTCAACCGGCGTTCGGTTCATCGCACACACTCTGCCGGAAGAAGGCCCATCAACTTCCGTCCTCCGCAAGCTTGGGTTTCGCACAGTCGGTGAGATCCAGCACCCGGAAGATGGAAGAGTCTGGAAGTGGATCCGACATGGGCAAAGCGAGGCGTAAGCCCTTGCGCAAGCTGAGACCCAACGGTGTAGAGCTCCGGTGTCGGCGGCCTGGCAACACGCTGCAGCGAGCGGGCGCGAAGTCGCTTCGGATGCGAATGGTCGAGCAACCTGTCGAGATCGAGTGCCCTCGGCGCGCGTCGCAGTGTGCGTCCGTCGCAGAGCTTGGGCGTTAGGCGCCCCAGTCATTCACCATGCTCCGGTCCATCAGGCCAAAGGCAGTTCTTGCGGGGTCAATGATCGGATTCGTCATTCCGCTCGTGATCATCAGCTTCGGCGTTGCACCGCTCATCATCCTTGCTGGCGATGGCAAAGGCTGGGCAAGAACCGCTCTACTTGCGACCTGGGTGCTGCTCGCCATTGCAGGGCCGCTTGTCGCTGGTTACATTGGCGCCCGTCTGGCTGCGGCTGCGCCTGTCGTTCACGGACTGGCGGCAGGGTTGATCTCGCTCGCGGTCGCTGTAATGGTGCCTATGTATAAAGGCATGATGGCTGCATTAATGACTGCGGCAGGCCTTGGCGCAGTGACGGGCCTTGGTATCGCGATCCCGATTACCGTCGCCAAGTTTCTGCTTCTCTCGCTATGTGGTGCCGTCATCGCGAAGCGAACGGGTGACGCATAGGGAGTGCCGCTTGAACCGTCGCTCAAGCGGAGATCCACTGGTATGGCGCTCGTCCCGCACACCGCGTCGGATATCGTCGCATCGTGCCGTCCCGACGCGACGCCGGCGGGCCCGGCTCAGCTCCATCGTCAGGCGACACATCTCAACCCGCAACGGAGGTCATGCGCCGTGAAAACCAGACGCATCGTGGTCCTGCTGATCACCCACGGGCTAGCGCTGGCCGCAGGGTTTGCCGGCGGAATCTATGCCTTGCCTGTCCTTATTGCTCCGCCGCCACCGACAGAGCAGGAAGTGGCGGCGGCCGCATCGAAGGCGACGTCCCGCGGTACTTTCCGGCGCGATCTGAAGGACAGCGATGCCCTCCACTGGGGAGAGGGCAGCGTCGCCATCGCGGCGGACTCTGTCTCATTGCAAGGCAGGCTCGCCCCGGGGCCTGATTACAAGCTCTACCTGTCGCCAGAGTTCGTCGAGACCGAAGCTGACTTCCACCGTGCGAAGGCGGGCATGGTCAGGCTCGGCGACGTAAAGACCTTCGAGAACTTCGTGGTGGCGGTGCCCCCAATGGTCGACGTCTCCAGTTACAGTGCGGTCATCGTCTGGTGCGAGACTTTTGGTCAGTTCATTACCGCCGCGAAATACAAGTAGTCGTACGCGCAGCCAGGATCGCGCGGTGTCACGCGGCACGGTTGACGAGGCTGACCCCTCTACGCGCCCGTGAGGTGAATTCGCCGTGACGAAGAAATCGGCCATCGACTTCGAGTGTTTCTCGTGCCTCGGCGGTGGAGGCCCCGCCTTGCTGGCCACGGTGACTCTTCAAGTCAGGCGCTGGTTTGCGCGCATCCTTGCGGGCTTCGTGGTCGCCCTGGCGGTTCCCGCTGCCGCCCAACCGATCCCCGATCTGACGGTCGATGAGCTCGAAACGCAGCTGCGGGCGGGCAAGCTCGGGGCCATCCGCAGCGTCGCGGTCGAGCAGGGTGGTGCGCTTGTCTACCGTGAGCGCTTCGGCGGCGGGCAGAAGGGCGACCGGATCGATATCAAGTCGGCGGGAAAATCCATCACTGCGCTCGCCGTGGGGGCGGCGATTGCTGATGGCACCCTCGCGGATACGACGGTCGCGGTCTGGCCGTATCTCGGCTCGGCACGCGGCGCGCCGTTCGACCAGATCACGGTTCGCGACCTGCTGACCATGTCTTCCTCGCTCGACTGCAACGACTGGGAGCGTCGGTCTCCTGGCCAGGAAGAGCGCATGTACCGGCGTCGCGACTGGCGCGAGTTCGTGCTTGCCCTCGCCGCGCGCGACAATGAGCGCGATTCGCGCGGGGTCGGCACGTTCTCCTACTGCACGGCCGGCGTATTCCTGCTCGGTCAGGTGGTCGAGCAGGCAACCGGCGAGCGTTTCGACGCCTATGTCCAGCGCCGCCTGTTCGACCCGCTCGGCATCGACGGGGCGGATTGGCGCACGTCGCGCAGCGGCGAAATCCAGTCGGGCGGGCAACTCGGCATTTCCGACGACGCGCTGCTGCGGCTCGGGCGGATGGTGATCGATGCTGGCGTCTGGCAAGGGCAGCGTCTGCTCCCCGAAGAATGGGTGTGCGCCATGCTTGCTCCGGCCCATTCGCTGGGCGAGCATGTCCATTACGGATATCTGTGGTGGGCAACGCCCCTTCGATCCTCGCGCGGCTTCGAGGGTGCGTTCATGATGAAGGGCAATGGCGTCAACATTGTCGCGCTCGTGCCCAGCTTCGATGCCGTGCTGGTGGTGCAGGCAGAGAACTACAACCGCGCGGAGGCCGAGCGAAATTCTTTCATCGTCCTGACCACTCTGCTCCGCAGCCTGCCCGGTCCCGGCGCGCAGGCCGAAGGGAGTGCGGGTACCGATCGATGCCGTTCTGAATCAGGGGGTATGCGATGAAGTGTACGGGAGGTTGCCATTGTGGTGCGGTGCGCTATGAGATCCATGGCGAGCCGCTGACGCATGCACTGTGCCACTGCTCGGACTGCCGCCGCCATGCAGGCGCACCAATGGTCGGCTGGACGATGTATCCGGACGCGGCCGTCAAGGTCACGAAGGGTTCACCGCGCACCTACCAGTCTTCGCAGCACGGCCGCCGGCAGTTCTGTGGGGACTGCGGCACCGGCCTCTTCTATCGAAACGCCGAGATGCTGCCCGGCCTGATCGACGTGCAAAGCGCGACCTATGACACGCCCGAAGCCGTGCCGGCGCAGGCACACATCCAGGTTGCGGACCGCATTACGTGGATGCGAAATGCCCACGAGCTGCCGGAGTTTGATCGTTACCCGCCACAGGGTTGACTTTGTTCCCTATCTTGTTCGACGAGGATGACCATGTTCAATCACGTAATGCTCGGATCCAATGACCTCGACCGTTCCAAGCGCTTCTACGATGCCGTGCTCGGCGTGCTGGGCGCGGGGGAGCCAATCCGCAACGTCGCCAACTCAGGCCATGTCCGGTTGTTCTATCGCCACGATGGCGGGATGTTCTGCCTGACTCAACCGATCAACAACGAGCCTGCGACGGCATCGAACGGATTCACGCTGGGATTTCGCTGCAACTCGCCGGAGCAGGTCAAGCAGTTCCACGATGTCGCGGTCGCGCAAGGCGGTGTCTCGATCGAAGATCCGCCGGGCCTGCGTTCCAACAGCGTCGGCGACGTGCATCTCGCCTACGTTCGCGACCCGGACGGCCACAAACTCTGCGCGCTGTATCGCGTCGTGAAGTAACGCGCCCCGACGCGCCCCAGCCAGGGGCACCGCCATGCCGTACCAAGGGCTTGCCGATGCGGTACTGCTGCTGCACTTCGCGGTGGTCGTGTTCGTGGTCGGCGGCCTTGCGGCTGTCCTCATCGGCAATGCTGCAGGCTGGCGCTGGGTCAACGACTGGTGGTTCCGGCTCGCGCACCTGCTGGCGATCGGTGTGGTGGTCGTGCAGTCCTGGCTGGGGCAGCACTGTCCGCTGACGGTCCTTGAATCGTGGCTGCGCGTGCAGGCTGGCGCCGAAGCCTACGAGCGCAGCTTCATCGAACACTGGGTGCAGCGGATCATTTATTACGACATCCCGCTGTGGGTGTTCACGGTGATCTACACGGCGTTTGCTGCGCTGGTCGTGCTGGCGTGGTGGAGATACCCGCCTCGGCGTAGACAGGGACTCAACGCGCAATGACTGATTCGAGAGGCCCCATGCAACTATCCACCCAAGCCCGCTCGTCGATTTTTGCCGCCATCGCGTGCGTCGCGACGGCAATCGTCTTTTACTGGATCGGTCGCCTGCAAGGCAGTGAGGCGGTTCTCACGCAGTTCCGCGATGTCACGTTTGCGTCGAACCGCGAGGAACTGGACCGTCTGCTGCGGCTCGACGCGATGCTCGCGGACGGCGAAGTCGAATCTGCGCGGCGCTCGCTCGCGGGGGTCTCCTGGGCGATCTACACGACGCTCGAGGAAGAGGCCGCGGGGGCGCGGCTGGCCGCATCCGAGTCGATGACGCAGTCGATCGTCGCGGTGCGCGAGCGCATCGCGAACTACTGCGCGCTGCCGGCGGCGCAGTTCCATGCGGACCAGCCAGTTGATCTGTGCCGCACGTCCGGCGACCCAGTCAACGACTGAAGATGGCGGTCCGCCGACCCGTTCCAGATCACCTGGAAGCCTGAAGCCTGGCGCTGATCGCATCGATTATGTCGAATGCCGGCGACGCCAGCGGCCATTGTCGCCGGCTGGCGCCGTCGGCGTTTGCCGACGCGGGCCCGGCATGACAGAACCGGCAACATGACATCATCGCTTGGAGTGGTGTCTGTGGCCGCCGTACATCCTGTTGCACAACTGTCTCCCCGCCAGCGCTGCGCCGCCGCAGCGAGGCTGATACAGCGCATGTTGCCCGATGCAGATGCGCTCGCATTCTTCGACGGCGACGGGCGCCTGCTGGCGCTGTCGGACGACTGCAGCAGCGAGACCTTGCTGGACCTGATGGACGCGGCGCTGGAGGCCGGAGGGCCGATACGTTCTGCGCGGACGCGTGAACGTAGCGCGATGCCGGCGGACGCCGGTCGAGGCAGTCGCGTGTATGCGCTGCCCTGGGCGGTGCGCGAACAGCGCGCACGGGGTGTGCTGGCGCTGCATTGCGCGCAGAAGAACTGCACTGCGCTGCCGGCCCTCGAGGATCTGGCGACGACTCTCGCGCCAGTACTGCGCCAGTTCGAGACGACGGATGCACTGCTGGAGCCAGCGCCGCTCGGTGCGGCGGACGGCGAGCGCATCACCGCGCTGCTGCGCGCGTTGCGCGTGCATCTCGGCGCCGAGGTGGCCGCACTGGAACTCAGCGCGAGCGACGGGCCGGTGCTCGATGCGGCCGCGCACCTCGAACCGCGTGCGGTGCGCACGCTGCTGGACCCCGACACCGCCGCGGCGCGACTGTCGCGCTCACTGCACCTGCCATCGCGACGGCTGGCGCGACTGACGGTCGTGCGCGCGAATCCGGCCAACGTGTTCACGGACCTCGAGGCGGATGCCTTCGGCATACTGGTCGCCGAGCTCGAGCGGCACGCGCCGCTCGACGCCGAACTGGCGCAGCGCACCGTGTCCGCCGAGCTCTTTCTCGCACTGTCGCGCGCGCTATGAGTCGCGTTTCGGCTGTGGCGGCGCGTTGCTCGTCATCACGCTGGAGAACTACGACGCCCTGCGGGAGGCGCTGGGAGACGTTCAAGCCGTCGCGGCGCTGGAGTGGACGCTGCGGCGACTCGCGCCGCCGGCGTTGCCGGAGGGCGCATTGATCGCGACCCTGGATGCGACACGACTCGTCGTACATGTACCTGGTTGTCATGGTGCGGACGCCTGCGAACTGGCACGCCGGGTGCGCCGCGCGCTGGCGGGCCTCAAGCTCGGCTATCCACCGATCGCGCTCGAATTCAGCATCGGGTTGGCCGATGGCGCGAGCCACCCGTCATTGAACGAGGCGCTGGACCAGGCACGCTACGACGCCGACACGACCACGGTGGTGTTCGAAGCGCCAGCGTTCGCGGCACGACCGGAGCCAAGCGCGCGCATCGACGCGACGCGCGTGCGCGAGATCCTGGCGCTGGAGCGGCTGCGGCTGCACGCACAGCCGATCGAGTCAGCGGCGCCGTCGAATCGTTCGCGGTTCGAGATCCTGTTGCGGGTCGAGTCGGCGGGTGGCCTGACCGAAGCCCCCGCCGAACTGCTGCGGGCAGCCCGGGACGCCGGCCGGCTTGCGGAGGTGGATCGCTGGGTGGTCCAGCGCGCGGTCGAGTCGCTGCGGCACTGGCGACGCGGGTTGCGCGACCGCCCGCTGCAGGTGTGCATCAATCTGTCAGATGCGTCGCTCGAGGACCCGCAGTTCGCTGACTTCATAGAGTCGACGATCGTCGAGGCCGACGTGCCGGCGGGCTGGTTGTGCTTCGAAGCCGCGGATCGCCATGTTGTCTCGCACGGCGAAGCCCTCTCGCGCCTGTTCCGCTCGCTGCGCGAGATCGGCTGCGGCCGGGCGCTCGACGACTTCGATTGCGACTCGCGCGGCTTCGCGCTGCGCGACGACCTGCCGGTGTCGACGCTCGCGCTCGACGCCGCGCTGGTCGGCGAGCGGGTGCCGGATGCCCGCGCCATCCTGCGGCGCGCGCTCGATCGTGGCCTCGTCATCGAGCGTGGGGTCGAGGTCAGGGCGAAGCGCATCGAGTCGTCGGACGAACGCACGCGCATGCGGCGCGCCGGCATCCAGCTGTTGCAGGGGTACGCGGTCGGTCGACCGCGTCCGCTGCGCGCGCTGCTGTCGGATCTCGCCCACGCCTGATTCAGCGCCGGCGTTCCTCGCCGCGCAAGAGGTCTGCGGGTTGCCCCGGCAATTCGGGCTGCTTCTCCTTGCGACCCTCGATGGCGTAGTACGCGAGCGTCGCCAGACCGATCACGGCCACGATCCAGCCGAGGCTGCGGATCGTGTCGTCTGCCGGACCCTGCCACAGGAACACGAGGGCACCGCCTATGCCGGTCAGCACCAGACCGCGCAGCAGGTAGCGCGGCTTGCGCATCGCCTTGGCAAGCTCGAGCTGCGCTTCGGGATCATTGGCATCGGGCGGCAGTTCGATGCCCTTGTCGATCGCCGCCAGCCGCTCGCGATGGCGTTGCTCGAGGGCCTGGCTGCGGCGCCGGTGGGATGCCACGGTTTCGAGCATGGCGAGGCCGATGCCCATGACGATGGCGACGATGGGGATGAAGACGCCGATGATGTCGGGACGCATGGTGTTCAACTCCAGATGAAGATAACGCTGTGGATGAACTGGGCCAGCCCTGGTCCATACTCCGCCAGCAGGTAGCCAGCGAGGGCACCGGTCAGCAGTGCGGAAGGGGTGTCGTGTGTGGTCATGGCGTTGATACGCGCGAGCGTCGCCGCGGGTTTCACCCGGGTGGACGATTTCATTCCGACTGCCGGCTGAAACCTTTCGGCCTGCTGCAGCGTACCAACCCCGTGGACGACCGCCCGATCAGTTTCACCGACGCCGAGATCATTGCTGCCGTTCAGTCCGGGGGGCGCGATACCGTCATGGCGGCCGTCGTGCCCGCGTTCAAGCGTCGCGTGTACGGGCTGGCCTGGACGATGCTGCGCGACAGCGACGCCGCCGAAGAGGTTGCGCAGGATGTATTCATCAAGGTCTGGCGCGCGCTGCCCGGCTACGACGGCCGCGCTGCGTTCCCGACCTGGTTGTATGCGATCGCGCGCAACGCGGCGATTTCGGCGTTGCGACGGCGGCGCGACTGGGTGTCGCTCAGCGACGAGGCGACGCTGCAGCAGGCCGAGGCTTCACTGGCGGCGCAGCAAGGCGGTTTCGGGAGTGCCGCAGATGCGTCTGCGGGGGTGCGATCGGCCGCAGAGCTCGAGGCGGTCGATCGCGCGCTCTCCGAGTTGCCGGACAAGCAGCGGCAGGTCGTGACGCTGTTCTACCTGCAGGAACGTTCTTATGATGAAGTGGCGGCGTTGCTCGCGATGCCCCTGGGCACCGTCAAGACACTGCTGCACCGGGCGCGGGGCCGACTCGAGCAGTCGCTGGCGCCCGCGCGAGAAGGAGTCAGTCCATGAATGATCTCGACAGCAGGCTCGCGGCGCGACTCGCGCAGATCCAGCCGCCGGCGGATTTCGATGCCCGCTTCGCGGCGCGGCTCGCGGCCGAGCAGCAGCGCGACGCGCAGCATGACCGGGTCGCGGCGCTGCAGGCCGCGCTGCAGCAGCACGAGCGCCACCAGCTGCAGCGGCAGCGCGAGTTGCGCGCTTCGCTCGGTCGCTGGCTCGTGACGGGTGCCGTCGCTCTGGCCGCAGTCGCGGCCACGACGTCGTGGTGGCGGGGCCTGGGTCGCAGCCTCGCGGACGAGACCGCGACCCTGACCGGGCCGCTGCAGCTTGCGCTCGTATTCGGCCTGCCGTTGCTGCTGGGGCTGGCGGCGGCACTGCGGCCGCGCCGCTTCGTGCGGACCCTTACGCGGCGCTGAGCCTCGCGGCGATCTGCGCAACGCGTTCGCCCTGCGCGCGGGCGAGCTTCAGTTCCTTCGCGGCGGGCTGGCGGCTGCCATCCGCACCGGCGATGGTCGACGCACCGTACGGCGTGCCGCCCAACACTTCGCTGTTGTCCGTCAGTTCAGGGTGCGAGTACGGCAGTCCGACGATCACCATGCCGTGATGCAGCAGCGTCGTGTGGAACGACGTGATCGTTGTCTCCTGGCCGCCGTGCTGGCTTGCGGTGCTGACGAACACGCTGCCGACCTTGCCGATCAGCGCGCCTTTCATCCACAGGCCACCCGTCTGGTCGAGGAAATTGCGCATCTGCGCGGCCATGTTGCCGAATCGGGTCGGCGTGCCGAAGACGATCGCGTCGTAGTTCGCCAGCTCGTCGACCGTCGCGACCGGCGCGGCCTGCTCGAGCTTGAAATGCGCGCCACGCGCGACGGCTTCGGGCACGAGCTCGGGCACGCGTTTGATCTCCACCGTGGCGCCGGCGCCGCGCGCGCCGTCGGCAACCGCCTGCGCCATCGCTTCGACATGGCCGTAGCTCGAGTAATACAGAACGAGAACGCGGGGCATGATCACTCCTTGATGAGGTCGAAAACGAGGACTTCGGCATCCTGGCCGTCGCGGATGTCGACTGCGTCGAGGTCGCGCAGTTTCAGCGCATCGCCGCCGGACAATGCGACACCGTTGACCAGCAGCCTGCCGCGCACCACGTGCACGTAGGCCATGCGGTTCGCGGCCAGCGGCAGCATCGCGTGTTCGGCGCCGTCGAACAGGCCGGCATACAGTCGCGCGTCCTGCTGGATGCGCAGCGAATCTTCCACGCCGTCCTGCGACGCGATCAGGCACAGTCGGCCGCGCTTGCGGTCCGCGGCCACGTGCTGCTGCTCGTACCCCGGCGTCGTGCCACGGGCGGCTGGCT
Organism: Steroidobacteraceae bacterium; assembly: GCA_041395605.1. GTDB lineage: Bacteria > Pseudomonadota > Gammaproteobacteria > Steroidobacterales > Steroidobacteraceae > UBA964. The sequence goes on from JAWLAD010000002.1 coordinate 56,720, forward strand.
GGATCCAGATCTGCAGGAAATGCACGGGCTCGGTTTGCGAGGCATTGAACTCGCTGTGCATGACGCCGGTGCCGGCGCTCATCCGCTGCACATCGCCCGGACGCATCACGGAGCCGTTGCCCATCGAATCACGGTGCTGCAGGGCGCCGTCGAGCACGTAGCTGATGATCTCCATGTCGCGATGGCCATGCGTGCCGAAACCCATGCCGGGCGCGACGCGGTCTTCATTGATCACCCGCAGCGCGCCGAACTCGACGTGCTCGGGGTCGAAGTAATCCGCGAACGAAAAGCTGTGTTGCGAGCGCAACCAACCATGGTCTGCCTGACCGCGCTCGACGCTGCGACGAATGCTCAGCATGGCGTACCTCCTTGTGGGGGCGGAAGAATAGGGCTCGATTTATGGATAAAAAAGCGCGATTATCGGGTCTGATTAATCTATAAATTCGATAGGTTAGCGTGCCCACGAACCTCCCCAAGACCACGGCTGAGCAATGGGGCCTGCTGGCCGCCGTCGTGGATCGCGGCGGCTTTGCGCAGGCGGCGGCGGCGCTGCACCGGAGCCAGTCGGCGGTGAGCTACAGCGTCGCGCGGTTGCAGGAGCAACTCGGCGTACCGCTGCTCGAAGTGCGCGGTCGCAAGGCGGCGCTGAACGAGCATGGCACGGTGCTGCTGGCGCGGGCGCGTCGCATCGTCGCAGACCTGCGCGCGCTGGAACTGCTGGCGCAGGGGCTGCAGCGTGGCTGGGAGTCGGAGCTGCGGCTGGTCGTCGATGCGGCGTTCCCGCGGGCGCGACTGCTGCGCATCCTCGCTGCGCTGCAAGGCAGCTGCGCGCACACGCGACTGCAACTCGAGGACGCCGTGCTGTCGGGGGCGGAGCAGGCCTTGCTCGAAGGCCGCGCCGACGTCGCGGTCGCGCCGTCCGTGCCTGGCGGACTGCTCGGCGAGTGGCTGATGGATGTCAGTTTCATCGCAGTCGCGCGCCACGATCATCCGCTGCTGCGCGAAGCGCGCCAGCTGTCGGCCGATGACCTGGCCCGCCACACGCAGTCGGTCGTGCGCGATTCCGGCACGCTGCGACCACGGGACGCGGGCTGGCTCGGTTCGCCACGGCGCTGGACCGTCAGCAGCCTGGAGGCGTCTTTCGCCGCGGTCGAGGCAGGGTTGGCCTACGCCTGGCTGCCGGCGCATCTCGCGCAGCCTGCGATCGACGCCGGTACGCTGGTCGTGCTGCCGCTCGCGGCCGGTGCGACCCGGCGGCTGCCGCTGTACCTGATCCTGGCGCGACCGCAGGCTGCCGGGCCAGCGGCGCAGCGCGCGGCCGAGTTGTTCCTGGCCGAGCGCACCGGCACAGACAGGGAATAAATACCCAATTTCTTCGCTTGCCTTGGCGGCGGCCGGCGCCAGACTGGTGCGCATGCCACGATCCCTGCCGCTCGAGGCGCCCGATGCCGTCGAACTGCGCGACTCGCTGCAGGCGCTGCTCGACGCGCTTGCGCCATTGCTGCTGCGCGCGCGCATCACGCCAGCGATGGTCACGCAGCAGCTGCGTCTCGCCTCGGTGCGTGCGGCGGCCGCGAATGCGCGCATGGCCACGGGTCGCGTCAATCACTCGCTGGTCGCCACGTTGACCGGGCTGTCCAGGCTGGAGGTGCGGCGCCTGCTGGCGGGCGGTCGCGGCAGCGGTGCGACCTCGGTGCGGCAACTCGACCGGGCTGCGCGGGTGCTCGACGGTTGGGGCCGCGATCCGGCCTATCGCGGTGCGCGCGGTCGCCCGCGTGCGTTGCCATTGCGCGGACCGGCGCCCAGCTTCGAAACACTGGTGCAGCGCTATGGCGGCGACGTGCCGCCGCTCGCGGTGCAGCGCGAACTCGAGCGGGCGGCGGCGGTGCGCGTCAGTCGTGGACGCATCCGTCCCGTCGCGGGTGCGCGCACGATGCCGAGCGACGAGGTCCCGCATCCGCTGCCGGGGCTGGCCCCGTATGTCGCCGCGGTGCTCGCGGCGCTCGAGCCGCAGCACGCGCGGGTCGAATGGGCGCATCGGATCCAGATCCCGGTGCGCGGCGGGCTCGAGGCCACGCTCGCTACCGATCGCGCCCGCCGGACACTGGCCGCTGCCGTCAACGCTCTGCGTCCCAGCGCCACCGACCCGCGGCCCGATGCCACGGGCCGGCGCGCCGCTGCCAGCCCGCCTTCAGCGACGGTTGCACAGCACGTCGAGATCACCCTGATCATGACCCGCCCGCCCACCGAGGACCCCTCATGACCGCGTCACGCGTCCCACGTTCCAGGCCACGGTCGTCGCCGGCCGCCCGTACGTCGACGGCCCGCAGCACAAGCGCGACCCAGGCCGCGCGCCAGAACTCCGTGGCCGAACTGATGCGCTCGCTGCTGCTGTTCCTGCTGGACTCAGGGCTGCCGCGCGAAGCGCTGCAGGCCCTGCTGGCCACGGCACTGGACGAGGCGCATGCCCAGCGCAGCAGCATCGGCGCACTGCGCGACCACAGCGCCGCGATCTCGGGCCTGCTGTTTTCCTGGCATCACGATCGGCGTTATCTAGATGCACGTGCCTGTCCGCGTCCGCTGCCGCTGACCGGCGCCGGACTGTCGGTGGAGCGGCTGGCGCTCGCGCACTGCGATGTCGGCGAGGCGGACGCGGTCATCGCGCGATTGCACACGCATGGATTGATTCGCGACGTCGGCGGTGGCCGGTGGGTGCCGAGCGGGCCCGTCGCGGTGTTCACCGCGCATGACCGCGAGGTGTCGGGCTATATCGGCGAGACGATTGCGCACCTGATGACGACGGTGCATGCGAACCTCGCGCTCGCGCAGCGGCGCGCCGGCAGCAACGGGCGTGACCGAACGGGCGCCGCGGCCGAGATGCGGCCCGCCGATGCCTTGCTCGAGCGTGCCGCGATGGTGCGCAACCTGCCGGCCGAGCATCTCGATGCGTTCCGCCACCACATCCAGGAGCAGGGGACCGCGTTCCTTGCCAACGTCGACGAATGGCTCGAGGCGCATCGCCCGACGGCGCGCCGGGTTGCTGAGGGAGCCAACGGCAAGTCGCGCGCGGGGCGCAGCGGCGTGACCGCCGGCGTGCACGTGTTCGCATTCGTCGACGACGTCGCTCCGTCCACGCGCGATCCTGTCGCCGCGCCCTGGGTCGTCGCCGAGCCGCGGCCGGCGCGGCGTCGCCTCAGGCCGTGATGCTGTCGCGCAACTCCCGCCGCAGGATCTTGCCGACGTTGGTCTTCGGCAGTTCGTCGCGGAAGTAAACGTGCTTCGGCACCTTGTAGCCGGTCAGCTGGTCGCGGCAATGCGCGACGATGTCCGCCTCGGTCAGCTTCGGATCCTTGCGGACGATGAACAGCGCGACCACTTCGCCCGACCTCTCGTCGGGCTGCGCAACGGCCGCGGCTTCGAGCACGCCGGGGTGTGTCACGGCGACTGATTCGATCTCGTTCGGGTACACGTTGAAGCCCGAAACCAGGATCATGTCCTTCTTGCGATCCTCGATGAACACGTAGCCGTGCTCGTCCATGCGACCGACGTCGCCGGTGCGCAGCCAGCCGCCGGGCAGCATGACCTTGGCGGTTTCATCGGGCCGCTGCCAGTAGCCGAGCATGACCTGCGGACCGCGCACGCAGATCTCGCCGACTTCGCCGAGCGCCAGCGGCGCGCCGTCGTCGTTGACGATGCTGACTTCGGTCGACGAGATCGGCAGGCCGATCGAGTTGTTGAAGTCCTCGGCGGGCGGGTTGATGCAGGCGGCCGGCGAGGTTTCGGTGAGCCCCCAGGCCTGCGTCAGCACCTTGCCGGTGACCTGCTTCCACTTCGCCGCGACCGCGCCCTGCACGGCCATGCCGCCACCCAGCGTGCATCGCAGCCGGCTGAAGTCGACGTCACTGAAGCCGGGTGTGTTGAGCAGCGCGTTGAACAGCGTGTTGACGCCCGAGATGAACTCGAACGGATACTTCTTGAGCACGGCCACGAACGCCGGGAAATCGCGCGGATTCGGGATCAGCACGTTTTCCCAGCCCAGCCGCACGTACAGCAGGCAGTTCGCCGTCAACGCGAAGATGTGATACAGCGGCAACGCGGTGATCACGCGGCCCGGCGTCGCGATGTCGAAGGTGGGGCCGATCCAGGCCGTCGACTGCAGCACGTTCGACACCATGTTGCCGTGCGACAGCATCGCGCCCTTCGACACGCCGGTGGTGCCGCCGGTGTACTGCAGGAACGCGAGGTCCGCATGTGTCAGGGTGACATCCGTCAGCGCCATGCCGCGGCCGGCCTTCAGCACGTCCTTGAGGCGCACTGCGCTCGGGATGTTCCACGCCGGCACCGCCTTGCGCTTGTGCCGCACGACGTAATCGACGATCTGTCCTTTCGGGAAACCGAGCATCTCGCCGATGCTCGTGACGATGACGTGCCGCACCGGCGTGCGCTCGAGCACCTCTTCGAGCACGTGCGCGAAGTTCTCGAGGATCACGACGACTTCGGCGCCCGAGTCGTTGAGCTGGTGCTCGAGTTCGCGCGGCGTGTACAGCGGATTGGTGTTGACGACGGTGCAGCCGGCGCGCAGCGCGCCGAACAGCGCGACCGGATACTGCAGCGTGTTCAGCAGCATGATCGCGACGCGCTTGCCCTTGTCGAGGCCCGCGACCTGCTGCAACCAGGCGGCGAAGGCGCGCGACTGGCGGTCGAGTTCGGCGAAGCTGAGCCGCACATCCATCTGGATGAAGGCGGTGCGGTCGCGGTACTGCGCGAAGCTCTGCTCGGCGAGCTGCTTCAGCGAACCGTACTGCGATGCGTCGATGTCGGCCGGCACGCCGGCTGGATAGGACTTGAGCCAGATCTTGTCCATCGCGTGTCCCCCCTCCCTGAGTCGACAATCCTAGCGCACCAGCACGCCCCGCAGCGTCGGCCAGACGTTGTCGAGCATGACCGGCTGGCCGCGCGCGGTCGGGTGCAGGCCATCGTCCTGCATCAGGCCGTCGGTCAGCGCGACCTTGTCCAGCAGGAAGGGCACGAGCGGCAGCCGGTACTCGCGGGCGAGGTCGCTGAAGATCTGCTCGAAGCCCCGGGTGTAGCGCGGGCCGTAGTTCGGCGGGATTTTCATGCCGACGAGCACCACGCGGGCGCCGGCCTGCTGCGACAGCTGGATCATCCGCACGAGGTTCGCGCGCGTGGTCGCGAGCGGCAGGCCGCGCAGGCCATCGTTGCCGCCGAGCTCCAGCACGACGATGGCCGGCTTGTGGCGTTCCAGGGCTCGTGGCAGCCGCGTCAGGCCGCCCGTGGTCGTCTCGCCGCTGACGCTGGCGTTGATGACCCGGTACCCGTACCCTTGCTGGCGGAGTCTCTGCTGCAGGAGGGCGACCCAGCCTTCCTCGACCTTGATGCCATAACCGGCGCTCACGCTGTCGCCCAGCACCAGGATGGTGCGCGCGCCGGCACCCGATTTGGCCGCTGCCGCTGCAGCCCCGCTGCCGGCGAGCGCGCCCGGGCCGATGAGCGACAGGGTCAGCGCGAGTGCGGCGACGGCGACCCGGCGCCACATTGCAAGGGAACTGTTACGCGACATCATGAACACCGTGACCACCGCCGAAACGTCCGTATTGAGCGCTGTCAACCTGACGAAGCAGGTTAGCAGCCCCGAAGGACTACTGACCATCGTCGACGACGTGAGTTTCACGATCGGCGCGGGCGAGACGGTCGCGATCGTCGGCGCGTCGGGTGCCGGCAAGTCGACGCTGCTGGCCCTGCTCGCCGGGCTCGACACGCCCACCTCGGGCAAGGTGCTGCTGGCGGGTGCCGACCTCACCGAGCTTGACGAGGACGGCCGCGCCCGGCTGCGTGCCGAGCGGGTCGGGTTCGTGTTCCAGTCGTTCCACCTGGTGCCGGCGCTGACGGCGCTCGAGAACGTCATGCTGCCGCTCGAGCTCGCCGGCCGTCGCGATGCGCGCAAGGCCGCGCTCGAGACGCTCGAGCGCGTCGGCCTTGCGGCGCGCGTCGAGCATTATCCGCGGCAGCTGTCGGGGGGCGAGCAGCAGCGCGTTGCACTGGCACGCGCGTTCGTCACGCGCCCGGCCGTGCTGTTTGCCGACGAACCGACCGGCAATCTCGACACCGGGACGGGCGACCGCATCACGCAGTTGCTGTTCGACCTGAACGCGAATTCGCACACGACCGTGGTGCTGGTCACGCACGATCGCGCGCTGGCGCAGCGCTGCGGCCGCATCTTCACGATGGAGGCGGGGCGCTTCGTGACCCCGGCGACGGCCTGATGCGCGCGCTGGCGATGGCGCTGCGGCTGCTGGGCCGCGAGTGGAAGTCGGGGGAGCTCGGGGTGCTGCTGCTCGCGCTGACCGTGGCAGTGTCGGCGCTGACGGGCGTCGGCTTCCTCGTCAACCGCATCGGCCAGGCGGTCGATGCGCAGGCCACCGAAGTGCTGGCCGCGGACCTGCGCGTCGAGTCACCGCGCGCGCTTCCGGATGCCTACCGCGACGAAGCGCGGCGGCGCGGCCTCGCGAGCTCACGGAGCACGTCGATCCTGTCGATGGTGTTCCTCGGCGACGTCAACCAGCTGTCGAACGTGCGCGCCGTCGCCGAAGGCTATCCGCTGCGCGGCAAGGTCGGCGTGTCGGATCGCGCCTTCGGCACGGCCGAGATGATCACGCGCGGTCCGCCGCCGGGCGAGGCCTGGCCCGAATCGAAACTGCTCGCGACCTTGGGCGCCGGACTCGGCGACACGATCTCGGTCGGGGCGGCGGAGCTGCGCGTCACGCGCGTGCTGATCTCGCGGCCGGACCAGGGCGGCGGCTTCGCCGAGCTCGCGCCGTCCGTGATGATCAACGCCGCCGACCTGCCGGCCACGCAGTTGCTGCAGCCCGGCAGTCGCGCGACCTACGCACAGCTCTACTCCGGCACGCGTGAACAGGTCACGGGTTTCAAGAATTGGCTCGAGGCCAACAAGCAGCGCGGCCAGCGGCTGCTCGACATCACCGAGGCGAGCCCGCAGATCCGCAACGCCACGGATCGCGCCGGGCGCTTCCTGAGCCTCGCGAGCCTGGTCGCGGTGCTGCTGTGCTCGATCGCGGTCGCGATGGCGGCACGCCGCTACGTGCAGCGGCACCTCGATTCGGTCGCACTGATGAAGACGCTCGGCGCTTCGCGCAGCTATACGCTCGCGGTCAGCCTGCTGCAGCTGCTGGTCATCGCGATCGCGGCCGCGCTGATCGGCTCGGCGATCGGTTACTTCGCGCAGCAGTGGCTGATCGTCGCGCTGCGCGAGCTGATCCAGGCGGAGCTGCCGGCACCGGATCTCGCGCCACTGGGCCTCGGCTTCCTGACGTCCGTCGCGGTGCTGGCAGGATTCGCGCTGCCGCCGCTGCTGCAACTGTCGCGCGTGCCGGCCATCCGCGTGCTGCGGCGTGATGTCGGGCCGCCGCCGCCGTTGCTGTGGCTGGCGTTCGGCCCGGCGGTGCTCGCCGTCGTGTTCCTGATCTGGTGGGTCACGCGCGACCTGCGCCTGTTCACCGGGTTTGTCGTCGGGCTGTTCGCGTTCCTCGCGCTGCTCGCGCTCGCGGGCACGCTGCTGGTGCGCGCGGCCGCGGCACTGCGCGGTTCGGTCGGCGTGTCGTGGCGTTATGGCGTCGCGAACCTGAGCCGGCGCCGCGTCGAGAGCGTCGTGCAGATCGTCGCGTTCGGCGTCGGCATCATGGTGCTGCTGCTGCTGGCGGTCGTGCGCGACGACCTGCTCGCGGACTGGCGCCAGAGCCTGCCCGAGGACATCCCGAACTATTTCTTCATCAACATCCCGCCCGAGGAGCGCGACGCGTTCCAGGGCTTCCTCGACGAGCGTGGCGCCGAGCGTTCGAAGGCGCTGCCGATGATCCGTGCGCGGCTGACGCAGATCAACGGCGAGTCGCTCGAACAGATCGGCTTCACGAACCCGCGCGCGCAGGGTTTCGCCGAGCGGGACCAGAACATCACGTGGTCGACGGAGCTCGGCAACGACAACCGCATCGTCTCGGGGCGCTGGTGGCGCGACAGCGACGCGAACCAGCCGCTGGTGTCGATCGCGACCGAGTTCCAGGAAGCGCTCGGCCTCGAGGTCGGCGACAAACTGACGTTCGACGTGGCCGGCGAAGTGTTCGAAACGGAAGTCGCCAGCGTGCGCAAGGTCAAGTGGGACAGCTTCCAGCCGAACTTCATGCTGGTGTTCCCGCCGGGCCTGCTCGATGGGACGGCCGGCACCTGGATGACCAGCGCCTACTTCAAGCCTGCCGACACGGGTGCCATGGCTGAACTCGTGCGGCGCTTCGAGCGTGTCGGTGTTCGACCTCGAGGACCTGCTCGGCCAGGTGCGCTCGGTCATCGACAAGGCCGCGCTCGCCGTGCAGAGCGTGTTCCTGTTCACGTTGTTCGCGGGCCTGACGGTGCTGCTGGCCGCCGTGCAGGCGACGCGCGACGAGCGACGTTACGAAAGCGCGATGCTGCGCACACTGGGGGCGAGCCGGCGCACGGTGTTCACCGGCGTGCTGGCCGAGTTCACGACGCTGGGCCTGCTGTCGGGCTTGCTCGCGGCGCTCGGTGCGTCGATCGCCGGCTTCCTGCTGGCGCGCGAAGTGCTCGAGATTCCCTACAGCTTCGACGCCTGGGTCTGGATCGCGGGGCTGGGCGGTGGCGCGCTGCTGGTCGCGGGCGCGGGCTGGTTCGCGACGCGCTCGGTGGTCAGCTCGCCGCCGACCGCGACGTTGCGCGGCGGTTGAGGCCGCGCACGTGAGCGAAGTTCGCGGCGCCTAGTCGCGCGCAACGGGCTCGGCGATCACGACGCCGAGTTCGCGCAGTCGCGGCATGTCACGGATCTCCACTTCGCCGGCGACCGGCAGATCGATCAGCCCGTCGCGTCGCAGCTGCGTGATCGCGCGGCTCACCGACTCGCTGGTCAGGCCGAGGAAGTCGGCGATGTCGGTTCGTGACATCGGGATCGCCCAGCGCGGGCCGCTGCGACCCAGCTTGCGCTGCCGGTACTGCAGGTACCAGATGAAGCTCGCGACGCGCTCGAGCGCGGTCTTGCGACCGAGCGTGAAGATCAGCTCCTGTGCGCTGTCGAGCGAGCGCGCGAGCTGGGCGCGAATGCGCCTGTCGAGCTCCGGCGTCGCATCGACGAAGGCTTCGAAGCGCGCGCGCGACAGCCGGCACAGCAGCAGGTCCGCGTCGGCATAGGCACCGTAGACGTAGCGCTCTTCCTGCGTGAACGCGAAAAAGTCGCCGGGGAACAGGAAGGCCAGGATCTGCCGCTTGCCGTCGCGCGTGATCCGCGACACGTGAGCGTGCCCGTCGCGAAGCATCCAGACATCGTCGGCGCGATCCCCGGGGTTCACGAGCCAGGTGCCGGCACGGTGTCTCTCGACGTTGGCGACAGCGAACAACTGTGCAACCGCGGCGTCGTCCAGGGCGGAGCAGATGGTGCCGCGCCTGGCGAGGCATTGGTTGCACGGGTTGCTCACGACCAGATGGTAGCTGATCTGGATCAGTGCCCCATGCCCAGCCCCGCTCCGACAATGACCCGCTGGTCTGGTCGGGGGGCTCGATGTACATCAACTTCTGGTATGCCGCGGCGCGCAGCGCCGAGCTCGGCGCCACGCCGCTCAAGGTCCGAATGCTGGGGCAGGATTTCGCGCTGTTCCGCGACGCGCAGGGGCGGGCGCAGTGCGTCTCGAACCTGTGCACGCACCGCGGCGCGGCGCTCGCCGACGGCAAGGTCGTGAACGGCTGGATCCAGTGTCCTTACCATGGCTGGAGCTTCGACGGTGCCGGCCATTGCCGCTGGATTCCGTCGCTGGGGCGCGATGCACAGCTGCCGCCGCGCGCACGCATCGACGCGTATCCGACCCTGGAGAAGTACGGCATCGTGTTCGCCTTCCTCGGCGATCTGCCCGAAGCGGAGCGGCCGGGCATTCTCGAGATCCCGGAGTGGGATCAACCGGGCTGGACCTTCGATCACTACGACTTCACGCTGAACACCAACTACGAGCGCTCGATCGAGAACGCGCTCGACCCGGCGCATACGGAGTTCGTGCACCCGGCTATGGGCTACCAGGGCGCCGAGGAAGGTTACCGCGTGCCCGAGTTCACGATCGACCGCAAGGACTGGGGTGCGGGCACGATGATCGAATTCGAGCCACCGCCGCCAAAGGGCTTGTGGCGCATGCTGCGCAAGCCAGGCACCAAAGTCGTGTCCGGTTCCGGGTTCCACGGTCCGTCTCATGTGTGGACCTACGTGCACATCACGGCACGCGCCTGGTCGCACCAGTACATCTATCACACGCCTGTCGACGAATTCACCGACCGCGTGTTCTTTGTCAACGCGCGCAACTTCCTGACGAGCCGTTTCTTCAAGAAGGGTGCGGACCGGCGCTCGCTCGCGATCATCGAGCAGGACCGGCGCATCATCGAAAAGATCGAGCCGATCTTCACGCCCGACTCCGCGACGGACCAGCTCAGCGTGCGCGCCGACGCGCTGTCGCTGCACTACCGCGAGCGCTTGCGTGACTGGGCCGCGCGCGGCTGGCGCATCGATGGCGACACGCTGGCCGGCGTGCGGCCGCGCAGCCGCGTGCAGACCATTCCGAGCCCCGGCCGCCGCGAGCAGAAGGCCTGGGTCTACGACAACGTTCCACTGGCGCCGGCCGCAGCAGCCGCGCCGTCGACCTGAGGTGAGCCGCATGTCCTGGACCAACATCAAGAACGAGATGACGCTGCTGGCGCACAACGAGGGCGTCTGGGCCGACACCTATCGCTGGTTCGACGCCGACGGCAACAAGCTCGACGAGCACCGCTGCACGATGCTGGTGATCTTCCCGGACGCGCCGCCGTATGCGTATCACCAGGTCAACATGTACACCTGGGCCGATGGTCGCGCGGTCACCAAGGACTTCCGGATCCGCTACGTCGAGGGTTCGCGCCAGTTCTACATCTGGAACGAAGACGTGGCCGGCTGGGTCACCGAGCCCGCGGCCGATGACCAGAACCTGACGACGCTGATGAAGTGGGTGCGCCTCGGCGGCGGCCCCGCCGATGCCGGCGTCTACTACGAAATGATCAACAACAGTGCCTGCGGCCGCTGGCGCAATCGCGTCTGGCAGCAGATGCAGGACGGCCGCGTCGTGCGGCGCTGCCTGATCAACGGCGAACGCATCGCGACCGATTGGCGTCCGTACCTGCGCGGCAACGCGCAATGGGATCACTGCAACGCCAAAGCCGCGCCGAGCTTCGGCTGAGCCGCGGCGCGTGTCGGCGCCCTGGCCGGAGCCGCGTCGGGCCTGGACGGTGGTTGCGATCCTGCTGCTCGCGAACGCGGTGTCGTTCGTCGACCGGCAGGTCATCAACCTGCTGACCGAAGCCCTGAAGCAGGACCTCGGCATCTCGGATACCCAGATCGGATTGCTGCAAGGCGTGGCCTTCGGTGTGTTCTACACGCTGGTCGGCCTGCCGCTGGGGCGCCTCAGCGATCGCTGGAACCGGCGCAGCGTGATCCTGCTCGGCGCTGGCCTCTGGAGCCTGATGACTTCGGCGTGTGGGCTCGCACGCAGCTTCACGCAGCTGTTCTGGGCGCGGGTCGGCGTCGGCGTGGGCGAAGCGGCTCTATCGCCCGCCGCGATGTCGATCATCTCCGACTACTTTCCGCCGGAACGGCGCGCGCTGCCGCTCAGCTTCTACATGACTGGTACGTCGCTCGGCGGCGGCATCGCGCTGCTGATCGGCGGCGCGGTGATTGGTCTCGTCAGTACAGCCGACGGCATCTCGCTGCCATGGCTCGGTGACTTGCGGCCCTGGCAGGCGGCGTTCCTTGCCGTGGGCGTCCCGAGCCTGCTGTTGCTGCCGTTGCTGGCACTGGTCCGCGAGCCGCCGCGGCGTGGCCGCGCCGAGTCGTCGCAGCTGGTCACGTCATGGCGCGCGAGCCTGGGTTTCGTGTGGCAGCGGCGCGGGTTCTATCTTGGGCATCACCTCGGCCTCGCGCTGCTCGCCGTGTACACGTTCGGCATCGCTGCGTGGACGCCGGCGCTGCTGATCCGCCGCTTCGACTGGACGGCACCCGAGGTCGGTGCCGCGTATGGCCTGATCACGCTGGCTTGCGGCGTGCCGGGTGTGCTCGCCGGGGGTGCGGTGGCGGGCTGGCTGCGCGCACGTGGCCGGCTGGATGCGAACTGGCGCGTGATGATCGGTGGTGCCTGCGCGCTGCTGCCGTGCGCGGTGCTCGCGCCGCTCGGCCACTCTGCAGCCTGGGTGCTGGCGCTGCTGTGCCCGGTGACTTTCCTGACGACCTTCCCGCTCGGTGTCGCCGCCGCTGCATTGCAGGAGGCCACACCCAACGAACTGCGCGCGCAAGTCTCGGCGACCTATCTGTTCGTGCTGAATCTGGTTGGACTCGGTCTGGGCCCCGTCGGCGTCGGCCTGCTGACCGATCGCTGGTTTGGCGACCCCCTCGCACTCGGCCAGGCGATGGCGCTGCTCGCGGCGCTGGCGGGGCCCTTCGCAATCATCAGCCTCTGGATCGGCTGGCGGCGAAGGCCTTAGATTCAGGCGCTAGAACGGCTTCAGCTTGCCGAGCCAGGCGATCGCTAGGATCAGCGCGTACAGCAGCAGCGCCCACACCAGCGTCTGGTTCGTCGCGCGGCGGATCTGCGCTTCCTGCGCCGGGGTCGGCCCCTGTGGTGCGGTCGCGAGCAGCATCGTGAAGGGCTGGAAGCGCGTGTCGATGCCGAGCACGACCAGGAACACGGCGCCGAACAACAGCAGCTTCAGTGCGAACCAGTCTGGCATGTGGGAGACGCTGGCGATTCCGGTCAGTGCGAACAGCGCCACGGCGACGAGACCCAGTCCCATGGCTGCTTCGAACGCGACGTTGACACGACGCAGTGCCGCAGCCAGCGCCGTGCCCTTGCGCAACAACACGAGCGCGTGCAACAGGCACCAGCCGAGGCCGATGAGCCAGGCAGTGACACGCAACGCGGCGGACGCCGGCAGCGCGCCGACGCCACGCGCGAGCTCCGCGCCAACCGGAATCATCAGCGCGAAGGCGAAGCGCGGCGCGAGGTCGATCAGGAATGCGAGCTGGATCAGCGTGACCCGCGTACCGAACGACAGGCGCGCGTCTCTGATGAACCACATCGACAGCCAGACGCCGACGTCGGCGCCGAGCCAGAAGACAAACAACAGCAGGTGGACGAACTGCCAGCCCGATTGGTCCATGGGTCGAGCCTAACGCTTCGCGCCGCGGTGCGGGACTGATCTGGATCAGTGCGCGCACGCGGGCCCTGGTCTGAAAGTGCCGGTTCGCGAGGGTCAGGCCATGTCACAGAACTTCTTTAGCGATCCGGCGCTCGATCGGCTGGTCGCGGTCACGCTGTCGCTGGCGGCCGAGTTGCAGGTGCTGCGCGATCGGCAGCGGGCGCTCGAGGGCGTGCTGCGGGCTCGTGGCCTGGATCTCGCGGCCGAGATCGAAGCTTGGGAACCTGACCCGGCGGAGCAGGCTGGCATCGACGCGGAGCGCGACGTGTTCGTGCGCCAGGTGCTCGAACCTCTCGCCGCGGAGCCGAGATGATCGAACCGACGCCGCCGCGCGCGACCCGTGCGTACCAGGACTTCCTGCGTCGCGCCAAGGGCTACTGGGCGCGCGAGATGTATCGCGCCGTGCAGCGTGACCACGCGGCGCTGTCGCCCCCACCGGCCGATGCCGACGAGGCCGAACGGGCGCTGCGAGCCGCGCCACGCTACCAGTACTTCGGCTGGCTGGAGCGGAACCTGCAGCGACTGAAATACGCGAGCCCGCGCGGAATACTGGCGGCCGTCGGCGCGGAACGCGAGCGCCTGGAAGCGGCGCTTGAGGTCGCGCGGCGCGACGCTGAAGCGAGCGGACGACTGCGGCTGCAGCCGCAGCTCGAGCTGCCACGCTACTACACCGCCGTCGAGTTCCACCAGCACCCCGGCGGTGTCTGGAGCGACCCGCTCGCAGGCGTGGCGTACGACTTCGGTCGGCGTACGACGATGCCGGCGCACATCGACGCCGACGAGATCCACCACCGCTTCACGGCGGCCGTGCCTGCGGGTGACTACCGACGCATCCTTGACCTCGGCTGCGGTACGGGTCGCAGTACGCTGCCGTTCGCACAGCGCTCTCCGCAGGCAGAGCTTCACGGCGTCGACCTGGCGGCACCCTGCCTGATCCGTGCCTGCGAGCGCGCCCGCAGTCGTGGCGTGGACGTGTACTGGTCGCAGCAGTGCGCCGAGGCGCTCGACTTCCCAGACGGCCATTTCGACCTCGTGCACTCGACGTTCCTGCTGCACGAGCTGCCGCGCCCGGCGCTGCCCGCGATCACGCGCGAGGTGCTGCGCGTGCTGGCACCGGGCGGACGCTTCGTGAGCCTCGACTTCCACACGCCGCCGGGCGGCGTGTTCGAGGACTTCATCCACTACGGCCATGCACGCCGCAACGACGAGGTGTTCATGCGCTCGTTTGCAGAGACGGATTACCCAGGCCTTCCAGCGCGAGCTGGCTTTGCCACGGCCGAGATGCTGCCGTTCGACGATGGCAGCGGCGTATACCGTCGTGAGCAGTTACCCGCAGCGTGGCGCTTTCCGTCACAGCTCTTCGTGGCACGCAAGGCAGGCTGACGATGTGGAACCGACCGTACGTGCCACGGGTCCGGAGCGCCGAAGTGGCGTCGGTACGCGCCGAGTCACTGCTCGCCGGCCTGACCCCCGGGACACGCCTGCGGGTGCTGTCGCGTGACGAAGCGGACGGCGCATTGACCGGCATCTGGCAGATCCCCGCGGGCTGGTCGCACGAAGCTTCGTTCTCGCTGTCTGGGGGCGAGGCCTTGTACGTGCTGGACGGCGACGTCAGCAAGGGTCGGCAGCGCTATGAACGCGGTCACTACGCCTACCGGACTGCCGGCCAGCCGCAGGGACCGATCGCGAGCGATACGGGAGCCACGCTGCTGATGATGTGGGACGCGGCCCCGCGGCTGTTGCGCGCGGGCAGCGTGCCCCTGGGCACCGAGCCGACGCTCGAATGGGTCGATGGCAATGCCGTCGACGAGCACCCGACGCCAGTCGCAGGTCCACCGGCCGGCATCACCGTGCGCATCCTCAGGCGTGACGCGCTTGGTGGCGGCATGACGATGATCGTCAACATTCCGCCCGGGTGGGAGGAGAGCCGGTCCGAGCACCACGACTGCGTCGAGGAGAGCTTCAAGCTCTCGGGCGAGATCTGGCTGCGCGAGAACCACCGGCCGCAGGTGCTGGAGGCCGGCGATTACTTCTTCCGGCCGCCACGGATCAAGCACGGCCCGATGCGGACGCGGCGAGGCACGTCGTCACTGATCCGCTTCAGCGGCACGGTCGTCAACCACTACGGGCCTATCGTGCTCTGAGCGCAGCGCGGCGGTTCCGTGCCTGCGATAAGCTCGCGGGCATGCGCTCCCGCCTGCTGACCAATCCGCTGCTCGAATACCTGCTGCCGGCGCAGCGCGCCCGCATGGTCGGCTGGTACGACCCGCGCGTGCTGGCGCGTTCGGCCGCGCTGCTGACGGTCGCGAACCTGTTCGGCCGGCACTCCGACACGCGCCTGATCGAAGCGCTGGCGAGCCAGCCGCAGCGCGAGTTCCGCTTCGCCGCGCCGGCGGGCGAGGACTTCTGGCTCGACTACGTCGCGGACCTCGGTGACGGCTGGAACCCGACCTACGCGATCGCGCAGTCGGTCGCACGGGCCGCGCTCGAGGTCCACGATGCCGAGGGCCGGGCGCTGGCGACGCGTGGCGGCGACGTGCTGGTGTTCGGCGGCGACGAGGTCTATCCGTATCCGTCGAAAGAGGAGTATTCACGGCGCACCGAGGCACCGTACTCCGCGGCGTTCGAGACCGCGGGGCGCAGCGCCGGCGTGTTCGCGATTCCCGGCAACCACGACTGGTATGACAGCCTGGTCGCGTTCTCGAGGTTGTTCTGCCGCCCGGAGCGCGGCTTCGCGGGCCTGCGCACGCACCAGACCCGCAGTTATTTCGCGCTCGCGTTGCCCGGAGACTGGTGGCTGTTCGGCATAGATCTGCAATTGGGCGCCGATCTCGACGAACCGCAGGTGCGATATTTCCAGGACGTCGTCTCGCGGTTGCCACCGGAGGCCGGCGTGATCCTGTGCGTGCCGGAACCGCAGTGGTTGCTGGAACAGAACTACCCGGGGCATGACAGCTATGACGGCACGGTGCTGCGCTTCTTCGAGCAGCAGATCCTGCAGCGTCCGGTGTCGTTGTTCCTGACGGGTGACCTGCATTTCTACAAGCGGCATGAGAACGCCGCGGGTGTGCAGAAGGTCGTCGCCGGCGGCGGCGGCGCGTTCCTGCACCCGACGCATGGGTCCAGCTCGGCACCACTGAACGATGGCTTCACGGAGCGAGCCTGCTATCCGGACAAGCGCACATCGCGCGCTCTCACGTGGCGGAACCTGCTGTTTCCCTTCCTGAACCCGAAGTACCTGCCGATTCCGGCCGTGCTCTACATGCTGACGGCCTGGTTCGCGTCGGCCAGCCTGGATGCCGACGACATCGGTTCGCTGCAGACCGCGCTGTTGGCGGCGGTGACCGCCGCGATCCGCGATCCGTTCAATGGCCTGTGGCTGCTGCTGTTCGTGTCGGCGTTCGTCTTCTTCACCGACACGCACATGCGCTGGTACCGGATCGCGGGCGGCATCGCGCATGCGGTGTCGCACCTGCTGGCGGCGTTCGGCATCGGCTGGTTCTCGATCATCGTCGCGACGCGCTGGCTCGGCCTGGAGTTCGGCAGCATCGTGCAGATGCTGATCTCCGGGGCGATGACGTTCGTCGGCGGTGGCATCGCCGGCGCCGTCGTGCTCGGCCTCTACCTGTTCCTGTCGCTGCGGGTCTTCAACCGGCATGCGAACGAAGCGTTCTCGTCGTTGCGCGTGCAGGACTACAAGCAGTGGGTGCGGTTGCGGATCGCGCCGGATGGCACGCTGACGCTGTTCGCGATCGGCCTGGATCGCGTGCCGCGCCGCTGGCGCGAAGTGCATTCCGGTGGCCGCACGGCGATCGTCCCCGATGATCCGGACGCGACGCCGCCGCGGCTGATCGACCAGGTCACGGTGAAACGCCAGCGCGCCCCGGCCTGAAGCCGGGTCAGCCGCGCTGCAGTCCCGGCTTGCCGTTCTCGATGACGAAACCCGCCAGCGTGCGTGCGCCGCTGTCGGCCGCATAGGGGTCGTCGAGCGCGATCATGCTCGCGTCGATCCGCGACGCACCGACGTCCAGCCGCAACCAGCCGCGGTAGCGCGGCTCGCCAAACAGCATGGATGGATTGTTCCGCAGGTGGCTTTCCAGCAGCGACACCGGCGTGCCTTCTGAGCTGATCGACGTCGTGACCAACTCCGCGGCGACCACGGCGGAAGCCGGGTCGTCGGCGATCCGGTGCAGGTTCGAGGCGACGAATGCGTGGATATCGCCACCGACGACGACGGGATTGCTCGCGCGCGAGGTTTCGATCTGGCCCAGCAGCCGGTCGCGGGCCGCCGGGTAGCCACCCCAGGCGTCCGTCCAGTAACGACGTGCCGGTGGGGCAACCTCGTTGCTGGATGCGAGGACGAGGCCCTGCGCAAGCAGGTTCCAGCGCGCACGCGTGCGCTCGAGTTGCGCGCCGACCCAGGCTTCCTGGCGGGCGCCGAGCATGGTCCGCTGCGCCGCGCTGAACTCCGGGCAGGTCGCCGGGTCGAGTCGCGTGGCACCGCGGCGCCCCGCGGGAGGGCAGGCGTGCGGGCTGCGGTACTGGCGCGTGTCGAGCATCAGGACCGTGAGCAGGTCGCCGTAGGACACGGCGGCATGCAAGCGCATCGTCGCGCCGTAGGGCACGGCGCGGCGTGGCAGCGGCAGGTGCTCGTAATAGGCCTGGTACGCTGCGGCACGCCGCGCGAGGAACAGGCGCGGATCATCATCCTCGATCGAAACGTCGTCGGCGTAGTCGTTGTCGACTTCGTGGTCGTCCCAGGTCAGCAACCAGGGGCAGGCCGCGTGCGCCGCGGCCAGCGCCGGGTCGAGCCGATACAGCGCGTGTCGCACGCGGTAGTCGCCGAGGGTGTAGCACTCGCCGGCCTCGTGCCTGCGCACCCGCTTCACGCCCCAGCTCGTTTCGTAGATGTAGTCGCCGACATGCACGACGAGGTCGGTGTCGTCGGCGACGATGCGCCGGTACGCCGCGTACTCGCCGTGCTCGTACATCTGGCAGCTCGCCACCGCGATGCGCAGTCGGTCGCGACTCGCGCCGGCCGCCGGTGCCGTGCGCGTTCGACCGACGACGCTGCGCGCATCACCCGAGCGGAAGCGGTAGTAGTACTCGCGGTCGGGTTCGAGGTCGGCCACGTCGACGTGCACGCTGTGGCCCCAGGTCGCTTCTGCCCAGGCCTTGCCCCGTCGCGACACGCGGCGGAACTCCGGCGTGTCGCTGAGCTCCCATTCGACCGGCAGGTCGAGCGGATCGAGTCCGCCATCCGGGGCGAGCGGTTCGGGCGCGAGTCGCGTCCAGAGCGTCACGCCGCTGGCAGTCGGATAGCCGGACGCGACACCCAGCGTGAACGGATCGCGCGCGAAGCGAGGCGCCGTTCGTGCGCGCGCGGGTGTGTTGGCGAGGGCGGCAAACGCCAGTGCTGCGGAGGCGCCGGTCAGCAGGGTGCGACGACTGGTCATCGCCGCATCATAATCCAGCCGCGCTGCAGTCCGATGACGGCGCTCAGCGCGCCTCGACCTCGAATGCGGCCCATGCCGCGGGCTTGGGCTCACCGCGCCAGTTCAGCGAATCGACCGCCAGCGTGTAGACACCAGGGCCCAGCGTGGAGCTGTTCAGCGACACGCGCAGGTTGCCGTTCGAATCCCGCAGCAGGTTGTGCAGCAGCAATACGCGGCCCTCGCCGCGCCGTTCCAGCAGCAACCGGAACGACGGCGTCGCCGCCCACGAGACATCGATGCGCATCTCGACGAACTCGGCGCCGTCGGCACCGGTCGTGAACATCGGTCGCGACACGGGGCCCGCACGGCTCGGCAACACGGTGAGGGTGCGGGTGCGCGACGCAGGGTCCAGGGGTCGGGCGATCAGGTCGGCTTGCAGCTCGGTGATCTGCGCGGCGTCGCTGCGTGTCTGCAGGAACAGCACCAGCGTGGCCACGGCGAACACGACGGCGAGCGCCGCCGCCGCGGCGATGAACGGCAGCTTCTCCCAGAATGCCCGCGGCTTCTCCTGCCACGGCTCGGGCTGGCCGCTGGCTTCGAGCAGGCGGATCGCGGCGTTGACCTGGCCGGCGAGGCCGAGCTCTTCGACGAGGCTGGGCTGCTCGCGGCAGACGCGTTCGAAATCGGTGACGCCCCGCGGCGGGAGCTTGCCCGTCAGGTAGCGCTCGACAATCTGGTTTTTTTCGATGAACTCTCGGTCCATGACGGCAGCACCAGTCGCGGCGGGGCGGTGGTCGTGGAGCGGCTGGCAGGCCGGCGCGCGGCGCGAATCACGCGCGCCGCCCGGCCGAGGAAGGCCGCGCGCCACTCTGGAGTGGCTCGAGTATCACCCATGACGGGGATTCAGGTAGCGTTCACTCACGGGGGTTATGGTGCGCTCCGTCGCGCCGGTTCGCTGGCGACTGGCTCACAGAATCCGGCGCTGCCGCGAACCCCGCCGACCGCCGGGCTGCGTTGAACTCAGCGCGGCAGATATCCAACGAGGACGCTCCGAATGAAAACGGGACAGGTGCTGGGCATGGCGATCATGGGTGCGATGACGACTGCGGGTGCAGATGGCGGCGCCGCGACGAACGGTGCAGTGTCGGGCAGTACCGACCAGACCGCGATCACGATCTACAGCTCGGCGCAGCCGGGCGCGATCTCGCCCGAGCTGTACCGGCCGATTCCGGGCGCCGGCACGCCGAACGCGATGTCCGTGCCGGGCTATGCGCTGGTGCGCCACGAACGGCCAGTGCAGATCGGAGCAGGACGCTCGCTGCTGCGATTCACGGACGTCGCCGGCCTGATCGATCCGACCACGGTGACCTTCACGTCGCTGTCGGATCCTGCGACGCGCGTGCTGGAGCAGAACTTCCAGTTCGACCTGGTCAGCAGCGACAAGCTGCTGCTGAAGTACCTCGACAAGCCGATCACGGTCGAGCGCGCGGTCGGTGGACAGGTCACGCAGGTGACGGGCACGCTGCTGTCGTCGTTCGACGGCCTGGTGCTGCGCGGCAACGATGGCACGGTTCACTCGCTGCGCGATTACGCGTCGCTGCGCTTTCCCGAGCTGCCCGGCGGGTTGATTACCCGGCCAACGCTCGAGTGGCTGGTCAACTCGCCGATGGGTGGCGAGCAGCGCACGCGCGTGACCTACCAGACGGGCGGCATCACCTGGTGGGCCGACTACAACCTGATCTTCAACGAAGGTCGCGATGCCAACAGTGGCTACCTCGATCTTGCCGCCTGGGTCAGCATCATCAACCAGTCGGGCACGACCTTCCCCGATGCGAAGCTCAAGCTGATCGCCGGTGACGTACAGCGCGTCGCGCCACCGCAGCCGAAGATGGTGCGCGCCGCGATGGCGATGGCCGACCGCGCGATGGAGTCGGACGCCGGCTTCGAGCAGAAGGCGTTCTTCGAATTCCACCTGTACACCCTCGGCCGGCGCACGACGCTGCCGAACAATTCGACGAAGCAGATCGAGCTGTTCGACGCCGCGAAGCAGATCCCCGCGCGCAAGACGCTGGTCTACTACGGGCTCGCCGGCAATTACGGCTGGGGCCAGCCGATGACCGAGCGCGAACTGGGCCTGCCGATGAACAGCAAGGTCGACGTTTACCTCGAGTTCAAGAACGACAAGGCCGTCGGGCTCGGCGTGCCGCTGCCGGCGGGCCGCATCCGCGTCTCGCAGCTCGACGCCGCGGACGGCAGCCTCGAGTTCATCGGCGAGGACAGGATCGACCACACGCCGAAAGACGAGAAGGTCCGGATCCGGCTCGGTTCCGCCTTCGACGTCGTCGGCGAGCGCCGCCAGGTCGACTTCAGCGTCGACACCAAGGCACGCTGGATGGAAGAGGAAATCGAGATCAAGCTCCGCAACCACAAGGCGCAGCCAGTCGAGGTCCAGGTCCGCGAGAGCCTGTATCGCTGGAGCAACTGGAAGCTCGTCTCGAAGACGCACGAGTTCGAAAAGCAGGATGCGCGGACGCTGCACTTCCCGGTGCGCATCGCGTCCGACGGCGAGGTCGTCGTCCGGTATCGCGTGCGTTACACTTGGTGAGCATGCAGCGACCGGATGATCTCGAACGCAAGGCCAGCATCCCGGTCTCACCGTATGAGGCGGAGCTGCGCCGTGGCCCGGTCGCGCTGCGCTTTCCGCCGTCGCTGGAACGCGAGTACAGCCGCTTCCGCCTGCAGCTGATCCTGCCGCGCGCGAAGCTGTGGCTGTGGGTGCTGCTCGGCCTGACGGTGATCGCGAGCGTCTACCGGCTCATGCTGGACGGCCGGTTCGGGCTGAATGTCGAGACGCTGTTGCGCATCCTCGTGCTGAAGGCGGCCTGCGTCGCGATGCTGGTCGCGGCCTACAGTCCGCGCCACGAGCAGGTGTATCCGCGAGTCGCATTGATCGGCTCCGCGCTGTACGGCATTGCGCTCGCGGTGCTGGTCATGCAGATCATCACCGAGGGCGGCGCCGAGACGCTCAGTATCCTGACGGTGCAGACGCTCGCGGTGTTCTTCCTGCTGGGGCTGATGTTCCTGCCGGCCCTCAGCGTCGCGATCCTGATGCTCGGCAGCTTCATCGTCGCGGGGCTGGCCTACAGCCAGACGCCCGGGATGCTCGCCTACACGACGGCATTGCTGGTCGCGGTCATCGGTATCGGGGCCTACATCGCCTGGGGCGTGGACGAAGCCGCGCGCCGCCTGTTCCTCGAGCGCGGCGCGCTCGGTGACCTCGCGGAGCGCGACGGACTGACGGGTCTCCGCAACCGGCGCGCGTTCGATGAACACCTGCTGCGCGTCTGGCAGCAGAGCCTGCGCGATCGCTCGACGATCGCCGTGCTGTTGATCGACCTGGATCACTTCAAACCGTACAACGACCTGTACGGGCATCAGGCCGGCGACTCCTGCCTGCGCTACGTCGCGCAGATCGTGCAGCGACATGCGCGTCGCCCGCTCGACATGGCGGCGCGTTACGGCGGCGAGGAAATGGCGATCGTGCTGTTCCAGGTCACGCCGGACCACGCGCGGGCCATCGCGGAACAACTGCGCACCGCGATCGAGGCCGCGCGCATCGAGCATCGCGCGGCGCCGCGGACCGGGCGCGTAACGGCGAGCGTCGGCGGTGCGTGGATCGAAGCCAGCCTCGAACGCACGCCGGACGATATCGTGCAACTGGCCGACGAGGCGCTGTACGCGGCCAAGCAGGCCGGCCGCAATGCCGTGCGCTTCCTCGGGCCTGAACACTCGAACGCGTTCACCGGCACGATGCGGCGCCTGCCCGCCGACTGGCCCGGGCCGGGCGCCGGCTGAGCCGCGCCGCTTCTTGATCCGCCCGCAGCCTTACTTCAGCAGGCTGCGCAGCATCCAGGCCGTCTTCTCGTGCACCTGCAGGCGCTGCGTCAGCAGGTCTGCCGTCGACTCGTCGCCGCCCTTGTCGGCCAGCGGGAAGGTCGCCCGCGCGGTGCGCGCGACCGCTTCGTGGCCGGCGACCAGCAAGCGCACCATGTCGAGCGCATCGGGCACGCCCGGTGTCTCTTCGATCGACGTCAGTTTCGCGAATTCCCGATAGGTGCCCGGCGCCGGATAGCCCAGCGAGCGGATGCGTTCGGCGATCGCATCGAGTGCGGTCCACAGTTCGGTGTACTGCTCCATGAACATCAGGTGCAGCGTGTTGAACATCGGCCCTTCCACGTTCCAGTGGAAGTTGTGGGTCTTCAGGTACAGCGAGTAGGTGTCGGCAAGCACGTGGGCAAGCCCGTCCGCGATCTTCTCGCGATGCTTCTCGGCGATGCCGATGTCGATGCCGGGGGTGATTCTGGCTTTCGCGGCGGTCTTGCGGGCCATGGGCGCCTCCTCTGATCTCTGGTGGCGACCATGCTAGCGCCGTACGCCAAACGCAACCAATCGCAATAACCGAAGCGATTGATCGGCGCCGTCTATCACGGCGTGCCAGCTACCGGATCAGTCGTGGCGGTAGGCGCGCGCGAACACGCGCACGTGTTCGTCGATCAGCGCATTGATATCGAGCGGGCGGCAGCGCGTGCCACCGAGATCATGCTGGTGCAGCAGCGCAAGCAGGATGGGTGACAGCAGCATGAGGCCCGCGTGGCGCGTGTCGCAGTCGACGATGACGCCTTGCGCGACATAGCCGCGCAGCCTGGTCTCGAGCGCCTGCAGCGTAGGTTCGAGGACATCGACCAGATAATCGAGCCCGGTGCCTGGATTGCGCAGGCCCTCGGCGAGCCCGATGCGGTGCAGGCTGCCGACGTGGCCAGTGGTCCAGCCCTTGACGACCCGCTGCAGGAAGGCCGCCAGCGCCGGTTCGAGCGCTTCACCCTCGTGTTCGGTGCTGCGCGCGCGTTGCAGGTGCACCGAGGCGCCTTCGAGCGCGTTCGCGAACACGGCCTTGATCAGGGCCTCGCGGGTCCCAAAGTAGTGGCGCAGCGTGGGTACGCTGACCCCGGCCGCCAGCGCCAGTTCGCGAAAGTTCCTCGGGGACGAGCCATCCTGGCTCGACAGCCGTAATCTGGCCTTGTCAATCAACACCTTACGGCGCTGATCGAAGTCCGCGTTACGTGCCCGACGGTGCGTGCCATCTGCCGGCCTCAAGTCCTCGTTGATTTATTAGACCAGATGGAATAATCTACTTCA
The DNA here is from genome assembly GCA_041395605.1 of Steroidobacteraceae bacterium. Taxonomy (GTDB): domain Bacteria; phylum Pseudomonadota; class Gammaproteobacteria; order Steroidobacterales; family Steroidobacteraceae; genus UBA964. Next base: position 80,647 of record JAWLAD010000002.1, read on the forward strand.
ACTGGGTTCACGCACGAACCTGACACGGACGTCTTTCGACGCAGGACACGGACATGGCCTTCGACACCCCGAACAACGCCTTCTTCGCGCGCTACCGCTGGTGGATCATCGGCGCGAGCGCACTCGTGATCGCCGCGTTGATGTGGCAGCGTGCGACGCGGCCGACGCCGGTCGGCGTCGTCGAGGTCAGCGCCGGTCCCGCCGAGCGCGTGCTCGCGATCACGGGCCGCACGCGTCCGCAGGTCACGGTCAACATCGTGCCGAAGCAGGGCGGGCAGATCCTGCGGCTCACCAAGGAAGAGGGCGAGACGGTGCGCGCCGGCGACGTGCTCGTGCAGCTCGACGCCGAAGCGCCGCGCGCCGCGGTCGATGAGGTGGATTCCAAGATCGCCGCGCAGACGCGCGCGCTCGCCGAGGCGCGCCGCAATTTCGAGCGCATCGACCAGCTGAAGAACCGCGGCCTCGCGACGGTCAAGGAGTTCGACACCGCGCGTTTCGATCTCGACCAGGCGCAGGCGGAGCTCGTGCGCCTCAATGCGACGCGCCGCGAAGTCGGCGCGCGGCTACGCGACAACACGATCGTCGCACCAGTTGCCGGCGTCGTGCTGTCGCGTCCGGTCGATCCCGGCCAGGTCGTCACGACGGCCACGGTCATCTACGAAATCGCGCCGCTTGCGGACGTCGAAGTCGAAGCGGATGTCGATGAACAGTTCCTCGCCGAGGTGCGTGAAGGCCTGAAGGCGGACATCCTCGTCGCCGGCCGTACCGAGCCGCTCGCTGCGACGCTGACCTATGTGTCGCCGAAGGTGGACCCGCGCACGGGTGGTGCCAAGGTGCGCTTGCAGGCTTCGACGCGCCGGTTACGAACCTGCGCTCGGACCGACCGCCGACATCAACCTCGTCGTAGAAAAGCGCCCGCAGGCGATTACCGTCGCGCGCAGCGCTATCCTGGGGCGCGATGCGAGCGCGCGCGTGCTGGTCGTCGACGGCGAGCGCGTCATCGAGAAGCCGGTCAGCTTCATCGAATGGCCGAGTGAGGGTCATCGTCACCGCCGGTCTCGAGCCGGGCCAGCAGCTGCTCGCGCAACCGCGGCCGGACCTAATCGGCGAGCACGTCGCACCGACGACCAACCTGGCCTCCGTGCCGGCCGGGCAGCGGCCGCGCGGCAGCGAGGCACGCCGTGCGCTTTGACCTGAAAGTCGCGCTGCGTTACCTGCTGTCGAACCGGCTGCAGTCGGCGCTGCTGATCGGCGGTGTCGCGATCGCCGTCACGGTGTTCACGTTCAACGCCGCGCTGATCAACGGCCTGGCCGAGTTCCAGATCCAGCGCGTCGTCGGCAACGCGTCGCATGTCACGATCGAACCCGCGAAGGCGGACCCGCGGGTCGCGCCGGCGCGCGATGGCGCCGAGCGGCTGGTCGCGTCGCAGCGCTCGCTCGAGCGCCGGCCGCAGATCAAGCAGTGGCGCACCGCCGAGCAGGTCATCGACACGATCCCCGGCGTCACGGGCGTGTCGCTGAACATCCTCGGCACGGCACTCGCGTCGCGCGGCCAGCAAACGCTGCCCGTCACGCTCAAGGGCGTGGAACCATCGAGGCTGTCCGCGATCGCACCGATCGATGACGCGATCGTCGAGGGCGAGGCGCGGCTCGGCATCAACGACATCCTGATCGGCCGCAAGCTTGCGAACGATCTCGGCCTGCGCGTCGGCCAGCCGCTGTTCGTCGCCAGCGACCAGGGCCGTGAGCGAACGCTGACGGTGCGCGCGCTGTACTCGACCGGTGTCGACAGCCTCGACTCGCGCCTCGCGTTCGTGAACCTCGACACGGCCCGCGTGCTGTTCGACCTGCCCGAGGGCATCACGGAAATCGAAGTGAAGCTCGCCGACATCTATGCCGCGCGCGCCGTCGCGCGCCAGCTCGCCGACACGACGGGCCTCGAAGCCAGTGCCGGGATGGACAAGAACCAGCGGTTGCGCGAAGCGCTCGAGGGCCAGGGCAGCTCCGGCAACATCATCAAGATGTTCACGCTGATCACGATCGTCGTCGGCGTCGCGAGCGCGCTGCTGCTGACGACGTTCCGGCGCCGGCCCGAGATCGGCATCATGCGCAGCTTCGGCATCTCCGAGCGCTTCGTGCTGTCGGTGTTCATGCTGCAGGGCGCGCTGATCGGCATCATCGGCTCGGTCATCGGCTGCCTGATGGGCTTCGGCTTCAGCATCGCGATCCAGGCCGCCAGCGGCGGGCGACTGCCGGTCGATCCGTCGCTGGGCCAGTACGACGCCGCGCTGCTGCTCGCGGCCGCCGCCAGTATCGCCGCCGCGCTCTGGCCCGCGCGCGCCGCTTCCAGAATCGATCCGGTCGAGGCGATCTCGCAATGAGCAACGCTGCGACTGCTGTCTTTCAAGGAGCCTTGGACATGGACGTCAACACCGCGCCGCTGCTCGAAGTCACGGATATCCGCAAGGTGTTCGTCGACAACGAGTTCGAGACGCACGTGCTGAAGGGCGTGACCTTCTCGCTGGGGCGTGGCGAGATGGTCGCGATGCTGGGCCCGTCGGGCAGCGGCAAAAGCACGCTGCTGTCGATCCTCGGCACGCTGATGAAGCCGACCCGCGGCAGCTTCCGCATGCTCGGCCGCGAGCTGACCGGCATGGGTGAGCGCGACCTGTCGCAATTCCGCAATCAGGAAATCGGCTTCATCTTCCAGTACCACCACCTGCTGCCGGACTTCACGGCGCTCGAGAACGTGCTGTTCCCGCACGCCGGCCGTGTCGGCCGCGAGACGAAGGAAGGCCGTGAGCGCGCCGCGATGCTGCTCGAGCGGGTGGGCCTGCGCGACCGGATGAACTACCGCGCGACGCGCCTGTCGGGCGGCCAGAAACAACGCGTCGCGATCGCGCGCGCGCTGATGAACCAGCCGGCGCTGGTGCTCGCCGACGAACCGACGGGCAATCTCGATCGCGAGAACGCCGATGCGGCGTTCGAGCTGATGCGCGAGATCCAGCGCGAGACGGGCACGACCTTCCTGCTGTCGACGCACGACCGCGACCTCGCGGAGCGTTGCGAGCGCCGCATCTACATCCGCAATGGTGTCGTGGCGGATGAGGCGACCGAACTGCTGCAGCCGGCCGCCCGACCGGCGCAACAGCCGTGGCGCGTCGTTGGCGGCGCCGGCGCCGTCGTCGATCGCACCGGCACGAACCAGGCCGACGACGACCGTCGCCGCGCCTGACGCGCGTCAGCGGTCGATCATCGCCATCGCGCGCTCGACGTAGCGCGCGCCGGAGGTCTGGCCGACCGCGTTCAACTCGCCGAGATCGGCCACCGTCAGCGTGATGCGCGCGGCCCCGGCGTTGTCTTCGAGCCAGCGGCGGCGCTTGGTGCCCGGGATCGGCACGACGTCATCACCCTGCGCCAGCAGCCAGGCGAGCGCGATCTGCGCGGGCGTCGCGCCATGGCGATCCGCCACCACGCGCACGGCCGTGACGATGCGCTGGTTGCGCGCGAAGTTGTCGCCCTGCCAGCGCGGATCATTGCGGCGGTAGTCCTGCGGTTCGAGCGCATCGGGCGTCGCGACGGCGCCCGTCAGGAAGCCGCGGCCGAGCGGGCTGTAGGGCACGATGCCGATGCCGAGCTCGCGGCAGGTGTCCATGACTTCGCCTTCGATGTTGCGCTCCCAGATCGAGTACTCGCTCTGCAGCGCGCTGATCGGATGCACGGCATGCGCGCGGCGCAGCGTCGCGGCGCCGACTTCCGACAGGCCGAGGTACCGCACCTTGCCGGCGCGCACCTGTTCGGCCATCGCGCCGACGGTCTCCTCGATGGGCACGTCGCGATCGAGGCGGTGCTGGTACCACAGGTCGATGTAGTCGGTGCCGAGCCGCGCGAGGCTCTCGTCGATGACCTTGCGGACGTGGTCGGGGTGGCTGTTGACGCCCTGCACCTTGCCTTCGGGCGTCAGCCGGAAGCCGAACTTGGTCGCGATGATCGCCTGGTCACGCCGCCCGCGCAGCGCGCGACCCAGCACCTCCTCGTTGCTCCACGGGCCATAGACCTCGGCGGTGTCGATGAAGTCGATGCCGAGCTCGAGCGCGCGCTGGATCGTCGCGATGCCCTCGTCGACATCCGGCTTGCCGTACATGTCGGGCATGCCAGCGACGCCGCTGATGCCCATGATGCCGAGGCCGAGGGCCGAGGTTTCGAGTCCCTGCCGGCCGAGCCGGCGACGTGGCATCTGCATGTCTTCAGACCCCCCCGAGGAAATCCTGCTTGCCGACCTCGACGCCGTTGTGGCGCAGGATCGCGTAGGCCGTCGTCACGTGGAAATAGAAGTTCGGCAGCACCCACTTCTGCAGGAAGGGCAGGCCGTCCATCTCGAGCGTGCGGGTGCGCAGCGGCACCTTGATGTGGCGCGTCGCGGCGCCGTCGAACTGGGCCGATGTCAGCGTCTTCAGGTAGTCGAGCGTCTTGTCGACCCGGGTGATCAGGTCGGCGAACTTCACCTCGGTGTCGTCGAAGCGCGGCGGCTCGACGCCGGCGAGCCGTGCGGCGCTGTTCTTGGCGAAATCGGCGGCCAGCAGCACCTGGCGCGACAGCGCGAACATGTCCGGGGCGAGGCGGGCGCGCTCGAGCACTTCCGGTTCCAGCTTGCGGGCTTCGGCGTTCGCGGCCGCCTTGACGAGGATGGAACGCAGGTTCGTCAGCATGTTGACGAAGAGCTCGACGGACATCTGGTAGGTCGACAGCGACACGGCGGTGGTGCTCCACGGGACGAGGGGAGTCGCGATTGTAGCCATCCCGGCTCAGCGCGAATGGTATCCTTGGTGAAACAATAACAGGCCTACAGAAGCAAGGAGCGCGCGAAATGACACTAATCTGGCTGCCTTCGCAGATGGCCACGTTCGCCAAGGTGGTCGAGCTGAACGGCTTCTCGGCGGCGGCGCGGGCCCTCAAGGTGCCGAAGGCGGCAGTCAGCCGGGCGATCGCCGAACTCGAGCAGGCGCTGGGTCTGCGGCTGCTGGAACGCACGACGCGCCGCATCCACCTGACTGCCGCGGGCTCGCAGCTGCTGCCACGCTGCCGCGAGATCCTCGCTGCCACCGATGCGGTGCGTGCCCAGGCGGAACTGCTGACGACGGTGCGCGGTGGGCCGCTGCGGGTGCGCTCCGATGCGCCGCTGGGTCGGCTGCTGCTCGCGCCGCTGGTGCCGCGCTTCCTCGAGCGCTTCCCGGACATCCCGCTAGAGGTCGAGCTCGGCGAGACGGGCGCTGACGCCGCTGCGACGGCCGCGGCCGAGGTCGTGATCCGTGTCGGTGCCTCACCGGCTGAGGGTCATGTCGCGCGCGCGCTCGGTTCGCCGCCACGGTTGCTCGCGGCCACCCCGGGCTACCTGCAGAAGCGCGGTTTGCCCGTGCGGCCGGAAGAGCTCGAGCAGCACGACCTGCTGCTGCCCGAGGCGGCGAGTGCCGGCACGATGCCGGTGCTGCGGCTGCAGCTCGCCTCGCGCCGTGCCGAAGTCGCGCTGCGGCCGAAGCTCGCGGTCGACGACCCGGCGGTCGTGCATGCCGCGATGGCGGCGGGCTGGGTATCGGCGTGCTGCCGGAGTTCCTGTGCCGCCAGGGCCTTGCGACCCACAAGCTGGCCCGGGTGCTGCCCGACTGGGAGCTGCCGGACGCTGAGCCGCTCTCGGCCGAATTCCCGGCGGAGCTCGCGACGGACCGGCGTGTGACGGCGCTCGTTGATTTCCTCGCCGCGAACATCGTCCCGGCGCTGGCGCGGTAGAATTCGCGCGTTCCCCGTTTCACCCGTCCGAAGGACCCGGCATGTACCGCGCACCATTGAAAGACCTGGGTTTCGTCTTGCACCGCCTGCTCGATGACGGCCAGTTGTCGAAATGCGCGCAGTTTGCGGACTATTCAGCGGATCTTGGCGACACGATCCTGCAGGAAGCCGGCAAATTCGCCGAAAATGTACTTGATCCACTGAACAAGGTCGGCGACCGCGACGGCGCGACGTGGACGGCGGACGGCGTGCGCACGCCACCCGGCTTCCGGGAGGCTTACCAGCAGTTCGTCGACGGCGGCTGGCCGGCGCTGCGCGCCCATCCGCATTTCGGCGGCCAGGGCGCGCCGACACTGATCGGCACGGCGGTCGAGGAACTGTGGGCGTCGTCGAACCTCGCCTTCAAGCTGTGCCCGATGCTGACCCAGGGCGCGATCGAAGCGCTCGAGCTGACGGGCACCGAGCCGCAGAAGGCGATGTTCCTGCCGAAGATGATCAGCGGCGAATGGACCGGCACGATGAACCTGACCGAACCGCAGGCCGGTTCCGATCTTGCCGCGATCCGCACGCGGGCCGTGCCGGCGGGCGATCACTACCGGCTGTTCGGCCAGAAGATCTTCATCACCTATGGCGAGCATGACTTCACGCCGAACATCATCCACATGGTGCTGGCGCGCATCGAAGGCGCGCCGCCGGGGGTCAAGGGCATCTCGCTGTTCATCGTGCCGAAGGTGCTGGTCAACGCCGACGGGACGCTCGGCGCGCGCAACGACGTGCACTGCATTTCGATCGAGCACAAGCTCGGCATCCACGCGAGCCCGACGGCGGTGCTCGCGTATGGGCAGGGCGAAGGCGCGGTCGGGTATCTCGTCGGCGAACCGAATCGCGGCCTCGAATACATGTTCATCATGATGAACGCCGCGCGTCTCTCCGTGGGCCTCGAAGGCTATGCGCTCGGCGAGCGTGCCTACCAGCAGGCCGCGGAGTGGGGCCGTACGCGTGTCCAGGGCAAACCGCCGGTCGCGTCGCCGGATGGCAAGCCGCTGCCGATCGCGCACCACCCGGACGTCAAGCGCATGCTGTTGACGATGCGCTCGCAGGTCGAGGCAATGCGCGCGCTCGGCCTGTACGCGGCGCTGCAGCTCGACCTCGGCGTCGCGCATCCGGATGAGGCGGTGCGCGCGGCGGCCAAGGCGCGCGGCGAGCTGCTGATCCCGATCGTCAAGGGGTGGAGCACCGAGACCGGCGTCGAACTGGCGTCGCTCGGCATCCAGGTGCACGGCGGCATGGGCTTCATCGAGGAAACCGGTGCGGCGCAGACGCTGCGCGACGTGCGCATCACGACGATCTACGAAGGCACGACGGCGATCCAGTCCAACGACCTGATCGGCCGCAAGGTCGCGCGCGATCGCGGCTTGACGCTGGGTGCGCTGCTCGACGAAGTCGATGCGGAACTGCATGCGCTGCCGGCAGGCACGCCGGCGCGCGATGCCGCGCTCGAGGCGGCGGCGGCGCTGCGCAGCGCGAGCACCGCGCTGCTGGCCGCGATGGCGACCGATCCGGCGCGCGGCGCCGCGGTGTCGGTGCCCTACCTCAAGCTGTGCGGTCTGGCGCTCGGCGGCTGGCTGCTCGCGAAGTCGGCAGCAATCGCTGCTGCGGATCTCGCCGCGGGTGGCAGTGACCGTGACTTCATGACGACCAAGCTCGCGACGGCGCGCTTCTACGGCGACCAGATCCTGCCGCAGACGCTCGCGCTGGCGCGCATCGTCGCGACGGGCGCGGCGAGCGTGCTCGAGACGGACGCCGCGCTGCTTTGAGGCGGCGTGCACAACCACTGCACCGGCAAGGAGGCTGGCATGAATCGACGTGAACTGATGGGTCAGGGGGTCGCGCTCGGCGCTGCGCTCGCGCTGGGTGGCGTGACTGCGCGGGCGGCCGCGGCGACCACATCCACCGCGGGAACGGCGCCGATCCTGCGTGCCATTCCCTCGACCGGCGAGACGCTGCCGGTGATCGGCCTCGGTACCTCGGGTCCGTTCGAAGTCGGTACCGACGCGGCGGCACGCGCGCCGCTCACCGCGGTGCTGGGCGCGTTCTTCGACGGCGGCGCGACGCTGATCGACACGTCGCCGATGTATTCGACGGCCGAGGGCGTGCTCGGCGACCTGCTGACACCGGTGCAGCAGCGGCGCGCCTTCATCGCGACCAAGGTCTGGACCCGCGGCGAACAGGAAGGCATCGCGCAGATGACGCGGTCGATGCAGCTGCTGAAGCGCGAGCGCGTCGAGCTGATGCAGGTGCACAACCTGCTGGACCTCGATACGCACCTGCGTACGCTGCGCCGCTGGAAGGAGGAAGGCCGCATCCGCTACATCGGCATCACGCACTTCACCGTCGCGGCACAGCCTGAGGTCGCGGCCATCGTCGAGCGCGAAAAGCTCGACTTCGTGCAGATCAACTACTCGGCGACGACGCCGCAGGCGGCAGAGCGGCTGCTGCCACTGTGCGCCGATCGCGGCGTCGGCGTACTGGTCAACCGGGCGTTCGACGATGGCAAGGTTTTCTCCACGCTGCGCGGGCGGCCGCTGCCGGGCTTCGCCGCCGAGATCGGCTGCACGAGCTGGGCGCAGCTGCTGCTGAAGTACGTGATCGCGCACCCTGCCGTGACCTGCGTGATCCCGGCGACCGGCAAGGTCGTGAACCTGCGCGACAACCTCGCGGCGGGCCACGGTGCGCTGCCTGACGCGGACCTGCAGCGCCGGATCGCGGCTGCGGTCACGGGCTGAGGCACGGGCGGCGCACCGCGTGCATCGCAGTCGACTCGGCGGTCTGATCATCGACTGCGAGGGCGGGGATCTCGATGTTGCCGCGGACTTCTGGAGCCGGGCGCTCGGATATCCGCGCCGCGCGTCAGAGTCCGCCGAGGATCGTGGCTACGGCGTGCTCGACACGCCCGCCGATGAGCCGCACATCGAAGTGCAGCGCGTCGATCATCCGAGTCGCGTGCACCTCGACATCGAAACGGATGATGTGGCGGCCGAAGTGCGCCGACTCGAAGCGCTCGGTGCGCTCTGCGTCAAGCGGGTGCGCGACTGGGTCGTCATGCAGGCCCCGACCGGCCACCGCTTCTGCGTCGTGCCGGCCACGCGTGCGGATTTCGCTTGCCGCGCCAACGTCTGGACCGACTGAGGCTGCCGCGGGGCGCCGCGCCGTTCAGCGCGCGTGCAGTTGCCAGACACCCTGCGGATTGTGGCGCGAGTCGCCCGGCGCGAACAGTTGGGACGGCGCGCGCTTCAATCGGAAGCGCGTGCCTTCATCACGCCAGGTGAACCAGTGGCCGGTCGCGAGCAGCGGTCGGCGCTCGAGCACGTAGAGGTTGAACGCCGCGACGGCATTCGACGCGTCGGCGAGGTCGACATCCCCGATCACCTCGACGTCGGGCTGGCTGAACGCGTGCATGCCGCAGGAGCCGTTCAGCGTGTCGCTCGCGACGAAACGCACGTACGCGGCGTAGAGGCTGAACAGGTCGGTGCTCGCGCCGAGCTGGCGCCATTCGGTGGCGGCGTGCGTCAGCCCCGAGTTCTCGACCCGGATCTCCGTTGCGCCTGCAGCGGCGAGCGCCGTCGTCGCACGCTGCATCTCTCGCGCGGTGGTGAGCGTGGGAGCGGTGTGCGAGCACGTCACGATGCAACCGGCCGCATCGGGGCGGGTCGCGATCTCATGCCGGAAACGGGTGTCGAGATCGTACAGTTCGCAACCGCCAAGCAGCAGGCGCGGCGCATGCTGCTGCAGGGCCTCGCGCAAGTCCTGACGATCGCGCCATGGGCCGCGCGTGCTGACGTCGAGTGAGGTGGCACCGGGCGGTGTTCGCGCGAGACCGGTCGATTGCGACTTCATGAATTTCATCGAGTTAGGCCGTAATCCTAAAGATGAACTGACATGAGTCTCAATCGGGGACCCCCCTAGGGCTGCGGATTAGGGCGAACGCTGACCGCGCAGCGCCGCGAACGCCGCGAGGGCGGCGTCGCGCGACGCGGGCAGGTCGACCACTGCGTTGCGCAGTTCGTGGCGCGCCTTCGGATCGAGTTCGGTCAACTCGGGCAACCACCGCGCCAGGTAATCGCCACCGGGATCGAAGCGCTGCGACTGGGTCACGGGATTGAAAATCCGGAAATACGGTGCAGCGTCGGCGCCGCAGCCCGCGCTCCACTGCCAGCCGAGCGTGTTGGCAGCGAGGTCGGCATCGACCAGCGTGTCCCAGAACCAGCGCGCGCCTGCCTGCCAGGGCTGCAGCAGGTTCTTGACCAGGAACGATGCGACGACCATGCGGACGCGGTTGTGCATCCAGCCCGTGTGCCACAGCTCGCGCATGCCCGCATCGACCAGCGGCACGCCGGTGCGCCCGCGCTGCCAGGCTTCGAGCAGCGCTGCGTCGTCGCGCCACGGGAAGCGCGCGAACTCCGCTCGCAGCGGTTCGGCAGGCGTATCCGGGAAGTGGTACAGCAGGTGGTGCGCGAACTCGCGCCAGCCGACTTCGGCGAGGAACTTCGATGTACGCCAGCGCGACGCATCGATGCCCTCGGCCGTGGCGCGTCGCGCGAACGCATGCCAGATCTGTCGCGGCGAGATCTCGCCGTGATGCAGGTGCGGTGACAGCCGCGAGGTACCTTCCTGCGCCGGCACGTCGCGGCGGTTGTCGTACTCCAGCCAGGCTTCGTCGAGAAAGCGTTCGAGTCGCCGCGCCGCGCCGGCTTCGCCGGGTTGCCAGTGCGACGCCAGTCCGTCGTACCAGCGGATCCGTGGCAGCAGTTCGAGCGCGTCGAGCGGCTGGCCTGCCGGGCTGTGCCGGGCCGACGCCAAGGCAGCCGGAGCCGGAGACGGCGGCGGCGGCGCCAGCTGGCCGACGACGCTGCGCCAGAACGGGGTGAACACCTGGAAGGGCTTGCCACTCTGGTTGCGCACTTCCCAGGGTTCGGCGAGCAGCGCAGCGTTGTGGCTGTGGGCCGCGAGCCCCTGGCTGCGCAGCGAGGCCTTCAATGCGGCGTCACGCGCGATGATGGAGGGCTCGTAGCGGCGGTTCCAGTGGACGCTGGTGGCGCCGGTCTCCCGCGCGATCGCGAGCAGTGCAGCCTCGCTGCTGGAGTCGGGCTCGACGCGACGCATTACCAGCTTCGCACCACGGTCGGCGAGGTCGCGTCCGAGGGCGGCGAGCGACTGGTGCTGCCACCAGCGCGCCGCGCCACCCGGCGCCCAGTCGCCCTCCTCATGCGGGGCGTGCAGGAACACGGGTATTACGGGCGCACCCGTACCGCTTGCTGCCTGCAGCGCGGGGTTGTCGGTCAGCCGCAGGTCCTGGCGGAACCACAGCAGGGCGGGCGCGGCCATGCGCATCTCCTCCATGAGAAGCGCAGGATTCTACGCTGCCGCGCGCTCCTCAGTGGCGAAAGCCGAGCGTGAGGCCCGCGAAGCCGATCGAGTCGAGCGTGTCGCTGTCCGCGCTGCCGAGCGTGCCTTCGAGTTCGAAGCGCGGTGTCAGCGCGTATCGGTACGACACGCTGACGCTGCGACTGTCGGTGGCGGTCAGCGCATCGCGGGTCGAGGAGACATCCAGGCGCAACCCGGAGCGCTGGAACGAGCGCTCGATGCCCGCCGACAGGTCATGCTCGATCGCGCCGGCGGTGCGCGTCAGCAACGAGGCGACCAGCGCCTGGATGCGGGGGAAGCGCGCGAGATTCGGTGCTTGTGCAGCGTTGCGCACGCGCGCGAGCGTGTCGCCGAAATCGTACGACACGCCACGCACGTAGCCGCCCCAGGCGTCGCCGTACCAGGAAACCTGTGCGCCCAGTCCTTCGCCGTCGAAGGTCTCGCTGCGCGGCACGACGCGGTTCAGCAGCGTGATCGTGTAGTCAACCGTGAAGTCGCGCTGTTCGGCGATCACGCCGAACTGCCAACCGTTCGCGGTGCGCCAGTAAAGCTCCGCGGCGACCGAATCGGACTCGAACTCGCCGCTGTCCTGCCAGCGCCGCCAGTTGACGCGGCCACCGAGCGAATCGCCGTGCAGGTCGAGCGATGCACGCAGCGAATCGCCGTCGAGGTCGGCGAGCTCGTTCGACGACTCGGCCTTGCCTATGCCGCCGCCGAGGGCGAGCCAGCGGTTTGGCGCCCAGTACAGGTCGAGGTCGACACTGGTGCCGTCGGCATCATCGACGAACGTCGACAGATTGGCCGAGAACTGGCCGTTGTCGGCTGCGTCTGCCGCAGGCAGCGCAGCGCTCAGCAGCAGCGCCGCAGCCAGTGCGCGCCGGTGGGGCTTGCGAAGCATGTATCGATCCATCCCTGTCATGACTGATCCACCGTCAACGTCGCTCGGCCCGGTGCGTTGACCGTCGGCCGGCAATCCATTCGTTATGGCAACTCATTCAGGCGTTCGAGGAAACCACGGCGCGCATCGCCGGACATGGCGTGCCAGTCGACCTTGGGGTCGGCATCGTCGATCAGGTCGGCGTCGCGCAGCGCGTCGCCCGACGACGGCGTGGTCGACTGGACCACGGTGCGCGGCAGCAGCGTCGTGGTGCCCTGGGCCAGCCACTCGGCGACCGCGGCGGCGACCTGCGGGTCGCGGGGCAGATCGCTGTGGCCGACGGTCGTGAAATACGCCTCGCCGCCGGCGGCTCGCGCTGAATCCAGCGGCACGGTGCCGTCGCCCTGCGGGCTGAACTCGTAGGCGAATTCGCTGCGATCCGCGCCGAGCGTGGCGCGCACGACCGTCGGCGTACCGACGCCAACGATGGCGGCACAGGGGATCGGCGGCGTCGCGGGCAGCGGCGTACGGCCCCGCGCGGCCTGCAGCCGGCGCGCCGCCGGCACCAGCCCGGCGACCGGCCACTGTCCGGGGTCGAGGAAATCCACGCCGCGCGCGGTGCGGCCGCTGGGCAGCAGGTCATACAGGCTGCCGAAGCTCGCGAACACCTCGCGCGCGAGCGTGCGCGCATCGTGATGCCGGTCGAGTTGAGCAAGCTTGCGCACGACGGCGTAGGTACCGCGCAAGGCCTGCACGGCGGCGTAGGACCCCTCCGCCGGCACGCCCATCAGCACGAGGCGCTGCACGGGCGGCAGGTTCGCGTGCGCCAGTGCGGCGCAGGTCACGAGACCGCCGAGACTGTGCGCAACGATGCAGGCCGGGCGCGTGTCGCGCCGCAGTGTCGCAGCGAAGCGGGCGCCGCTGCGCTGCACTTCGCGGCGCCAGTCGTAGGCGAACCATCGCGGTGCGAAGCCCGCCGCGCGCAGCCGCAGCCCGAGGCGCAGGTAGCTGGGCAGCAGCACGTCGTTCGCGCGCAGGCGCGGTTCGGCGCCGACGCGCAGCCGCGTCAGCCGGCCGACGATGATGTCGATCGCATCGAGCCAGAGCAGGTCCGCCGGCAGACCATGGTCGCGCCGGACGGACAGCTGGGAACCCATGATGCGGGCACGATCCAGACGCGCGGTGCGTCGCGCGGCGTGCGCTGTGCGGCGCTCGCGAGTTCAGTCAGCTCGGCATGCGCCGCGGCGCCGAACAGCAGTCGCAGTTCGTCGACGCGCTCGCCGCGCACGAGCCAGCGCGTGACCTCGGCCGGGCCGAAGGCCAGGCGATCGTAGGGGGTGACCCCGCTGCCGGGGTCGTGCTCGACGGGCGCGACCATCCGGATAGTGTGCGGCATCCCGCCGTGCCGCGGGTTTGAGGCGGGCCGCAATTTGGCCAATCGGCGGCGCGGGCGGTCGCGGAACGTGCCCACTTGCCGGTATCTGGCCGGGCGCGCAGAATCGCCCGCGTTCAGCCGGCCTTCATGATCGGGCGTGCGATAATGGGGTCACAGTCAGGTAGGGCCGACTGATGTCCCATCCGATCACCTGTGGAGAGAATCGATGTCCGAGTCACTGTCACGTAGAAGTCTGCTGAAGAGCATCGCGGTTGCTGCCGGTACGGCCGCGGCGGCCCAGACCCTCGTAGCGCCCGCGCAGGCCCAGGCGGCGAAGCCTGCTGCCGCAGCTGCGAAGCCGAACCTCGATCCGAAGGACCCGGCGGCCGTCGCCCTCGGTTACCACGAGGACTCGACCAAGGTCGATGCAAAGAAATTCCCGATGCACAAGGCCAACCAGTTCTGCAACAACTGCCTGCAGATCCAGGGCAAGCCCGGCGAAGCCCATCGTGGCTGCAACCTGTTCCCGAAGAACCTGGTGGCCGACAAGGGCTGGTGCAAGGTGTGGGTCAAGAAGCCCGGCACGGCCTGATCGCCCGCCGCGCCTGATCGACAACGGCGTCCTGCTCCGGCAGGGCGCCGTTTTCCTTTCAGCGGGCGTGTTCGGCGATCTCGCGGGCGAGGGCTTCGATCGCGCCGGTGCGCGCGCTGCTCTTGCGCCAGACTGCGCCGATCGTCCGGCATGGTGTCGGTTTCGCGAATGGCTTGATGACGACGCCCTTGGTCGCGGTGTAGACCCCGCGAGTCGCCAGTTCCGGCATCAGCGTCACGCCCGCGCCGCTCGCGACCATGTGGCGCAGCGTCTCGATGCTGGTCGCGCGAAAGTCCGACCGCTCATGGACACTGAGGCGACTGCAGACCTCCAGCGCCTGGTCGCGCAGGCAGTGGCCATCCTCGAGCAGCAGCAGCGTCTCGCCGCCGAGGTCTGAGAGGCGCACGGTTGCGGCTTTCGCGAGGGCGTGCGCTGCCGGCATCGCGACGACGAACGGTTCGTCATACAGCTTGCGTGATTCGAGTCCGTCCAGCTCCACCGGCAACGCCAGGATGCCGACATCGAGTTCGCCGGCGTGCAGGCGCTCCAGCATGACGGCGGTCTGGAATTCGTACAGCATCAGGTCGAGGCGCGGCAGCGCCTTGCGCAGCCGCGGCATGATCTGCGGCAGCAGGTAGGGGCCGATGGTCGGCAGGAAACCGACACGCAAACGGCCGGCCAGCGGATCCCTGTGCGTCGCGGCGATGTCGACGATCTCGTCGCTCGCTTCGATGACGCGGCGCGCGCGTGCCACGATCTGCTCGCCGGCCGGCGTCAGCAGCACGCGCTTGGGCTGGCGCTCTATCAGCTGCACGCCGAGATAGTCCTCGAGCTTCTTCAGCTGCGCCGACAGCGTTGGCTGGCTGACGAAGCAGCGCTCCGCGGCGCGGCCGAAGTGGCGGGTATCGGCGACCGCCACCAGGTATTTGAGGTCCTTGAGCTTGATGTCAGCCATGGCCTCCCATTATCACCGCATCGCGGCCTGCTATGCTGCCCGCATGGGCGGCGGCAGCGTGCACGATCGATTCGCGGACACGGGCGTGGTGGTCATCTGCCGCGATGGGCCGAACGCGCCGCAGGCCCGTGCCGCCGCGACCCCGGACCATCTCGCCTACATCGATACCGTGTTCGACGACATCAATGTCGCCGGGCCCCTGTATGACGAAGCGGGGATCGAGACGGTCGGCAGCCTGTACAGCCTGCGGACGAAGAGCCTTGCCCGCGCGAAGCAGATCATCGAGGGCGATCCCTATTTTCGCGCCGGCGTGTTCGCGTCGGTCGAATACTTCCCGCACCTGCCGGCGGCTGGCCACTACATCGGCGGCAAGATCTGGTAGCGATGTAGTTTCGGAGCAACGGACCGAGGCAGCGGCCGCTGCGCGGTTACCCGGGGCGGCTCTTTACCCAACTCCTTGTTGGGCCGTACATTCGACGCAACGGCACCCCCCGCAGCATGGAGACGTTCGATGGCACACCAGTCGTTGTTGTGTTTTGTCGTCGCAGCCGCCGCACCGTTGGCGGCGCTCGCCCAGTCCGCTGAGCCCACCGGTGGCCTCGAGGAAGTGATCGTCACCGCCGAGCGCCGCGAAGGCTCGCTGCAACAGGTGCCGATCGCCGTCAGCGCGATCAGCGTCGAAACGCTGGAGAAGCTGCAGGTCAACGAAGCGCGCAATCTCGAGCGCTACGTGCCGAGCCTGCGCATGAGCAATAACGTCACGTCGCCGACGAACCTGTCGCCATCGCTGCGCGGTTCGCTGCAGCAGGACGCGTCGCTGGTCGTCGCGGAGTCGCCGTTCGGCATCTATGTCGACGACGTCTACATCGGGCGCCTCAATGGCAACAACGTCACGCTTGCCGACATCGAGCGTGTCGAAGTGCTGCGCGGCCCGCAGGGAACGCTGTACGGCCGCAACACGCTGGCCGGCGCGATCAAGTTCATTACTCGTGATCCGAGCGAGCAGTCGTGGCTGCGCGTGATCGGCGGCGGCGGCAACTATGGCCAGTACGTTGGCAGCCTCAGCGTCGGTGGACCGATCAACGACGTCTGGGCGGCGTCTTTCGCGGGGCAGATCACCAACAAGGATGGCCAGTATGTCAATCGACTGACCGGGCGCGATCGCGGCAAGGAAGAGAGCGCCGCGGCACGCGTGCGCGTTGCCTTCACGCCGAACGACACGTTCAAGGCGACGTTCATCGCGTCGTACTCCGACAGCGAGAACGATGCCGTGCAGCTGCTGCCCGGCACGACGCCTGCGGACCCGACCGGCGTCCGCCAGTTCACGTCGGATGAAGTCGTGCTGACGTATGGCAACGAGACCGTCTCGACACCCGACCAGGTTTATCCGCCGGGCCTGATCTCGAACCAGCCGCGTGGCGATACCGAGCAGCTGATCGCGGCACTGAACCTGAGCTGGGACCTCGGCGCCGTGACGCTGCGTTCGATCACCGGGTACGTCAAGACCGATGACTACTTCAGCACGGACTTCGGCGGCTCGGGTTTCCTGCTGGGTGCCTCGACGCCGCGTGCGGAGCAGTGGAGCCAGGAGTTCCAGATCGCCGGCCAGGCCTTCGGCGAGAAGATGAACTACCTGGCTGGCGTCTACTTGCTGGACGAAAAGGGTGACCAGGACTTCGGCTGGTTCTTTGCGCCGCTCGGTGGCGTGTCGACCAGCCAGATCGACGCGCAGACGGATTCGATTTCGGTGTTCGGCCAGTTCGACTACGCGTTGACGGATGCGCTGAAGCTGACGGTGGGCGGCCGGTGGGTCAAGGACGAGAAGGACTTCCAGCTCGACTTCCAGTACCGCTTTGCGCCGATTCCGCCGGAACAGATCATTCGCTCGGCGGAGTTCACCGAGTTCACGCCGAAGATCGGGCTGGACTGGAAACTCGATACCGACTGGGCGGACAGCGCGCTGGTCTACGGCTCGGTGGCGCGCGGCTTCAAGTCCGGCGGCTTCAATGGCATCAACATCTTCAACGCCGCCATCGCGCAGACGGTGTACGACCCCGAATCGAACTACACCTACGAAATCGGCACCAAGCTCGACCTGCTCGACCGCACGCTGCGCATCAACGGCGCGCTGTTCTACGCCGATGTGTCTGATATCGTCATGAACTCCACGGAGGTCGTGAATGGCCAGGTCGCGTTCCCGGTCGACAATCAGGCGGATGCCGACATCATGGGCCTCGAGCTCGAGACGACGTGGGTGCCGAGCGACAACCTGACGATCTTCGCGAACCTCGCGCTGCTGAACGGCGACTACAAGGACATCCGGCCGGGCAGTGCCGCGGACCAGGCGCCGGCGTTGTACGGCGTCGAGGCGACGCCGCCGCAGTTGCCGGACTACACCATCTCACTGGGCTTCGATTACGGCGTCGACGTCGCGTTCGCCGGCGGCAGCCGCGTCGTGTTCGGCGCCGACCTGTATCGCACGGATGACTACGTGACCGCCGCGACCAACGACGCGGTGGTCAAGGCCTACAACCGGCTCAACGCCTTCGTCGGTCTCGATATCAACGAAGAATGGGCGTTGCGGCTGCAGGCCAAGAACCTCGCGGATGACCGCGAGGTGTTCGTCGCCGCGCGCGCGCTCGGGGGCTTCCTCGTGCTGCCGCCGCGCGAAGTGATGTTCACGGTGACCTACAGCCGCTGAGGCGGGGGCCGAGGCAGGATTGCCGGGGGGGCGCAGCGGGCCGGTGTGGCGACACGCCGGCCCGCCGTGTCATCGGCAACGCTGAATCCGCCCGCTCAGACGACTCGACCGCGCTGCCCGCCTGCGAGGCAGTCCGCGACGTTCGCGGCGATTTCGTCGATCGCACGCTGGCGCGACTCGCGCGCCGCCCAGGCGGTATGCGGTGTCAGGATCAGGTTGGGCAGGTCGGTCGCGAACAGCGGCGAGCCGTCGACGGGCGGCTCCTGCGGCAGCACGTCGATGGCGGCGCCGCCGAGCCGGCCACCGCGCAAGGCGTCCGCCAGCGCCTCGATGTCGATCAGTGCGCCGCGCGCCGTGTTGACGATCAGCGCGTCGGGTTTCATCAGCGCGAGTTGCGCGCGGCCGATCAGGCCTTGGGTCTGCGGCGTGATCGGGCAGTGCAGCGTCAGCACATCGACTTGCGGCAGCAGCGCCTGCAGCGGCACACGATCGGGCGCGGGTTCGCCTCCCGCACGCTGCGCGACCAGCACGCGCATCCCGAGCGCCGATTCGCAGGCACGCGCGACGGCCTGGCCGAGCACCCCCCAGCCGACGACGCCGAGCACGCGGCCGCGCAACTCGCGGATCGGGTAGTCGAGCATCGTGAAATGCGGCGACTGACCCCATTGCTCGCGCGCGAGCCGCGTGTAGTCGGCATAACGGTGCGTCAGCGCGAGGATGCTGCCGAGTACGTGCTGCGCGACCGACGGCGTGCAGTAGTCGCGGATATTGCAGACCGCGATGCCGCGCTCGCGCGCCGCGGCCAGATCGACATTGTTGGTACCGGTGGCGGTCAGGCCGATCACGCGCAGGGACGGCGTGGCATCCATGACGTTCCGGTCGATCTGCAGCTTGTTGACCAGCAGTACGGCGGTGCCTTGCGCGCGCTCGACGACCTGCTGCTGGGTCGACACCTCGTGCAGCACGATGCCGGGCAGGGCGCGCTGCAGCGGACCGGGGTCGAGATCCCCCGCGCTGACCGTTGCGTAATCGAGGAAGACCGCCCTCAAAGCAATGCCCCCGACGCATCGGCGGCGGCGACGCGCTCGCGCTCACGCGGGGTGTCGACCGGTGGCGGCAGCAGCTTGTAGACGACCGGGGTCACGAGTCGGGCCAGCAGTGTCGAAGTGATCAGGCCGCCGATGATGACCCAGGCCATCGGTGAGTACAAACCGATGTTCTGCACCGCCAGCGGCAGCAGGCCGCCGATCGCGGTCGCGGACGTCAGCAGGATCGGCAGGAAGCGCACCTCGCCGGCGCGCTCGATCGCTTCGTCGATTTCGACGCCCTGCTCGCGCAGCTGGTTGGTGAAGTCGACCAGCAGGATCGAATTCTTGATCTCGATGCCGATCAGCGCGATGAAGCCGATGCTGGCCGTGAACGAGATGCTGTTGCCGGTGACGAGCAGCATCAGCAGGCCGCCCAGCACGCCGAGCGGCACGACGGTCAGCACGATCAGCGTCGACTTGAAGCTGCCGAACTCCAGCACGAGGATCGCGAAAATGCCGAACACGGCGACGAGGATCGCGGTGCCGATGCCGCCGAAGGCTTCCGCGCCGGCTTCGGCGTCGCCGCCCAGCACGTAACGATAGCCGCGTGGCCACTCCAGGGCATCGAGGCCGCGGATGGCCTCCGTCGTTACCTTCGCGGTGTTGTAACCGCTCCTGATCTGCGCATTGACGGTGACGGAGCGCTCGCGATCGTAGCGGGCGATCTGCACAGGTGCGCGTTCGAACTGCAGCGTGCCGAGCTGCGACAGCGGCAGCGATGCCCCGCTGACCGTCGGGATGCGCAGGTCATCGAGCGCATCGAGGTCGGCGCGGCCGGCGAGCGGCGTGCGGATCGTGATGGGGTACTGCTCGCCCGAGTCGTCCTTGAACGTGCCCGCTTCGATCCCGGAGATCGCGAGCCGCACGGTGCGGTCGAAGTCGATCATCGGCACGCCGAGCAGCGCGGCCTTCTGCGGATCGACGGCGATGCGCAGGTTGGTGCGCGAGACGGCCAGCGGATTCTCGACGTCGCGCGTGCCGGGCGTGCGCTCCAGCAGCCGCTCGACCTCGGCGGCGATGCGCTCGATCACCCCGAGATCGGGGCCCACGACGCGCACCTCGATCGGTGCGCTGACCGGCGGGCCGTTCGAGAACTCGCGTACGGTGAAGCGGGCGTTCGGATAGCCGTCCAGCGCCTTGCGCAGGTCATCGAGGCGTTGCGGCGTGCGCCGGGTATCGAACTCGCAGGCGCACGAACAGTTCGCCGTAGTTGGTCGCGTCGTTGCGCATGAAGATGTTGTAGTAGATGCGCGGGTTGCCGTGACCGACGTTCGCGAACCAGGACTGCACCTCCGGCATCTCGCCGAGTCGCTGCTCGGCGTAGCGCACGGCGCGGTCGGTCTGGTCGAGGCTGGAGCCGTCCGGCGTCTCGACCGAGATCACGAATTGCGGCGTGTCGGCCTTCGGGAACAGGCTGGAGCCGATCACGGGCACGATGGCCGCCGACAGCAGCAGCGAGCCGCCGATGGCGACGAGCGTGGTCGCCCGCGGGCGCGCGAGGCAGTAGTGCAGCGCCGGGCGGTAGTAGCGGTGGATGGCGCCCATCACCCGTTGCAGCAGTACGCTGCCGCGCTCGTCCTTCTCTTCGCGCAACAGGCGGCTCGCGAGGAACGGGATGATGAACAGCGCGATCAGCAGCGAACCGATGATCGTGGCGATGACGGTGCTCGGCAGCACACGGATGAACTTTCCCGCCGTGCCTGGCAGCGCGAGCAGCGGCACGAAGGCGAACACCAGCGTCGCGGTGCAGCCGAGCACCGCGACGAAGATCTGGCGGG
Organism: Steroidobacteraceae bacterium; assembly: GCA_041395605.1. Lineage (GTDB taxonomy): Bacteria > Pseudomonadota > Gammaproteobacteria > Steroidobacterales > Steroidobacteraceae > UBA964. The sequence continues at coordinate 101,221 of JAWLAD010000002.1, forward strand.
TGCCGGCGATGGCGGCCTGCACGCGCGAGTAGCCCATGCGCAGGTGCCGGGCGATGTTCTCGACGACGACGATCGAGTCGTCGACGAGCAGCCCGAGCGCGACGACGAAGCCGGCGATGGACAACTGGTTCAACGAAAACCCGAGGAAGTACAGCACGATCATGCCGAACGCGAGGGACAGCGGGATCGCGATCATCACGATGCTGGCGGCGCGCCAGCCCAGCGGCAGCAGCGTCAGGATCACGAGACTGATCGCGATCGCGAAGTCGATGTACAGCCGGTCCAGCCGCGATGCGACGTTCAGCGACTGGTCAAAGCCTTCTTCGAGTGCGATTCGGGCCGGCAGGCTGCCGCGGAATGACGCGACCGCGGCGTCGATCCGCTGTTTGACCTCCAGCACGTTGTAGCCCTGCTTCATGTTGGCCGTGACGAACACGGCGCGCTGGCCGTTGTATCGGCCGACGTGGGTCAGCTGCTGCGCGTCCCAGCGCACTTCGGCGACGTCGCGCACCCGTACCGTGCGACCAGCCACTGCGGCGATGACCGTGTCGCGGACCTCATCGAGGCTGGCGTAGGCGCCGGAGGTCTTGAGGCTGTAGCTGCGCGCGCCGAGATCCAGCGTGCCGGCCGGGATGTTGGCGTTCTCGCTCTGTACAGCCTGCACGACCTGGAACGGCGACAGGCGCAGCTCGCCGAGTCGCTGCAGGTCGACCTCGACGCGCAGTTCGCGCCGCGGGTAAGCCCAAGTCTCGCTCGTCAGCACGCCGTCGACGGCCTTGAGCGCGTCCTTCAGGTCGCGGGCGACGTCCTCGAGTTCACGATACGGGGCGTCTTCGGAGACCAGTGCGTACTGGACGATGTTGACCAGCCCGGGACTGAACTTGCGGATGATGATGTCGCGCAACTCGGCGGGCAGCGTCGGGCGCAGCGCGTTGATCTCGCGGGTGACTTCGTCGTATTTCTTGTCTGCATCCGTCGAAGCTTCGAATTCGATGACCGTGAAGGCGAGGCCATCGACGATCGACGACTCGAGCTGGCGCACGTCATCGAGTTCCGCGAGGCGATCCTCGATCGGTTTGACGACCAGGCGCTCGAGGTCCTTCGGATCGCCGCCCGGCATCACGGCGGCGATCGTGAAGGCGGAGATCTTGAACGACGGATCCTCTTCCCGCGGCATCTGCGCGAACGTGAACCATCCGAGTGCGACGAGGCAGAAGAACAGCACCATCGTGAACTGGTAGCGCCGGATCGGGAACTCGAGTAGCTGCATCGGCCTGCCTCAACGCGTGGCGGCGGTCGCGGCCGCCTCCGGCGCGAGGACCCTGACCGGCTCGCCGTCCTCGAGATACAGCGCGCCATCGGTGACGACCTGCTCGCCCGCTGCCAGGCCGTCGGCCAGCGCCGCGGCGCCGTTCGTGATGAACGCGATGCGCACCGGGCGGCGCCTTGCGTGGTCGGCTTCGACCACGAATACACTGGCGCGATCGCCGTCACCTTCGACGATCGCGGCGAGGGGCGCATACACCAGGGTTTCCGTTCGCGAACGCTTCGGCTGGATCGCGAGCTTCGCGACCAGTCCCGAAGCCAGCGGCTGCGGCGTGGTGTCGATGCGTACCTCGATGGGAAACAGGCCGCTGCGTTCATCCGCGGCGCGGGATACCTCGGCGACCGTGCCCGGCAGCGTCCTGCCGGGGAACGCGTCGAGCCGCACTTCGACCGTGTCGCCGATCGCGACCTGCACGACTTCGCGATCGGCGAGCGCCGCCTTGACGACGTAGCCACCCGCGCGCGCACCCAGCGCGACGACCGGCTGGCCCGCTGGCACGAGCTCACGTTCTTCGACGAAGCGTCGCAGCACGACGCCGTCGCGGGGCGCCGTGATCACCGAGTAGCCGAGATTGAACTGCGCCGCAGCCAGCTGTGCGCCTGCGACGCGTGCCTGCGTGCGCAGGTCCTGCAGCTGCTCGAGGCTGATGACCTGGTCCGCGTAGAGGCTTTCGCCGCGCGACAGGTCGCGCCGCGCCTTGTCGGCTGCCTGGCGGGCCTGTTCCACCGTCGCGCCGATCTCGCCGAGTTCGATTTCGGCCAGCAACTGGCCGCGCTTGACCTCCTCCCCTCGAGCACCGGGATGCGCCGGACGATGCCGCCGGTCTTGAACGACAACCGCATCTCGTCGCGCGACGCGACGAGCCCGCTGGCGAGGATCGCGGGCGAGGCGGGGCCGGTGCCCACGGGCGTCGTGCGCACCGGCGTCGCTTGCGGCGCCTCATCGGCGACATTGCTGCCGCAGGCGGCCAGCCCCAGCGTCGCGCTGAGCAGCATGACTGCCGCGAGGCATGGACGGCGAGGGACGCCCGCGGCGATGGGATGGGCTGCGGCGGTCATCTTCATGGCGTGTCGGCTCCGGAATCCAGGGGCAAGGTGCCCGCGGCGGTGGCGTAGTCGAGATCGGCCTGGCGCGCGAGCAACTGGAAGCGCGTGACGTTCAGGTTCAGTTCGGCACCCGTCAGGGTGCTGCGCGCGTCGATGAACTCGACCTGGTTGATGACGCCTTCATCGCGCTTGCGGCTGGCGATCCGGAACGCCGCGCGGGCGGCCTCGGCGCGCGCAGCGGCGGTGCGCAGGGAACTGGCGCCCGTCTCCAGTTGCTCGAGGCTCTGGCGTACTTCGAGTTCGATCTGCTGCGCGAGTTCGTCGCGCTGCGTGCGGGCGCGTCGCTCGCTGGCACGCGCCGCGCCGAGCTCACTTGCGCGGGCACCGCCGTCGAACAGCGTCCAGTTCAGCAGCAGCGAGACTGTCGCGAAGTTCCGGCCGCGGCCGAACTCATAGCGTTCGCCCTGCGTGCCGGCGTCGACGCCGAGTGACAGCGTCGGCCGCCGCGCGCTGCGGGCCAGGTCCATCTGCGCGGTCGCGGCATCGATGGCGCGTGCCGCCTGCTCGAGCTCCGGGCGATTGTCGAGGGCGCGGGCGCGCAATCCGTCGAGATCGGCGATGGTCAGCTCGATCTCGCTGTCGAGTGTCGCGGGTTCGAGCGGCGTGTCGAGCGCGCGGCCCAGCAGGAAGTTCAGGTAGCGCGCGGCCTGCTCACGACTGGTGCGTGCTTCCTGCAGCTGCTGCTCGACGGCAAGCAGTTCGGCGTTCGCGCGCAGCACCTGGTCCTGCGTGATCTTGCCGTTGCGGAACAACGATTCGTTGACGCGCAGGTTCTCGGCCAGCAGCAGCCGGCTCGCGTCGACGATGTCGACCGTCTTGCTGGCCTGCAACCAATCCAGGTAGGCCGTCGAGATGTCGCGCTTCAGGCGCCGCGCGAGCGCTTCGCGCGCGTACTCGCTCGCTTCGAATCCGGCGCGGCTGGCGCGCACCGCCGCCGGGATCGACGGCGCATACAGCGGCTGGCGCAACGTCACGCGCGTGTCCTGTTCGCGCTCGCGGATCAGCGCGAAGCGTGGATCCGCGATGCTGCCGAATGGCGCAGCCTGGCCGGCGCTGGCCAGCAGTTCGTTCAGTGACTGGTAGATGGGGTTGACGAGCGCACCGAGCGGCAACTCGATCTCACGGCCGCCTTCGGCGCGCGTATAGCGCGCATCGAGCGACACCTCCGGCAGGAAGCGCGCACGCGCGGCGTCGAGCAGTGCGACGCTGCGTTCGACGTCGAGCTGGCTTGCCTGCAGCGCGCGGTTGTTGCGCAGGCCTTCGCGGACGTAGTCGTCGATGACGGCGGCGACCGGTCGTGACGCCGGTGCCGGCGTCGGGTCCAGCGTTGCGGCCGCGGCTGGCTGGTTCGTCAACATGTTGACAAGAGCGAGCGCGAAACTCGCCAGCAGCGCAGAAATGCCGACCGGACCGGCTTTTGGCGTTCGTCGAGTCGTTAGACACGTGTCAGTTTGATGACGAAAACGGGCCATGGGCGTCTCGGGGCGGCGGTGTCAGGGGTGGGCAGCCAGCGCCCGGACGCTCATCGCGAGGGCGTTGTCGATCAGCTGCTCGGTGCTCGTGCCGTACTGCGCGAACACGTTCGACTTGGTGGTGCCGAGCTGGATGATGCCGTGCAGGAAGCCCCACAGCGTGAACGACACCAGCAGCGGCGGCCCGACATCGGCGCGGATCGATCCGTCGGCGACGCCGCGTTCGATGCAGGCGCTCATGACGGCATGCACGCGGTCGCCACGCAGCATGCACTCGGCCTCGTTGCCAACGTTGCCTTCGGGCAGAGGCGCGGACACGGGCGAATGCGCCTCGAAACGCGCGAGCGCATCGAAATACACCGGGAATTCGCGCGAGAACTCGACATAGGCGCGACCGCAGGCTTCGATCTGGTCGAGGCCGCGCCGATGCAGCGCGGCCGCAGCCGTGAAACGCTGGTGCAGTTGCTCGAGGCCGCGGCAGCAGAGGCCGAACAGCAGGTCGGACTTGTCCTGGAAATAGACGTATAGCAGCGCGCGCGACAGCCGCGCCTTGCGCGCGACTTCATCCATGGTCATGGCTTCGATGCCGACGGTCGCGGCGACCGCTTCGGCGGCATCGAGGATGTCAGCACGCCGCCGTTCCTTCTCTTCCTGGCGGCGCTCGACGAGGTAGTTCATGGGCGCCATCCTAGGGCCCGCATTGACATTGTGTCAATGAATAATCAAGTGTCCAAAAATCCCTTCAGGGGGCGACTAGTGGATCCATTGGAGCAGCCAGAATACCCCCATTCCACCGATGATGGTCGCGAACGTGCTCCTAAAAGCGACGAAAATCGCCGTACCGGCGACGCCGGCGAGCAGCCGGTGATTATCCGGACCCCACAGGGGTACGCCGTTCTGCAGCAGCAGGTCCGGCACGATGATGGCGGCCAGCGCGCAGGCCGGGGCGTAACGCAGTGCCGCTTCGAGGGCCGGCGGCAGCAGCAGCGAGCTGCCGAACAGCAGCAGCGCGGAACGCGCCACGAAGGTCGCCACGGTCAGGCCGGCGATGGCGCCCAGCACGTAGAGGTCGATCATCGTGCGCTCCGCCGCAGCAGCTGGTCGACCACCAGCGCGGCGCCGATGCCTGCGAGGATGCCCAGCAGCATGCCGAGCTTCAACGGCAGCGCGTGCGCGAATGATGCGACCAGCGCGGCGACACTGACGCCGGCCAGCGCGGGGCGTTGCGCGCACAGCGGCACGATCAGCGCGACCAGTGCGAGCGTGCCGGCGAGTTCGAGGCCCCACTCGGCGGGGATCGACGCGGCGGCGAGAATGCCGATCACGGAGGAGATCTGCCAGGTCAGCCAGTTGCAGGTCGCCGCGCCGCGGTAGTACGCGATCAGGTGCGGGTCGTCGGGATGACGCTGGCTGCGGGTTGCGAACTTGACGAACATGACGTCGCCGACGAAGTAGCCGAGCCACAGGCGCTGCCACGGCGTCGTGCCGCGAAAGTACTGGCGCGTGACGACGGCATAGACGACGAAGCGCAGGTTCACGACGACCGCGGTCAGCGTGATCAGCCACAGCGGCGCCTGCGCGGCGATCAATGGCAGGGCGGCAAGCTGCGCAGAGCCGGCGTAGGCACTGAACGTCAGCAGCAAGGCCGCGGGGGTCGACAGGCCGGACTTGACCATCGCGACGCCGGTCACGAGGCCCCAGGCGAACACGCCGGGCGCCGGACCATACAGGTCGCGAAAGCCCTCGCGGTAGGCGGCGCGTCTGGCGAGGTCGGTGGCCGACGGCGCCGGGCTCGAGGTGCTCAGGTCAGGTCCACGGCGTGCGCCTTCAATGCCGCGAAATCGACGATCTCGAGCGCGCGACGATGCGTGGCGGCGAGGCGCACCCGCGGCGCGACACCGTCCCGCCAGGCCTCGAGCCAGCGCGCGGCACACAGGCACCACTGGTCGCCGGGCGCGAGCCCGGGGAAGCCGTACTCGGGGCGTGGCGTGGACAGATCATTGCCGTGTGCCCGGGAGAACTCCAGGAAATCCGCGGTCATGATGGCGCATACAGTGTGCGAACCGATGTCCTGCGCGTCGGTCTCGCAACAGCCGTTGCGCGTCCAGCCGGTCAGCGGCTGCTCGCTGCACAGCGCGAGCGGTTCGCCGTACACGTTCAGTTGCGCGGGTCGCCCGCCGCCGCTGCTGCCATCCATGGCCGCACGATATCAGAAGCGATAGCGAACACTCACGTCGACGGCGCGTTCCGGCCCGACATAGATGCCCTGGCGAAGGCTTGCGACATAGCGCCGGTCGGCCAGGTTCTTGACGGTCGCGCCGATGTCGAGCCGTTCGTTGACCTGCCGGGTGAGGCTCAGGTCCGCCAGCGTGTAGCCGGGGATGCGGCCCGTGAAGAAGCCGGTCAGGTTTTCGGTCAGGTCGCGTGTGTTCGCGACGTCAGTGAACTGCGCCGCCGTGTGATGCAGGCTGAGCGCGCCGCGCAGGCCGCCGTACTGGTATGCCAGCGACAGGTTCGCGAGCCACTCCGGCGTGTAGGATGCGGCTACGGTCGCGCGTCGTCAGGACGCCCGCGCGCGTGAAGCGACGCTCGAATCGCGCGGTGCCGATGTAGGTGACATTGCCGCTGAGCGTGAAGCCGCCGCCCAGTTCCGCGCTGGCGCCGGCCTCGACACCCTGGTGGCGCGTCTTGCCGCCGTTCGTGACCTGGAACTCGCTGTTGCTGTTGGCCGGGATGATCTGGTTGTCGAAGTCCAGCAGGAACGCCGTCAGTTCGTAGCGCAGGCGCCCTTCGCCGCCGCGCAGGCCAGCCTCGACGTTGATGGAGCGCTCGGCGTCGAGCTGCTGGTCGTCCAGTCCGTTCAGCGCGTCGCCGTTCAGCGCCGGTGAGAAGGCCTGATAGACGTTCGCGAACAGCTGCAGGCCAGATGCCGCCCGCCAGGTGATGCCGGCACCCGGCATCAACTCGGTGTTCGACGTTGCGGCGCGGTTGCCTTCGGCCTGCGTGCGGCGCCGATCCAGGCGCCGCTGTTCATAGAACTCGGCGCGCAGGCCGGCGGTGACGGCCACGCTGTCCGACAACACGAACCGGTTCTGCGCGTACAGCGCCCAGCTGTCCGCCGAATCGATGACGTCCCGGCTCAGGCTGCCGCTGCGCGGCGTGGCACGCGTCGCGGCGACAGTCTGGTCGTGCATCTTCTCCGTCATGTAGCGCAGGCCCAGCTCGGTTTCGTTCCGGACGCCGAAGCTGGTGTGCGCAAGGTGCAGCCGGCTGTCGAAGCCGATGCGCTCGAAGCTGCGGTTGTTGCCGTTCAGGTTGTCCGTGTAGACCCAGCGGCCGGCTGCTGCGGATGCCGCGTTATCGGTCGCGTAGCGCCAGTAGTCGCGGAAGGTCTCGCTGGCGAACACGACCGTGTTCAGTCGCGCGCGCTCTCCCGCCGTCCACTCATGGTTCAGGTCGAGCGAGCGCCGGCCGGTCAGGAAGAAATCATCCGGTGCAGGGTTGTTCAGCGCGCCCGCGCGATACTCGCCAAGCAGCAGGCCGCGATAGGAGATGTTGGCGTCGTTGGCGTAGTCGGTGTACTTCAGGCCAATGCGCTGGTTCTCGCCGAGCGAGAGACCGGCCTTCAGCATGACGTCGGTCATCTCGTAGCCCTTGTCCATGAAGCCGTCGCTGGTTGCGTGCGTGATGAACGCGACGCGGAACGACCGCCGGCCTCGAGGTTCACCTCGCGTGTGCTGAACGAGCCCGCGCGCAGGCCGACCTCGACACAGTCGCGCGCACTTGGTCACGTAGCCGATGACGCCGCCGATCGCGCTGGGTCCGTAGCGCAGCGAGCTGCGCCGCGCAGGATCTTCGATGCGTTGTCCATCCGCTGGATGTCGCGCGGGTTGTAGTAGCGACCATTACCGACGAACAGGCCGGGGGCGACCGGCACGCCGTCCTCGAGGATCATCGTCTTGTAGTCGGCTGCGCTCAGGCCGCGGATGCCGATGTTGCCGACGATCGCGGTTTCTTCTTCAGGCTTGATCGACACGCCTGGTACGGCACGCAAGGCCTCCTCGGTCGACCGGGGCTGCTGCTGGCGAAGCTGCTCCGCGGTGACCACGGTGACGGCGGCCGGCTGGCGGGCCACTTCGGCAGGCGATTTCCCCACCACGACGATGACCGGCAGCGGGTCGGCGCCCTCGGCGCGGGCGAGTTCGGCGGCGTTGGCGGCCAGCAGCGCGGCCGTAGCGGAGGTCCACAGGCGGCGGCGCCGCGCATCGGCGGGCCGTGGAGGCAATGAGGCGGTCAACGGGGCGGTCCTCGGGCAGGGGATGTCGGTAGCTATTCTTAATGCGAATGACTATTATTTGCAATAGAACTTGACCCTGAATGCGAATTAACCGCAATTGCCAGCAGGCTCGGCGCGGTCCGATACTCGGCGCTGGGGTCGAGCAGGAATGACAACGGTGACAACAGGGTCCACGACGACGCTGGCTGCGCTGCGGCGCGGTGATCGCGCCGTCGTCGAACGCGTCGCGGACGACGGCGAGCGCTTCGGCGACACGCGCGAGTCGACGATCGCGCGACGCTTGCTCGAGCTGGGCTTCGTGCCGGGTGCCGCGCTCGAAATCGTCGCGAGCATGTGGCCCGGCGATGACCCGCTCGCCGTGCGCATCGGCGGCTCGACGTTCGCACTGCGGCACCACGAGGCGCGTGCGGTGCACGTGCGCCGCGAGGTGCGCTGAACATGGACGCGGGTGTCGAGCAGGCCGCGACGCTGCGCATCGCGCTGATCGGTTTGCCGAACTGCGGCAAGACGGCCCTGTTCAACCGACTGACAGGCAGCCACCAGAAAGTCGCGAACTATCCCGGCGTGACGGTCGAACGCAAGGAGGGCAGCTTCACCGCGCCCGGTTCACAGCGCCGCTATCGTGTGCTCGATCTCCCGGGCACCTACAGCCTGAACCCGACGACGCTCGATGAGGCGATCACGCGTGATCTCGCGCTGGGACGGCTGGCCGGCGAACCCCAGCCGCAGTTGGTCGTGCTCGTGGCCGACGCGACCCACCTGCGGCTGTCGATGCGCCTCATCCTCGACGTGCAGCGCCTCGGCCTGCCGATCGTCGTCGCCCTGAACATGAGTGATCTCGCGCGTCGCCGCGGCCACGCGCTGGATCGGGCGCGCCTCGCCGAAGAACTCGGCGTGCCGGTCGTCGACACCGTGGCCGTGTCCAGCGGCGGTGCCGACGAACTGATTGCGCAGATAGAGCGCGTCGCGCCGACCCTGGGCGCCGCGACCGCGGCAGGCGCTGCCGCGACGCCGGGCGCCTGGGTCGAGCCGACGGCCGCCGAGGTGGCGCAGACCCACGAGCGGGTGCGCCACATCCTCGATGCGGCCGGCTACCGCGAACCACTGCGCAGCCGCTTCGTCGCCCGTGCCGATCGCCTGGTCATGCATCCGCTCGCGGGCATGTTCGTGCTGGCGGCACTGCTGTTCGTGATCTTCCAGGCGGTGTTCAGCTGGGCCGCGGCGCCCATGGACTGGATCGATGCGGGCGTCGCCGCGCTGGGCGAGGCGATCGGTACTGCGTTGCCCGAGGGCCTGTTGCGCTCGCTGCTGGTCGATGGCGTGATCGCCGGCCTCGGCAGCGTCGTGATCTTCCTGCCGCAGATCCTGGTGCTGTTCCTGTTCATCCTGGCGCTCGAGGACAGCGGCTATCTGCCGCGCGCAGCCTATCTGCTCGATCGCGTGATGGGCAGCGTCGGCCTGTCGGGTCGCGCATTCATTCCCCTGCTGTCGTCCTTCGCCTGCGCGATTCCCGGCATCATGGCGACGCGGACGATCCCGCACCTGCGCGATCGCATCGCCACGATCATGATCGCGCCACTGATGACCTGCTCGGCGCGACTGCCGGTCTACGCGCTGCTGATCGCGGCGTTCATTCCGGCGACGGCGGTCGGCCCGTTCAACCTGCAGGGCATCGTGCTGTTCGCGCTGTACTTCGCCGGCATCGTCGCCGCGATGGCCGTCGGCTGGGTCATGAAGCGCCTGACCGGGGGCGGCGATTACCGGCCGCTGTTGCTGGAACTGCCGGATTACCAGTGGCCGAACCTGCGCAACCTGCTGTTCGGGTTGTGGGAACGCGCGCAGATCTTCCTGGTGCGCGTCGGCGGCATCATCCTCGCACTGACGATCCTGCTGTGGTTCTTCTCGACCTTCCCGGCGCCACCGGCCGGCGCGACGCAACCCGACATCTACTACAGCATCGCGGGCCTGATCGGCCGCGCACTCTAAACCGTGTTCGCGCCGATCGGGTTCAACTGGCAGATCTCGATCGCACTGGTGCCGGGCATGGCGGCACGCGAAGTGGCCGTCAGCGCACTCGGCACGGTCTATGCGTTGTCCGAGGTCGGCGACGTCGAAGGCGCGTTGACGTCGGTCATTGCATCGAGCTGGAGCCTGCCGACGGCGCTGGCCTTGCTGGCCTGGTTCGTGTTCGCGCCGCAGTGCCTGTCCACGCTGGCCATCGTCAAGCGCGAGACGAACGGCTGGCGTTATCCTCTCCTGATGGCGGGCTACCTGTTCGGCCTGGCCTATCTGGCCGCATTCTTCACGTATCGGATCGCGCTGGCCTGGGGGTGAAGCATGCTCGAGAACCTGCTGGTCGCACTGATCGTCACGTCCGCCGCGCTGTACGCGGCCTGGGTGCTGTGGCCGCGTCGCGCGCGCAATGCGCTGCAGAAGCGCCTCGGCATGCGTGTCGATCCTCCGGCTGGTTGCGACCGCTGCGGCGACGGGCACCGATGAGCAGCGTCCCGATGTCGTTGCGGTGGGTCCGCACGGGGCTGCTGGCCTGTGCGGTGCTGTTGTCGGCGGGCTGCGGCCCATCGGCGACGCCCGCGCCGGATGCGGCGCCCGGCACGACAGCCGGCGCTGCCGACAGGTCGGCGGCTGCGCCGGTCGCCAGCACGCCTGCCGGCAACTACGAAGTCACCGACGATACCGGCGCGACACTGCGCCTCGCAGGGCCCGCCCGCCGCATCGTCAGCCTGGACGCCCGGCGGCAGGAGATGCTGTTCGCGGCAGGCGCCGGCGAGCGGATCCTGGCGACGTCACGTGGTTCGGACACACCGGCGGCGGCCGCGGCCATTCCGACCATCGGCGATGCCAACGCCGTCAACTACGAGCGCCTCGTCGAACTGAAACCGGACGTCGTCGTGGTCTGGGAGCACCTGAACAACCGGCTCGTCATCGAGTCGCTGCAGCAGCAGCTGAAGATGCCGACCTACTTCATCCGCGCGCGCGGCCTCGCGGACATTCCCGAATCGGTGCGCCGACTGGGGCGGCTTGCCGGCACGGCCGACATCGCCGAACGCGCCGCGACCGGGATGGAGGCGCGGTTGGCGAACGTTGCCGGTCGGCAGATCGAAGGCGAACCGCTCGACGTGTTCTACATGCTCTGGGCCGAACCACTGTATACCGTGGGCAGCCGGCACATCATCGGCGACGCGATCGCTCGCTGCGGTGGCCGCAACATCTTCGAAGACATCGATTTCCCTGCGCCCATCGTCGAGATCGAGGCCGTCGTCAAGCGCGACCCGGATGTCATGCTGCTGTCCGCGCCGCCGATCACCGCGCGCGACTGGCGCGAGCGCTGGGGGCAGTTCCAGACCATCCGGGCGGTGCAGACGGGCCAGTTGCTGACCTTCGGCGATCCGCGGCTGGACCGGATGGGGCCGACGGCCATCGATGCCGTCGAAGGGTTGTGTGAGATGCTCGACAAAGCGCGTGCGGCGCTTCGTGACAGAATGGCGGAATGACTCCGCCGAACCCCGATGCGCGCTACGTCCTGATCGTCCGCTGTCCCGATACCAAGGGCATCGTCGCCGCGGTGGCCGGCTACCTCGCCGACAACGATACCTCGACGATCGAGTCCAACCACTTCAACGACTCGGTCGGCAACTACTTCTACATGCGAACGGTGTTCCGCCAGGACGGCGCGAACATGCCGCCGATCGAGATGCTGCGCGATGGCTTCAAGCCGATCGCGCACCGCTTCCGGATGAGCTGGGAACTGCATGACCTCAGCGGCCGGCCGCGGTTGCTGGTCGCGGTCTCGAAGGCCGGGCACTGCCTGTTCGACCTGCTGCACCGCTGGCGCGCGGGCCAGCTCGCGGTTGATATCCCCGCCGTGGTGTCGAACCACGACGACATGCGTTCGTTCGTCGAATGGAACGGCATTCCCTATCACCATCTGCCCGTGACGCCCGAGACGAAGGCGGCGCAGGAGGCGCAGATCCTGCAGCTCGTCGAGGAGCATCGCATCGACCTGGTCGTGCTGGCGCGCTACATGCAGATCCTGTCGCCGCGCCTGTGCGAGCAGCTCGCCGGCCGCTGCATCAACATCCACCACTCGTTCCTGCCGAGCTTCAAGGGCGCAAAGCCCTACACCCAGGCGCACGAGCGTGGCGTCAAGATCATCGGCGCGACGGCGCACTACGTGACGGGCGACCTCGACGAGGGGCCGATCATCGAGCAGGGCGTCGAGCGCGTGACCCACGCACACACGCCGGCCGCGCTCGAGCAGATTGGCCGCGATATCGAGTGCGCCGTGCTGGCGCGCGCCGTCGGCTGGCATCTCGACCGGCGCGTGGTGATCAGCGGCCGCAAGACCGTCGTGTTCGTCTGAGCCGCCCGGCGATCAGACGAAACCAAGGTCGCGCGACGTGAAGTTGCGCAGGTTCGGTGCTGCGCCATCGATCTGTTCGGCTGACAGGCCGAACCAGCGCAGCAGTGTCGCGGCGTACTGATCGACCGCCAGCGTCGGCACGATGCGCCCGCCCCCCACGTCGTCCGGTCCGCCGATTTCGAGTCGCGGCATCGTGCCGTAGATCTGCCTGCCGCGCACTGGATTGCCCAGCACCAGCTGGTGCGAACCCCAGCCGTGGTCGGTGCCATCGCCATTGCTAGTCAGCGTGCGACCGAAGTCGGATTGCGTGAACGTTACGACAGAACCCGCGACGCCGAGTTCCTCGAGCGCCGACTGGAAGGCGGCCAGCGCGGTCGAGAGGTCGCCGAGCAGTCGCGGCTGGTCCGTGTTCTGGTTGTCGTGGGTGTCGTAGCCGCCCGCGGCTGTCATGAAGACCTGGCGCTGCATCTGCAACACGTCGCGCACCGCGATCAGGCGCGCGACCATCGCGAGCTGGGTTCCCAGCGGCGTCGCCGGAAACACGGTGCGCAGTGGCACCGCGGCGGCCAACGCCGCGTTGACGGTATCGGCGAGCCGTAGCGAGCGCGCGTGCACGGCGGCGAAGCTGCGCGTGATCGCGCCGTCGCTGCGCGCTGCGAGCAGGCGTTCGAACATCGCGCGCCGCTCGCGGTACAGCGCGGCCTGCGGCGAGGCCAGGACGAAGTGCGTCGGCGCGCCGTCCGTGCCGATGCTGTAGGGCGCGGCCGCCGCGCCGATCTGGAACACGGTCGTACCGGTCAGCGACACGTTGACCGGCAGCTGCTGCGTCGCCGTATCCGCTGCGATCGCGTCGGCGGCGCGTCCTGCCCAGCCGGTGCGCAGGCCCAGTCTTCCCGACAGTGTCTGCCACTGGTCCTGCTGGTCGTTGTGCGAGAACAGCTGCGGCGGCAGCGGCACGCTGCGCGCGAGGACTTCATCGCGCGTCACGGGCTGCACGAGCGGACCAACGTTGGCGATCACGGCGAGTTCGCCCGCCGCGAATCGCGGCGTCAGCGACGCCATGGCCGGATGCAGGCCGTATTGCGCGCCATCCGAGGCCAGCGGTTCGATCGGCAGCAGCGCGTCGCGCGCGATGGCGAGGTTCTGCCGCGAACGCGCATAGACGTCGTACTCGGCTGCGCTGCGCGGTACCACCATGTTGAACGCGTCGTTGCCACCGAACAGGAACACGCTGACCAGCGCCTTGTAGTCCGTGAATGGCGCCGCGTGCACCGCGCGCGGCAGGGACGCCGCGAGCAGTCCGGCGCCGATGCCGTAACCCGTGTGTGTCAGGAAGCGCCTGCGGTCCATCTGGTCTCCTCAGCGCACGACGACGAATTCGGGTGCGGTCATGATGCCGTGGATCGCCTCGGCGACGCGTGCTGCGGCAGCGCTGGCCGGCAGGCGCTCGACCATGGCGATGACTTCGCTGCGCAGCGTCGCGCTGATGGCACCGCCGGCCAGTTCGTCGGCGACCCGGTCCACCAGTTGCGTCGCGTTGCCGGCCAGCAGCTCTTCGTCGCGGGTGTCGATGACGATGTCATCGGGCCCGGCGCCCGGGTTGGCGTTGGCGGCGAACGTACCGAACGCCAGCAGGTTCGCCATGTACGCCAGGGTGGCCTCGTTGGCGATCTCCATCTCGGGCGCGACGAGTCCGGCACTGCGCATCTCGCCGGGCGGCGCGAAGTCCGGCCGGTAGAAGTTGAACACCGACGGCGAGCGCAGCGGGCCCTGTCCGACGAGGATGTCCGCATTGTTCAACCGGTAGCGGCCGCTGGCGGCGCGTCCGTCGAACGCGCGCCACAACGCCGTCAGGCGCAGCAGCGGCTCCGTCAGTTTGCCGGAGGCGTCGACCGCCGGGCGGCGCGCTTCGTCGTCGAGCAGGATCGCGCGCACGACGGCGGCCAGGTCGCCGCGCACGCCGGACCCGTTGTCGTTGAAACGCGCCGCGACGCGCCCGACGTAGCCTGGCGAAGGATTGCTGGACGTCAGGCGCTGGATGAGCTGGCGCGAAATGAAAGGACCGACGTTCGGGTGCGCGAACAGGTTGTCGAGAGCGGCTTCGAGATCCGCGCGTGCGCCCTGGTTCGCGGGCAGCGTCACACCGCCCAGCAGCGTCTTCGCTTCGGTGTCGTGGAAGGCCTCGAAGGGCTGCATCGGTGCGTCGAAGTTGAACGAGGGTTGGGCGAAACTCAGCGAGCCGGCGAACATCCAACCGGTGAACACCCGCGCGAATGCCTCGATGATGGCCTGGTCGTAGGTGGGCACGGGCTGGCCCTGGGCATCGAGCCGGATGCGACCATCTGCCTCGAGTTCGACCAACCCGATCGTGAACAGCTGCATGACCTCGCGGGCATGGATTCTCGTCCGGGCGGATGTTCCGGGCCGGGTTCGGCTTCTGGTTGCCCAGATGACTGAGGTAGACGCCCATGGCGGGACTGAGCGTGACCTCTTCGAGCAGCTCGCGGAAGTTGCCGAAGGCATTCGGTTCAGCAGGTCGTAGTAGTTCATGAGCGCGAGCGAGAACTGTCCGAGCGCTGCGCTCCGAGACGACGAGTATCCGCGACGCGCGAACACCCGGCCCGGAGCCGCAGCTGGTCGGGTCCCTGCACGGCGTGGCGGAACCACTGGTCGAGTCGGTCATCCTGGGTGGGTGCGCGACCCAGTGCGCGCAGCGCGGGCGCCTGCAGCGACGCGGGCTGCGCGAATTGCTGGTCGATCCACGCGGCGTAGCCACTGGCGACGACGCGGTCGATCTCGGCGCGATTCGGTCCGAAGCTGGCCTGACGCAGGAAGGTCGCGGCCTCGCCTCGCGTGATCGTCGGCGCGGGGGCGCCACCGCCGGTCTGGCCGCCACCGCCGCCAGTGCCGCCGCCACCACCACCGCAGGCGACCAGCAGCCACGCACCGAGCAGGCTGGCGATTGCGCCGCGGCGCATCTCAGCCTCCCTCGAGCGCGACCCGTCGCAGGTACGCGATCTGTTCGTCGTTCAGCGCGTTCTTGATGTTGACGAGCATCTCGAGCCAGGCGCGCTTCTTGCGCGCCTCGGCTTCGAACACGCGATCCGCCTTGTCGAGTACCAGCGCGCGATCGACCGGAGCCTTCTCGATCGCTTCCTGCATCGCGAGCCCCGCCTCCATGATGTCCCAGTCGACCGTGGCGACGCGGGTCTGCACCGTCGTCAGTTCGCCGCGGATCGTCTTGCGCTGCGCGTCGCTGAGCTTCAGCTGGGATGCATGCTTGAGGACGAGTTCGGGCGGGAACAGTTTGCCGCGGAACCAGTCGTCGTCGCTGCGGGGCTTCGCGTCCTGCGCAAGGCCCAGGATGGGCAGCAGAAGCAGCGACAACAGGATCGCCTTGGTCGTGTTCACAGGTACTTCTCCTCAGGCAACAACGGGTAGTCGACCGCGGGCAGCGCAGGGCCGCCACGCAGCAGGGAATCGGGGGCGTTGTCCAGCAGCGCGTCGGTCGGCGTGCGCAGCGGTGCGCGCGCAGCCAGGGCTTGCGCGAGCTGCAGGTCGGTCGCGAGCTCGGCCTGCGCCGTGCGGCCCGCGTCATCCGGCGTCGAACGCTGCCAAACCAAAGTCGCCACCAGCGCAACGCTTGCGAGGCCGGCTGCGATCGCGGCGAAGCGGTAGGGCAAGGAGGGCGCGACGGCCGATCCCGATGCCTGCCGGGCGAGCCCCGCGGCACGCTGCCACAACGTCGCGAACTCGGGCGCCGCGGGCGTCGGCGCGGCCTCGAGCGCTGCGCGGACGCGCGCACGCAGCGCGGCCTCCTGCGGCGAAAGCGCGGGTTCGCCGCGTGTTGTCGCGCGGCCCGTCATGGCCGCGCTTCGCCGAGACTGGCGGCCAGAGCCTGCTTGGCGCGGTGATAGTGCGTGCGCGCGGCGCCGGCAGACACGCCCATCAGGCGTGCGGCTTCGTCCAGCGTCAGGTCGCGATAGAACACCAGCTCGATGACTTCGCGCTGGCGCGCCGGCAGTCGCCGGACGGCGTCAAGCACTTCGGCGTGCTCTGCCGGGACGGTCGCCGTCGCCTCGAGCGCGACCGGTTCCTCGAGCACGTCGTCGCTGGCCGCGACCAGCCAGCGCAACCAGCCGCGCCGTGCGCGCGACTGCTCGTGCGCAACGTGCCGGATCACGCCGAACAGCCAGGTCTTCAGGCTGGAACGCCCGTCGAATCGCGCGCGACCCTCGATGATCCGGGTATAGGCCGTCTGCAACACGTCTTCCGCCTCCCGTGGCTGTCCGCGGCATTGACGCAGGGCCCATGACCAGGCCTCGCGCTGCAGGCCCTGCAGCGCGTTGGCAGTCACCCGCGGATTGCGGGGCAGCGGGGCTTCAGGGTCCATGCTTCATTGGTGGCGCGAGCCGGCCCGGTGTGTGACACGATAGCGGCGATGAATGCCGCGTTGCTGATATTCGCCGCGACCATTGCGACCAGCGTGCTGGGCCTGTGGTGGAAGCCACAGATCATCGACCGCTGCGTGTTCCGCCCTTACTGGCTGGCCCGACGCGGTGAGTATCACACGCTCGTCACCAGCGGCCTGGTGCACAAGGACTTCGGCCATCTTCTGTTCAATATGCTGAGCTACTGGTTCTTCGCGTTCCAGTTGCAGCGTGTCATCGGCGGACTGGCCTTCCTCGTGCTCTATGTCGGGTCGCTCGTGTTGAGCGAGGTGCCGACCTGGTACAAGCACCGGCGCGATCCGTCCTACGGTTCGCTCGGCGCGTCGGGCGCGATCTCGGCGGTGCTGTTCGCCGCCATCGTCTATTTTCCGGATCAACAGCTGATGATCCTGCCATTGCCCGTGCCCATACCGGCGCCACTGTTCGCCGTGTCCTATGTCGCGTATTCGTGGTGGTCGTCGCGCCAGGCGCGCGACGGCATCAATCACGATGCGCACCTGAGCGGCGCGCTGCTCGGGCTGCTGTTCGTCGCGGTGTACGAACCGCGCGCCTACGTGGCGCTGTTCGCGATGCTGGGCCTGGCCTGAGCGGCGGGCGTCACGTCAGTCGCGGAAGTTCTCGTACTGCAACGGGCGATCGAGTTCCAGCTTGCGCAGCAGCGCGATCGCCTGCTGCAGGTCGTCCCGCTGCTTGCCGGTCACCCGCACCTTGTCGCCCTGGATCGCGCCCTGCACCTTCAGCTTCGACTCCTTGATCGCCTTGACGATCTTCCTGCCGGCGTCCTGGTCGATGCCGTGGCGCAGCAGCACTTCCTGTCGCGCCTCGGCCAGGTTGGTCAGCGCGTCCTTGACGTCCAGGCATCCGACGTCGATGCCGCGCTTCGCCAGCCGCTGCTTCAGTATCTCCAGCATCTGCTTCAGCTGGAACTCGACCTTGGCGCGCATCGTCACGGTGAAGTCCTTCAGCTCGTAGCTCGCACCGACGTCCTTGAAATCGAAGCGCTGCGTCAGTTCACGGTTGGCCTGGTCGACTGCATTGGTCAGCTCGTGCGTGTTGATTTCGGAGACGACGTCGAAAGAGGGCATGGGAGCCTCGATTGGCCGGGACAGTCAGGATCCGGTGGGGCGGGCCGCGGCGGGATCCGGAGTCTCCGCCAGCAGCTGATCAACCAGCGATTCGAACTGCTCGAGCAGCTTGCGGTGGCGATCACCGGTGGCCGGCCCGGAAAAGCCTGTGTGGATGCGGCGTACCTTGCCCGAGCGGTCGATGAAGATCGTGGTCGGGAAGGCGTAGACGCCGTTCAGTTGCGGCAGCTTCGTGGCGGCATCTTCCTTGTCGGACGTGCCGGCGATCAACGTCGTGTAATCGATGCCGTAGCGCTCGCGGAAGCGGCGCGTGGCCGCGGCGGCCTGCCCGAAGTCGCCGAACTGCTCGAACATCAACGACACGACTTCGAGGCCACGCTCGCGATTCTGCCGGTAGAACGGCGCGAGGAATGCCGCTTCGTCGTGGCAGTTCGGGCACCAACTGCCGGCCAGCGCGATCACGATGACCTTGCCGGCGAAGCGCGGTTCGCGCAGCGATACCATCGTGCCGTCGAGGTCGGGGAAACGGATGTCGAGCGCCGAGCTGGCGTCGCGCATGCGGGTCACGCTGTCGGCGTCACCGAGGTCGGCATCCGGGTCGCGGCGCCCGGCAATCGCCTCCGTGAACGCGAGGCCCGACCACCAGCGTCCGGCCAGGCTGCCATCGGCGGCAAGCCGCAGCCGGTACAGGAACGCGTGCCCGCCGTCGAACTTCGACAGCCACAGCTCGCCGTCGACGACGTCGCCGGCGAGGAAGCGGTGGTCGCCGGTCGGCGTCAGGAACGTGCCGACCACGCGACTGCCCTGCTGCGAAAACTCGGCGACACCGGGCGTGCGTGCAGCCCCATCGCCGAATTCGATCGCCCAGCGACCGGAATAGTCGTCGCGGGTGGCCGCTCCGACCGGTGCCGTCTCGCGAGCGAAGCGCCAGCGTTCGCCGCGGCGCGCCTGCAGCGGAATCCGCTGGTTTTGCGCGCCGAGCTTGATCATCAGCACTTCGCCGCGCAGCGTGTCGCCGTCGATCGTGGCCGTCAGCCGGTTCTCGAAACCCGGCATGCGCATCTGCAGCGAGTCACCCTGCAGCGTCACTTCGTCGACGCGGGTGCGCTCGCTGCCGTTGACGAGCACGGCCGACCAGCGACTGTCCCGCTCGACCAGTTCGAGGCCGAACGGCAGGTCGCCACCTGGTAGCGCCAGCACGGCCCGCCAGATGCCGGCGCGCAGCCGCTCGCCGGTTTCGCCTGCGACTGCGTCCGTTGACGGCGCATCGCGTTGGCCGCAGCCAACCAGGGTCATCACGGCAAGCAGCGGGGCGATGACGCGGCGCCAGCGGGCGTCACGCACGCAGCGTCTTCTCGAGCGTGGCGACGACATCCTGGCCGACCTTGCCGCGCAGGAACTGCATGATGACCGGAACGAACTGCTGCGCATGCGTGGCGTTGAGCCCGAGTTTGCCGAAACCACTGACGATGCCGGCGATCGCGGCCGCGTTGCCGCCGCCTAGCGATGTCGCGAAGCCGCCGAACAGCTTGCCCATGCCGCCTGCAGAGGGCGCCTGGCGGACGAGGTCGTCGACGCCAGCGACGCCGCCGAGCAGCTTGCCGAACTGGTCGGCGCCGAGCTTGTCCTGGGCGGCCTTGAACAGGATGGCGGCGCCACCGCTCGCCTGCTTGGGCTCGATCTTGAGTTGTGTCGTCAGCAGATCGATCAATTCCTTCATGCGGGTGCTCCGGTTCAGTCGTGGGCCTGCGTCGGGAAGCCGTCAGCGCCGCGTCGCCAGGGACGCCACACGAGCGCGATCTCGCCGATCGCAAGATCCGACTTGCGGGGTGTCACGGCGACGGCGCGCAGTTCGATGTTGCCGGCCTCGAGCGCAGCGGCGCTGCGTTCGATCTCGGCGGCGACCTCCGTTTCGAGGGCCTGCAGGCGCTGCTGCAGCACTTCGAGGTTCTCGGTCGCGCGCTCGACGTCCTGGGCCTCGCGTCCGATCCGCGACGCCGAGCGTGCGGCGGTCGTTGCGCGACCGAGATTCCCCGCTGACAGCGTCTTGCGACCCAGGAATGCGCCGAGGATCGTCGCGCCGACCGACATCGCCGTCTGCAGCTTCTGCTGGGAAACCTGGCTCTCCTCGCGGGCCTTGCGCTCCTCGGCGCGGCGGATCTGGTCCTGCAGCGTCGTCAGCTTCGGCTGGTACTTGCGGCGCAACGCATCGGCCGCCGCGTCGCGCTGCTCGCGCGCGGCATGCGCGAGCCGCGCGCGGAAGTCGCCTTCGCCTTCATCCGGCGTCGACGCCTGCTTCAGCGCATCGGCCACAAGCAGGTTCGCCCGCGACGTCTCGTACAGGTGCGAAGCCAGCGCCTTGCCAAATGCCGGGTAGTTGGCTGCGCGCAGCGCAGCGGCGGGCAAGTCCGCGAACGCCGCGCCGGCGGCCGGGTCGCGCGTCAGCCGCGCCTTGAGGTCGGTCGACGCAGTGCCCGCCGCCCAGTCGACCGATTTGCCGTCGTCGGCGAATGGCGCGAGCGTCGCGGTCGTCGTCCAGTGATCGAGCTTCAGCTTGGCGTCGACATAGTGCAGGCGCGCGAGGCCCATCACCGCCGGACGGTACTCGATCGGTCCTTCACCGCGCGTCGCGGGCAGGAAGTACTCGCTGACGTCCGCCGGCAGCGCCGGTCGCGGTGCCG
>JAWLAD010000003.1:0-101522 GCA_041395605.1 Steroidobacteraceae bacterium
GAACACCGCGCCCGGCGTGGCCGTGACGGCGGCGGAAATGCCCGGATCGCAGAACTTCAGGTCCGGCGGGCAGACGTTCTTCTGCACCGTGCTCCACAGCACGTTGCCCGTCGCCGCATCGATCGCGTGCATGCCGGGCCGAGCGAGCGCCGGATCGAGGACATCACCGTTGCCGGTATCGTTCATGTCGTTGATCGGCACGTACAGCCGCGAACCTTCCGCGGCCATGCCGAAGTGCACCCCGCCCTGGATGCTGCCGCGACCGACCCGCGCGGTCCACAGCAGCTTGCCGTTCGCATCCGGATCGAGCCCGAACACGCTGCCGTCCTTGTGACCGGCGAGCAGCACCTGCCGAGGCGTGGCGCCGCTGCCGACGTTCGCAAGGATCATGCTCGCGCCGTGATCGAAGTCGGGGCCGTCTTCCGCGGGGCAGTTCGGGTTGTCCTGCATCATGCAGGCGACGTTCCACGCATCGCCCGCCGTGCTCTGCCGCTGCCACAGGCGTTTGCCCGTGGCCATGTCGACCGCCATGATCGAATCGCTGTTGTTGTCGGCCGGCGAAGAATAGTTCTCGCCGGTGCCGAAGTAGATGACGTTGCGACGCCGGTCGACCGCGGGGCTGGACCAGATCGGCGCGCCCGACGGCGACAGCACGCGCGTGCCGATCGACGTGCGGCTGGTTTCGCGCGGCGTCTCGGGTATCGAGTAGTGCTCCCAGAGCGTCTCGCCGCTGCGTGCATCGACGGCAAGGATCTTGCCGCGGAAGGTGCAGCACTCGTACTTCGGATCCGCCGCCGGAATCACTTCGAGCGACGACACCGGCACGAACAGGCGGTCATCGACCAGCGCGGCGGTGCCCGTCAGCGTCGCGGCCGGATGTTCATCGGCCTTGCGCGACCAGATCAGTTCCCCGGTCAGCGCATTGACGGCATAGAGCCGCGCGACGATGTCGCCGAAATAGGCCACGGGTGGGCTCGCCTTCGTCGCGGGCGCCGTCGACAGCACGATCGCCGTGCGAACTTCGGCCGCGGCCTGGAAGCGCCAGCGCTGGCAACCCGTCGCGAGATCGAACGCGTAGACGCTGCCATCCTGGCTGCCGACGAACACGGCGCCCATGCCCACGGCCGGCTGCGACCGCGCGCGCAGCGCGCCCGGGAAACCATAGGCCCACTTGAGCTTGAGCCGCCCGATGTCCTTCGCGTCGAGCTGCGCGACGTCGGCGGGCACGAAGCGCGCGGTGTCGTGGCCCCAGCCCACCGCGGCCGGCGGACGCGCGAGATCGAACTGCGCGGCGGGTCCCGTGCACTGCGGTGCACTCGCCAGCGCGCGCGGGTCGGCGTCGGCTGGTTCGCGCGTGATGTACTCGGCGATGTGGCGCTTCTGCTCGGCGTTCAGCGCGACACCCTGGGTCTGCATCAGGCCGTTCTCGAGCGAACGCACGATCGCGCGCGGGCTCATCATCTCGAGCCAGGTCAGGTGCGGCGCCTTGGGTACGCCACCGTTGTGGCAGGCCGCGCAGTGTTCGGCGTACAGCGGCGCGCCCGGCATCTGGTCGCGCGGACCGAAGTCCACGGTCTTCGCGACCATGTCGTCGGTGGACTTCAGCGTCGTCGGCTGCGGCGCCGCCGAGGACGGCGCGGGCTGCGACGCGGCGGGCTCCGCGGGCGCGACCGGCAGATCCGGCGGCTGCACCAGGCTGCAGGCACTGATCACGACGGCGAACCACGCCGTCACCAACATCTTCCCGACCACTGCCTGACGCATCGTGCATCCCCCCGGTTGCCGTTCGCGGACGAAAGCATGATAGTGACGCCCAGCCTGTCCGGACAAGTTCATCGCAACGACGGGGTTCGCCGGCAGGCCTGTCGCCACACGTTGAGGGGGTTCCGGCAATGTCGACGTCCAACACCACCCATCCGCTGCACACGAGTCCGCATCGGCTCAAGCTCGCGATCTTCGGCCTGAATGTCAGCCACGGCTGCTCGATGACCGACCGGCCCGACGTGCTCAAGGTCGAGTGGGATGAATCGAAGCGGATCGCGCAGGCGGCCGACAAGCTCGGCTTCGAAGCGCTGATACCGGTCGCGCGGTGGAAAGGCATGGGCGGCAACGTCAACTTCAACCATCGCAACTTCGAGACCTTCACCTGGGCCGCCGGCCTGTCGGCAGTCACGGAGCGCATCTCGATCTTCGCGACGTTCCACGTGCCCACGGTGCATCCGGTGCGCGCGGCCAAGGAAGTCGCGACCATCGATCACATCTCCGGCGGTCGCTTCGGGCTCAACATCGTCGCGGGCTGGAACGAGAAAGAGATCGCGATGTTCGGCATCCCGCAGAAAGAGCACGACGCGCGCTATGACTTCGCCGATGACTGGATCAACCTGTGCCGCGAGCTGTGGACGCGCAAGGGCGAGTTCGACTACGACGGCCCGTTCTTCAAGTCGCCGGGATGCTACTCGGAGCCCAAGCCAATCCAGCCCGGCGGGCCCGTGATCATGAGCGCCGGTAACAGCGCGCGCGGCCAGGAATTCGCGGCCAAGAACGCGGACCTCAACTTCGTCATCGCGCAGAGTGCCGAGGCTGCCGGGCAAATCGCCGCCAAGGGCAAGGCGCTGGCGCGCGACAAGTTCGGCCGGCAGATGCGCGTATTCGGCCAGGCCTACATCGTCTGCCGAGAAACCGAGAAGGAAGCGCAGGAGTTCCACGACGACTACGTGCAGAAGCGCGGCGACTGGAAGGGCGTGCGCAACCTGCTCGACACGCTGATCCCGAACTCGCAGAGTGCGCTGGGCCCGGGCTGGGAGGCGTTCGCCGCGAACCTGATCGCGGGCTACGGCGCGATCCCGCTCGTGGGCACGAAGGAGCAGATCGTCGACGGCTCGATCAAGTTTCGCCGATGCCGGCCTCGATGGCCTGACGCTGAGCTGGGTCGACTACGGCCGGGCTCAAGCAGTTCGGCGAGGAGATCCTGCCGCTGATGAAACAGGCAGGGGCTGCGTCAGTAAGCGGCGCTACTGCGCCGGATCGACTTCGATGACGAGCTCGCGACCATCCCAGTTCGCGGCCAGGCGCTCGACCTCACGATACAGCGCATTCAGCCCTTCGCTCGGCCAGTAGACCTCGACGAAGTGACCCAGTATCGCGCGCGTGTCGATGTAGGCGGCACCACGGCCGGAGGCCGTGCGCAGTTCCGTGACGACGGGAAAACCAGCGCTGGCGTAGTCGGTGAGTACGCGGTCGTAGTCATCGGGGATCACCGCGACGTGATGAAACCCTTCCTCGCCCGCCGCGAACATGTCGTGGAACGCAGAGGGCGAGGCGCAGTGCTGCGTGACGAGCTCGACCATGATCGGCCCGGCCTGCACATAGGCCGCCGAAATGTCGAGCTGCGCGGGCTGGCCGCGATAGCTGACCGACGGCAGCGCGATATGCCGGCGCACCATGAACGGGCCGATGCCCCAGAGCTTGTGCCACCGCTGGATCGCGGCATCGAGATCGTTGACGTAGTACGCGTTCTGGATCGTGCGGTGGCGGAAATTCATCGGGAAGCTCCGTGCGCGGCTGTGGCAGATGCGGGCGGTTGCGGATAACGACCGAGTGCCAGCAGGATCACTGCACCGAACAGGAACAACCCGGTCGCGATCAGGAAGCTGATGTCGTAGCTCGCAGTCTTGTCGAACACGCGCGCGAACAGCATCGGCGCCGTGCCACCCGCCACGGCGAGGATCGCGTACAGGATTGCGTAGATCTTCGCGTAGTGCGCGAGGCCGAAATAGCGCGCCGCGAAGAAGGCCATCAGGTCCAGCTCGGCACCCGCGGCGAAGCCGATCAGCAGGGCCGCGATCACGGCCCAGGTGAAATCCGGCGATCCCGTCAGGATCAGGCAGCCGATCGCTGGCAATGACAGCGATACGACCGCGACGCCCGGGGCCCAGTATCGGTCTACGAGCCAGCCGACGACGAGTCGCCCGAGCATGATCGCGAAGCCGTAGACGCCCTGCACTGTCGCTGCGCTGGCGGCCGTGAATCCCTGGTCGGTCAGCGCCGCGATCAGGTTCGGGCTGATGCCTGATACCGCCATGTAGATCGCGAAGATCGACACACACAGCACCCAGAAACGATAGCCACGTACCGCTTGGCCCAGCGTCAGGCCCCACTGCGCCACCGCCTGCGCGGCGGGCGCGCCGTCGGCCGTCGCGGCGGCATCGAGCACGGCGAGCGAACGCGGCCTGAACCAAGCCCAGACGAACGGCCCCGCCAGCAACAGCGGCAGCAGGCCGATGCCGATGTATGCGCCACGCCAGCCGAACTCGTCGACGAGCCACACGGTGTACGCTGGGGCGAACATCGCGCAGATGCCGGTGCCCGTCAGCGTGAGCCCGAGCGCGAAGCCGCGCTGCTTGTCGAAGCTCTGCGCGATCGCGCGCGTCCAGGTGACCGGCGTCGTGCCGGCCCCCAGCAGCGCCATCGCGGCGTACGCCAGGAAGAACATCCACAGTTCGCCGTTCATCGAGGCGGCCAGGAAAAAGCCCAGAGACAGGCCAACGAGGCCGGGCAACACCATCGCGCGCGGTCCATAGCGATCGCTGAGTACGCCAATCAGCGGGGCGGTCAATGCACCGAGCCCGGAACTGAACAGGATGCCGAGCTGCACGTCGGCCCGATCCCAGCCGAACTCGGCGGTCAACGGCTTGACCAGCGCACCCATCGTATAGAACGGCAGCACGATCGAACTGCAGATCACGCCCATGCTCGACGCGAGCAGCAGTTTCCAACCAAGGCGGATTTCGCTCTGCATGGGTCCTCAGATCGGCAGCTTGGTCGTGTACTTGACGCAGGACAGCGCGAACGATGAACTGACGGCCGCCGCCCCGGGCAAGTGGACGAGCTTGGCCTTCAGCAGGCGATCGTAGGCATCGACGTCCGGCACGACGACCCGCAGGTGGAAGTCCTTTTCGCCGGCGATCGCGTAGCACTCCATGATCTCGTCGATCTCCTGGACCGCGCGTTCGAATTTCTTCAACGTCGCCTCGTCGTGGCGCTTCAGCGCAACCGACACCAGCACCGAGACGCCGAGGCCCATGGTCCGCTGGTCGAGCAGCGCGACGCGACGCGCGATGATGCCATCACGCTCGAGACGCTGGATCCGGCGCCAGCAGGGCGTGTAGGGCAGGTCGACACTCGCCGCGATCTCGGCCACGGATCGATCGGCGTTGTCCTGCAACGCACGCAGGATCGCCCGGTCGGTATCGTCCATGTTGCTCGAGGATGAATCTGTCCGGCTCATGGGCCCTCTCCGGATTCTTTTTGCGCCTGGGCCGCCCCGATCGTGGATGGCTTGACGCTTGATCGGCCGCGAACGCAGCGTATCATCGGAAGGTCATGTATTCATAATGAGCCGCGGCGCGCGGCCCTTCTCTGAGGGGGAGAAGCGATGAGCACCGTCACCGTCACGGGTTACAAGGAAGCCAACCAGACGCTGGCCCTGGCCGATCTCAAACAATCCCTCTACGACGAGGGGCGGATCATGTTCGACCGCGTACTCGTCACGCTGCATGGCGAAGATCACAGGCAGCGCCGCCTGCTCGAGATGAAGATCTTCAAGAAGGATTTCTTCAATTACTACGAGAAGCAGGTGCTGCCGCCGGTCGTCGAGCGCACGCTTGCGAAATTCCTGCCAACCGGCCGCACCGACCTGATGGATTTCGGTCGCCGCTCCATGCTCGACCTGACCGCCGATTTCGCCGGGATCGACCGTCCGAACAACAGCGATGCCGAGCGTGACGAGCTCGTCGGCATCATCCACGGCCTCGGTGCCGCGGCCACGCTGGGGCAGTACTCGGGCGACAAGGAGCCCGTGCGCGAGATGATCCGCCGGACGCTGAAGCAGTTCGATGAACGCTTCTTCACGCCGTCGGCGGCGCGCCGCCAGGCGCTGATCGACCGCTTCCGCAAGGGCGAAATCGGCGAAGGCGACCTGCCGCGCGACATCCTGACCGTGCTGCTGCGCAACGAGGACGACATCGACCTGCCGCGCGACATGATCCTGCGCGAAACGGCGTTCTACTATCTGGCCGGTGCGCACACGTCGGTCCACTCGCTGACGCATGCGATGCACGAGATGTTCACCTGGATCGCGAAGCATCCCGAGGATGCCGCGAAGATCAAGAACGACCCGCTGTTCGTGCAGCGCTGCGTGCACGAGAGCCTGCGACTGCATCCGTCGAGCCCGGTCGCGAAGCGCAAGCCGATGTGTCCGGTGCACGTCCCGACCGGTGAGACCGTGCAGGGCGACGACGAGGTCGTCATCGATCTCTACAACGCGAATCGCCAGGTCGCGACGTTCGGTGCGGATGCCGCGGAGTTCAACCCCTACCGCGCACTGCCAGGCGTGCTGCCGCCCTACGGGATCACGTTCGGTGTCGGCATCCACACCTGCCTCGGCCGCAACCTGGCCGCGGGAGACCTGCCGAAGGCCAACACCGACCCGGCGAACCATCAGTACGGCACGATCACGTTGATCGCGCGTGCGCTGATCGCCGCGAACGTCCGCCCCGATCCGGCGAACCCGCCGACGCGCGAGGCGAACGTTGCGCGCGAAGCCTGGGCCACCTATCCCGTCCTGCTAGGCTGATGGGCGGCGCGACGCGCGCGGTTCCCGATCCGGCTCTGTTGCCGGGCGAGGTCGTGCGTTCGTTCATCGCGGCGTGGAACGCGAATGATCTGGAGCGCGTCGTCGCGCACCTGCATCCCGACGTGTTCTATCACAACGTGCCGGTCGAGCCGATCCGCGGCCGCGAAGCGGTGCGCACCTATCTGTTCGGCAAGGGCGGCTTCGAGTGGGTCGACTGGAAGCTGCTCGCGCTTGCCGAGACCGGCAACAAGGTGCTGACCGAGCGCATCGACGATTTCGGCATCGGCGGGCGCGACATCAGCCTGCCGCTGATGGGCATCTTCGAGATCGAGGACGGCCTGATCCGCGCCTGGCGCGATTACTTCGACATGGCGATGTACCGGCGGCAGCTCGAACAGCCACCGCGACGCTGAGCATTGCAGCATGGACCTTGGACTGCGCGACAAAGTAGTGCTCGTCACCGCCGCCAGCGCCGGCATAGGTCGCGCGGCGGCGGAGGCGTTCGCGCGCGAGGGCGCAAGACTCGCGCTGTGCGCTCGGCGCGCCGACGCGCTCGAGACCACGGCCGCGGCGCTGCGCGCGCGCCATGGCGTTGAAGTCATCGCGTTGCCCTGCGACGTCGCCGACGCGGCGCAGATCGATGCCATGGTTGAAGGCGTCGTCGCCCACTACGGCACCGTGCACGTGCTGGTCAACAACGCCGGCGGCCCGCCGCCCGGCCGCTCAGACCAGGTCACCGATGCCGACTGGCAGCGCGCCTTCGATCTGACGCTGATGTCAGCCGTGCGCGCGACCCGCGCCGTGCTGCCGCACATGCGGCGGCAGCGCTGGGGCCGCGTCGTCAATGTGTCGTCGTATTCGGTCAAGCAGCCGATCCCCGACATCCTGCTGTCGAACGCGCTGCGACTCGGCGTCTCTGGCTGGGCCAAGACAATCGCGACCGAGGTCGCGCGCGACAACGTGCTGATCAACACCGTCGGGCCGGGCTGGACCCGCACCGACCGCGTCACGCAGATGCTCGAGTCGCGTGCGAAAGCGTCCGGCGCGTCGGGCGGCGGCACCGCGATCACCGCGGCCGACGCCGAAGCCGAGATCGTCCGCAACGTGCCGCTCGGCCGGCTCGGCGAACCCGAGGAGATCGCCGACGTCATCGCCTTCCTCGCTTCCGAACGCGCGAGCTTCCTGACCGGCACCTTCCTCGCCGTCGACGGCGGCGTCGTGCAGAGCCCGACATGAGCATCGCGACTGCCCGCACGATCGACATCCACGCCCACGCGGTGCTCGAGGAAACGCTCGGCGCCGCGGGCGAGCATGGCCCCGATCTCACGACCGGCGACGATGGCCGGCCGCTGTTCCGCGTCGGCGGCTACCAGCTGCACGGCGTGCGCTATCGCGGCAGCCCGTTCATGGATGTCGACCTGCGCATCGCGGCGATGGACCGCGCCGGCGTCGACTTCAGGTGCTGTCGCCGAATCCGCTGACCTACTTCCACTTCGTCGATGCGCCTGCATCGGCCCATCGCGTTCTGCCGTCGCCACAACGACGTGCTCGCCGCGCTGGTCGCGCTGTCGCGGCGCCTCGCGGGCCTCGCGGCGCTGCCGATGCAGTCGCCCGTCGATGCCGCCCGCCAGACGACCGCGCCATTTGCAGGGCTTGGCCTCTGGGGCGCGTATGTCGGCACCGAGTTCGGCATCCGCCTCGATGCACCCGGAACTCGATCCGCTGTATCGCCGCTTCGTCGAGTTCGACGTGCCGCTGTTCTTCCATCCGGCGCCGGCCGGCATCGACGGTCCGAGGCGTTCCGACCGGTCGACCGCTGCGACCTCGACCTGCTTCGACTTCGCCCGCGCAAGGAGGCGATCGCGGTCGGCACGTGATCTACGGCGGCGTGCTCGATCGCCACCCCGATCTCGACATCTGCGTCAGCCACGGCGGCGGCGCCATCGCGTATCTGTGCGGCCGCTTCGCCGAAGCCGCGCACAAGCGGCCGTGGTCCAACGACACGCTGCGCGCGCCGGGCGCGTTCGAAGAACGGCTGAAGCGGCTCTGGTTCGACAACCATGTGCACAGCGCGGCGTCGCTCGCGCTGCTCGAGGGCATCGTCGGCCGCGAGCGGCTGCTGCTGGGCACGAATTTCGCCGGCTGGGACCAGCCTGCCGGCGGCAAGCAGATCGATGCGCCCGCATGGCTCGCCGACAACGCGCGCCGGCTGCTGCGGCGCACCTGACCTCGAGGACGGATCGTGAGCAAGCCCACCGCAACGCTGATCACCCAGGGCCGCGTCATCGACGGCACCGGCGCCGCGCCGCGCGTTGAATCGGTGTTGATGGACGGCGAACACATCGTCGCGACCGGCGCGGCGGCCGACGCGGCCGCGCAACAGCTCGAAACCCAGCGCCGCGCGCTCCGCCGCATCGATGCGACCGGCAAGTCGGTGATGCCTGGCCTGATCGACGGCCACTGCCACATCTCGTTCGACGAACCGAACTCCAACGACGAATTGTTCTTCCATCGCCGCCATGGCCTGGCGGCGATTGTTGCTGCACAGAACGCGCGCAAGGTGCTGCAGTCCGGTTGCACGGGCATCCAGGATGCGGATTCGATCTTCGAGATCGGCGTCGACCTGCGTGATGCGATCGAGGCCGGCATCGTCGAAGGCCCGCGCATCGCCTGCGGTGCGTATGCGCTGTGGACCAGCGTCGGCGGCACGGCCGGCCGGCTGATCCCGGATCGCGGCGTGATGGGCTACGGCAAGGTCTGCTCGGGCAACGACGAGATCGTTGCGGAGGTGCGCCGCCAGATCAAGAACGGCGCCGACTGGATCAAGGTGCACGTGACCGGCCTCGTGCCGCGCCACCCGCTGCGCGGCGAGGTCAAGAGCTGGACGCGCGACGAACTCAAGCTCGTCTGCGATACCGCGCACGAGCTCGGCATCCCGGTCGTCGGCCACATCCGCGGCGCCGATTCCATCATCGACTGCGTCGCCGCCGGCATGGACCTGCTGCTGCACGCAACGCTGATGGACGAGCCCGCGCTCGAGGCCGTCGTCGCGAAGAAAGTACCGCTGATGCCGGTGTTCACGTTCCAGGCCAACCTCGCCGACTATGGCGCCCGGATCGGCGCCGATCCGATGGTGCGCGAGATGTTCCGCCGCGAAATCGCCGACAGCGCGCAGATGATCCGCCGCGCCTACGACGCCGGCGTGCCGCTGCTCGCCGGCAGCGAATCGGGCTTCTCGATCACGCCCTACGGCGACTGGCATTACCGCGAACTCGAGGTCTACGTCCGCGACCTCGGGCTGACACCGCTGCAGGCGATCCAGTGCGCGACGCAGGCGAATGCGTTCGCGCTGCGCATGAGCGGCCAGGTCGGCGAAATCAGCGCCGGCAAACTCGCGGACCTGCTGGTCGTCGACGGTGATCCTTCGAAGGACGTCACGGTGCTCGGCGACCGCAGCCGCATCAAGCATGTGTTCCAGGGCGGCCGCGACATCGACCTGACGCCCGCACCGCCGCGTCGCGATCCGCCGGGCTGGCGCGTCAGCACCTATGGCGCGCGCCTCGGCCAGGACGTCGCCCGCGGCCAGGCAAGGCCGCCGGCGGCACCGACACCGGAGCATGAACCATGAGCACGATCACGCTGAACCGGATCCCGGACGCGCTCGCGGCGCTCAAGAACGAGCACCTCGCCCAGTCGCTGTACGACGAGGGCAAGGTCATCATGGCCGACGTGCTGCTGACGCTGCACGGCGAGGCGCATCGCACCCGGCGCATGCTCGAGTTCGCGTGTTCCGCCGCAGCTTCTTCAGCTACTACGAGAAAGAAGTGTTCCCGGCGGCGCTGGCCGAAGTGCTCGGCACCCCACGGTCGCGCAGGGGGCTGCGACCTGGTCGAGTTCGGCTACCGCATCACGATGAACCTGACCGCCGACTTCGCCGGCATCGACCGCCCCGCGAAGACGGCCGCCGAGACCGCCGCGCTGCTCAAGCTCGTGATGACGTTCAGCGAGGGCGCGACGCTGGTGCACTCCACGCGCGACAAGGACGAGGTGCGCGCCGAAGTGCGCGTAGCGCTCGACGAGTTCGACCGGCTATTCCTGCAGCCGTCGATCAAGCGGCGCGAGGCGCTGATCGCCCGGCACGCGCGTGGCGAGCTCGCCGAGGACGCGCTGCCGCGCGACGTGCTCACCGTGCTGCTGCGCAACGAGGACCGGCTCGAACTGCCACCCGAGATCCTGCGCCGCGAGATCGCGTTCTACCTGCAGGCGGGCTCGCACAGCACCGCGAACTCGACCGTGCACGCGCTGCACAACCTGTTCAAGTGGATGGATGCGCACCCGGAAGACCGCGCGCGGATCCTTGCCGACCCGCTGTTCCTGCAGCGCTGCGTGCACGAGAGCCTGCGGCTGCATCCGGCCAGCCCGGTCGCGTGGCGCAAGCCGCTGTGCCCGGTGCACCTGCCGAACGGCGCGCAGGCCGGCACCGACGATCGCGTCGAGATCGACCTGTGGACCGCCAACCGCTCCAAGGACGCATTTGGCGACGACGCCGACGTGTTCAACCCGCACCGGCGCATCGCGCCCGGCAACGAGCCCTTCGGCCTGACCTTCGGCACCGGCGTGCACACCTGCATGGGGCGCGATCTCGACGGCGGGCTCGTGCCCAAGGGCAATGTCGATCCGGAGCAGCACGCCTACGGCATCATTACGATGCTCGTGAAGGCGTTGCTCGACGCCGGCGCGGCGCCCGACCCGGCCCGCCCGCCCGAAATGGCCACTTACACGGCGCGCCCGAACTGGGGCCGCTATCCGATCATCTTTCGCGCGAACTGATTCGAGGGGACGACGAGCATGACGAAGACAGCCATCGTGACGGGCGGCGCCCACGGCATCGGCGCGGCGATCTGCGGGCTCGCGGCGCAGCGCGGCTATCGCGTCGGCGTGCTCGACCTCAAGCGCGAAGCCTGCCAGGCGCTGGTCGACAAGCTGCCGGGCAGCGGCCACGTCGCGCTGCAGGCGGACGTCACCGACGAGCACCAGATGAAGGCCGCGCTCGATGCGTTCGGCGCCGTGCCCGACCTGATGGTCAACAACGCCGGCATCGTGCGCTTCGGCTCGCTGCTCGAGCAGACAGTCGACGACTTCCGCGCGTCGGTCAACGTCAGCCTGATCGGCACCTACATCGGCGCGCGTGAGGCCGCGCACCGGATGATTGCGGCCGGCCGCGGCGGCGTGATCATCAACATGAGTTCGCTGAACGCCGTGACGCCGGGGCCGGGCTCCGGTGGCTACCCGGCAGCGAAGGCCGGCATCGCGAAGCTGACCGAGCACATGTCGCTCGAGGTCGGGCCGCTCGGCATCCGCGTCAACTGCGTCGCGCCGGGTTTCATCGACGGCGGCATGTCGGCGCCGATCTACGCCGATCCGAAGGTGCGCGCGCTGCGCGGTGGCGCCGTGCCGCTGCGCCGGCTCGGCTCGCTCGAGGACATCGCCCACGCGGTGCTGTGGCTGGCGTCGGATGAAGCCGGCTATATCACCGGGCACCAGTTGGTCGTCGACGGCGGCGTCGCGCACAGCGTGCTGCTGCAGCTGCCGCGCAAGGTGGATTGAAGTAGAACTGCTACCGTCACTGGACGGCGCGTCGAGGGGGCGCGATTGACCCAGGCACTGATCTACTCGGGCGGCATCAACCATCCGTTCGCCGAATCGGCGCCCGCGCTCGCGGGCGTGCTGCAGGCGGCTGGCTTCACGCCGCGCGTCAGCTTCGAGCTCGATGAGCTGCTCGGCTGGCTGCGCGCCGATCCGCAGGCGATGCTCGTCATTTACGCGCTGCGCTGGAGCATGACGCAGCACGAGAAGTACGCACCCGACCGCGAACGCTGGGCGATGGCGCTGCCGCAGGCGGCGCGCACGGCGATCGCGGGCCACGTGCAGGCCGGCGGCGGTCTGCTGTCGATGCACACCGCGAGCATCTGCTTCGACGACTGGCCGGAGTGGGCCGACGTGATGGGTGGTGCCTCCGGGCAGGGCCGCTCTTATCACCCGCCGCTCGGCCCGGTGCAGGCCTATCTGGACAACCAGCATCCGCTCGCGCGCGGCCTCGGCGATTTCGCGTTGACCGACGAGGCTCAAGCGAGCAGCGCGTGCTGCCGGGCGTCGAGATCTATGGCTGGGCCGAGACGACCGGCGATTCGCCGGCAACCGGTCGCCAGCCCGTGTTCTGGACGCATCGTTACGGTGCCGGCCATGTCGTCACGACGGACTCCGGCCATGATGCCGCGTCGCTCGAACATCCGGTTCATCGCCGTCTGGTGCAGCGTGCCGCGCTGTGGGCCAGCGGCCACCCGCAACACATCGTGGAGGCAGCCTGAATGCGTGAGATCAAGGGAATGTCGGTGCTGGTCACCGGCGGCGGCTCGGGAATCGGCGAAGGCGCGCGCGGCTGTTCGCCTCGAAAGGCGCCAAGGTCACGATCACGGGCCGCCGCAAGGACAAGATCGAAGCCGTCGCGAAGGACATCGGGCCGGCCTGTCGTGGTGTCGCCGGCGACGTCACCGTGCAGGCGGACCGCGATGCGATGATCGCGGCCGCGGTCGAGCATGGCGGCAAGCTCGACGTGCTGGTCAACAACGCGGCCAACATGTATCGCCAGGCCGTTGGCGCCTACACCGAAGAGTTCCTGAAGGAAGCGTTCAACACGAACGTGATCTCCGCGATGATGCTGTCCAGCCAGGCCGTGCCACTGCTCGAGAAAACGCAGGGCGCGATCATCTTCCTGGGCTCGATCCACACGCGCCGCGCGTATCCCGGCGCCACGCCATATGCGACCACCAAGGCCGCGGTCGAAGGCCTGACGCGGGTCATGGCCGCCGAACTCGGCCGGCGCCAGATCCGCGTCGGCTGCGTGCTGCCGGGCGCGGTTGCGACCGAGATCAACCTGCGTGCCGGACTGTTCACGAAGGAGCAGTCGGATGCGCGCTATGCCGCGATCGCGCCGGACCATGCGCTCGGGCGCATCGGCACGACGACCGAGATCGCCGAAGCGATCGAGTACCTGGCCCGCGCCGAGTGGGTCACCGGGGTCGCGCTCGAGGTCGATGGCGGGCTCGGGCTCGGCGTTTCGAATTTCTGATCGACATTCACACAGTAAGGAGGGGGGTGGTATGGACAGCAAATCACGGGTGGCAGCGAGCCTGTTGCTCGCTGGCGTCACGGCGGCCGGCGCTGCGTGGGCCGAACCACAGTCGGGCGGCGAGGTGGTGCTCGAGGAAGTGACCGTCTACGCCGAGCGCAAGGCCGAAGGGCAGAGCCTGCGCGAAGTGCCGATGGCGGTTTCGGCGATCAACGGCGACATCATCGACAACGCCAGGCTGTACGACGTCGTCGACGTCGGGCGTCTCGCGCCGAACACGCAACTCGACCCGGTCGGTACGTTCCCGGGCTTCTCGAACTTCTCGATCCGCGGCGTCGGCAACTCGAACAGCACGCGCTCGATCGACTCGCCGGTCAACATCATCCAGGATGGCATGGTCATCGACTACCAGGCCGGCGCGGTGCTCGACACCTTCGACGTTGAGAGCGTCGAGATCCTGCGTGGTCCACAAGGCGTGCTGTTCGGCCGCAACGCATCCGGCGGTGCAGTCGTGCTGCGCTCACGGCGCCCGACCGGGGAGTTCGGCGGCAAGTTCGACGTGGCACTGACCAACGCGAACGGCTTCAACCTGAACGCCGCGCTCGAAGGAGCCTTGTCCGACACGGTCGCCGGCCGCATCGCGATCATGACCCGCAAGCACGATGGCCTGATCAAGAACACGCTCAAGGGCACGTTCGTGGCCGTGCCGAACTGCCCGCCGGCACCCATCCCGGCCGGTACGATCTGCAACGTCAACAACATCACCGGCGCCGGAGTGAACCACCCGACGGGCCGGGTGTCAGGCATCGATCGCATCGTGATCCGGCCGACACTGGTCTTTACGCCCAGCGAGGATCTCAAGATCACGCTGCTGACGCAGTACCAGAACTATGACGACGGTGGCGGTATCGGGCGCGCGGTTTTCCCGGACAACGGCGTGACACAGAACCAGCAGCGGCTGTGGGGCTTCACGCCAGCGCCCGGCAAGTACGAAACCAATGTCGTGGAGACCGGCTTCACCAAGATCAAGGCGTGGCATGCCATCGGCGAAATCGAATGGGACGTCGCCGGCGGGACCTGGACGACGATCGCGGCCATGCGTGATCTCGACTACGACGCCACGCTGCACGTCAGCGGCGACCCGTTCGATACGCTCGTGTTCCCGAACAACGTGGAGCGGGCGAAGCAGACCAGCGTCGAGACCCGCTTCAACGGCAGTTTCAGCGACAACGTCGATTTCCTCGTCGGCGCGTTCTGGCTGTCCGCGGAAGCGAAGGTGCAGGAGCGTCGTGAACTGAAGAGCAACACGACGACCGCGATCACCTACTTCGATTCGCCCTGGGTGCAGGACTCCGTCTCGCAGGCGGTGTTCGCGAACATCGACTGGCGGATCACGGACCAGTGGAGCGCTTCGGCAGGTGTCCGCTACACGAAGGACGAGAAGGACATCTACCTGCGGCCGCTGGTCAGCTGCGGCCCGACGCCCACGGGCTGTGACAACCTGGCCTACCTGAGCGATTCACGCGACTGGAGCAACACGTCGCCACGCTTCGTCCTCAAGTACGCGCAGAGCGACGCCGCCAACTGGTACCTGAGCTGGTCGCGAGGCTACCGCTCGGGCAACTACAACGCCCGCACGGGCAGCCCGCAGGTCCTGCGCACGCCGGCCAACCCGGAGACCAATGAATCGACGGAACTGGGCGTCAAGACGGAATGGCTGGACCGGCGCCTGCGCCTGAACGTCGCGCTGTTCAACGCTGATTACACCGACATCCAGCGCACGGCGACCGTGCTGAACTCGGTGCCGTCCATCTCGACGCTGACCAACGCCGGCAAGGCGACGATCCGGGGCATCGAACTCGACGGCTCCTGGCTCGCCACCGACTCGCTGCGCTTCGACTTCAGCTACGGCGTCACCGACGCGAAGTACGATGAACTGGTAGGCATCAACTGCCCACCCTGCGGCGACAAGACCTCGCCGACGGATCTCGACTTCGACAAGCTGGCGCCGTGGACGGCGAATGTCGCGGTGACGTACACGACGCAGATCGGCCCGGGCGAACTGTCGTCCCGCGTGTCGTACTCGCGCCGCCCTGAGTACGACACCGACTTCCGCAACACGGTCGCGCTGCGCCAGGAAGCCTTCGGCCTGCTGGACGCCAGCTTCAGCTACGACTTCGGGCCGTGGAACGTCGCGCTGTGGGGTCGCAATCTCCAGAACACGGAGTTCGTCGACATCATTTCACTCGGCCTCGGCTACCAGGCGTACGGCGGCCAGCCGCGTACCTATGGCCTGTCGATCGGCCGGACTTTCGGAAACGACTGACGCATCGACCCGATGCGGAACGGAGTGCGCACGCCTTGCAGTTGTTCACTCCGTTCCGCCTCGGCCACCTGACGCTGCGCAACCGCGTCGTCATGGCACCCATGACGCGCGAGTGCGCGCCGGACGGCATTCCGACCACGGCGATGGTGGACTATTACCGCCGCCGCGCCGCGGGCGGTACCGGGCTGATCATCACGGAGGGCAGCCCGCCGGATCTCGACGGCGCGTTCGGCGTGAACGTGCCGCGTTTCTTCGGTGCCGATGCCCTCGAAGCCTGGCGACCCGTTGTTGACGCCGTGCACGCCGAAGGCGCGGCGATCTTCGTGCAGCTCTGGCACGTCGGCGCGTTCGATCCGGCGCTGATCGGCATGGCGGACAGCTTCACGACTCCGCCGCAGCGCCTGAGTCCGTCGGGTCTCGCGGGGCCGGGCAGGCCCTACGGCCGCGCAATGACGCAGGCCGACATCGACCGGACCATTGGCGCCTTCGGCACCGCCGTGGCCGCGGCGCGCCGGCTCGACTTCGACGGGGTCGAGATCCACGGCGCTCATGGTTATCTGCCGGACCAGTTCCTGTGGTCGGGCACCAACCTGCGTGGCGATCGCTACGGCGGCGATCACGTCGCGCGCACCCGCTTCGTCACGGAGCTGCTGCAGGAATGCCGCCGCGCCGCCGGGCCGGACTTCGTGCTGGCGCTACGCCTGTCGCAGTGGAAGCAGCTCGACTACGACGCGCGCATCGCGGAGACGCGCGAGCAGCTCGAGCAGATCCTCGCGCCACTGGTCGCCGCAGGGCTGGACCTGCTCCACTGCAGCACGCGGCGCTACTGGGAGCCGGCGTTCGCCGGCAGCGGCCTGCCGCTCGCGG
Organism: Steroidobacteraceae bacterium; assembly: GCA_041395605.1. Taxonomy (GTDB): domain Bacteria; phylum Pseudomonadota; class Gammaproteobacteria; order Steroidobacterales; family Steroidobacteraceae; genus UBA964. The sequence goes on from JAWLAD010000003.1 coordinate 16,957, forward strand.
GCTGGATGCGTCGCCTGTCGGGCTTGCCCGTGATCACGGTCGGCTCGGTGACGCTCGGCATCGACTTCAAGGCAGCCACGGGCAAGATCGCCGCGGCCGCGGCACCGGAACAGATCGCAGATCTCGAACGCCGGCTCGCCGACGGCGAGTTCGACCTCGTCGCGCTCGGACGTGCGCTGCTGTCGAACCCGGACTGGGCGCAGCGGGTCGCCAGCGGGCGCGCCGACACGCTGCGCGCCTTCACGAAAGCCCATCTCGATGAACTCGCCTGATTTCGAACCCAAGCTGATCTACCTGACGCGGCGCCACCCCGACCTGACGCGTCCCGCCTTTCGCGCGCGCTGGCGACAGCACGCAGCGCTCGGCATGTCGCGGCCACGCTGGAAGAACATCGCGCAGTACATGCACTGCGATGTCGTCGACGACAGCGATTTCGACGGCATCGGCCTGATCTGGCACCGCTCGCCGATCCATCGCGCCGCGCATCTGGCGGACACATCCTCGCGGCTGGCCATGGAGCGCGACGAAGCCGAGACCTTTGCGCGCCCGATCGTCACGGACTGCCTGCTGGCACGCGAACACGTGCTGACGCCCCCATCCACCCTTCCTGGCACGGCGCTGCGCCTGTTCCGCTTCATCGCGGACGCACCAGCGGCCACTGCGGACCCCATCGACGCCGCCGCAGGCCGAGCCCGGCGATTGGTGGAGCGTGGGATCACGACACGCGGGCACCTGCTCGACCTGGCGCTGCCGCCGGAGCGGCCGCCGCGCTGGGGGCTGGGCTACGCGCTGATCGAGGAGTGGCGCTGCGACGACCTGGGCGCAGCCCGACTGGCCGCGGCGACGCTCGAGACGCCGGGCGTGCCCTGCGTGATCACGAATGAAGTACCGCTGTACGAGGCCCGCTGAACCATGCTGCTGCGCGAACGGACCATCCTCGTCACCGGCGCCAGCTCCGGCATCGGCCTCGCCGCCCTGCGCGTGTTCGCGGAAGAAGGCGCCGCCGTCGTCGGGCTCGCGCGTCGCGCTGGCGACGCCGGCGCCGAGATCGACGCGCTGCGTGCCGCAGGTCACCGTGTCTGGTTCGAGACCGCCGACATCACGAAGCCTGGCGATATCGAACGCGTGATCGACTTCATGGAGCGCGAGGTGGGGACCCTCGACGGTGCGTTCAACAATGCATCGATCACGCAGGATGCCTACCCGGTCGATGAACTGCCGGAATCCGTGTTCGACGAAGTGCTGGCTATCAACGTCAAGGGCACCTGGCGCTGCCTGCGCGCGGAACTCGCCGCGATGAAGCGCCACGGTCGCGGTGCGATCGTCAACACCAGCTCGATCGCCGGCGTACGCGGCTTTCCGGGGCTGGCCGCCTACTCCGCCAGCAAGCATGCGATCCTCGGCCTGACGCGCAGCGCTGCGCTCGATGTCGCGGCGCTCGGCATCCGGGTCAACTGCCTGTGTCCGGGCACGACCCGCACGCCGATGATGGAGCGGCAGATGCGTACGCGACCGGGCGGGGAAGAACTGACGCTCGCACGCATTCCGCTTGGCCGCATCGCGTCGCCCCTCGAGCAGGCCCAGGCGGCTGCCTGGTTGCTGTCGGAACGCGCCAGCTTCGTGACCGGCGAGGAACTCGTCGTCGACGGCGGCGGCACGATTCGCTGAACCGCGGCGTGCAACCCCCTGCGCTCGCGTTCACGAGCCTGCACTGGCACACTGCCAACCCATGATCCGCCTGCTGACCGCCGCTGACGACACCGCCTACCGCAGCTTGTGGTCCGAGGCGATCAACCAGCACGGCGAGCACTTCCGCACTGCGCCGTCCGACGACGTGCCTGCGGGCATTCCGACGGCATACACCGACGAGAGCTGGACGCTCGGCGCATTCGAAGGCGACCGTCTGGTGGGTATCGTCAGCGTCGAGCGCGAGCGCGGCGAGAAGCTGAAACACAAGGCGCTGCTGTCGCGGATGTTCGTCGAGCCGGACTCGGCCGGTTCAGGCCTGGGAACGACGCTACTGCGCGAAACGCTGGTCGTCGCGAGCAGCGTGCCGCAGCTCCGCCAGGTCTGGCTGACGGTACTCGAGACGAACGAACCGGCGCAGCGCCTGTACGCCGCCGCGGGGTTCCGCAGCTACTCGCACGAACCCGAAGCGGTCCTGATCGGCGACCGCTACGTCGCCGAAATACAGATGGTGCGATTCCTGCGACGCGAACGGCGCTGAGCACCGCGCGACCTCGCGTCGATCTGCGATCAGCCCTGGCCCTCGCGGCGCATGACGACCGTCTGCGTCGGATACGCGAACGAGATGCCCTCCTGCTCGAAAGCAGCGTGGATCCTGTAGTTCACGGCACCTACGGTTTCAAGGTAGTTCGCGCCCTGCTCCAATGCGACGAAATAGACCAGCGTGAACTGCAGCGCGAAGTCGCCGAAATCAGTGAACACGCAGAACAGGAAACGCGTCCCCGGCGTCTCCTTGACACAAGCTTCGACGAGTGCGGGGATGCGCTCGAGCTTGTCACGCGGCGTCTCGTAGACGACGCCGAGCTTGAACAGCGCGCGCCGCTCCGGCATCCGGCCTAGGTTATGGAGCCGGCTCTGCAGCAGATCGGCATTCGATACGATGATCTGCTCGCCGGAAAGGCTCCGCAGCCGCGTGCTCTTGACGCCGATCTTCTCGACCGTGCCCTCCACGGTATCGAGGCGCAGCCAGTCGCCGACGACGAACGGCTTGTCCAGCGTGATCGACAGTGAGGCCAGCAAGTCGCCAAGAATGGTCTGCACCGCGAGTGCGATCGCGATACCGCCGACACCGAGGCCAGCCACCAGCGCCGTGATATTGACACCGAGGTTATCGAGTGCGAGCAGCGCCGCGATCGCGAACACGGCGAGTCTTGCTATGAAATTGACGATCCCAAGCGACCCCTGCACGCCGGCGTCGCCGTTTTCGGCAGCCCGCCGACGCTGCAGATCAAGCGCGAAGTTGATAGCCGCCGTGCCCCACAGCGCGACCTGGAACCAGAACACGACGACAATGACGATGTTGGAAATCTTCTCGACGCGCGGTCCGAGCTCGAGGAAACGCTCTGCCACGTACAGCGCGACGATCCACAGGAACAGCTTGCTCGTCCGCGCGATCAGTACCAGCGCAAGCTCTACTCCCATCGGAGGCTCCAGCGACTGGATCCGGTTGCGCTGCGAGACCACCAGTTTGCGAACCAGTGGCAGCACCGTGAACGTGACCAGGAACGCCGCGGCGCTCAGCAGCCAGTCCTGCAGCGTATTGCCCAGATAAACCTGCGAGAGGAATTCCATTGCCTGCATGCCACTTGCTCTTGCACTTGATTCAGCCAATTATAGGTCCATGCAGATCAAAGATGCGGTGGCACTCGTCACCGGAGCCAATCGAGGCATCGGCCGCGGTTTCGTCGAAGCACTGCTCGAGCGCGGCGCCGCGCGCGTCTACGCGACCGCGCGCAGGCTGGAGACGCTGCAGCCACTGGTCGCCCTGGACCCGCAGCGCGTCGTCGCGCTGACGCTCGATGTCACCCAGGCTGCGCATGTCGACGCGGCCGTGGCACGGGCGCGGGACCTGACGCTGCTCGTCAACAACGGCGGAGCCGCGGCGATGACTTCCCTGCTCGCGCCGTCGCTCGAGGGCGCGCGTACCGAGATGGAGGTCAATTTCTGGGGCCAACTGGCGATGATCCGCGCCTTCGCGCCCGTGCTCGGCGCGAACGGCGGCGGCGGCATCATCCAGATCCTGTCGATCGGCGCGATGACCACGTTCCCCGCGGTCGGCACCTATTGCGCGAGCAAGTTCGCGGCGAACGCGATGTGCAAGGGCGTGCGGGCCGAACTCGCACCGCAACGCACGCACGTCATGAGCGTGTTTTCGGGTGCCATCGAGTCCGACATGTCGAAGAACACGCCAGGCCCCAAGATCTCGGCGCTCACGCATGCACACAACTGCCTCGCGGCCTTCGAGGATGGGCAGGAGGAGCTGTTCCCCGATTTCAAGTCGCAGCGCATGCGCGATGCATACCAGCGCGACCCGGTCGCGTTCGAGCGGGCACTGCGTCCAGCGCCTCGGACCTGACCATGCGGGGACCCGGCATCACGATCAAGAACGCGGCGGAACAGCAGGCGATGCGCGCCGCCGGCGCGGCAGCCGCGCAGGTGCTGCTGATGATCGAACCGCATGTCCGCGCCGGTGTGACCACCGGCGAACTCGATCGCATCTGTCGCGAGTTCATCCTGGGTCCGCTCGGCTGCCAGTCCGCGACGATCGGGTATACCGCCGGCGGCACGCGGCCGCCCTTCCCGGGCGCGATCTGCACGTCGGTGAACCACGTGATCTGCCACGGCATCCCGGGCGATCGCGTGCTGCGCCAGGGCGACATCCTCAATATCGACGTCACCGTCATCAAGGACGGCTTCCACGGCGATACCAGCCGGATGTTCTGCATTGGTGCGCCGAGCGTGCTGGCACGTCGGCTCGTCGAGACAACCCACCAGGCGATGCTGCTCGGCATTGCAGCCGTGCGCCCCGGCGCGCACGCCGGCGACATCGGCCACGCGATCCAGCGGCATGCGGAAGCGGTCGGTTTTTCCGTGGTGCGCGAGTACTGCGGCCATGGCATCGGTCGCGGCTTCCACGAGGATCCGCAGATCATGCACTGGGGTGAACCTGGCACCGGCGTCGAACTGGAGCCCGGCATGTGCTTCACGGTCGAGCCGATGATCAACGCGGGGCGGCGCGAGACGCGCGAGCTGCCCGATCGCTGGACCGTCGTGACCCGCGATCACTCGCTGTCAGCGCAGTGGGAACACACGGTGCTGGTGACCGACACCGGGCACGAGATCCTGACGCTGCGCGACGGCGTGGCCTGATCGGGACGACGTCGTCAGGCCTCAGGCCGCGTCGTCGTTGTCCTCGTCCGCGTCGCTCAAGCCAAGCTCCTTGAGTTTGCGCGTCAGCGTGTTGCGGCCCCAACCCAGCAATCTGGCCGCTTCCTGCCGATGGCCCTGCGTGCGCTTCAGCGCGACCCGGATCAGCGTGCGTTCGAATTCGGGCAGCGCCACATCCAGCAGTGCGGGACCGGCCGCCGGGCCGGGTTGTGCGTCGGCCCAGCGCGCCAGCAGTTCGTTCCATGAGGCACCGGATGGCGCCTCGCCCGGGCGTGCAATCTCTGCAGGCAGATCATCCGGTCGGATCTCCGCACCCGGTGCCAGCACCGTCATGCGGCGACACAGGTTCACGAGCTCGCGCACGTTGCCCGGCCAGTGATAGCCCTCCAGTTTCGCGCGCGCCGCCGGCGACAGCGTCTTCGGGTCGACGCCAAGTTCCTGCGCCGCCACGCGCAGGTAGTGGTCCAGCAGGTCGCCGACATCCTCGCGGCGTGCACGCAGCGGCGGCAATTCGATCCGGATGACGTTCAGGCGATGAAACAGGTCCTCGCGGAACTGGCCGCGCTGCACGCGGTCCTCGCCGTTCTGGTGCGTCGGCCGGCGTGGATCACGCGCACATCCACCTTGATCATGTCTGGCCGCTGACGCGATAGAACTCGCCCTCGGCCAGCACGCGCGCAGCAGCCGTGTCTGCAGCGGCGTCGACATGTCGCCGATCTCGTCGAGGAACAGCGTGCCCCCGTCGGCCTGTTCGAAACGACCGCGGCGCAGCTGGTCGGCCCCCGTGAAGGCGCCTTCTCGTGGCCGAACAGCTCCGGACCGAGCAGTTCCGCCGGGGATTGCCGACGTGTTCAACGCGATGAACGGTTGCCGGCGCGCGGGCTGTGCTCGTGCAGCGCGCGCGCAACCAGTCTCTTGCCCGTGCCTGACTCGCCGGTAATCAGCACCGTAACGCTGGAGCGCGACAAGCGACCCACCGCGCGGAACACCTGCTGCATCGCTGGCGCCCGGCCCAGCAGTTCGGGGATCGTCGGCGTGATCGCGACGTCGTTCGCGGCGCGGCCGAAGTTCAGGCGGCACGCCGCACGAGGTCGACGGCATGATCGATGTCGAACGGCTTCGGCAGGTACTCGAACGCGCCGCTTTCGTATGCGGAGACGGCGTTGCCGAGGTCGGAGGTACGTCATCACGATGACGGGCAACTGCGGCCGCGAACCGCGGATCCTGCGGACGAGATCGAGGCCGGACTGGCCGGGCATGCGGATATCGGTGATCAGCACGTCCGGCGCCGGGTCGCTGCGCAGCGCCGCCAGTGCCGACTCCGCACCCTCGAAACTCTTGGGCAGCATGCCGCCGTTCTTCAGGGCGCGTTCGAGTACCCAGCGGATGGAAGCATCGTCATCGACGAGCCAGACTCGGACGGGTTGCGCATTCATGCTTGCGTATCCTCGAGAGGCAGGACGATCGAGAAAACCGTACGGCCTGGTTCACTCTGGAACTCGATCGTTCCGCCATTGCGGGTCACGAGCTCCTGGGCGACGGCGAGGCCGAGGCCGGTGCCGTTGGAACGTCCCGTGACCAGTGGAAAGAACAGACTGCCCTTGATCGCCTCGGGCACGCCCGGTCCGTTGTCTTCGATCTCGATGCGCGCGGCCAGCCTTGGCCTGGCTGCACCGATCCGCGCGTTGCTGACAGCGCGCGTGCGCAGCGTGATGCGGCCGCGTTCGCCGATGGCCTGCAGGGCGTTGCGGGCGAGGTTCAACAGCGCCTGGATGATCTGGTGCCGGTCGATCTCGCCATCCGGCAGGGACGGGTCGTAGTCGCGCTCGACCAGCACGCTGGCGCGCGCTTCGCCGCGCAGCAGGTGGTAGACGTGTTCACAGACCTCGTGACGTGCTGGAGCTGCGTCTTCAGTGGCGCGCGCGTCGGCCCGGCCATGGAGTCCACCAGCGCCGTCAGTCGATCGGCCTCGCCGATGATGACCTGGGTGTACTCGCGCAGCGCCGGGTCGGCGAGTTCACGCTCCAGCAGTTGCGCTGCGCCGCGCAGGCCGCCCAGCGGATTCTTGATCTCGTGGGCAAGCTGCGCCATCGACCGCGCGGTTGCCCTCAGTCGGCCCGCAGTTCGCTTCCTGCGTCAGGCGCGCCCGCTGCGTTTCGTCGGACAGTTCGAGCAGCACGTGCGTGCCGGTTTCGGGCCTTCGAGCGGCGTGACCGACGATGTCGAGCACACGCGGCTCGCGCGGCAGCGCGGCCGGCCGACCGACACCTTCGCGCCGGTGATCGTTCCGACAGGGATCAGCCCGTCGCAGCGTGGCAACCAGGCCGTTGCACTCGATGAACATGTCCTGCACCGGACGCCTGCGCGCCTGGTTGAAGCTCATCGCGAGCAGGCCCTGCGCGGCGACGTTGGCGCACACCACGCACAGCTGCGCATCGAGCACGACGATACCGGTGGCCAGCGCATCGAGCAGATCCGCCGGATCGTAGTGCGACAGTGGCGACGCGAAGTACTGCTCAACCGCCATCGCAGTCCTCCACGCAGGTGCGTCCGGCTGCAGTGCGGTCCGCGTTGCGGCGAGCGATCAGGCCTTTGGCTTCGGCGCGGCCGGACGGATGATCGAGGGCTGCTGCACGTGGAACACGACGGGGTTCCGTGCGGGCCAGAGGCGTGTTGAGTCCGCCATCGAACACGACGACAGCGGTGTAGGTGCCGCGCGGAATCGGCGTCACGGTGAAGCTGGGTTTGCCGTCCGGCGATGCAATCGAGGCGCCGTTCAGCAGCAGCCGGGGTGTACCGCGTGGTGGACCCATCGCCGTCACGGTGATGGACGGCACGTTCAGGAACACTTCGTCGGCGAGTGGCGAGACGATACGGCAGGCGGCCTGCGGTGCTTCCGTGCGCCGCTGGTTCGAGGGCGTTGCGGGCACGTCGGCAACCGTTCTCGGTGCTTCGTAGGTTTGCGCGGGGGTCACCGCGACTTTCTCCTCGCGCCCGCCTGCGGCCGATCGCTGTACTGGGGACGGCCGTCCTTGTCGTACCAGACATAAACGCCCGCCGCGGCCGCCGCGTGGACGAACGACGCCGCGTACACAGCGCAAGCAGCGCCACGGAAGGCCGGCGGGGCCGGCAAGAAGTTTCGCGGGCCGGTGAGCGGTCCATAGCCCCACCTTAGTCGCGTACAGCGCGACTGCAAACCCTGACCACCGAAACACGGGCCGAGTCTACAATCCGCCTGGCAAAAAGCGGGGTGGCCGCGAAGCTTCACCACACCCCCCAGTTCATGCCCGGAGACCGGTTCAATGGTCTGCGTCAGCAGCTGTAGTACAGCTCGAGTCTGACCTGATGCGGTGCTCATGCGGAAACGCGTGACTTCCTGCATCTTCAGGCCGATGTAGGCATCGATCACGTCGTTCGTGAACACGCCACCGCGCGTCAGAACTCGCGGTCCTTGTCGAGGTAAGCTCGAGCGCCATGTCGAGCGAGTGGCACACGGTCGGGATGTGCTTCGCCTCTTCGGGGCTCCAGGTCGTACAGATCCTTGTCGGCCGGATCGCCCGGGTGGATCTTGTTCTGACGCCGTCGAGGCCAGCCATCATCATCGCGTGACCGCGAAGTACGGGTTGGCCGACGAGTCCGGGTAGCGCACTTCGATGCGGCGCGCCTTCGGGTTCGCGACGAACCTGGAATGCGGATCAGCCGAATCGGCTGCGAGCCGAGTAGGCGAGCATGACCGGTGCCTGAAACCCCGGCACCAGGCGCTGGGGCTGTTGGTGCCCGCGTTCGTGAATGCGTCCAGGCCTTGCGCGCTTGATGATGCCGCCACGGATGCAGTACAGCGCGAGCTCGGACAGGTCGCCGTACTTGTCGTGGCCGGCGAACAGCGCTCGCTGTTCTGCAGCGACTGGTGGACGTGCATGCCCGAGCCGTTGTCACCGACGAGCGGCTTCGGCATGAAGGTCGCCGTCTTGCCGTAGCCATGCGCAACGTTGTGCACGGCGTACTTCAGGATCTGCACTTCGTCGGCCTTCTTGACGAGGCCACCGGCGCCGATGCCGATTTCGCACTGGCCGCCGGTCGCGACTTCGTGATGGTGCACCTCGACGACGAGACCAAGCTCTTCGCAGGCAGAGCACATCGCATTGCGGATGTCCTGGTAGGCGTCGACGGGCGGCACCGGGAAGTAGCCACCCTTGACGCCGGGACGATGGCCCTTGTTGCCTTCCGGATAGTCGGTATTGCTGTTCCAGGCGCCCTGCGCGGAGTCGATGTCGTACGAGGCGCCGCGCATTTCGTTCTTCCAGCGCACGCTGTCGAAGATGAAGAACTCGTTCTCGGGGCCGAACATCGCGCCGTCGGCGATGCCCGTGCTCTTCAGGTAGGCCTCGGCGCGCTTCGCGAGCGAGCGCGGATCGCGCTCATAGCCCTGCATCGTCGCGGGCTCGATGACGTCGCAACGGATGTTGACCGTGGCGTCCTCGAAGAACGGGTCGAGCACCGCGGTGCCCGCTTCCGGCATCAGGATCATGTCCGACTCGTTGATGCCCTTCCAGCCGGAGATCGACGAACCGTCGAACATCTTGCCGTCGCGGAACAGGCCGTCATCGACCAGCTTGGCCGGGATCGTCACGTGTTGTTCCTTGCCACGCGTGTCCGTGAAGCGCAGATCCGCCCACTTCACGTCTTTGTCCTTGATCAGCTTGATTACATCGCTAGGGGTCATTTCGCCTCCGGAAGGGTCTTCGTTATAGGCCACCCGCACAGCACCACGACAGTGCGACAGCGGCGCCCCACCCATGCAGTCGTCGTGCCAAGCTTTGATTTCATTAAAAACAATAGGTTATACATCTTGCGCCGGCAGCGCTGCACTACTGTAGTGCAATTCTCAGCGCTGTGGCGCGATGACAGTGCGACTTCGACAGGATCGCACTGATCGAGAGCGTCCTTTTATGGACATCGCGTATTTATCGATCTATAAATAGACACATGCACATGCGGGTTCAGGATGCGGCTGGCACACCAGGCACCGGGCGACTTGGCGCAGCCGGTCTGCGGGCGTTCGAGCAGATTGCATCCGCCTGGCACCTGACGGTCGCGGAGCAGATGCGTTTGCTGGGCATCAAGTCCCGCTCGACCTACTTCAAGTGGCGCAAGGATCCCCCCGTCGACTTGCCCGTCGATACGCTGGAGCGGCTGTCGTACCTGCTCGGCATCTACAAGGCGCTGCAACTGCTGTTCACGGATCCCGTGCGTGCCGATGAATGGCTGCGGCGCCCCAATGACGCCGCGCCGTTCGGTGGCCGCACGGCGCTGGAGCGGATGTTGTCCGGCCGGGTCGCCGACCTGTACGTCGTCCGGCAGTACCTCGATGCGCAGCGCGGCTGAGCTCGCCCGCGCGCTGCCAACCGTCGAGCTGCACTGGCAACCTGGATTCAGGCTCGTCGCGAGCCGCTTCCCGCCCATCGACCTGTTCGAACGCATCGCCGAGCCGGCGGACTGGGATGCGTTGCACGCACTCGAGTCACTGACCAACCCGCGCGTTCGCGATGCCACCGGCGAGATCTCGCTGGTCCCCGTGGCCGACCGGGTCTCGGGTCCGGGCGCGACGATCCTGATGGCGCCGTTCACGCACCTGCATCCGGACGGCAGCCGCTTCGCCGATGCAACCCATGGCGCGCTGTATGTCGCGGACACGCTCGAGACGGCCATTGCGGAGACGCGCCACCATCGCGAACGCTTCCTGCGCGCCACGCGCGAGCCGGCGACCGAAGTCGAACTGCGCTGCTACCTCATCGATGTCGCTGGCCGGTTCCACGACCTGCGCGGCCGCAGCGAGGATGCGCGCTTCCAGGCCGTTTACGACCGTGATGATTACAGCGCTTCGCAGGCGCTCGCCCGCGCGCTGCGCACGCGCGGCGCGGATGGCATCGCCTACGACAGCGTGCGGCGCAGGGGCGCGCAGAACCTCGCGGCCTTCCGGCCGCGGCTCGGTTCGAACGTACGCCAGAGCGTGCACCTGCGCTATGCCTGGGACGGCGAGCGCATCACGCATGTCTACGAACTGAAATTGCTGGGGCAGTGAGAAGTCGGTCCGAGCCTCAGTCCGCCGCGCGCCCGAAATCCCCGGCCAGTGCGCGCTGCAGCAATGCGAGCGCCGAAGCGCGTGCGACGGCAGTCTCCACGGCGCGCTGCTCGAAATCGAGCAGGGTGCGCTGCGCGTCGAGCAGCGCGAGGTAATCACTGGCCCCGGCGTCGTAGCGCAGCTGCGCGATCCCGGTCGCGCGACGCGCGGCCTCCAGACCCATCGACGCCGCCGCGAGCGATTCGTTCGCGGCTCGGTAGGTCGCGAGTGCGCCTTCGGTCTCCTCGAGCGCGCGCAGCAGCGTCTCGTCGAAGGCCGCCAGTGCCTCGCGCTCGCGCGCCCTCGCGGCAAGCACGCGCTGGCGGACGCGGCCAACATCGAGGAAGCTCCACGACAGGGAAGGACCCCAGCGCCAGCGCTGCGCGTCGGCGTCGAACAGTTCGCCGCGCTCCTGGGACGTATAGCCGAAGCCACCCAGTAGCGAGATGCGTGGCAGGAAGTTCGCCTGCTCGACCCCGATGCGCGCCGTGGCCGACGCAAGCCGCCGCTCGGCGGCGCGCACGTCGGGGCGCCGGCGCAGCCAGTCCTGGGGCGTGCCGATCGCCGTCAGCGAAGCCGGCGGCGGCAGCGGCCTGGTCGCCGCGAGCAGCTCCGCGCGCAGCTGTTCGACCGGCGCCGCGACCAGCACGGCGAGGCGCTGCTCCTGGCGCGTGACTTCGGCGCGCGTCTCGGGGAGGCGCGTCGCGACGTCCGCCAGTAGCGTGCGCGCCCGCGCGACGTCGAAATCGGTGCCGCGGCCCGCTTCGACGCGCAACTCGAGCACCTTGACGTTTTCGCCCAGGTTATCGAGCGTGCGCTGCTGCAGGTCGCGGCGGGCCTGTGCACCACGCAGCGCGAACCAGGTCTGCGCCACCTCGGCGACGGTCGCGGCACGCGCCGCAGCGAGGTCAGCTTCGAGCGCGGCCGTGTCGGAGCGTGCCGCCTGTGCAGCACGGCGGGCCGCGCCGAAGAAATCGAGCTCCCAGGACGCGTCGGCACCCACGCGATACACGACCGTGTCGGGCTGGTTCGGCGGCAGGAAAGGATCGAACTGGCTGGGGCTGCTCTGTTCGCGGTCGGCGTTCGCCGTGATGGTCGGCAACAGGCCGAACACCGTCAGGCCGCGCAGCGCACGCGACTCGTCGAGCCGTGCCGCGGCCTGCGCGATCGAGCGGTTCTCGCGCAGCGCACGTTCGATCAGCGCATCGAGTTCGGGTTCCTGGTAGGCGCGCCAGATGCCCGGCACGACCGTGGCGGTCTCGAAGCCCTGCGCTTCGACGAACGCCGGCGGCAATGGGCGCTCGGGCGTGCGCGGCGACGGACCGATCGCGCAGCCCGCGGCCGCGAGCGCGCACGCCAATGGCAGCAGTCGCAGCGCGCTACGCATGGCGCGTCACCATGCGGCGCAGGATCACGTAGAACACCGGCGTCAGGAACAGGCCGAAGAACGTCACGCCGAGCATGCCGGCGAACACCGTGACACCCATGACATGGCGGATCTCGGACCCCTCGCCACTCGCGAACACCAGCGGCACGACGCCCATGATGAACGCGAAGCTGGTCATCAGGATCGGCCGCAGGCGCAGCCTGCAGGCCTCGATCGCCGCGGCGACCGTATCGCGACCCTGTTGCTCGAGCTCGCGCGCGAACTCGATGATCAGGATCGCGTTCTTGCAGGCGAGGCCCATCAGCACCACGAGACCGACCTGCGTGAAGATGTTGTTGTCGAGGAAGGTCGGTGGCGCCGTGGAGCCGAAAATGCCGAGGTAAACGCCGTGGAACAAGTTCACTAGCCAGATGCCGCCGATCGCGGACAGCAGGCACAGCGGCACGATCAGGATCACGGCCAGCGGCAGCGACCAGCTCTCGTACAGCGCGGCCAGCACCAGGAACACGAGCAGCACGCACAACGGGTAGATGACCAGCGCCGCGTTCCCCTGCGTCGCCTGCTGGTAGGACAGGCCCGACCACTCGGTCGTGAAGCCGCTCGGCAGCGTCCCGGCCGCGATGCGCATCGCAGCGTCCATCGCCTGTGCCGACGACATCTGCGCCGGATCCGGCGCGCCCGACAGGTCGGCCGCCGGATAGCCGTTGAAGCGAACCACCGGATCAGGCCCGAACGACTGGCGCACGTCGACCAGGCCGCCGATCGGCACCATGTCGCCGGCGGCGTTGCGCACCTTGAGCCGGCCGATGTCGCTGACTTCGTCGCGGAACGGGCCATCGGCCTGTGCATAAACCGTGTAGGTGCGGCCGAGCAGGTTGAAATCGTTGACGTAGGCGGAACCCAGGTACACCTGCAGCGTCTCGTACAGATCCGTCAACGCAACCGACTGCTGCTTGGCGCGGGCGCGATCCACGACCGCCTCGAGTTGCGGCACGTTGGCCTGGAAGCTCGACAGCAGCGAAAACGGATCGAAGCCCGGCGTCTGGCGCATCCGGCCTATCAGCTGCTGCACGCCGTCGTTCAGCGCGCCGAAGCCCAGCCCGCCGCGGTCCTGCACGTACATCTCGAATCCGGATGCATTGCCCAGGCTGATCAGTGCCGGCGGCATCAGCGCGAACCCGATACCCTCCTGGATCTCGCTGAATGCGATATTGAGCTGGGTCGCGATCTCGATCGCGGTTGCGTCGCGCTCGCCCTGGGGCGACAGCCCGACGAACATCGTCAGGTAGTTCGGCGTGTTCGAGTTCTGGATCGGGTTCAGGCCCGGGAACGCGACGATGTTCGTGACGCCCGGCACCGCGCGCGCGATGTCGGACATGCGTCGCGCGACGGCTTCGGTACGGTCGAGCGACGAACCTTCTGGCAGCAGTGCGCCGGCGAACAGGTACTGCTTGTCCTGCACCGGGATGAAACCGGCCGGCACGGCACGGAACGCGAGCACCGCGAGCACCAGCATCACCGCGTAGCCCGCGATCGCGTAACGACGGTGCGCGAGCAGGCCGGCGACGCGGTTCGCATAGCCGTCGCCGGCGCGGCGGAAGCCGCGATTGAACGGGCCGAAAACCCAGCCGAGCGAGCGTTCGATCCAGCGTGTCAGGCGATCCGGCGGCGCATCGTGCGGGCGCAGCAGCACCGCGGCAAGCGCCGGCGACAGCGTCAGCGAGTTGATGGTCGAGATGATGGTCGAGATCGCGATGGTCACGGCGAACTGCCGGTAGAACTGGCCGGTGACGCCCTCGATGAACGCGAGCGGCACGAACACCGCCGTCAGCACGAGGCCGATCGCGATGATGGGGCCCGACACCTCGCCCATCGCGCGATGCGCGGCGTCGCGCGGCGCGAGGCCCGCCTCGATGTTGCGCTCGACGTTCTCGACGACGACGATCGCGTCGTCGACGACGATGCCGATCGCGAGCACGAGGCCGAACAGCGTCAGCGTGTTGATCGAGAAACCGAGCGCGAGCAGCACCGCGAACGTGCCGACGATGGACACCGGCACCGCGAGCAGCGGGATGATCGACGCGCGCCAGGTCTGCAGGAACAGCACGACGACGATGACGACCAGCAGCACCGCCTCGAGCAGCGTCGCGATCACGGACTTGATCGAGGCGCGCACGAACACGGTCGGGTCGTAGTCGACCGACCAGGTCAGGCCCGGCGGGAAGTTCTTCTCGAGGCGCGCCATGGTCGCGCGCACGTCGTCCGACATCTGGATGCTGTTGGCGCCCGGCGCCTCGAAGATCGGGATCGCGACGCTGCCCTTGCCGTCGCTGAGCGAACGCAGTGAATACTCCGACGCGCCGAGCTCGACGCGCGCGATGTCGCGGATGCGGGTCAGCTCGCCGCGCGGCCCGGTCTTGACGATGACGTCGCCGAACTCCTCGACCGACTCGAGCCGCCCCTGCAGATTGATCGACAGCTGGAAATCGCTCGTGCGCGGCTGCGGCGGCGCGCCGATCGAACCGGCCGACACCTGGATGTTCTGCTCCCGGAGCGCCTGCACGACATCGCCCGCGGAGATGCCGCGCGCCGCGGTCTTCTCCGGGTCGAGCCAGATGCGCATCGAGTAGTCGCCGCCGCCGAAGATGAAGGCCTGGCCCACGCCCTCGATGCGGTTCAGTTCGTCACGGATGTTCAGCAGGATGTAGTTGCGCAGGTACAGCGGGTCGTAACGCCCGTCCGGCGAGTTCAGGAACACGACCATCGTCAGGTTCGGCGAAGACTTGACGGTCGCCACGCCGAGCTGGCGCACGGCCTCCGGCAGTCGCGGCAGGGCCTGCGAGACGCGGTTCTGCACCTGCACCTGCGCGAGGTCGACATCGGTGCCAACCTTGAACACGACATCGAGCGTCATGATGCCGTCGGTGCCCGACACCGACTTCATGTAGATCATGTCGTCGACGCCGTTGACCGTTTCCTCGAGCGGCGCGGCGACGGTCTGCGAGATCGTGGTCGGGTTCGCGCCTGGGTACACCGCGCGCACCTGCACGGTCGGTGGCGCGACGTCCGGGTATTCGCTCAGCGGCAGCGCCGGGATCGCGAGCAGGCCCGCGACCAGGAACAGGATCGACAGCACCGCCGCGAAGATCGGGCGGTCGATGAAGAAACGCGCTGCGTCGAGTTTCATGCTTGCGGGGCAGCGGGCTCTGCGGGCGGCTGATCGGGCTTGTCCATCGGCACGAGCGTCGGTGCGACGGGCATGCCGGGGAAGAAGATCTTGCGCACGCCGTTGACGACGACACGCTCTCCCGCGGTGAGCCCGCTGGTGACGACGCGCAGGCCGCCGGCGCGCGAGCCCAGCACGACATCACGACGCTGCGCGAGATTGTCGCTACCGACCACGTAGACGTACTTGCGGTCCTGGTCGGTCAGCACGGCCCGGTCATTGATCAGCAAGGCCTCGCGCGGGCCGCCGCCCTGCAGCTGCACCCGCGCGAACAGGCCAGGCGTGAAGAAGCCGTCCTTGTTCGACAGCTGCGCGCGCGCGCGGATCGTGCCCGTGCCCGGATCGAGCGCGTTGTCGACGAAGACCATCTCGCCCTGGTGCGGATAGCCGTCCTCATCGGCGAGGCCCACGCGCACCGGATTGCGGGCATCGCGCGAGCTGGGCCTCTCGCCGCGTCGCGCCATCGCCTGGTAACGCAGGTACATGCGCTCGTCGCCCTCGAACTCGACATAGATCGGGTCGACCGACACGACCGTGGTCAGCAGCGTCTCGCCGGCATTGACGAGATTGCCGGGCCGCACGCGCGCCGAGCTCGCGACGCCAGCGATCGGCGCCGTGATGCGCGTGAACTCGACGTTCAGCGCCGCTTGGCGCTCCTGCGCGCGCGCCGCGGCAAGATCGGCCTCGGCCTGGCGCAGCTCGCCGCGCCGGCCCTCGAGCTCCTCGTCGGAGATCGCGCGACCGGCACGCAACTTTTCGGCACGCTCGGCTTCGATGCGCGCCACGTCGGCGCGGGTGGCGGCGCGGGCGGTGTTGGCGCGCGCGCTGTCGAGCGCGGCCCGGTATTCACGGTCATCGACGGTGAACAGCAGCGCACCCTTCGCGACGCGACTGCCTTCGCGGAAATGCACGCCGGCGAGATAGCCGCTGACCCGTGGCCGCAGCTCGACGGATTCGATCGCCGTGATGCGACCCTCGTAGGGGTCCCACTCGGTGACGGCCTGCTGCACGACCTCGGCGACGCTGACAGCCGGCGGCGGCATCTGAGGCGGACCGCCAGCGCCGCAGGCTGCGAGCAGCAGGCCGGCGACCCATGGCAGCAGGACACGGAGTGCCGGCGCAGCCTGGCGCGAGCTGCGGCGTCGGGAAGTAGCGCGGACTACGGACAACACGGACACCTCCGCCGAGCTCCCCGAAGCGAAGCGGGGTGCAAGGGGCATGGGCTGGGGATGGCTTAGTGTACTCCCAGGGCGGCCCGCGCGTCGAAGCGCCGCGAAGCCGTCTCGTTATAATGAACGATTCCGGTGAACTCCCGGCCCCGACCAGCGAGCCCCGCATGCCAGACACTGCGCCCCGAGCGCGCCTCACGTTCCAGGAACTGATCTTCGCGCTGCAGAAGTTCTGGTCCGACCAGGGCTGCGTCGTGTTGCAGCCGTATGACAAGGAAATGGGCGCCGGCACCTTCCACACCGCGACCTTCCTGCGCGCGATCGGTCCGGAACCCTGGAACGCCGCCTACGTGCAGCCGTCGCGCCGGCCCACCGATGGCCGCTACGGCGACAACCCGTTCCGGCTGCAGCGCTACTACCAGTTCCAGGTGCTGATGAAGCCGTCACCGCCCGACATCCTCGACAGGTACGTCGAGTCGCTGCGGATGCTGGGCTTCGATCCGCTGACCCATGACATCCGCTTCGCCGAGGACAACTGGGAATCGCCGACGCTCGGCGCCTGGGGCCTCGGCTGGGAAGTCTGGCTGAACGGCATGGAGATCACGCAGTTCACCTACTTCCAGCAGGTCGGCGGCCTCGATTGCCGGCCGGTCGCGGGCGAGATCACCTACGGACTCGAGCGCCTCGCGATGTACCTGCAGGGCGTCGAGAGCGTCTACGACATCGTCTGGACCGTCGGGCCGCAGGGGCCGGTGACCTATCGCGACGTCTATCACCAGAACGAAGTCGAGCAGTCGGCCTACAACTTCGAGCACGCCGACACGGCCGTGCTGTTCCGCCATTTCGACGAACATGAAGCGGCCTGCAACGCGCTGCTCGCCGCGAAGCTCGCGCTGCCGGCGTACGAGCAGATGCTGGGCGCATCGCACACGTTCAACCTGCTGGACGCGCGCCGCGCCATTTCCGTGACCGAGCGGCAGCGCTTCATCCTGCGCGTGCGCACGCTCGCGCGCGCCGTCGCGCAGGCCTATTACGACAGCCGCGAGGCGCTCGGTTTCCCGATGGGCGATGCGTCGGGTCGTGTGCCGGCTACAGCACCCGCCGCCTCAGCCGCGAAGGCGGGCGCATGAGCACGCGCGATTTCCTGTTCGAGCTCGGCACCGAAGAGCTGCCACCGAAGGCGCTGCGCGACCTTGAAAACGCGCTGCGAGAGCACTTCGCCGCATCGCTCGCGAACGCCGGCCTCGCGCACGCCGGCCTCGAGTCCTTCGCGGCGCCGCGCCGGCTCGCGCTCCTGGTCCGCGCGCTCGCGACCGAGCAACCGTTGCAGCAAATCAAGCGCCGCGGCCCGCCGGTCAACGCGGCGTTCGACAAGGCCGGTGCACCGACCCGCGCCGCCATCGCGTTCGCCGATAGCTGTGGTGTCGCGATCGAAGCCCTCGAACGCGTCAGGGAAGGCAAGGGCGAGTTCCTGTACTACAGCGGCACGAAGCCAGGGGCCGCGACGGCGTCGCTGCTGCCCGGGTTCATCCAGGCGGCGCTCGATGCGCTGCCGATCCCGAAGCGCATGCGCTGGGGCGCGGGCAGCGCCGAGTTCGTGCGCCCGGTGCACTGGGTCGTCATGCTGTTCGGTGAAGACGTGCTCGACGCGACGCTGCTGGACGTCCACGCCGGCCGCGCCACGCGCGGCCACCGCTTCATGGCGCCCGCGGCAATCGAACTCGCGCGTCCGGCGGACTACGCGACCGCGCTGCTGCAGCAGGGCAAAGTCATCGCGGACTTCGCCGCGCGCCGGGAGCAGATCCGCGCCGCAGTAACCGCGCGGGCGAGCGCGCTCGGCGCCCGCGCCGTGATGTCCGATGCGCTGCTGGATGAGGTCACCGCACTGGTCGAGTGGCCGGTTGCCGTCGAGGGCCACTTCGAACCGCGCTTCCTCGAACTGCCGCGCGAGGTCCTGATCTCGACATTGCAGGAGCACCAGCGCTACTTCCCGCTCGAGAACCCCGCCGGTGAGCTGCTCCCGACGTTCATCACGATCAGCAACATCGAGAGCCGCGACCCGGCCCAGGTCCGCGCCGGCAACGAGCGAGTCGTGCGGCCGCGCCTGTCCGACGCCGAGTTCTTCTTCCGCCAGGACCGCAAGATGACCCTGGCGAGCCGCGCACCGGCCCTCGACAGCGTGACCTTCCAGGCCAAGCTCGGCTCGGTCGGCGACAAAGCCCGCCGCGTTGCGACGCTTTCCAGAACAATTGCGGCTGAAATCGGTGCTGATGTTTCTTTGGCGAGTCAATGTGCCCTGCTGGCCAAATGCGACCTCGTGACCAGCATGGTCGGCGAGTTCCCGGAGCTGCAGGGCGTCATGGGTGCGTACTACGCGACGGCCGACGGCCTGCCGGCCGACGTCGCCCAGGGCATCCGCGAGCACTACCTGCCGCGCGGCGCCGGCGACGCGCTGCCGGCGACCCGGGTCGGCCTCGCGGTCGCGCTGGCCGACCGGCTCGACACGCTGGCCGGCATCTTCGCGACCGGGCAGAAGCCGACCGGCGCCAAGGACCCGTTCGGGCTGCGGCGCGCGGCGATCGGCGTGCTGCGACTGCTGATCGAATTGAAGGTCGACCTCGACCTGCGTCGGTGCATCGAGGCAGCCGTTGCGGCCCAGCCGGTCAAGTCGTCGACCGCCGACGACGACGTCCACCAGTACGTGCTCGAGCGGCTGCGGTCCTACTACCTCGAGAGCGGCCCGACCGGGCCGACCGGCTTTACGACGACTGGCGAGCAGCTCGATGCGGTGCTCGCGAGTGAGCCGCGCTCGCTGCTCGATCTCGACGCGCGACTGCGGGCGCTCGCCGGCTTCCTGATGCAGCCCGCAGCCGCCGCGCTGACCGCCGCCAACAAGCGCATCGCCAACATCCTGCGCAAGTCAGAGGCCGGCACTGCCAGCACCATCGACCCGGCGCTGCTGCGAGAACCGGCCGAGCAGGCCCTGGCCGCCGCGCTCGCGCGCGTGCGCACGCCCGTCGAGCAGGCACTCGCGCAGCGCGATTATGCCGCCGCGCTCGCGACGCTGGCGCAGCTGCGCGCCGAGGTCGATGCATTCTTCGACGCCGTGATGGTCAACGACCCCGATCCCGCGCTGCGCGCGAACCGGCTCGCGCTGCTCGGCAGCCTCGGCGGGCTGTTCGGGCGCATCGCCGACCTGTCGAAGCTGCCTGGCTAGGGCCGTCAGCACCATGCAGCTGCTGCGCTCGTTCATCTTCACCGCGTACTTCCTGGTCTGGACGCTGCTGTACGCGATGTTCTTCGTCGTCGTGTGCCTGGTGCTGCCGATCCAGGCGCGCTTCGCGCTGGCGCGCATCTATGCGCATGCCGTACTCGGCGGCCTCAGGCTGCTGTGCGGCCTGGGCTATGAAGTGCGCGGCCGCGAGCACTTTCCGGATGGCGCGCATGTGACGCTGTGGAAGCATGCGTCGGCCTGGGAGACGGTCGCGCAGTTCGTGATCGGACGGCCGCAGTCACTGGTGCTGAAGCGCGAGCTGATGTGGATCCCGTTCTTCGGTTGGGGGCTCGCGCAGCTGCGCATGATCCCGATCAACCGGTCCGCGGGCACGTCGGCGGTGAACCTCGTGATCAACACCGGCGAGCAACGCTTGCGAGAGGGACTGTCGGTGCTGGTGTTCCCGGAAGGGACGCGCGTCGCGGCCGGCGAGACGCGCAAGTACGGCGTCAGCGGGGCGTTGCTCGCGAGTCGCGCCGGCGCCGTCGTCGTGCCGGTCGCGCATGACTCGGGTTATTACTGGGCGCGGCGCGGACTGCTGAAGCGACCGGGCGTGATCACGGTGTCGGTCGGCGCGCCGATCGCGGCCGCCGGCCGCGACGCCCGCGAAATCAACGCCGAGGCGCAAGCCTGGATCGAGGCGGAGATCGCGCGGATCCGCGCAGAGAAGACGGCGGCGGCCTGAGTGACCGCCTCAGTGCGCTGCAGCCGCCACGGGCCGTCGCAGCGAGAACGCACCGCGCAACTCGCCCGGTGCATAGCCGGTCGCTGCATCATGCGGGTACGCCTTCGCGAGTGCTGCGCGCAGTTCGGGTGACTGCTGTTCCGGCGTCCCGTGACAGGCCAGGCACAGCGGCCCGGTGACGATCGCGCGCATGTAGCGATGCGCATCGCCCTGCGGTTCCTTGACCGTCGTCGCGATCACGAGCTGCTCGGCCGGTTCGCCGGCACGCACGCGGCGATCGAGTTCCTGCAGCGCGAACTGTTCCCAGGCATCCGGCTGGCCCGTGTGCGGATTGCGCACGCGCGTGCCGACCCGATGCACCTGCCAGCCGGTCTCGCGCGACAGTCGGCTCGCGATCGCCGGCGCCTCGACCTGGCAGATCTCGATGGCCGCGACCGGCCCACCGGCCGCCATGGCCGACTGCAGCTTGCCCATGAGCTCCGCGCCGAAGCGGTTGGCGATACCGGCCGCCTGTCCGACGACGGGCTGCGGCACGTTGGCCGTCTGCGGCGCCGTGATTGCCTGCGGTGTGGCCGCGCTGCTGGCAGCGGGTGGCGCGGCCGCCGTCGCGGCGCAACCGGCCAATGCCAGACTGCCCAACAGCAATGTGATTTTTCTCATGCGCGAGTCCTCGTTACCATGTCGACGATGCGTACGCTGCGGATCCAGGTCAAGCCCAACGCCCGCGAGAGTTCGCTCGCGCAGCGCGCGGACGGCGTGTGGCTCGCGAAACTCAAATCGGCACCCATCGACGGCAAGGCAAACGCGGAACTGGTGCGCCTGGTCGCGGAGCATTTTCGCGTGTCGCGCGCGAGCGTGCAGCTCAGGAGTGGCGCCGGCGCGCGGCTCAAACTGCTGCAGATCCCGGACGGGCCGGCGGCATGACGGCGCTTCGCGGTCGTCTGTGCGCGCTGCTGCTCGGTGCCGTGCTCGCCGGTTGCAGTGCTGCGCCCGATCGCGAGACGGCGGTGCGCGCCGTGCTCGACGCGGCGGAAGCCGCCGCCGAAGCCCGCGATGTCGGCGCCGCGATGGATCTCGTCTCCGCCGACTACGGCGACGACGCGGGGCGCGACACCGCCGCGCTGCGTGCCTTCGTGCGCGGCTGGTTTGCGCTGAACCCGCGCCTCGAGCTGCTGGTCGCCGTACAGGGCATCGAGTTCCCGGAATCCAACCGTGCCCGCGTACGGCTGCAGGTTGCGTCGGTGAGCCGCGGCGCCGGCCTGTCGGTCGATGGGGACCGCTTCGTCATCGAACTGGTTGACGAGGACGGTGAGTGGCGGTTGCTGCGAGCGGCGCGCGCGCGCGACTGAGGCTGGCACGGTACGGAGGAAGTCCCGATGGAACAGATCGAACGGGCCACGCAGGCCGCGATGCAGGCGACACCAGACTGGCTGCCCGCGTTGTTCGCCAGCATCGACGCGCAGGACGTGCCGCGTTTCCTGTCGTTCCTCGCGGCCGACGCGCGCTTCAGGTTCGGCAACCTGCCCGCTGCGGTCGGCCACGCCGACATCGGTGCGGCCGTCACGGGGTTCTTCGGCAGCATTGCCGCGCTGCGCCACGAACTGCTGCAGGTCTGGACCGCACCGGCGCATGTCATCACGGAAGGCGTGGTGCATTACACGCGCCTCGATGGCGGCAAGGTGTCGCTGCCGTTCGTGACCGTGTTCGGCATGGAAGGCACGCAGATCCGCGACTACCTGATCTACCTCGACGCGACACCGCTGTACGCGCCGGCCTGAAGCCGGCTCGACGCCGGCCTCAGCCGTAGCCAACGCTGTCGCGACAGCAGGCCGCGACGACGGGCTGCAGCGCTTTCATCAGCGCCAGGGTCAGCGTGAACGCAATGCCGAGATCGAGCAGCAGCATCGACGTCAGCTGCAGGCCGGCGGTCGCCGGCTCGTTGAACACCTTGGCGCAGAGCCAGATCGACAGCGGCATCGCGACGATGCAGCCCGCATGGCCGGCGATACCGCTGATCGCGAGCGACTGCCGCGTGCGGGCGAGCGCCGCCAGCCCGAGCACGACGAGGCCGGCCAGCAGCATCGCGATCAGCGAAGTCGGCAGCAGCGCCGCATACAGGCGCAGCACGTTCAGGAAGTCGGGGGATCCCGTCTGGCACATCGAGATCCACGTCGACCAGCCAGCACGGCTGTATTCGTCCCACCAGGCGCCGGACCAGCCGCTCGCGAGCAGCAGCGCACAGCCCGCCAGGGCCACGCGCGTCGAGGCCGCCGCGGACGCGTTCGTATCCATGCCGGCATTCGAGCATGCCGGGTAGACTCTGCGGAATACGGGTTTGCCACCAGGAGACAGCACGATGAAGCTCGCCGGGCGCCGCGCCCTGATCAGCGGCAGCAGCACGGGCATCGGCCGTGGCGTCGCGCTCGCGTTCGCGCGCGAGGGCGCCGACGTCGTCGTGAACTACCCGGATGCTTCGCAGGCCGGGAACGCCCAGGGCGTCGTCGACGAGATCCGCGCGCTCGGGCGGCGTGCGCTCGCGATCGAGGCCGACGTCGCCAACGAACTGCATGTCGAGCGGCTCGTCGATGGCGCCGTCAGCGCGCTCGGCGGGCTCGACATCCTGGTCAACAACGCCGGCATCGCGGCGGCCTCGCCGATCGAGTCGACGCCGGTCGAGCTGTGGGACCGCACGCTCGCGGTGCACCTGCGCAGCGCCTTCCTGCTGATCCGGCGCGTGCTGCCGCTGATGTACGCCCAGGACTACGGCAAGATCATCACGACGGCCTCGCAGCTCGCCTACAAGGGTGCTGGCGGTTTCGCGCACTACACGGCCGCGAAGGGCGCGCTGATCTCGATGACGCGCTCGGTCGCGCTCGAGATTGGCACGCGCAACGTCAACATCAATTGCGTCGCGCCGGGTGCGACGCATACGCCGATCCTCGCCGGCGTGCCGGACGACCTGCTCGAGGGCATCCGCCGCGCGATCCCGAAGGGTCGCATTGCCGATGTCGACGACATAGTGCCCGCGTTCGTGTTCCTCGCGTCGGACGAGTCGCGCCACTTCCAGGGCCAGACGCTGAGCCCGAACGGCGGCGACGTCTTTCTCTGACGCGCGGCGCGCGGCCGCGCGGGCGTCGTCAACGCGGCGCTGGCCAGACGATCGGGAACAGTTCGTCCGGCGGCGGCGCGCCGGGACGCATCAACCCCGTCGATTCGATCGACGGGATGCGGATCGTCAGGCTGTTGGGCTGCCAGGTCACATCGTCGCCAAGCCAGCGCGTCGTCAACGCGACACGGCGGCCTGCGTACCGCGCGGTGCGCGGCAGCGACGCGTGGATCGTCTTCGGGTGGATCAGCAGGATGTCGCCCGCCGCGCACGGCCAAAGCTGCTTCGGCGCATCCGGCTGCGCGATGCGCCGCTCGAGGTGGCTCCACGGGATGTGCTCGAGCTCGAACGCGTCGGGGTTCGACATCGGCGAGTGATAGCGCCACGGGTCTCGATTCGATCCGGCCAGCGTCACGAGCGGGGCGTTGTCCATCGGCACGTCGGTCAGCGCGACCCAGAAGGACGGCATCATCTGGCCGCGGAACGGGAACGTGCACTCGTCGTTGTGCCAGGGCGTCGCGGAGTCCGCGCTGCTGCCTTCCTTGATGAACGAGGCGTCCATCCAGTAGCGCACGTGGCGCGCACCCATCAGGCGTGCGACCAGCTCGCCGGCGATGCTGTGCCAGAGCCAGTCGCGCAGCGCCGGCACATGCTGCGCGAAGTTGCGCAGCTGGACCTGGCCATCGCCGCGGTGCACCGTCGGCGGGTTCTGGTGGCGGGATGCGCCCGCAGCCGGAACCAGCCGGCCCGCATCGAAGGCCTGCGCGGCTTCATCGAGCGCGGCGGCGAGGCGGTTGCAGGTCGCGGCGTCGAACACGCCCTCGACGCGGACGCAACCATCGGCCGCATAACGCGCGACATGCTCTGCGGTGACGAGTTGGTCGATCGTCGTGGTCATGGCGTCACTCCGACTTCGCGCCGCGCGCGACATCGAGCGGATCGTGCGCGCCGCGCGTCAGCACCAGCGGATCATGCAGCGACGGGAAGGTCGCGGAGCGCGGGTGGTGATCCCAGCGCAGCGTCAGCGGGATGTTGGTGAAGTGCACGCCGATGTTGATGACCCACAGCACGAACAGTGCCGCGCAGGTCAACGACGCGAGGTCCGAGCCGACCACGCCCGGCAGGTTCCAGGCCCAGTGGATCTGCCATAGCCGCCACGCCAGGTACAGGCAGGGCACGATGACCCAGATCGGACTGCGCCAGCGCTTCCAGACGAACAGCTCGGTGGCGACCTGCGCGACGAACATCGCGAGGTAGGCCCCGAGGCCGATGCTGGCATCGCGGTTGCCGCCGAGCATGCCCTCGACGACCAGCGCGACGATGGGCAGCACGAGGCCGACGAGCCAGATCACGACCAGCCAGACCTTGAACCAGCCCGGCGGCGGCCGTGGTCCGGGAAACACGGCCGTGCCGGCGGCGCGCCGCGCGCCGATCCAGACATACAGGCTGGCGATCACGAGGAACGCGATATTCTGCGCGACGGCGGAACCCAGCGGATCGGTGACCATGGCCAAGGACTCCATTCCCAAAGCTTACGCGAACACGCGGCACGGGCAGGTGCACTACCGGCGGCTCGGCGCAGGTGGCCGGCAGCGGGTGCTGCTGATCCACTGGCTGCCGCTGTCCTCGCGGATGTACCAGCACATCATGCCGATTCTGGCCGAGCGTGGCTGCGATGCGCTAGCCATCGATCTGCTGGGCTACGGTCGGTCTGACGCGCGGCCCGAAAAATGGTCGATGCAGGACTGGGCCGCGAACGTCGCCGAGGTGGCGATGCAACTGGATTTCCGGGATGCGCTGGTGCTCGGCGGACACACCGGCAGCTGCGTCGCGACCGAACTCGCGCGGGGGTTCCCGCAGCTCGTCGCAACGCTCGCGCTCGACGGCTGCCCGTTCCTGACGCCATCACTGCGCGCAACCTTCGAGGCGATGCGCCGCGCGCCGCGGCCAGCGCCCGACGACGCCGGCACGCACGAGTCGCTGGTGTTCCGCACCGTGCGCACGACCTACGAGCACTACCTGCCCGGGTTCAGCGTGAACGCCGACACACTCGAGACGCTGTGGCCCGCGATGATCGACTACCTCGAGACGGATTTCGTGTCGTCCGCACCGATCTCGGCGGAGTATGACCTCGAGACGCGACTGCCCGCCGTCACGCAACCGGCGCTGCTGCTGACCGCGGAGACCGACACGCTGGCCGGCAGCTTCGCGCGCGCCTGCGAACTGCTGCCGCTGGCCGCGCGGCATCGCTTCGCCGGACATCACCCGCTGCACGAGCCGGCGCGCGCGCGCGAGTATGTCGACGTGCTGCTGTCGTTGGCGACCTGATCAGCGTGGCGCCGCGAGTGCCTCATCGAGCATGCGCACGAGCGTGTCGCGGTCGTAGCTGTAGGCGTGGCGCTCGTTCAGTTGCGCCAGTTCCTCGATCGCCTTGCGGATCGTGATCTCGGCTTCGCGGGCGTCGGGGACCACGAGGTAGCGCCGCTTCGGATTCGGTTCGAACAGCGCGAGCTGCACGGCCTCAGCCACTTCATCCGGCTCCTTGAAACGGCTGCGATCCGTGAAGCGCTCCGGGGCGGGTGCACGTTTCGCGGCGCTCGCGCCGATGTCCGAGTTGTAGTTGCCGGGCTCGACCAGGCTCACGTGCACGCCGAGCGGCGCCATGTCCGCGGCGAGGGCATCGCCGAACGCTTCCAGCGCATGCTTGCTCATGCTGTAGGCGCCGAGCGAAGGCCCCGACAGCACGCCCGAGATCGAGCTGATGTTCGTGATGCGTCCCTTCGACGCGATGATCAACGGTGCGAACGCCTGCGTGACGCGGAACGGGCCGTAGACATTGACCTGCATCGTGAAGTCGAAGTCTTCGGGCTTCATGTCGCGCAGCGAACCTACGACGGCAACGCCGGCATTGTTGACGAGTCCGTAGAGGCCACGGCCAGCCTGCGTGATCGTCTGGACTGCGGCCGCCACCTCGGCATCGCTGGTTACGTCGAGGCGGATTGCCTGGACGTTGGGAATCTTGCCGAGCGCCGCGAGATCCTCTGGCTTGCGCGCGCCGGCGTAGACGAAGTGTCCGTCCGCGGCGAGTTGCTCCGTGATGCGGCGGCCGATGCCCGTGCTCGCGCCGGTGACGAGCACGGCGCGCTGCGGTGTGGCGCCCTCGGCAGCCACGGCTGGACTGCCCGCGAACAGTAGCGTGACGCAGGCGACCAGCAACGCGCCGGCCATTGGCGCCCGCCCAAAGAATCGACTCAGCATGAAACCTCCCTGCCCGCGCCGGATATCGGCGCGGGCAGGGACAGGCTAACCCAACAGGCTTGCAGTCGGCTCGACTTCAGAGCGCGACGACGAGATTGACCGTCGTCAGCGTATCCGTGCTCTTCAAGCCGGCCGGCGGATCGGAGTTGTAGCGGACGCCGATGCCGAACGACAGCGCGAGTCGCTCGGTCATGCTGACCTGCAGCGACAGGTCGTTCGATGCAAACGTGTTGTCGGAGCCCGACTCGACCACGAGCTTGTCGATCAGCTTGGTCGTCGGCGTCAGCTGGTGCTCGTAAGCGAGCTGGCCTGTCAGGATCCCCTCGCCTTCGGTGGCAAGCGTCACCGCGTTCTTGCTGCGGCGGTAACCCGCACCGAGCTGGCCAGAGAGCTTGACTGCGTCGCTGTCGATGAATTTGTAGCCGTAGCCGGTCGTCGCGCTGGCCTGGTAGTCGAAGCCGCTGAATTCATCCTGCTCGTAGCGCAGGCCACCGAACCAGAAGCTGCGGTCGTTGATCTTGAAATCCGACTGCCAGTTGGCGCCGTAGCGCTCGGCGGTCAGCAGGTCTTCGCTGGAGCTGCGCAGCGCGGCGATGCCGAAGCCATGCTTCCAGCGATCGAGCTCCGTGGCCATGTCGAGCTTGATGTTGCCGGTTTCGGTGTCGCTGTTGCCGCGGGCGAACACGATGCCAAGCTCTCCCTTGCCTTTCCATTCGGCTTGCGCCGGGACAGCGAGCGTGGCGAGCAGCAAGGAGGAGACGACGAGACGCAGATACATGTGGTGACGTTCCCTGTGTGTGGCTGATGAGGCGCGCGGAGTATGTCCGGCGAATCTGAACCTTGCCTGAACGGCGCGCGAAGTGCCCGTCAGTCGGCAGGCACGGTTCGCCCGGCGGCCCAGCTGCGCAGCGCGGCGACTTTCTCGGACATGACGACCGACAACGGCCGGGTTCGCGCCAGTTCGCGTGCAATGGCGCGCGCATCGAGCGGTTGCGGGCCCTGCTGCACGTGATAGACCGCCGCGACAACGGCCTGTTCGAGCTCGGCACCGGTGAAACCGTCGGACCGGACGGCGAGCGCCGTGGCTTCACGCGCGCCGAGCACGAGGCCGCGGCGCGCCGCCTGGATGCGCAGGATCTCGGCACGGGCGCTGGCATCCGGCAGATCGACGAAGAAGATCTCGTCGAAGCGCCCCTTGCGGACCAGCTCCGCGGGCAGCGCCTGGATGTCGTTGGCCGTCGCGACGACGAACACGCGGCTGCGCTTCTCCGCCAGCCAGGTCAGGAAGCTGCCGAGCACGCGACGCGACGTGCCTCCGTCGCTGTCGCCCGCCGCGAAAGCCTTCTCGATTTCATCGATCCACAGCACGCAGGGCGCCAGCGCATCCGCTGCGGCCAGTGATTCGCGCAGGTTTTTCTCGGATTCGCCGTGCCACTTGCTGAAGATCGTACCGACATCGAGTCGCAGCAGCGACACGCCGAACAGCGCCGCCGCTGCCTTGGCCGCGAGGCTCTTGCCACAGCCCTGCACGCCAAGCAGCAACACACCGCGCGGCGGGTCCGGTGTTTGCGCACGCGCTTCGAACGCCGGGCGCCGCTGCTGCAGCCATTCTCGCAGGCGCTTCATGCCGCCCACCTCGGCGAATTCCGCCACATCCGGCTCGTATGACAGGACACCGGCGCGGTTCAGCAACCGATAGCGCTCCGCCTGGGTCTGCGCCACATCCCCCATTCCCAGCGCGCCGTCGTTGAACACGGCGCGCCGCGCGAGTCGCAGCGCGTCAGCCTGCGTCAGGCCGGCGAGGTTGTCGGCCAGAGCGGCTTCGGCAGCGGGATCGATCGCCGGCGTACGACCGCGGTGCGCGTCGCTCCATTCATTGATGACGCGCGCGACGATCTGCGAGCGCTCCGCGACCGTCGGCAGCTGCATCGGCAGTCGCGCAGCGAGGTGTTCCAGCTCTCCAGGCCAGGTGATTTCGTGCGAGACGAACACGAGCGTTCTTGCGCTCTGCTCGTAGCCCTGCGCGATGTCCTTGATCAGTCGCACGTGTAGTGGCGATTCGAGGAACGGATGGAAATCCAGCAGCACGTAGATGCCGGGCCCGGGGGCGGCCTTGATCCGGCGCAGCATGGGCTCCGGATCCGTGGTGCCCTTCAGCAGCGGGCCGTTGCTGATGTCGATGCGCTCCAACCCTTCCGTCAGCGTCCAGTGGAAGATGGGCCAACCGCGCGCGCGATGCAGCTTCATTGCAGCGGCCCGGATCAGGGCGATCGCACGTGCCTCTTCGCGTGTCTCGACCAGGATCAGCGGACACTGCGAGGCCATCAGCACCTCGAGTTCAGCCTGTGGGTCAACGCGCAGCATGGGCTTCCGGGGCCGGCAGGAACTCGCTGGCGAAAGGCTTGTGTGCGGCGATCTCCGCGGGAGACAGGCCACTGAGCTCGTGCGGGAACACGAGCCAGCGTTCAGTCTGGTGCACGAAGAAGTCCGGCTTCAGGCGGCTGCGATTGCGCGACGGCTTGTAGTAAACCGTCGCGATGCGTATCTGCTGCGGCAGGTTGCGACGGCAGCGACGTGCGAGTTCGTCGAGCACGGCCTCAAGGCTGCGCCCGGAATCGAACACGTCATCGATCAGCAGCAGGCGGTCCTCGGCGTCCAGTTGCGAGACCAGGTAGTCGACACCATGCACGCGAACCGTCTTCTGCGGCTGATCGATGCCGATGTAGGATGACGTGCGGATGGCGATGTGATCCGTCGAGACGCCGTGCAGCTCCAGCAGCTCCTGCACCGCGATGCCGATCGGTGCACCGCCGCGCCACACACCGACCAGGAAGCTGGGCCGGAAGCCGCTGGCCAGGATCTGCGCTCCGAGCGCGAACGAGTCGCGCAACAGTGCCTCGGCGCCGATGAAGAGCTTGTCGTCGGGCATCGGCGGAGTTTGCCAAACGAGCCAGACCGACGCACAGTTCGGCGCTGGAACTGCGAACCGCGCCCGGAGGCTGCCCATGACCGCAACCACCACCGATCCCGCCACCGTCGTCAGCGGCGTTTATGCCGCGTTCGCGCGCGGTGACATGGCCGGCTTCTTCGGCCTGCTCGCGCCCGACATGGTCTGGCACGAGGCCAGGGGCCACCCGTATGGCGGTGTCTACACGACGGTCGACCAGATCGTGCAGCACGTGCTGACGCCGCTCGGCACCCAGTGGGACCATTTCACGGCGCTCAACGACAGTCTGGTCACGCAGGGCGATACCGTCGTCTCGATCGGCGTCTACCGCGGCACGTTCAAGGCCACGGGCAAGCAGGTTGAGGCGCCCTATGCGACGGTGTGGAAAGTGCGCGACGGCAAGGTGAAGTCACTCCACCAGCACACCGACACCGCGCTGTTCTGGAACGCGATGCGCTGAGCACTCAGCCGCGCCGCGCGACCCAGTGCAGCGCGTTGCCGACGAAGCGCCGCCAGTTCGGATCGCCGAAGGCGGCCGGGCCGTCGCCCGGTTGCAGGTAGACGATGCGGCTTGCGAACACCTCGCGCGTCCAGGCCACGAGGGCCGACGCGGGTGGCGGCTGGGCGCTATCCGCAGCGCTTGAGGTGGAGACGCCGACGGCGCGTGCGGCGGATTCGAACGGCGCACTGGTGTAGCGCCGGTCGGCGCGCAACAGCGGTGTCACCCGTGCTTCGTGCACCTCGCAACGATAGGGTTCATCGCGCAGCAGGAACCGGGACGGCAGGCCCTGCGTCACGGGATGGGAGGGATCGACGACATCGACACCGTATTCGACGTCCGTCGCGTAACCCGAGTCTGGCAAGTCGGCGCCGGCTGCATGCTTCGGTCTATAGCGGAAGCAGCCCCCCAGCACGGCACCGTAAGCGGGCCAGGCTGGCCACCCCGCCAGCGCGTGATGCAGCGCGACGATGCCGAGACCCTCGAGCAGCAGCGCCTCGAAACCCACCAGGAACTCCGCCGGCGGCGCGAACAGCCGCGGCGCATCGTGCGTCGCACGGAAATCGATGCCCGGGATGTCATACAGCAGCAGCGCATCGACCCCGTGCAGGTCGCGCGGATTCAAGCGCAGTGCGGCGTCCGGATGCTTCAGGTAGTCGACCTCGACATCGGGCAAGGCTCGCAGCGCGGCATCGAACGCAGCGCGATCGAAAGCATGCCCGCCGACCACCACCCGAACCTGCTGCTTCCGCACGCGGCGCACCTCCCGGTGCGCAGCGTCGCCTCAACGTACGGCCGATGTCCAGTGCGTTGCGGCCTGCGCACCGAAAGCGCGCTCGGCGTTCGCCGCCGCGAGTCGCGGCGCGTCAGTGAGCCATGACGTCGGCTCGTCGAGCGCGGCATTCAATCCGCGGGCGACGTAGGCCGCCACCCGGGGCCGCAAACGGATCGACTGCAACCGCCATTCGAACAGGTCGCCGAGCCGGCTCGTTGCGACGAAGCGCCGGTGCAGCTCCGCCTTCATCGCAAACCACGCCTCGACCTGCGCCGCCGTCAGCGAGCGTGAGCCCGCGGCGACGCGCGGCTGGTCCTGCAGCAACGTGCCTGCGAGCCAGAACGAATCGGTATCGATCTGCAGCCAGCGCAATGCAACGGCCAAAGATGGCTGGCGACTGACAGGTGTGCGCGCGAATTCGGGCCCGCCCGATGCCGCGAACGCGCGCGCGACGAATTCGACGCAGTACAGCGCGTCGGCGTCCTCGTGATCGAAGTAGCCATCGAACGGCGTGCGTGCACGCCGTTGCGCCTCGAGCCAGGTGACGAGCCGGTTTTTGTCGACGCCGGCTGGCGCGGCATGCAGTGCGAACACGCCCTTGCGCGCCATGAACGAACGCAACGACACGCGACGCACGCCGCCACGCATGCGGTCGTTCGGGCGGCCGGATGCGCGCGGCAGCATCAGTCCCATGGATTCGTAGACCCAGGGCCGGCCCGCCTCGACGACGACGACACCGGCGTGCACATACGGTTCAAAGCGTTCTGCAAACAGCGATACGAACAACGACGTGGGATCCACCGCCTCATGCACGACGATCTGGCCTGTCTCGACCGGCACCGAACGCCAGTCGATCCGCGCAGGATGCGCGGCCCGGCGCACCGCGACCGCGTCCCGCTGCGCATCGGACGCGGTCGCGCGGACCGGATCAACAGCCGACAGCTCTGCCTGCAATTGCGCCGGCAGGCGGACGCAGCCGGCGAGCAGCAGCAGCGCACAGGCGGCCCATGCGATGGCTGCTGCCCGCAGCGTCACTGGCTCGCGCCCATGCCCACGGGCGGCGTGTAATTTTCTTCGCTGTCGTTGTCTTCGCAGATCCCGGCCTCGGCCAGGCACATGCCACCGGCGACCACCGCACCCAGCAGTACGTAGGTCCACGGATTGCTCCAACTGTCGCCGCTGCTCGAGAAGTTCGCGGCAGCCGCATAGCGCGGATGGGTGGCGAGGGATTTCGAGACCCATACCGGCGCGCCGCCCATCGCAAACGTCGCGCCGAGCCCCGCGTGGTGCCGCAGATCGAACATTGTCGCGGCCGGGCCGCGCGCGAACGGCGTCGACTGCAGTCGCAAGCCGAACGCCAGTGGCAGTTCGTCGCGCGCGCGCGACGCACCTAACGTCTTGCCGAAGTACAGCATCATGGCGGGCTTCTTTTCGATCGGCAGCGGCGGTTCCGCCGCGATCGCCGTACCCGTTGCGAGCGTCGCAAACAGCACGGCCTTGAGCGTCATGGACGTGGTCATGGAGTCTCCCTGGCGCGCAGCGGCGCCATCGTGGTTTCTTGGGTCACCGACTGGCATACGGAATTGGCCGAACAAACCGGACACGGTGGCTGAAGGCCGGGTCGTCCCGATAAAGTGTCGGGACCATGAACAGCGATGGCGACCTGACTGACCTGATTCGACGCGCGCAGCATGGCGAGGATCGTGCTGTCGACGCGCTGTACGCGGCCGTCTACCCCGAGCTGCGGCGCATGGCTCACGCGCGACTGCGTGGCGCGTCCTATCAGGCGCTGCTCGGCACCACCGAACTGGTGCACGAGTCCTACCTGCGCTTCGTGCAGTCCGGCAGGCTGACCTTGGAAGATCGTGCGCATTTCCTCGGCTATACCGGTCGCGTGATGCGCTCCGTCATCGTCGATCTCGTGCGTGAGCACGCGGCGCAACGCCGCGGTGGTGCGCAGCGACCGGTGACGCTCGACAGCCAGATCGCCGCGAACGACGATGGGGCCGCGCAGATCCTCGATGTGCACCATGCACTCGAGGCACTGGCGGAGCACGGCGCCCGGCTGGTGCAGGTCGTCGAGCTGCGCTACTTCGCCGGACTGACCGAGACGCAGATCGCCGAGGTGCTCGGCGTCACGGAGCGCACCGTGCGGCGGGATTGGGAAAAGGCGCGGCTGCTGCTTGCGGAGCATCTGCTGTAAGGCTTACGTCCGGAACCTGCGACCATGCAAGCATCGACACTCAGCGATCTGCTCGATACCGCACTGGAGCTGGCGCCAGAGCAGCGCGCGGCGTGGATCGATTCACTGGGTGAGGAGCACGCTGCGTTGAAGCCGCGGCTGCGTGCGCTGCTCGCGCGTGCCGCGGAAGTGGAGTCGCGGGACTTCCTCGGTTCACTGCCCGGACTTCCTCTGCCTGACACGGAAGCAGACACGGAACCGGCGCTCGATCGCGGCGCGATGTTCGGACCGTATCGCCTCGAACGACCGCTGGGCGCGGGCGGCATGGGCAGCGTCTGGCTCGCGCAGCGTGCCGATGGCCTGTTCGATCGCCATGTCGCGCTGAAGCTGCCGCATCGCGGCCTGCTCGGTGTCAGTGCTGCCCAGCGCCTCGCGCAGGAGCGGACGATCCTCGCCGGCTTGCAGCATCCGAACATCGCGCAACTGCTCGATGCCGGCGTCACGCAACTCGGCCAACCCTACCTGGCGCTCGAGTACATCGATGGCATGGCGATCGACCGCTACTGCGCACGGCACGACCTCGATGTCGACGCCCGGCTGCGACTCGTGCTGCAGGTGGCCGAGGCGCTGGCCCACGCGCATGCGCGCCTCGTGGTGCACCGCGACCTCAAGCCAGCCAACATCCTGGTCACCGACGCCGGTCAGGTGAAACTGCTCGACTTCGGGATCGCCAAACTGCTCGCCGATGACGACGGCGGCGCGGCCTCGCCGCTGACGCGGGTCGCGGGTCGGGTCCTGACACCGGACTACGCATCGCCCGAGCAGATTCGTGGCGCCTTGATCACCACGTCGACCGATATCTACTCGCTCGGCGTCGTGCTGTACGAGCTGCTGACGGGTGCCCGCCCCTATCGCCTGCGGCGCGACACGGCAGTCAGCCTCGAAGCGGCGATCCTCGAGGCGCAATCCGTGGCGCCCAGCAGGATGGTCGCTTCCCGGAGCGGGACAGAGTCAACGGCGGTGCCCGTTTCCGCGCGCGAACTGCGGGGCGATCTCGACGTCATCGTACTGAAGGCGCTGCGCAAGGACGCCGCGGAGCGTTACCCCACCGTCGCGGCGTTCGCAGACGACCTGCGACGGCACCTCGAGGGCCGGCCCGTTGTCGCGCGACCCGACAGCAGCTGGTACCGGGCAACACGCTTCATCCAGCGCAATCGGATCGCCGTCGCCGCGACGACGAGTGTTGCCCTCGCGCTGCTGGCAGCCACGGTGTTCTCGATCAACCAGGCGCGTATCGCGATCGCCGAGCGTCAGCGAGCCGAGGAGGTCAAGACCTTCATCGCATCGATCTTCAGCAGCGCCGATCCGTTCGAGGGTGGTGGCCGCTCGCTCGACGCCGTGGCATTGCTGCGCCAGGCTCGAACGCGCGTTGAGCGTGACTTCGCTGCCCGCCCGGAGTTGCGCGTCGAATTGCTGACGACAATAGGCTGGAGCCTGTCGAACCTGTCGGATCACGAAAGCGCCGACGAGGTGTCGGATGCGGCGCTGTCGTTGGCGAATCGCGTGCTGCGCGCCGACGATCCACGCCGTCTGGAGGCGCAGCTGCTGCGGCTCGAATCGCACCGCTTCATGGGACGCGCCGCGCAGGTCCAGCGAGAGCTGGAACCGCTGCTCGCGCAGGACCAACGTACGCCGTTTCCCGCGATCGAGCGTGCCCGGCTGCTGCTGCATGCGGTGCACCTCGCGATCGAGCAGGGTCGCGGTGCCGATGCGGCGTCATACGCGATCCAGGCGCGGGAACTGGCCGACACAGCCGTGGCGCCCGGCCACCCACTGCGCCTGGAGTCCGCCGTCGTGCTGGCCGTCGCGCTGCGCTATGCGAACCGATTCGCGGAAGCGGAGGCTGCGGCGGAGCGCGCATTGGCACTCACGTTGCAGGCCCATGGCAACGACTCAACGGCGGCCCGCGTCATCGACGCGCGCTTCGCGCTGGGCTCCGCCTACATCGACACGGGCAAGGCCGAACTCGCGGCCCGCGAAATCAGGGCCGCGATCGACGACGCGCGACAGCTATTCGGCGCAGACAGTGCGTTCGAGACTTTCGCGTCTTCACATCTCGCGCGGGCGCTGACCCAGAGTGATCAGCTCGACGCCGCGCTGGTGGCGATCGATCACACCCTGGCGCTCACGGGCAAGCAGGGCGACGCGCTATCACGCGACACCGGCATCGGCAACGGGCTTCGCGCCCACATCCTGCGTCGGCTCGGTCGCCCGGACGAAGCGCTACGGGCATTCGACATCGCGCTACCAGCCTACGTCTCGAGCCTCGGGTTATCGCACGATGCGACTCGGGCGTTGCGGCTCGAGCGGGCGCTGACGCTTGCACAGCAGGGGCAATTCGCGGCCGCGCGCGCAGCGGCTGCCGAGGTCGCCGCGGAGTCGTCGACGCTCTTCCATTGGATGAATCCGGGTCCGCGGTACACGTTAGGCGTGATCGCGCGAATCGAGGGGCGTTGTGACGAGGCCCTGCCGTTGCTGCAAGCCTCGCTGCAGGGCGAGCCGGGCGCGACCTTGATCCGGTCGCAGCGCCGCTTGATCGAGTCGGAAATCGCCCGTTGTCGCAGCTGACCAGTGAAGGGGAAAGCTATCCGACCGCGGTGCCGCGCCTGCAGTACCTGCCGGCGGCGGTACCCGAAGCCGGCGAGATGCTCGAGCTCGCGCCCGGCCTGCGCTGGCTGCGGATGCCGCTGCCGATCGATCTGAACCACATCAACCTGTGGCTGATCGACGATGGCACGGGCTCGACGCTGATCGATACGGGCCTGCCCGCCGAACGCTGTATCGAAGTCTGGCAGCAGCTCGAGACCGGCTGGCTCGCCGACCGGCCGCTGCGGCAGATCGTGCTGACGCACTTTCACCCGGACCACATGGGGTGCGCGGCCTGGCTGCAGGCGCGTGGCGAGCGCCCGCCTGTACGCATGGCGACGCGCGCGTTGCCAGGCGCACGGCTGATGGTCGACGGACCCGACGCGGCACTGCAGGCGCGCACGGTCGACTATTTCATCGCGCACGGCATGAGCGAGGCACGCGACTACTTCGCGCAGCTGCCATCGCCGCGCTACAACACGCCGATCAACGCGATGCCACAGGTCAGCCAACCGCTCGAGGATGGCGCGACGCTGCGTGTCGGAGACTGGGAATTCGAAGCGCTCGAAGTCGACGGTCATGCCACCGGGCACCTGGCTTACTTCAGCGCCGAGCCCGCGCTGCTGATCAGCGGCGACCAGATCCTGCCGACGATCTCACCGAACATCAGCCTGTCGGTGCGCGAATTCGGCAGCGACCCGCTGGGCGATTACTTCGCCTCGCTCGATCGCCTCGAACGGCTGCCGGAACACACCTGGGTGCTGCCGTCGCACGGCCGACCGTTCACCGGCCTGCGGCCGCGCATCCGCGACTTGCGCGCACATCACCTGGAGCATCTCGCGCAGCTGCGCGCGGCACTCGAGCCCGCGCGCAGTGCCTGGGAATGCCTGCCGGTGCTGTACACGATGAAACGGCTGCGCGGCTTCCACATGCTGCTGGCGATGCATGAATGCATCGCGCACCTGGAGCATCTGGTGCGACGTGGCGAGGCGAGGCGCGTCGAGGCGGACGGGGGCAGCCTGCGCTACGCGCGCTGCGGATAGCCGGCAACGGGAGGCTTCATGGCCGCAATGGCGGCTCAGACGTCGATGTTGGCCGCGGCCAGCGCGTTCCTTTCGATGAACTCACGCCGCGGTTCGACCGCGTCGCCCATCAGCGTCGTGAAGATCTCGTCGGCGGCCACGGCGTCTTCGATCCGCACCTGCATCAGTCGACGTGATTCGGGGTTGATCGTCGTGTCCCAGAGCTGCTCGGGGTTCATTTCGCCCAGGCCCTTGTAGCGCTGGATGCTCTGTCCCTTGCGGGCTTGGTCGAGCAGCCAGTCGATCGCTTCCTTGAACGAACCGATGTCGCGGGCGTCGTTGCCACGGGTCACGCGCGCGCCGGGGCCGATCAGTCCCGCGAGCGTTTCGGCCAGTTCGGCGATGCGCTGGTACTCGGCCGAGTCGAAGAACTCCCGCGTCAGGTAACGGGTGCTCGGCGTTCCATGTTCGAGTTTGACGACCTGGACCCGTGCGGGCTGGCCTTCCGTGCCCGCGCGGATACCAAGCTGGTAGCTGCGGGCGCCATCGTTCAGCGTGTTGAGACGGGCGTCGAGGTCGCCGACCCAGGCCGCGAGCCAGTCGGCACGATCGAAGTCGGCGGCCGCACGCGCGGCACATACAGCAGCGTCTCGAGCAGGCGATCATCGTAGCGACGCGCGAGGCGGCGCACGATGCCCTGCACTTCCATCCATTGGCGCGCCAGCATGTCGAGACCGGAACCGCGCATCGGCGGCGCATCGGCGTTGACGTACAGCGCGGCGTCCTCGAGCGCGGCGTTCAGCAGCATCGCCGTCAGCTCGGTCTCGTCCTTGACGTAGACCTCGTTCTTGCCGCGCTTGACCTTGTACAGCGGTGGCTGCGCGATATAGACGTGGCCGCGTTCGATCAGCATCGGGATCTGGCGATAGAAGAACGTCAGCAGCAGCGTGCGGATGTGCGAGCCGTCGACGTCCGCGTCCGTCATGATGATGATGCGGTGGTAGCGGAGCTTGTCGATGTTGAACTCGTCGCGACCGATGCCGCAGCCCAGCGCGGTGATCAGCGTGCCGACTTCGGCCGAGGACAGCATCTTGTCGAAGCGAGCGCGTTCTACATTCAGGATCTTGCCCTTCAGCGGCAGGATCGCCTGGGTGCGACGATCGCGCCCCTGCTTGGCGGAGCCGCCGGCCGAGTCGCCCTCGACGATGAAGATTTCGCTGAGGGCGGGGTCCTTCTCCTGGCAGTCCGCCAGTTTGCCCGGCAGGCCGGCGATGTCGAGCGCGCCCTTGCGGCGGGTCATTTCACGGGCCTTGCGCGCCGCCTCTCGGGCGCGTGCGGCGTCGATGATCTTGCCGGCGATCGCCTTTGCTTCGGCGGGATGCTCGAGCAGGAACTCCGACAGTTTCTGGGCGACCGCGGTCTCGACGATGCCCTTGACCTCGGAGGAGACCAGTTTGTCCTTGGTCTGCGACGAAAACTTGGGGTCAGGCAGTTTCACCGACAGGATGGCCGTCAGTCCC
This sequence comes from Steroidobacteraceae bacterium, assembly GCA_041395605.1. Taxonomy (GTDB): domain Bacteria; phylum Pseudomonadota; class Gammaproteobacteria; order Steroidobacterales; family Steroidobacteraceae; genus UBA964. The sequence goes on from JAWLAD010000003.1 coordinate 55,688, forward strand.
TCGCGCGCGTCGTCGCCAGTCGTCGGCACCTTCTCGCGTTTGGCAATGCTTCCTTTTCGATGTAGTCGTTCAGCGTTCGCGTCAACGCCGCGCGATAGCCGGACAGGTGGGTGCCACCATCCTTTGCGGAATGTTGTTCGTGTAGCAGAACATCGACTCCTGGTAGGAGTCGTTCCACTGCATCGCGACCTCGACACCGATCAGGCCTTCCTGGGTCCGGAAGTGGAACACCGAATCGTGCACGGGTGTCCGGGCGCGGTTCAGGTGCTTGACGAATTCCTGCATAGGCGCCGAGGTCGCCGGTGAAGAACCATTCGTCCTTGTCGCCCGTGGCCTCGTTCTCGAACTTCAGGCGCAGTCCCGGGCACAGCACGGCCTTGGCCTTGAGCACGTGCCGCAGTTGCGGCACCGAGAACTTGTCGCTGTCGAAGAACTTCGGGTCCGGCCAGAAGCGCACGGTGGTGCCGGTATTGCGCTGCCCGACCGTCCCGACCACCTCCAGCTTCGAGACGACGCGGCCGTCCTTGAAGCCGATGTTGTATTCCTTGCCGCCGCGCCGCACCCAGCATTCGAGCTGCTTCGACAGCGCGTTGACGACCGACACGCCGACGCCATGCAGGCCGCCCGAGACCTTGTAGGAGCTGTCGTCGAACTTCCCGCCCGCGTGCAGCACGGTCATGATGACCTCCGCGGCGGAGCGCCCCTCTTCGGGGTGGATGTCGACCGGGATGCCGCGTCCGTTGTCATCGACGGTGACGGACTCGTCGGCATGGATAGTGACCAACACGCGGTCACAATGGCCCGCCAGGGCTTCGTCAATCGCGTTGTCGACGACCTCGAAAACCATGTGGTGCAGGCCCGTTCCGTCATCGGTGTCGCCGATGTACATGCCGGGCCGTTTCCGCACTGCATCAAGACCTTTTAAGACCTTGATTTTACTGGAATTATAGTCGTCCTGTTCGGTCATGCGGGCACTCGAAACGGAGGTCGCACATTATACCTTTTCCACGCTACCCTGTTCCACGTGAAACAGGGCTTCCGGCACGCCCAGCGGGGTTGCCTGGGCGTCCAGCGACGTGACGATCAATTGCGTTCCCAAGGCTTTGACTTCCGCAATGAACCGCCCCAGACGATCGGTGTCGAGTTCGGCCGCCGGATCGTCGAGCAGCAGCGTGGGACGCAACCCCAGGTCCGCCTTCAGCCAGTGCAGTTGCGCCAGCGTCAGTGCAACCGCCGCGAGCTTCTGCTGTCCGCGGGACAGCACTTCCCGGGCGAGTCGGCCCCGCTGCCTCAATCGCAAATCGGCACGGTGCGGTCCGAGGCCCGTCATGCCCCGCTCACGGTCCCGGGTGGCATGTGTCGCGAGTGCCTCCGCCAGGTCGCGGTCTGTGTCCCAACCCGCATAGAGCTGCAGCGACAGATCAAGGCCCGCCAGCCGCCGACACAGGTCTGTCCAGCGCGGGGCGATCGCGTCGACCACGCGAACGCGCGCGGCGGTGATGGCCATCCCCGCCTTGGCCAGCTCGGTGTCCCAGAGTTCGACGGCCGAATGCCCCTGCTTCAGCGCGGCGTTGCGCTGCTTGAGGGCGCGCTGGTAGCGGGTCCACTCTCGCCCGAAGGAAGGTTCCACGTGGAACACCCCCCAGTCCAGCCAGCGCCGGCGCCGGGCTGAGCCCTCCTCGACGAGCTTGTGAATGTCCGGGTCGATGATCTGCACGGGGAACGCGGTCGCAAGTTCAGCGAGGCTGTCTGGCGTGCGGCCGCCGATACGCGCGACGGTCCGCCCCTCACGCGTGACCTCGATGCCGATCACCTGCGGGATCTGCAACCCGTGCGTCTGCCCGACGATCCGCGCCAGCGGTTCGCCGTGACTGATAAGCCGCTCGCTGGAACGTGTCCTGAAAGATCGACCCCGGCCCAGGAGGTACACCGCTTCCAGCAAACTGGTCTTGCCAGCGCCATTTCGGCCGACGATTAGATTCAGACCGCCGCCGAGCTCAAGCTCGGCGGTCGCGATGCTGCGCAGGTGCTCGGCCCGAAATGAGGCCAGCAATGGCTGCCCTTACAGGCGCATGGGCATCACGACGTACTTCGTCGACGCCACGCCCGGTCCAGAGATCAGGCAGCTGCTGTTGGAGTCGGTGAGCCCGACATGCACGCGGTCCGTGTCGATGGCCGCCAGCGCATCGAGCAAGTACGTGACGTTGAAGCCAATCTCGACTTCGTCAGACGAGTACTCGACCTCGACCTGGTCCTCGGCTTCTTCCTGCTCCGGATTGTGGGCTTGCAGCATCAGCACATCGGGCTTCGCCTGTAACCGAATGCCGCGGTACTTCTCGTTCGACAGGATCGCCGTCCGCTGCAGGGCCTGCCGCAACGTTTCGCGGTCTGCGTCGATGATCTTGTTCGGATTGGCCGGGATGACACGGCCGTATTCCGGGAAACGGCCATCGATCAGCTTCGAAGTGAAGCGAATATCGCCGATCTGGGCCCGAACGTGATTCGTGCCGATCGCCAGTTCCAGCGTTCCCTCTGTCCCGAGGCAGCGCTGCAGTTCGAGTACGCCCTTGCGCGGCACGATGACCTGATGCTTCGCCTTGACTGGTGCCGTCAGGGCGATCTCGCACAGCGCGAGACGATGCCCGTCCGTTGCGACCGCGCGCAGCGTGCCCCCTTCGGCTTCGAGCAGCATGCCGTTCAGGTAATAGCGAACATCCTGCTGCGCCATCGAGAAATGCGTCTTGTCGATCAGTCGCCGGAAATCGGCCTGACCGACGCTGAGCGTCAGCTGTGTGTTGATTTCCTCGATGACGGGGAACTCGGCGGCGGGCAGCGTCGACAGCGTGAAACGGCTGCGGCCGCCGCGCACCGTGACGCGATCCGCTTCGGTGATCAGCGTCATCTGCGTGCTCTCAGGCAGCGCCCGACAGATGTCGAGCAGCTTGCGTCCCGGCACGGTCACGTCGCCAGCCTGTTGGACCTGCACCTCCGATGCAGCGACGAGCTCGACCTCGAGATCCGTACCGGTCACGCTCAGGCGGTTATTGCGCGCCGACAGCAGTACGTTCGACAACACCGGCATCGTCTGCCGGCGTTCGACGACGCCGATGACACTCTGTACCGGCCCCAGGATTTGTTCACGCGTCGCGGTCAGCTTCATGGTTCCGCCTTCGGACTCTTAATTTCTAATCTTGGTTTAGAAAGGATTGTTGCAGTGACTAAGAGGGCTGTGGGCAACTGGATAAGCCAAAAAACCCAATAAATTCAGCATCTTGTAACTCGGGCGCTTGTGTGTCGACGCTGCATCCGATCCTGCACGGGCTGTGGACCACCTGTGGGCGCAATCGCGCTCCGAAATCATCCACAGCTTTCGCCATGTCATGTCGCCAGGGTTCTCAACAGGTTTGAATAATCTTCGCTCATTCGCAGGTCTTCATCACGCAGTTCTTTGATGCGCTTGCAGGCATGCAGCACGGTCGTGTGATCGCGGCCGCCAAACGCAGCGCCGATTTCCGGAAAGCTGTGGCTCGTCAGCTCCTTCGCGAGCGCCATCGCGACCTGGCGTGGTCGGGCGATCGACCGACTGCGCCGCGGCGACAACAGATCAGCCATGCGGACCTTGTAGTAATCCGCGACGGTCTTCTGGATGTTCTCGATCGTGACCAGCTTCGCCTGCAATGACAGCAGATCACGCAAAGCGTCTTTCGCAAACTCCACGGTGATCGGCTGACCGGTGAATCGTGCGTTCGCGATGACCCGCCGCAGCGCGCCTTCGAGCTCGCGGACGTTCGAACGAATCCGCTTGGCGATGAAGAACGCGACGTCTTCGGGGATGTGCGTGCCCGCGGCTTCCGCCTTGCTGATCAGGATCGCCGCGCAAGTCTCGAGCTCGGGCGGGTCGATAGACACCGTCAAACCCCAGGAAAACCGGGACTTCAGCCGCTCCTCGACCCCGCTGACTTCCTTCGCGTGCCGGTCGCAGGTCAGCACGACCTGCTGCTGTCCCTCGAGCAACGCGTTGAACGTATGGAAGAACTCTTCCTGCGAACGCTCCTTGCCGGCGAAAAACTGGATGTCGTCGATCAGCAGCGCATCGAGTGTCCGGTACGCCGCCTTGAACTCGTTCATCGTGTTGTGCTGCAGCGCCTTGACCATGTCACCAACGAAGCGTTCCGAATGCACGTAGGCGATCCGCGCCTGTGGATTGCGGGCCTGGATCATGTGGCCGATCGCATGCATCAGGTGAGTCTTCCCCAGGCCCGTGCCACCGTACAGAAACAGCGGATTGTAGGCTCGGCCCGGGTTTTCACCGACCTGCAGCGCGGCGGCCTTGGCGAGCTGGTTGCTCTTGCCGACGACGAAGTTGTCGAAGGTCGAGTCGGGATTCAGCCGGCCGCTGATGACCAGGCCCTCGCTGCGCCGCACGGCGCCCGCGCCCCCGCCGACCGTTGCCGGCAGGGCCTGCGGCGTGACCACCTCGACGGGACGCGACCCGACCTCGATCGTGACGACGGGCGGATCGGCCGCCGACTCCCGTCCGACGAGCTCCCCGATCCGGGTCATCAGGTTGCGCGTGACCCAGTCCACGACATAAGGGTTGGGGGCCAGCAATTTGAGCGTGCCGGCGCCTTCCACGGACTGCAGTGGCCTGACCCAGGTGTTGAACTGCGGTTCCGGCAGCTCACTCTCGAGCGCCAAAGCGCAACGGGCCCACAGCGAACCTTCCACGCGCTCGCGCTCCAGAGGGTCAGGTGACGGGAAAACGGGGGCGAAAGTCTATACCCGACGTGACCCGGACGCATCGGGGGATCACCGCGTTTTGCCTTGACACCCCGCCCGGCGCTGCTTACCCTTCCCGGCCTTTTTCTCAAGTGGTTTCTCAACCATGAAGCGCACATACCAGCCCAGCAAGGTCCGCCGCGCCCGCACGCATGGCTTCCGCGCCCGCATGGCGACGGCCAATGGCCGCAAGATTCTGGCCCGTCGTCGCGCCAAGGGTCGCAAGAAGCTGGTGCCCTGATCGCAGCGCGCTGTTTTCCGGCGCAGGCCCGTGTGCGCCGCAAGAGCGAGTTCGATGCCGTCTACCGACGAGGTCGGCGCCTCTCGGACCCGCTGTTCACCTTGAACTATCTGCCCAACACCCTCGGCACACCGCGCCTCGGACTCGCGATTGCCGCCCGCACCGCGGGAATCGCCGTGCAGCGCAACCGGATACGGCGCCTGATCCGCGAGTCGTTCAGGCTGGTGCGCCCAAACCTGCCCGACGCTGATATCGTGATCGGTGCGCGCCCGGCGGTGCGCGACGCGGCGAACCAGGCGCTGCGTGACAGCCTCGATGCATTGTGGGTCCGTCTCGGAAAAGCATGCGCACCATCCTCCAAGGCCTGATCCGCGGCTATCAGCTGATCATCAGCCCGCACCTGGGACCGCGTTGCCGGTTCCACCCGAGCTGCTCGCACTACGCACACGAAGCGCTCGGCGCCCATGGTGTCGCCCGCGGCAGCTGGCTCGCGCTTCGGCGCATCGCGCGCTGTCATCCCTGGAACCCCGGCGGCATCGATCCGGTGCCGGTCGTCCCCGACTCGAAGCACTCCTAACTACCCGTGAACAAGAACGCCCGCGTATTTCTGTGGCTCGGCCTGGTATTGCTGCTGTGGCTGAACTTCGAAACCTGGAACCGCGATTACGCGCCACCGCCCGCGCCGCCCGCACCGGTTGCCGGCACACCGTCGTCGACGCTGAGCGCCGCGATTCCGCAGACCAGTGCGCCGGCCAGCGCCGTTGCCGACATGCCGCCCACCGCGAGCGTTCCGGCGACGCCCGCACCTGACCTGACGGCCGCACCTCCGGCGCTACCGCCGTCGGCATCGGTCGTCACTGGGCCCGAAGCCGCAGTCACGGCGACGCCGGCTACCGCCGGCACGGTGCGCGTGCGCACCGACGTGCTCGATGTCGACATCAATCTTGCTGGTGGCGAGCTCAGCCGCGCCGACCTGCTGGTCTATCCACTGGTCAAGGGCGAGGACCGGCCGGTGCGCCTGCTGAACCGCGATGGGGCCGGCTTCTACGTCATGCAAAGTGGACTCGCAGGGCCCGCCGGTGCGACCCGGCCAACGCACCTCGCGATGTTCGAGTCGGGCGTCAGTGATGTCGTGATGCCTGACCTGCTGGACGAAGTGCGCGTGCCGCTGACCTGGACGGACGGAGGCGGCGTGACCGTGACGAAGACCTACGTCTTCCAGCGCGGCTCCTACCGGGTCGGCCTCGAGTACAAGGTCGACAATCGCAGCACCGTATCCTGGCCTGCCGCGTCGTACGTGCAGATCCTGCGCGACGACATCCCGATCGAACGCTCGATGTTCGATGTCGAGAGCTACGCGTTCAAGGGCCCGGCGTTCTACGACGGCAACAAGTATTCGAAGCTGAAGCTGGACGACGACGACGACCGCAATCTCGCGCGCGACATCCAGGGCGGCTGGATCGCCGGCATGCAGCACCACTTCACGACGGCGGTCGTGCCGCCGCGCGACGCGACCTACCGCTATGCGATGAAGGTCGATGGCCAGCAGTACCTGCTGTCGGTCGCAGGGCCGCTGCGCGAGATCGCCCCGGACACGCAAGCGACGTTCGGCGAGACGCTGTTCGTCGGCCCGAAACTGCAGGCCCAGCTCGAAACCACGGGGCCGCGGCTCGACCTGGTCGCCGATTACGGCATGCTGACGCTGCTCGCGAAGCCGCTGTTCTGGTTGCTCGAGAAAGCCCACGACCTGGTCGGCAACTGGGGCTGGGCGATCGTGCTGATCACGGCGCTGCTCAAGCTCGTGTTCTATCCGCTGTCGGAAGCGTCCGGCAAGTCGATGGCGAAGATGCGCGTGCTCGCGCCGCGCATCAAGAACCTGCAGGACACCTACAAGGACGATCGCGAGAAGCTCGGCAAGGCGATGATGGAGATGTACCAGCGGGAGAAGATCAACCCGCTCGCTGGCTGCCTGCCGATCCTGATCCAGATGCCGGTGTTCTTCGCGTTCTACTGGGTGCTGCTCGAGAGCGTCGAGATGCGCCAGGCGCCATTCATGGGCTGGATCCAGGACCTGTCGGCGAAGGATCCGTTCTTCGTGCTGCCGATCGTCATGGCCGGCGCGATGTTCGTGCAGTACAAGCTGAACCCCGCGCCGCCCGATCCGATCCAGGCCAAGGTGTTCATGATCCTGCCGATCGTGATGTCGGTGACGTTCGCGTTCTTCCCGTCGGGCCTGGTGCTGTACTGGGTCACGAACACGATCCTGTCGATCGCGCAGCAGTGGAACATCAACCGCCGCATCGAAGCGGCGGCCGCGGCGGGCAAGCGAGTCTGACCAATGCGTCGCCGTAGCGTGTTGTCGCTGGCGGCGGCCGCATGCGCGCTCGGTGCCCAGCGGCTGCCCGCTGCAATGGCCTCGCCCACGCCGTCGACATCGGCTGCCACGGTCCGCCGCCGCCAGTACGTCGATGCGCGCTATGGCCAGGTGCACGTCACGACCACCGCGCCCGCACGACCCGATGCTGCGGTCCGCAGACCCGTCTGCTGCCTGCCGTTCTCGCCGCGCTCGGGACGCGACTTCGATGCGTTCGCAGCGCTGCTGGGCACGGATCGGCGCGTGCATTGCCCCGACGTGCCGGGGTTCGGTGGCTCCGACGCGCCACCCGCACCGCCGGCCATCGCGGACTACGCCGCGGCCCTGCACGAAGCGCTCGACGCCCTGGAGTCGCCCGCACGGGGACCGCTCGATCTGTTCGGCCAGCACACTGGGGCGGCGCTCTGCATCGAGATGGCGATCCAGCGGCCCGCGCGGATCCGGCGGCTGGTGCTCGTCGGCGTGCCGCTGTTCACCGATACCGAGTGGGACGAGCTGCGCGCGCTCTATGCGAAGCCCCGACCGTACTTCGAGGATCCGGACTTCCTCGCGAAAGCGTGGCAGCGGGACCTGCCGGCGATCGAAGCCGGCCTGGACCGCGAGGCGATGCTGCTGCGGTTCACCGAGATCATGCGCGCGGGTACCCGTTCATGGTGGGGCTTCAACGCGGTGTTCAACTATCCGATGCGCGCCAAGCTGCCGCAGGTCGTGCAGCCGGTGCTGACGCTCGCGCTGGACGAGCGGCTCGGTGCCGCGAGCCGCGAGGCGGCCGGGCTCGTACGGCAGGGCAGTGTGCGCGAGCTGCCGGACCTGCCTGGCTCGGCGCTGGATTTCGCCGCGCCGCGGATCGCGGCGATCGCGCGCGGTTTCTACGACGCCGGGCGCGCGCCCCGGTAGGCCTCGATGTCGCGCAGCGCTTCGAGCGTGTGCGCGACGACTTGTTCGTGCTGCCGCGCCGGCGTCAGCGTCGCCGGCCAGTCCTCGACATAGCCACCGCCGCTGAACGCGCCGAACTGCATGTGATTGCCGCCCGCGATGGCGGCCCAGCGACTCGACGGCGGGAACAGATGCCGCTGGCGCGCGAACGCAGCCGGCGGCGCACCGTCCGGTGTCGCGCGGTGGATCAGCCAGACGGGGCGCGGATCCTCGGCGAGGCTCGTGATCGATGGCGGGTAGGAATCCCAGATGATGACGCCATCGACGAGATCCGGGTGCCGGTACGCGAACGTGGCTGCCATCGCGCCGCCGACCGAGTGGCCGATGATGGCCCAGCGCGTGACATCAGGGTTCGCGCGGATCGCGTCCTCGGCGCGATCGATGCCGAAGATCGCCAGTTCGAACGGCATGCGGACGATGACGACGCGATAACCCGCCGCGGCGATCTCGCGCAGCGTCGGGGCGTAGCCGCGCACGTCGACGTAAGCGCCCGGATAGAACACGACGCCGAGCCGCTCGCGCGCCGTGGCGGGTCGAAGAGTCAGGTGGCCGTCATCGGCAACGTGCACGCGCGCATCGGAGCGCAGCGCCGCGAGCGCCTCGGGTGCCGCATCCGCATGGCGTTGCTGCTGCTGCCACGCGGTCGCGACGACCGACAGCAGCCCCAGCGCGGCGAGCCCGACCAGCGTCCAGCGCAGCCATCGCCAGCGCGCGTGCGCCATGTGCTCAGCGGCTCCCGCGACGCGGCTTGAGGTCGTTGATGCCCCAGAACTCGAGCTCACGCTCGAACGTCCAGCGCGGATGGATGCGGTCGAGATGGGCAAGATCCGCTTCCGACGCGAAGTCGTAGCCATTGCCACGTGCGTGGTACCACTCTGCATAGCGCAGCGGGTAGACGACTTCCTCGGAGAAGCGCGCGAGGATGCGCATCAGCCACAGCGGGAACTGCCGATAGCGGAAGCGCGTGCCGTGGCGGTTGCAGCGCGTCGCGATCTCGACGAGTTCGTGCCCGGTATGCGCCGACGAAGCGAGGTGCAGGTTCTGGTTGCGGAAGATGTCAGGGTGCTCGAAGCAGGTGCCGACCCATTGGCCGACGTCGCGCACGTCGATCCAGTTGACCATGAAGTCGGGGTCCGTGATGCCGGGGATGTTGTCTTCCTTGATCATCGTGCGCGACAGGCTGCTGTCGCCGCGGAAGTGCGCCTGCGCGGTGAAATCGACGCGGTGCATCGCGTAGTAATACGCGGGCCGGTAGATGCAGGTCACGTTGATGCCCTGGCCGCGCAGGAAATCCGACAGGCGCAGCTTCTGGTCGATCCACCACGGGATCGGCGGCGCGTCGTCAGCGATGCCGGTCACCTTGTCGGTCGGGAAGATCAGCGTGATGACTTGTTGCACCGATGGGTTCGCGCGCAGCGCGGCCAGCGCCGCGGTGACCTGGCGCATCACGACCGCGCGGCCACCGCGCGCGTCGTTGCCGTGGTTGGTGATGCGGCCGGCGCTGCTCGTGTTCGCGGTCGTGTACAGCACGACGCCGCTGCAACCTGCAAACGCGCGCGTCAGCCTGTCGGCGGAGTTCAGGTCGACGCCCGGGTGCAGGCTCAGCAGGCCGGGCGCTTCTGGTTCCGTGCGCGCCAGCAAGGCCTCGAGTCGCGCCGCGGCCTGCGTGCCCGCCGTCCGGTACAGCGCGCGCACGCGAAACCGCCGCGTGCGCACCAGCTCTTCGACGATCGCGTAGCACTCCCAGCCCGTGGCACTGGTGACGGCGATCGTCGGCAACTCCGCCGCGGTTCGTGCCGCGCCGCCCGCTGCCCGCGCGCGTTCGACGGCGTCGATGAGCCTGCAGTTGCTGCGCAGGATCGCCTGCTGCGCAAGGGTGACGGCGGTGTCGCGGTCCACGTTCAGCCGGCCCGCATCAGCGCTGCGCCACGGCGATCGCAGGCGTCACCGGCGCATCGTCCTCGGTCGTGACGATGTCGCCCGGCTGCAGCGCACCGGTGGCGAGCGCGGTCATGTACTCGATCGTCGGCAGGTGGCAATAGCCCTGTCCCTGTGCGAGTTCGGGCAGCAGCGCCGTGTACCAGCGATCGTAGTCCTGGAACAGGCCGGGCGAGTGCAGGCGGATGCGGCCGTCCGGCAGGCGTTCGCTGAGTGCATAAGCCTTCAAGTAAGAGTGCCCAGTTGCATAGGGCGCGCTGTCGTCGAGCACGAGCGCCGCGACCCGTGCCGCGACGTCGGGTTGGTTGGCACTGCGCAGTTGCACCACGGCCTGCTCACGCATCGAGCGCGTGACGTCCGTGCACTGCAGTTGGCGGCCTGCGGCCTCTGCGCCGTACTCGTCGCGCAGGTGGGCCGCAGTCTTGATCTTGCAAGACACGCGTGCCGGCAACGTACCGATGTAGGTCACCACCTGGGCGGCGCGCAGCGGGCGGATCGATGGCTTGAAGTGCCGGTACTCGGCCATGTCCGTGAACAGTTCGTTCGCGGCGGTCAGCTCGGTCTGCGCCATGCGCTGCTGCAGCGTGACGCAGAACGCGGCGGAATCGGGCGCGGGCCAGTCGCTGCGCGCTTCCGGCCGGGTCGTGTGATAGCCAGGGACCACCGGCGCGTCGAGCCAGCGACGCACATCGCCCGCGAGCCGCGCGCCGTCTTCCTGCAGCGCCATGTGACCGAGCCCGGGGTAGGGGATGAAAGTCAGCGAGGGTGTATCTGCCAGCAACCGCCGGAAGATCGCGGCCTGACTGAACTTCGCGGTCGTGTTCAGTTCGCCCCACAGCAGCAGCACCGGCAACCGCAGTGAACGCACGCGGCCTTCGATGTCGCCTGCCTGGTACTGCGACAGGCGATCGAGCTGCGCCTCGCGCTGGCCTTCGCGCCGCCACAGGTCGTACCAGCGGTCGACCAGTGCTTGTGGCAGTGCCGCGGGATCGCCGTAGCCACTCGACAGCATGAACTCGGGCAGCGCGCGCGGCATGATGTACTTCAACACGTAACCCACGCGTGGCACGCCGCCGCTCGCGCGCCGCTCCTTGCCTTCGAGCGATCCCGGGCTCAGCAGGATCAAGCGGTCGACTCGCTCCGGATGGGTCGTCGCGTAATGGATCGACAGCGTGCCGCCCAGCGAGGTGCCCGCCAGCGTGACGCGCTCGACCTGCAGCGTGTCGATGAAACGCTCCATGACCTGCAGCGTGCGCGCGAGCGTGTACTCGCCGGTCGGGTCCGGTCCGGTCAGGCCATGGCTGGTCATGTCGAAGCGCACGACACGATATTGGTCGCGGAGCGCCTCCGCCCACGGGTCCCAGTCCAGCAGGTTCGAGAAGTTCGCATGCACGAGCACGATGACCGGGCCCGAGCCCTCGTCGATGTAGTGCAGCCGTACGCCGTCGATGTCGACGAACTTCGAGTTCGCGCGCGCATATCGCGACTCGAGTTCAGCGGCGGGGATGTCGCGATGCGCCCAGAGCGATGCGACCCAGAGCAGCGCCGCGCCCAGCAGGCCGAGCCACAGCTTCCAGCCGCCCAGCCTGGCGCGCGCGGCCGCTACAGGCCGCGGCCGGCGCCGCCACGGCGGGCTTCAGCGGCTCGGTGAAGCGGCGGATGCCGAGCGCCTCGTAGATCTCGGCCGGGTAATAGACCGCGCCTTCCTTCATGACGAGCGCGACGCGGCGCACGGCGCTGATGTCGGCGACCGGATCGCCATCGACGAGGATCAGGTCGGCGCGCTTGCCGGTCGTGATCGTGCCGGACTCGGCCAGCGTGTCGCTGTACTTCGCGCCGTTCCAGGTCGCGATCTTCAGCACCTCGTTGGCCGGGATGCCGGCACGCGCATACAGCTCGAGTTCGCGATGCAGCGTGAAGCCGGCGATGCTGTCAGTGCCCGCCACGATGGGAATGCCGGCGCGGTACATCTGCACCGTGAACGCCTCGAGCTGCCGGTAGGATGCACGGTGCTGCGCGATGTTGCGCGCGTTGACATCGAGCGAATTGCTGCGCCATTGCCGCTGCAGCGCGACCGGCACGTGCCCGAACACGGCGGCATAGCTCGGATTGATGCTGCCCTGCTCGTGCGTGAACATGTACTCGTGGATCGTCAGCGTCGGGTCGATCACGGTGCCGCGCTCTTTCAGCAGCGCGATGAAATCCCGCACGCGCGCCGAATCGAGCTCGAGGCTGGCGGCGCCTTCGGTGACGAGGTAGAACCGCGCCAGCGTGCGCGTATCGTCGGTCGGCTTGACGAGGAAGTTCAGCACCACCTGGTTGATGTGGTGCAGCTCGTCGTAGCCCGCGCGCACCGCTTCTTCCGCGCGCATGAAGGCCGGCACGTGGCCGCCGACGCGCAGGCCGCGCGCATGCGCATATTCCGTGACCGGCCCCACCCATTCGGGCTTGAACGAGTTGTAGAGCTTGAGCTGGCGGAAGCCGCGCGCCGCATACCAGTCGACCGCTGCTTGGCCTTCTCGACGCTGTCGACGACGAAGCCGCCGCGCGCGGAGTAAGAGGCTTCGGCCCTCGATGAAGCCGTTGGCGACGATGTGCGGGCCGACGACTTCGCCGGCCGCGATCCGCTCGCGCAGCCGCGCGAGCTCGGCGTTGTCGTTCGCCACGTCGCGCACCGTCGTGACGCCGGCGGCGATCTGCAGCATCGTGCCCGGCGAACCCTCGTGCGAGTGCATGTCGTACAGGCCCGGCAGCAGCGTGCGGCCGGCGGCGTCGAACACCGTGGGCGCGTTCGCGCCGAGCGCCCCCGGCGCGACGACGGCGCCGATGCGGCCTTCGTGCACCCAGACGTCGCGCAGCTCGCGGCCGAGCGTCGCGCTTTCGGCGTCGAACACGCGCGCATTGCGGATCAGCACCGGGCCTTCCGGGCGATGCGTCAGGCGCGCCGCGAGCGCCCGGTCGCGCGCGTCCTCGGCGGCTTTCTGGCGCGTTTCGAGTTCGGCACCGGCGGCTTCCCAGCCACTTTCGATGACCTGCAGGTAGCCCGGGTACACGAACGCGAACAGGCCGCGCGCGGCATCTTCTCTCAACCACAGGTAACTCGGCGTCAGGTCGTCGCCCGACAGCGCGTACAGACCGACCGTCGCCTTTGCGCTGCCATTCGTGACTTCCGTGGTCACGAGCCGCTCGATGCTGAGCTGACCCGCGGGCAGGGCGGCGAGCTTCGCATCGCTGTTGGTGAGCAGCGCGCGCGCGAGCACTGCCTGGCTCTCGAAGCTGCCGTTGACGGGGACGTACAACGAGGGCGCGGCCGGTCGCGTCGCCCCCGCTTCGCTCTTCGAGCGCCAGCGTGCCTGGCCGCCGGCCAGATCGAAGCGCTCGTCGATCGGCGCACCGAAGGTCGACTTGCCGGTCGCGCGGTAGCGGGCCAGCGTGCCGTCGGCACCCAGCGTGAGCTGCTCGTTCAGGTCCGGGCCGCGGCCGTTGTTGCGATAGCTCAACGTGACCGTCGCGCGGCGCCCGTCCCGCCAGGTCGTGACCTGTTCGCCGGACTTCTCGCCCTGGAACAGCACGACATGGCGCGTCGTGGTCGCGGCGGCTCCGGTGGCGACCGGGACGAACAGCAGGCAGACGAGTGCAAGCGGGCGCAGCGCGGCAGTGCGATGAAACATCACGATCCCCCCGTGAACGCCAAGGATCGTCGCACTGTCCCGGTGGCATAATCAACGCCATGGCGCATTCGGACACCATCGTCGCGACCGCGACGGCGCCGGGCCGCGGCAGCATCGGCGTCGTGCGCCTGTCCGGTGCCAAGGTTCCCGAGATCGCCGCCGTGCTGCTCGGCGAGCTGCCGCCGGCCCGCCGCGCGACGCTCGGCGCATTCCGCGCCGCCGATGGCGCGGTGCTCGATGCCGGCATCGCGCTGTTCTTCCCGGGTCCCAGGTCCTACACCGGCGAGCACGTGCTCGAGTTGCAGGGCCACGGCGGCCCGATCGTGCTCGAGGCCATCGTGCGGCGCGCCGTCGAGCTGGGCGCGCGCCGGGCGCGCCCTGGCGAGTTCACCGAGCGCGCCTTCCTGAACGACAAGATCGACCTCGCGCAGGCCGAGGCGGTTGCCGACCTGATCGACGCCGGTTCGCAGGAAGCGGCGCGCGCCGCGATGCGCTCGCTGCAGGGCGAGTTCTCGGCCATGGTCGCGGGGCTCACCGAAGCCGTGATCGACCTGCGCACCTACGTCGAAGCCGCGATCGACTTTCCCGAAGAGGAGGTCGACTTCCTCGAGGATCGCGAACTTGCCGAGCGGCTCGAGGCCGTGCGTGGCCATTTCGATGCCGTCGAGCAGAGCGCGCGCCAGGGGCGGGTGCTGCGTGACGGCATCACGGTCGTGATCGCCGGTCCGCCGAATGCCGGCAAGTCCAGCCTGCTGAACCGGCTCGCCGGCTACGATGCCGCGATCGTCACACCGATCGCCGGCACGACGCGCGACGTGCTGCGCGAGCGCATCGACATCGACGGCATGCCGCTGCACGTGCTCGATACCGCCGGCCTGCGTGCCGAGACGCAGGATGTCGTCGAGCAGGAAGGCATCCGCCGCGCGCAGGCCGAGATGCGGCGCGCTGACCGCGTGTTGTTCGTCGTCGATGCTGCGGCCGACCCGGGCGCGAGCGCGTATGGGGCCGCGCGCAGTGCATTGCCCGACGGCGTGCCGGTCACGCTGGTGCTGAACAAGTGCGATCTCGCGACCGGCGTGCCGCTCGCCGACACCGTCACGCTCGCCGGGCCGCAGTGGGTCGCGGTGTCCGCGAAGACGGGCGAGGGCCTCGATCTGCTGCGCGAGCACCTGAAGCGCGTGATGGGCTACGCCGTGACCGGTGGCGGCACCGTGATCGCGCGCGCGCGGCACCTCGAGGCGCTCGCCACCGCGCGCCGCAGCGTCGAAGCCGCCGCGCAACTGCTGACCGAGCGCCGCGCCGGCGAGCTGATGGCCGAAGAACTGCGCGCCGCGCAGCGCGCGCTCGAGGAAATCACCGGTGCATTCACGAGCGAAGACCTGCTCGGGCGCATCTTCAGCAGTTTTTGCATCGGGAAGTAGCCAGCGAGGAATCCGCCATGACTCAATATGTTGCCCGTGGCCCGGCGCTCAAGTACGGCGTGCTGTCGCTCGCTGTAGCGATCGCGGCCTTCACCTCGGCGACGAGTGCGTTCGCGGAATCGCAGGGCGTGCCGGACTATCTGAGCGTCGTGCAGGGCGCGGTACCCGTCGCCGTGGGTGGGAGCGCCGCTTTGGGCGCCGGCATCGAACAAGCGCTGCTGGCAATAGACGGTGATGAACGCAGTTTTTCCGCCACCCCCAAGTCTGGTGGATCGGACAGCGAACTGTGGTTCCTGTATCGACTGCCCGCCGCGACCACGTTCAAGCGGTTCGCAGTACCCAATGTCGGTGAAACGCCTAGTCCATCGCAGACGTTCTTCAGGGAAGTGGAGATCTCGGGCGGTAACGACGGACCAGACGGCAGTTTCGCTGTCCTCGGCAAGACGGTGCTGACGACCCATGTCTCGCGTGGCGAACGGACGTGGTTCACGGCCGCGCGGCGCGAACCGGTGACCTGGGTCAAGGTTCGGCTGCGCGGCGGAATACGGGTGGAGCGGGAGCGGATGTTCTTCGAGTTCAGCGAACTGATCGGTGAGGGTGATCAGGCTCCGTTGGATATGGAGACTGAATTCGGCGGTTCGTGGCGCGGACGGGGTGTCAGCCTCGCACTGCACCAGGATGGCGCGGACGTGTTCGGGTGCTACGACAGCGCCGGGAACTGCAGGGCAGTGTCAGCGGAAATGTCCTGCGCGCAACGGGCCAGGATCGGGTCAGTGGCGTACGCAGCGCGTTCGTGCTGACGATTGCCGACAGCACCCTGACCGGTGTGCGCTCGACCAACGGGGCTCCGTTTCGACTGTACATGGGCTCCCGAGATGCTCGATCGGTCGGCATCTGCACCGCAGCTGCGGCCCGTCTGCCTGGCTGCGGCGACACGCTGTACGGGGTTCAATTCGACTTTGACTCCGCTGCAATCCGACCCGAATCGGGCGTGACGCTGGACCGCCTCGGTCGCGGTCTGCAATCGGGCGCCGGAACGTCGATCACGATCGTCGGTCACACATCTGCCGAGGGAAGCGTGGAGTACAACCGCGAGCTGTCACAGCGCCGCGCCGCTGCGGTCGTCGATGCACTGGTAGCGCGCGGTTTCACGCGCGAGCGATTGGACGCAAGGGGTGCAGGAGAAACCCAGCCGATCGCGGACAACCTCAGTGAGGCGGGTCGCGCCTTGAACCGGCGCGTTGAAGTGCGCTGTCAGTAATCGGCGTCCAAAGCATGCCCAAGGGACTGGAAATGCGTCGCGCTGCTGCCGAGTTCGATGCCGTGTGGTGCGGTAGGCGCGTCGCAAACACGTGGTTCCGCTTTCCGCGCATGCCTGCAGGCGAATCTCTTGGGGCACTGGACCCCGAGAGCCCGCAGCGTAACGTGGGCTCGAGGAAATCACCGGTGCATTCACGAGCGAGGATCTGCTCGGGCGCATCTTCGGCTCTTTCTGCATCGGGAAGTGGGCCGCCGCCACTCCATGGTGCGGCCAGGCACAGGATCGATTAGGCTCGAACAGCCACCTTTGGGAGATCGCAATGCTGCGCACCGTGCTTGCTGCCCTGCTGCTGTCTGCGATGGCCGCCACGCCATCTTTCGCGGAGGACGTGACCAACAACGCGCGGATCGTCTGCGACGGGAACGAGCAGAACCGCGACATCTATCTGCGGATGTGGAAGATCCTGTTCATGGACCGGGCCGGCGAACGCGCGGCCGAGTTCTATGCGCCGCAGGTCGTTTCGCACAACAGCGACGCAGGGGGACCGGGCAGGCTCGTCTCGCCGGACGACATGGCGAAGATGTGGGAAAAGTCGAAGCAGGTCGATCCCGGGCGCGTGCTCGATGATGAACTGGTGCTGTGTGCCGGAGACTACGTCGTGGTCCGTACGACGATCAGTGGTACCGACAACGCCGGAATCGGCGGGTATCCCCCGACGGGCAAGCCATACAAGACCACGGCGACGGACATTTACCGCTTCGAGAATGGCAAAGTCGTCGAGCGTTGGGGCAATGCTGATCTGGTGAACATTTTCTCGCAGCTCGGGTACACGGTCGTACCGGTGGGGCTGGCGCCGCCGCCTCCCCGGCGAAGCGCCGAGTAACGAATAACTGCGGTTGCACCGGCTGGCATGCCCGAAGGACCGGAAATGCGCCGCGCCGCGGCCGAACTCGACGCGGTGCTACGCGGCCGGCGCGTGGCCAACGCGTGGTTCCGCTTTCCGCACCTGCGCAACGCAGGGCGCAGGCTAAGTGGCGAACGTGTGCGGGGCGTGCGTGCGCGCGGCAAGGCCCTGATCGTGGACTTCGCGAATGGCGAGTCGATCTACACGCACAACCAGCTGTACGGCAAATGGCTGGTCGGGCCGGCGGGGGAGCGCCCGGACACGAACCGCGAGCTGCGGCTTGCGCTCGAGACGCGCGCGCATGCGGCGCTGCTGTACAGCGCGTCGGAGATCGAGGTCCTGGCCACCGGCAAGCTCGAGCGGCATGCGTACGTGCGCAAGCTCGGTATCGAATTGCTCGATGACGCGACGACCCTGGCGCAGGTGCGTGCGCAACTCGACCAACCGCGCTTCGCAGGCCAGCGGCTCGGCGCGCTGTTGCTCGACCAGGGTTTCCTCGCCGGCATCGGCAACTACCTGCGCAGCGAAATCCTGTTCGTCGCAAAGCTGCATCCGGATGAGCGCCTCGGTGCACTCGACGGCAAGGCCCGGCAGTGCCTCGCCCGCGCGTCACTGGCGATCACGCGGCGCGCCTATCGCACGGGAGGCATCACCAATGCACCGTCGATCGCAAAGCGCCTGAAGTCCGCGGGATTGCCGTACGACCGATACCGTCATTACGTTTTCGACCGCGATACCGAACCATGCCATTCGTGCGCGACGCGGATCCGGCGCATCATCGACGCTGGACGCCAGTTGTACCTGTGTATGCGCTGTCAGGGAGCCACACCATGGCCGCGATGAATCCCGCCCGGAAGACATTCGGCCTCATGGCCTGCTTGTCAATGTGCGCATTTGGCGCGGTTGGGATCAAGCCTGGCTTTGCCCAGTCGAAGACGCCGTTGCTGCTGACCGAGCAGACGACCCAAAGACTGCTGAAGGAGATCGATCAATCCTACGATCCACTGGTCCTCGTCATCAAGCGCTGGGATGCCGAAGCATCCCCGTTTACCGATTTTCGTCAGCGGACTGTACGCGACGATATTCGTGATCATGTGCTGACGAAGGCGACTCAGGCATCCATCGAGGCGGCACGAAAGGAGGCGAAACGGCAGTCAAGGGACGAGGACTGGCCGGGCGCGATCATCTACGCCCAGCGGGCACTCACGGAAACGGCCGAGCTGGCGACACGGATGCGGGCCGTGCTGGAGTACTGGCTGTTCGCCGAGAGCTTCGTACGCTACAAGGAGCAATGGCGCAGTGCGATCGAAGCGCACGGCCTCGCTGACCCGCACCTGGCTGCGCGCGAGGAACTCGAACGCGCGCTCGAGAAGAGGATCGCCGCGCAGGATTTCATCATGGCGTCGCAAGACGAACTGCCCGCCCTCCGGGAGCACTTTCTGCGTTCCGTGCAGCAGGCGCGCGCTGAACAGCGTGTCGACGTGCTGCAGCATGACCCGTTACGGCGCGTGCCGCGCACGCCTTGCGCGACCGACGGCCCCGATGATCAGGCGCCCGCAGGCGAGCGGACGGACCACCCGGTGAGCCTGGACAAGAGCAAGAAACGCGACTACGGCAAGTACTTTCCGAAGGCCGCAGTCATGGGCGGACGCATCGGACTGGCCGCCGTCCGCGCGCGGGTCACCGCGAGCGGCTGCGCCCGCTGGGTGGAACTGGTCGCGTCCAGTGGACACCTGGCGCTTGATGAGGCTTCGCTCGATTTCGCGGCGAACGGCATGACCTATCTGCCGGCCATTGTGGGCGGGATTCCCCGCGAGGATGAGTTCGTCTACCGCGTGAATTTCGAGATCGCCGATGCGACCCCGATCATTCCGGTCGACAAGGCGCGATGAATCGCAGCCGCGCGAGCCTGCCAGCCCCGCTGCGCGCGTCGCTGCTCGAGCTGTTCGGCGATGGCGTCGACGACGTCCGCGTCATCGAGCACTCCTGGTACGCACGGCTGCACGGCCGCATCGTCGCGACGACGCGGCGGCGGCACATCTACCTGCGCGGCAGTGCGGCGGAGTTCTTCGAGCAGCCGGAAATCGTGCTGCACGAGTACTTCCACGTGCTCAAGCAATGGGAGCCGCGCCGGCTGTCGATCTGGCGCTACCTGCTCGAGTGGTTCCGCCGCGGCTATTGGGACAACCGCTTCGAGATCGAAGCGCGCGAATTCGCGGCGGATCACCTGTATCGGTTCCGCGCGTTGCTGTCGCGGCACCAGGGCGGTGCGCCGGGCGCGCCGGGCACAGGCTCAGCCGAGAATGCCCTCGCGCGTGTAGAGCCGCGCCGCGATCCAGGACAGCGCGAGGCCTAGCGCGAGGCTCGCGCCGGCGGACACGGCCACCGACAGCGGCGCGATCGGGTCCTCGCGCAGCAACGCGTTCATCAGGAAGTGCTGGCTCAGCGACGGCACCGCCATCAGCGCCAGCGTCGGCTTGAGGTTCAGCAGCGTCACGAACGCAAGCGGCAACGTCGGGATCAGCATCACGAAGCCGACGTAGGTCTGGGCCTCGCGGTAGGTCTTGGTGAACGAGGCGACGACCGTCATCAGCGCCGCGCCCAGCAGCACGAGAGGCGCCGTGACGGCGATGATGCCGAGGGCCGTCAGCGGACCGAGATTGGCGCTCATGCCGAAGTTCTCGAGCTTGAGGAACTGCACGACCGTCGCGCAGGCGGTCACGGTCAGGATCAGCGAGACCAGCATGTAGGACGCCGTCGCGAGGATCTTGCCGTAGACGAGCGCGTGGCGCGGCGCTGGCGTCGTGAACAGCGGCTCGAGCGAGCCGCGTTCGCGCTCGCCGGCGGTCGAGTCGATCGCGAGGTACATGCCGCCCATGAACATCGCGAGGATGATCAGGTACGACAGTACACCGAGCACGAGCACGGCGCGGCTCTTGGGCGTGGCGACGTCGACGTCCTGCACGGCAATCGGCGCGACGACGAACGGATCGACGCCGCGCGCGAGCAGCCGCAGTTGCGCGATCTGCTGCCCATGCTGCGCGAGCAAAGAGCGGATCCGGTCGCCGAGCCGATCGTTGAACATGTCCGAACTGTCGGCGTAGATCAGCAGCGGGGCGGGCTCGCCGGCCGCGAGCCGGCTGCCGTAATCCTCCGGCACGCGCAGCACGACCTTGTGCTGCTTGGCGAGGATGGCCGCGCGCGCACCGGCATCGTCCAGCGTGACTTCCTCGACGCTGACGTTGCGCTCGCGCAGGAAAGCCATCAGGTTTGGTGCCCGCTCGCCGTGCGCCACTGCAACCGCGATCGGATCATCCGCGACCGCTTCGCTGCGGGCCAGCGACAGTTGCAGCATCACCGCCAGCAGCAGCGGCCCGAACAGCGGACCGAAGATCAGCGCCGACAGGATCGTGCGCCGGTCGCGCAGGTTCTCGAAGAATTCCTTGCGGAACACCGTCCAGATGAAGCTCATGCGCGCTCCACGAGGTGCACGAAGGCATCCTCGAGCGAATCGGCACCCGCCGCGGCCCGCAGCTGGTCGGTGGTGCCCGCCGCGACGACCCCGCCGCCCGCGATCACGACGATCTCGTCGCAGAGTCCGGCCACTTCCTGCATGACGTGGCTCGAGAACAGCACGCAGTGACCGGCGGCCCGCAGCCGCAGCAGCAGCGCGCGCAGGTTGCGCACGGCCATGACATCGAGGCCGTTGGTGGGTTCGTCCAGGATCACGTTGCGCGGCTCGTGGACCAGCGCGCGGGCGAGCGCGGTCTTGAGCTTCTGCCCTTGGGAGTAGCCCTTGGCGCGCCGGTTCGCGAAGTCGCGCATCTCGAGCAGGTCGATGAGCTCATCCGCGCGGCGTGCGCGGGCCGCCCTCGGCATGCCGTGCAGTTCACCGAAGTACAGGATGTTCTCGCGTGCCGTCAGCAGCGGGTAGATACCCGCGTTGTGCGACAGCACGCCGAGGCGCCGCCGCGCGCCGTCCGGGTCGACCGCGACATCGATGTCGTCGATGCGGGCACTGCCGCTGTCGGGCGTCAGCAGCGTATACAGCATCCGCAGCGTCGTCGACTTGCCGGCGCCGTTGGGGCCGAGCAGGCCGGTGATGCAGCCGTCGCGTGCCGTGAACGACACGCCGCGCACGGCTTCAACGCTGCCGAAGCGTTTCGCGAGCTCGCGCGCTTCGATCATGGCGCGGCCCCCGACAGCGTCGTGAAAAAGGGCGCCGGCCGCACCGAACTCAGGCAGCGGGCATCGAGCCCCTGCGGGTCGAGGTCCGCGATGAACCGCGCGACGACGCGATCCATGCAAGTCGCGCCGATCTGGCCGTGACCCTGCGACGGCAGCAGCAGGTGGCGTGAGCGGGACAGTTGCTGCATCGCTCGTTCGGCGTAGGCCGGCGGCGTGACCGGGTCGTCGCCGCCCGACAGCAGCAGCACCGGCACGTCGCTCTTGAGCGGTGCACGGAAATCCGGATCCAGCGGGCCGCGTGGCCAGTAGCTGCAGACCTCGCGCAGCGCGTCGATCTGCTCGGTGCCGAGGTAGGTGGCTTCGAGCTTGCCGCGGTCGAGCGTCGCGAAGTCGACGAACGGCAGGTCCTCGGTGCAGACGACGCTGTTGTGCATGCCGGCCGCGATCACTTCGCCGACGCCGCGCAGCGACATCGTGAACAGCCCGGCGAGCGGTACGAGGTTTTCGCGGCTCGCGGCTTCGTGCAGCGCCAGCGGCAGCAGCGACGCCGTCGCCGCGGAGTAACTTTGCAGACGGAGCACGACGCCGAGATGGGCGGGCCCGAACTCGAGGCGGCGCGGCGCGGCCGTCGTCGGATCAGGGATCGTGACCGGCACCTTCGCCGCGCGCAGTCGTGCCAGCAGGGTTTCGTAGTGGGCGCGCGTGTCGCCGAAGCGCTGGCTGCAACTGGCGTCGCGGTCGCAGCGCGCGAGGATGCGCTCGAACGCGGCCTGCGCGTCGAGTGCGATGTCCGGGCCCAGTGCGAGCCCGGGCGGCACGACGCCATCGAGGATCACGCTGCGCGTGCGCTGCGGGTGCTTGCGCAGGTAATGCTGCGCGACGCGACTGCCGTAAGACACGCCGTACAGGTTCCACTGCTCGATGCCGAGCGCGGTGCGCACGCGCTCGAGATCGCGCACGGCGACGCTGGTCGTGTACTGGCGCAGGTCGGCGCGCGCGCCGAGCGCTTCGAAGCAGCGCCGCGTGTCGGCGAGGAAGGACGCGGTGTCGGCGGTCGCGTCGGGCGCGCCGTCGCTGTCGCAGCGCAGTGCGTTGGAGCGGCCGGTGCCGCGCTGGTCGACGATCAGGATGTCGCGCTCGCGGCGCGTGCGCGCGAAGGCCTGCGCGACGCCGGGGTACATCTCGCTCGCGCCCATGCCCGGGCCGCCCGCGATCAGCAGCAGCGGGTCCGCGGCCTTGCGCCCGCTGACGGCCGGCACGCGTGCGATGAACAGGTCGACCTGGCGGCCATCCGGCCTGGCTTCGTCCTCGGGCACGCGCAGCGTCGTGCACTGGGCCTCGATCGAGATCAGCTTCGAGGCATGTTCGAGCCGGCAGGCCTTCCAGGCCAGCGGCCCGGTGCCGACCGCTGGCGTGGCGGCCGGCAGACCGGCGGCAGCCAGCAGGGGCAGCAGCAGCAAGGCGGCGCAGCGACGGATCGAAGCCATGACGAGCCATGGTACGCGAGCCCCGTTGCACTGCGATACGTGCGGCGATGCGCGGCCGCGCGTTCGGCTCTAGAATCGCGCCCCCATGGGCACGCAGCAGGCATTTGACATCATTGTGATCGGTGGCGGCCACGCCGGCACCGAGGCGGCGCTTGCGGCTGCACGCATGGGCCGGCGCACGCTGCTGCTGTCCCAGAGCATCGAGACGCTCGGGCAGATGAGCTGCAACCCGGCGATCGGCGGCATCGGCAAGGGCCACCTGGTCCGCGAGATCGATGCGCTCGGCGGCGCGATGGCGCGCGCCGCGGACGCCGCCGCGATCCAGTGCCGCACGCTGAACGCGAGCAAGGGTCCGGCCGTGCGCGCGACGCGCGTGCAGGCCGACCGCCAGCTGTACAAGCGCGCGATCCGCGCGCGGCTCGAGAACCAGCGGAATCTCGCGATCTTCCAGCAGGAAGTCGCCGACCTGATCCTCGAGTCCGACGGCGTGCAGGATCGCGTGCGCGGCGTCGTGACGATCTCCGGCGTGCGTTTCTTCGCGCCGGCCGTCGTGCTGACGGTCGGCACCTTCCTGGGCGGCCGCATCCACGTCGGGCTCGACAACCACGCCGGGGGTCGCGCCGGTGA
This sequence comes from Steroidobacteraceae bacterium, assembly GCA_041395605.1. GTDB lineage: Bacteria > Pseudomonadota > Gammaproteobacteria > Steroidobacterales > Steroidobacteraceae > UBA964. Next base: position 79,515 of record JAWLAD010000003.1, read on the forward strand.
TCCGCCGTCGAACGCGCTCGCGTTGAAGCTGCGCGAACGGATGCCGCGCGTCGGGCGCCTGAAGACGGGCACGCCGCCGCGCATCGATGGTCGCAGCATCGACTACACGCGGCTCGCCGTGCAGCACAGCGACGATCCGCTGCCGGTGTTCTCGTTCCTGGGCCGCGCCACGGATCATCCGCGGCAGGTGCCCTGCCACATCACGAAGACGACGCCGCGCACGCACGAGATCATCCGCGCCGGCTGCGACCGCTCGCCGATGTTCACGGGCAACATCGAGGGCGTCGGCCCGCGCTACTGCCCGTCGGTCGAAGACAAGGTGCATCGCTACGCCGACAAGGAGTCGCACCAGATCTTCATCGAGCCGGAAGGCCTCGACACGCACGAGATCTATCCGAACGGCATCTCGACCAGCCTGCCCTACGACGTGCAGGTCGAGTTCGTGCGCAGCATCCCGGGTTTCGAGCGCGCGCACCTGACGCGGCCCGGTTACGCGATCGAGTACGACTACTTCGATCCGCGCGACCTGCACCTGTCGCTCGAGACGCGCAGCGTCGCGGGGCTGTTTTTCGCCGGCCAGATCAACGGCACGACGGGCTACGAGGAAGCCGCCGCGCAGGGCATCGTCGCCGGCATCAACGCCGCGCTCGCCGTGACGGGCCGCGAAGCCTGGGCGCCGTCGCGCGCCGAGAGTTACCTTGGCGTGCTGATCGACGACCTGACGACGCGTGGCACGAGCGAGCCGTATCGCATGTTCACGAGTCGCGCCGAGCACCGCCTGCTGCTGCGCGAGGACAACGCCGACCTGCGCCTGACGCCGCGGGGCCGCGAGTTCGGCCTCGTCGACGACGAGCGCTGGACGCTGTTCGAACACAAGGTCGCGGGCGTCGCCGCCGAGACGCGCCGGCTCGAAGGCAGCCGCGTGCATCCGGGCCAGGTGTCCGGGTGGTCACGGCGCGTGCTCGGTGCACCGCTGGCGCGCGATGCGACGCTGCTCGAACTGCTGCGCCGGCCGGAAGTCGACTACGCGCATCTCGATGAGCTGTCGCGCGAGCTCGCGCTCGAAGCCAGCACGGACTTCGCGGCGATCGACGACCGGCTGCCGCGCGAGATCCGGCTGCAGCTCGAGGTCCTCGCGAAGTACAGCGGTTACATCGAGCGGCAGCAGGATGAGATCGAGCGGCAGCGCCGCCACGAAGACACGCGCCTGCCGGCTGATCTCGACTACGGCGCCATCCCGGGCCTGTCGAACGAGGTGCGGCAGAAGCTCACCGATGCCCGCCCGGGCACCGTCGGGCAGGCCGCCCGCGTCCCGGGCGTGACCCCAGCGGCTGTATCCATCCTGTTGATCTGGCTCAAGAAGAAGTCGAGCCGGGCCGCCTGAGTGCGCCTCACGGATCCGGCACGAAACCCGCCGGGAACGGTTGCGGGCGTGCGCCATAGTGCCGCGGCGGTTCCGCAATGATGCCGCGAGCGACCAGGCGTTCGTGCGAATCGTAGTAGATCCGTACCACCGCGTCTGGCGTCGCGCTGCGCCGCTCGAACCGGGTCTGCGACACGCGTGACTCGCGCCGCTCGCCGTGACCGGTGCCGAGGCGCTGGCGCGCGGCGCTGCGTTCGGCGCGGCCCTCGTTCGTCGCGTCGCTGGCCTCCGCAGCGGCCGCGGCAGCCGCGGGCGCCGACGGTGCTGCCGCAACCGGCGGTGCCGGTACCGCTTCACGGCGCGAGTCCCAGGGTTGGGGCTCCACCACGGCGACGCGTTCGCGGAACATCGCGACGCCGATCACGCCGACATGATCCGGTCGGCCGGTGCGCGCGGCGTACGAATTGCGCAATCGCGTGAAATAGAACGCGGCGACGTCGTCGAGGCTCTTGCGCCAGCCGTCGATCGAGGTCGAGTCCCAGCTACCGATCACGTAGCCTGCCTGGTCGGTCGCCGCGGTCTCGCCGCTGACGACATTGACGCCATCGACGCTGGTCACGGCGAGCACCCGGCCGTGCTCGCGGCTGCGCAGCCGGATCTCGTACTCGTGCCCCGGCTCGCCGGCCGCGTAGAGCTCGCCGCGATGGCGATGCACGGGCAGCATCGCGCCGCGCGTTCTGTCGTAGATCTCGACGTCGAGCGGCGCCTGTTGCGCGGGCCAGCGTGCGCCGGCGCTGGCGCTGCCCGTCGTCGCGAACAGGCCGAGCGCAACACAAGCAACAGCGAAGGCGGTTCTCATCGAGGGACTCCTGTATCCGTGAGTCCCGACTTGAACGCGCGAACCGTGCGAATGGGGTTGCGCCCGCGCGCGAGCGCCGCGCTGCTACAACCCGTAACGCTGTACCAGCAATATGGAAAGCGTGACGAGCATCAGCAACACGAGCGGCAGGCCGACGCGAACGAAGTCCCCGAAGCGGTACTTCGCGGCGTTCATGACAAGCAGGTTGGTCTGGTAGGCCATCGGGGTCGCGAAAGCGAGGTTCGCGCCGAACAGGATCGCGAGCACGAAAGGTTCGAACGGCGAGCCGAGCTGGGCCGCCGTCGCAATCGCGATCGGCGTGCCGACGGCCGCCGCAGCGCTGTTCGATACGAAGTTCGTCAGCATCGCCGCGAAGGCCATGAAGCTCGCGACCTGCACCGCGGGCGGCAGGCTTGCCACGAGGAGCGTCACGCCCTTCGCAATCCAGTCGGCTGCGCCGGTGCTGACAAGGCTCTGTCCCAGCGCGATGCTCGACGCGACGAGCAGGATCACTTCGAGGCTCAACGCCCTCCCAAGACCTTCGAGCCGGATGCAGCCGGTGACCAGCATGGCGATCACGCCGATGAAAGCGGCCACGTGGATCGGCAGCACGCGCGTCGCCGCCGCGATGATCACCCCGAACATGATCGCGAGGGCCCACGGGGCGAGCGGTGACCGGGGCAACTGGAGGTTGCTGTCGAGCATCAGCAATTGCGGGTCCTGCTTCAGCTTCTCGAGTCGTTCATTCGTGCCCTGGACCAGCAGCACATCGCCGGCTGACAACGGCACCTCACCAATGCGGCGCCCCTCACGCAGCAGGTCTTCCGTGCCGCGCTGCAGGCCGACGACAACGACCGAGTGCTGCTCGGCAAAACGCGCGTCGATCAGGGTGCGCCCGACGAGCTGCGAATCAGCACCGATCACGGCTTCGGCGAGACTGACATCCTCCCGCGTGATGTCGGTCTCCGCGAAACGGCCCGCGCCGTCGCGATTGTAAAGGTCGGTCTGCAACACGGCCGCCAGTTCACGCAGTCCGTCCGGCGTATCCCGCAACAGCAGCACGTCGCCATCGGCCAGCTGCTCCGTGGGCTCTGGCGTGAACTCCTGCTCGCCGCGGAGCAATGCAACGACGGGTAGACGACGCCCGAGCGGCTTGGCGGCCGCTTCGATCGTGCGCCCCTTGAGGCGGGCGTTGTCGGCGGTCACGACGATCCGCGCCTGGAACAGCCGCGGTGCCTGCGAACCGTTATCCGTCGTGCCGGGCAGCAGGTGCGGCGCCACGAGCCACAGGTAAGGCAGGGCGATCGCGAGTGCGAGCGCGCTGATGGTCGTGAAGTCGAACAGGCCCATCGGCTTCATGCCGAGATCGGTGGCGATCGACAGCACGAGCAGGTTGGTCGAGGTGCCGATGCTGGTCAGCATGCCGCCGATCAGGATTGCGCAGTTGACCGGCATCAGCGTCTTCGAGGCCGGATAGCCCGTCCGCTGCGCAAGGCTCAGCAGCATCGGCAGCATCAGCACCAGCACCGGCGTGTCGTTGATGAAGCCGCTGGCAAAGGCACCGAGCAGCAGCGTCAGCAGCAGGCCGAGCCAGCGGTTGAGGCCCCAGACGCGCGCCAGCACCCGAACGGCGGGTTCAAGCGCGCCGGTCATCGTCAGGCCGCGCCCAAGGATCATCAGTGAGCAGATCGCAACCAGCGCCGGATGACCGAATGCCTGCAACACTTCGGTCTCGGTGATGCGGCCGACATCCGACACGTACGGGAAAACGTAGAAGATCAGCAGCAGCGCGACCAGCAGCAGCAGGGACACGAGCTCCATGCGGATCCACGAGCGCGTGTACAGGAAGAACACGACGACCGTGACTACCATGACCGCAATCGCATGCAAATTGGGCACAGCAGGTACCATCCACCGCGAGGGCTGGGATCATGCCACAGTGCCCCGCGTTGCGTGATGCGGCGGGGGCGACTACGCTGATCCGATGCGTGTTCCGGAGGCTGTTGAATCCTCGCTTGCCTGGTTGTCACAACCATGGCTGACCATTGGCGGCGTCGGCGTATCGCCGGCCAGCGTGCTGTATGCGGTCGCGCTACTGGTCGTCGCGGCGTTGTTGTCGCGTCTCGTCCGGCGTTCGCTGCAAAAACTCGGCGCCCGGCGCGCGGAAGAGAACCGTCCGTTCTACTACGCCATCGGACGTATCGCGCACTACGCGATCATCGCAGTCGCCCTGTTCGCGTCACTGCAAGTGGTTGGTGTCAACCTGTCCTCGCTGGCATTCGCTGCCGGCGCGATCGGCGTCGGCGTCGGCCTCGGCCTGCAATCGGTGGTCAACAACTTCGTATCGGGCCTGATCCTGCTGTTCGAAAGAACGCTGAAGGTGGGCGATTTCGTCGAACTCGAGAACGGCCTGCAGGGGACCGTTCGCTCGATCAACGTGCGCAGCACCGTGCTGACGACCAATGACAACCTGGATATCGTCGTGCCCAATTCGCAGTTCACGGGTGGCGTACTGACGAACTGGACGATGTCCGACGCCAGTCGCCGCATCCACGTGCCTTTCGGGGTCGCGTACGGCACCGACAAGGATCTGGTCCGGCGCGCCGTGCTCGAGGCGGCGGCGCGCGTCGATGCGACCGATGCGCGCGCGGAACGACCTGCACAGGTCTGGCTGGTCGGTTTCGGGGACAGCAGTCTGAACTTCGAACTGGTGGTCTGGGTCGGGCGCGCCGCGCTGCAGCGGCCCGGCAACACCCGCGCGCGTTACAACTGGGAGATCGAGACCAGCTTGCGCGAGCACGGTATCGAAATTCCGTTCCCGCAGCGCGACCTGCACCTGCGTACTGGCATGCGCCCGCTGCTGGCGGATATGGAGCGCTGACCGCAGTGCGCGCGCCGATCAGCCGAAAGATCGCCGCGCCGGGCCGCGCCTGGCGCGCGCTCGACCAAAGCAGCGACTCCGGCCGCCGGCTCTACTTCGGCCGCCCGACGTCGGCGCGCAGGGCGCTGCTGTTTCGCGCGTTCATCGCGTTGGGCCTCGTGGTGCTCGTGACCCTGGTGTTCCTGACCCACCGGGAAGGCCTGCGCGACAATCTCGATGGCCACGTATCGATCTCGGACACGATCTACTTTTCGCTGATCACGCTGACCACCGTAGGCTATGGCGACATCGTCCCGGTCTCGGATGCGGCGCGGCTGACCGATGCATTCCTGGTGACGCCCGTACGCCTGCTGCTGTGGGCGATCTTCGTCGGTACGGCTTACCAGTTCGTCGTGCAGAGAATCATCGAGGACGTACGCATGCGGATGAGACAAGCGGAGCTGCACGGCCACACGGTCATCTGCGGGTTCGGCCTGAGTGGTCGCAGTGCCGCACATGAGATCACGCAGCGCGGTACGGATCCTTCGCAGATCGTCGCCATCGACATCGCCGAGGACGCGGTGCAGGAGGCCGCGCACCGCGGCTTCGTCGGCCTGCGCGGCGACGCGACGCGCGAATCCGTGCTCGAGAGCGCACGGGTGCGCGAAGCCGCCACGGCGATGATCGCGATGGGGCGGGACGATACCAGCGCGCTCGTGATCCTGACGCTGCGCGCGCTGGCACCGGGCCTGCGGATCGTCGCGCTGGTCCGGGAATCGGAGAACGAGCCACTGCTGCATCATGCCGGCGCCTCGGCCACCATCTGTCCCTCCACGCTCAGTGGCGTGCTGATGGCCAATTCCGTCGAAACCTCGCGCGTCGCCGAGTACATCCACGACATGCTGACGATCGACGGGCGAGTGCTGCTGGCGCCGCGCGTGGCCACGGAGCGTGACGTCGGTTGCCGGCCCACTGAACTCGAGGACGGTATCGCGGTGCGCATCCAGCGGGCCGGGCGGATCATCGGCTTCTGGGAACAGGACACCCGGATCGAGAATGGCGACCAGCTGCTGGTGCTGACGCCGCGCCAGCGCGTTGCGTCGAAGGCAACGTCGTGACACGCAGGACGGGCTCGCGCCTGGCGTGGCCTACCATCGGCGTGGAGCTCGAGCTGATGCTGATCGACGGTCACGACGGGCAACTCGTTTCGATGGCGACCCCGTTGCTGAAGCGCCTGGCGGGAAAGACCGCCGCGAACTTCGTCAAGGCCGAGGTCACCGAGTCGATGATCGAGCTCAACAGCGCGGTGCACGCGTCGTCGACTGCGCTCGAGGATGACCTGCGGGCATTGGCGCGCGCCGTGCGACGGGAAGGCAGGCGCCTGAACGTCGACCTCAGTGGCGGCGGCGCGCACCCGTTCCGCGACTGGCACCTGCGCAAGATCACGCGCTCGGGGCGCTTCAGCCGGATCTACGAGACCTACGGTTACCTCGCGAAGCAGTTCACCGTGTTCGGCCAGCACGTTCATGTCGCCGTGCCGGACATGGACGAGGCGGTGTACCTGACGCACGCATTCGGCAGCCTCGTGCCGCATTTCATCGCGCTGTCCGCCGCGTCACCATTCCAGCGCGGGGTGGACACGACGTTCCAGAGCGCGCGCAGCAATGTCGTCAGCGCGTTTCCGTTGAGCGGCCACATGCCGCCGGTCGATTCCTGGAAGGGCTTCATGAATTACTTCCAGCGCATGCGTGCGACGGGGCTCGTCGAATCGATGAAGGACTTCTACTGGGATGTGCGCCCGAAGCCCGAGTTCAGCACGATAGAGCTGCGCGTCATGGACACGCCGCTGTCGATCGAGCATGCGGTGGATCTGGCGGTGTTCACGCGCGGCTGTGCTGCCTGGCTGACCCTCAACCGGCCGGCGATAGATATCCGGCGACTCTACGAGGTCTATTCGGTCAACCGCTTCCGTGCAGCCCGGTTCGGCTACGAGGCTGAGCTGTTTGACGCCATCGAGGACCGCCCCGTGACATTGCGCGAGGACATCATTCGCTGGTGCCAGCGCTGTCTCGAGCTCGAGCCCCCGCTGGCGGATCGCACCCGGTTGCGGCGTCTCGCCCGGCGCGCGCGGCGCGGGGTTTCGGACGCCGGCTGGATGCGCGCGCAGCGCAGCGCGGGGGGCGCTTCGTTCGCGCGCGTGATGGCAAGCCAGTCGCGCCGCCTCCTGAAGAGATCAGCGTAGCGGCACGCTGGTTTCGATCCCGTCGGCGGCGCGCGCGACGACGCGGCAGCCGCGCGGCGGCTTGCGTGCGTTCTCGATCGTGACGGCGGCCGTGCCGGCATCGGTCGTCGTCGTGATGCTCTCGACCAGCCGTCCGCATGCAGGCGCCACCTGCCACTCGATGGGCACCTGCGGTGTGCGGTTGCCGAAGCGGTCGAGCGCGATGATCCCACCGCGCCAGCGACGTGCATCCGCGGCGTCGTCCCGCGTCACCGAGTCATCGACGCCGAGCGTCGCGACCGCGGCGGGCAGCACCTGCGCCGACAGTCGCAGCACCAGCGGCTGCTCGGCGTCCGGCGTCGCGGGTTCCACCAGCATGCGTACCGGGCCGGCGGTCGTGGGCAGCACGGGCGTCCAATGAGCCTCCCCGTCTGCATCGGTTGTCGTCTGCGCGGCGTCCGCGGCGCCATCGATCCGCAACGTCAGCGCGATCCCGGCGACCGGATTGCCGGCGACGTCGCGGACGCGCACCACCCATGGTTCATCCGCAGCCGCACCTGCGACGATCTGTTGCGCGTCGCCGGATACCGGTTGCAGGTCCACCGGTTCGCCGTGCTCCACGCGGACGGGAACGCGCGCGCGCAGGGTGCCGCTGCGCACGACGATGCTGGTGTCGCCGGCCGGGCCTGCGGCGGCAATCCGACCGAACCTGTCGACGTTGGCGATGGCCGGGTCTTCGCTCTCGAACGTGAACTCGGCGCCGCCGACGGCGCCGCCGTCGACGTCGCTTGCCTGGCACTGCAGCTGGGCTGAATCGCCCGGTGTCAGCACGACGCGCTCGGGCCGAACGCTGACCACCACCGCCATCCCGCTCGCGGCCGTCGCCGGTTCTGCCTGCGGCGACTGGCAACCCGCCACCGTCAGCAGCGCCAGCAGCATTGACAGTATCGCCGCGCATCGGCCAAGGTCGGCGCTCCATGAAGCTGCCGCATCCGTCGCCGCGTCAGATCCTGTCGATCTTCTCATCGATGTTGCTCCTGCTCGCCTGCGGTACCGGTCACGGCCAGGGTTCGCCGGGCGTTGCCAGCGAAGTACTCGAAAGTGCTCCCGTCATGTTCCGCGGCACCACGCTGTTCGATGTTAGCAGCGGGATCGGTTCGCTAGGCGTCGCCGAAAGGGCGCAGGCCATCGAGCGGCGCGTCGGCACGGCCGCACAGGACGCGGAGACGCCGCTGGATGCACTGCAGGCCGTCGAGCGGGGCAGCTCGACGGACCTGCTGCTCGGCCAGCATCTGCTCCTGACGATCACCGACGAAGAAGCGGCTGCGCTGGGACGTACCCGCGCGCAACTCGCGGCCGACCGGCGCGTGGCCCTGGCCACTGCCCTGGCCCGCGACCGGCAGGACCGCAGCTACCGGCAGCTGCTGCTTTCCGCCGCGATGTCCGCCGCGGCGCTGCTGCTGTTCGCCGTGTTTGCGTATGCGTTGATCCGGGGCACGGCAAGCGCAGGACGGCGCATCGAACGCCTGCGGCCACGCCTCGTCGACGTGCTCGGGCCGCGCCTGTCGCGCCTGCTGTCGCCGGCCGCGATCGCCGATGCGTTGTTCGGCATGGTGCGATTGCTGGCGCTGATCACCGGTCTGGTCGTCTTCTACTTCGTGTTGCAGTTCGTGCTGAGCCGCTTCCCCTGGACCCGCGGGCTCGCCGATGAACTGATGGAGAACGGCGCCGATGCACTCTCCTGGTTGGGCGGCGGCCTGCTGGGTTACCTGCCGAAAGCACTGAACGTGCTGCTGATCATCGTCGTCACGCGCTACCTGATCCGGCTCGCGCGCTGGGGTTTCCTGCAGGTCGAGCGCGGCAGCGTGACGTTGAGCGGCTTCTACCCGGAGTGGGCGCAACCGACCTACCAGATCGTCCGGTTCTTCATGCTGGCGTTCGCGGCTGTTGCGGCGTTCCCTTACCTGCCCGGTTCAGGCTCCGAGGGTTTCCGCGGCATCTCGCTGCTGCTCGGCGTCATGGTGTCGCTGGGCGCGGCCTCGGCGGTGGCCAACATCATCGCCGGGCTCGTCCTGACCTACATGCGACCTTTCCGGCTCGGCGAACGCGTGCGCATCGCCGATACGGTTGGCGACGTCATCGGCAAGGACCTGTTCGTCGTGCGCATGCGCACGATCAAGAACGTCGACGTTACGATCCCGAATTCGCTGGTGCTCGCGAACCACATCGTCAACTACAGCTCGAGCGCCGAGTCGCACGGACTCGTGCTGCACACGACGGTGACGATCGGCTACGACGTGCCGTGGCGCCGCGTGCATGAACTGCTGCTCGAAGCGGCCCGCCGCACCGACGGCATCGTGGACCAGCCCGTGCCGTTCGTGCTGCAGACCGGTCTCGACGACTTCTACCCGCGCTACGAGCTCAACGCGTTCACGCGCGATCCGGGTCGGATGAGCGTGATCTATTCGGCGCTGCACGCGAACATCCAGGACGCGTTCAATGAAGCTGGCGTCGAGATCATGTCGCCGCACTACGTGGCGGCACGCGATGGCAACCGCACCGCGATCCCCGACGATTACCTGCCGAAGAACTACCAGCCGGCCGGCTTCGCGCTGAACTGGCCGCGGCGCTCGCCCACGCCTCAGGGATAACCGCGACGACCGAGGCCGGTCGGGGGTCCCTTGAAACCGGGCGGGCGTTGCGATTTCGCCTTCCACTCGTAGCCCGGCGTTTCGGGCGGCACGTCCTGCGCGAACGCCAGCCAGGTTTCGACGCGCTTGTTGCCGCCCGGTGACTCCCAGCCAGCGGGCAGCGTCAGGTACTCCGGCGCGTGCTTCTCGATGTAGGCGAGTACCTTGGGCGGCACCTCGGCCGTGCCAGGCAGGCCCTTGTGCGAGTGCATGCGGCCGAACAGCGTGATGCCGCGCAGCTCGTGCTTGCCCATGCGCATGAAGGGCCAGCACTCCGACAGTCGCGAGAAGCCGGCGCGCATCCGCGCGGTCGGCAGGTCGCGGTTCTCGACTTCGTCGAGCGACGCAAACATCACGAAGTGTTCCGACGGCGTCGTGCGCACGCCCGTCGAATACGTCGGCCAGCCCTCGGGCGTCACCGCGTTGGTGTACTCGTGCGCGTAATCCCACTCGAGCATCAGGTCGTCGCCGTAGCGCGAGAACGGCAGGCGGAACGGATAGCTGCCATCTGGCTCCGGAAACACCGTGCCCTCGTTCATGACGGTCGGCGTATCGCCCGCCGCGCCGTAGGCGAACTTGGGCACTTCGGTCGTCAGCGTGCCGGCGATCAGGTCGTTGTAGAAGTGATAGACCTCGCAGCGCTCGCCGGTGATCGGGTTGTCCCAGTACTCGAGCACGTCGCCGGTGCGCAGGTCCGTGAAATAGCCAGTCTCGCGCGACTTGATCTTCAGGAAGCCCTTCGGATCGAACTCCGCCTGCAGGATGCCGGTGCCGGTGTAGCCGAACACGGGCAGCAGGCGCTTGCCCGGGATGCGCAGGTACATCAGGCCGTGGAAGCCGCCGATGACCGGCTTGCCGTAGCCCGACCAGATCTTGCCGAACGCGTACAGGTTGTCGATCGGGTTGCTGAAGTCGAGCGGCGCATGGCGGCGCTTGCGGGCACTGGCCGTCGCGGCCTGCACGGGCGTGGCGGCGGCTCCGAGCGTGCCACCGAGCGCAGCGCCGGCCGCCAGGCCGAACATCGATCCGAGTGCCTCGCGGCGCCCAAGCATCGCATCCCGCACGAACAGTGATTGCATGGCCGCTCCCCCGATGACTGGCCCTGATGACTGGCGCAAGGGAGCCACAGAGGGGTGGCGACTGCCAAGCCCGGCGACCGCGGGCACCGAGCCTCGGTCATAATCACCGCATGCTGAAGCGATCCGCACTGTGGCTGGTGTTGTCGTTGCTCGTGGCCTGCGGTGGCGGCGCGCCGTCACCGGATCAGCCGACGGGTGCCGCGGCGGACGCCGCCGCAGCGGAGCGCCTCGTTCGCGGCAATGGCCCGGAGCCGGATTCGCTCGATCCGCAGCGCGCCCGCAACTTCGAATCCGCCAACGTGTTGCGCGATGTGTTCGAGGGCCTGACCGCGATCGGGCGTGACGGCGAGCCGGTGCCGGCGGCGGCCGAGCGCTGGGAGACCAGCGCCGATGGCCTGCGCTGGACCTTCACGCTGCGCGACGCGCTGCGCTGGTCGAACGGCGACCCGGTCGTCGCCGAGGATTTCGCGGCCGCGCTGCGACGGCTCGTCGATCCGGCCACGGCCTCGCAGTATGCGCAGATCGTCGACGTGATCCGCGGCGCGAACGAGATCATCCAGGGCCGCCGACCGGCAAGCGAGCTCGGCGTGCAGGCGGTCGACGCGCGCACGCTGGTCATAGACCTCGCGACGCGCGCGCCCTACCTGCCTGGCCTGGTGTCGCACTGGTCGACGTTCCCGGTGCATCGCGCGACGCTGGCGCGCGCCGGCGATGGATTCATGAAACCGGGCGTGGCCGTCACGAACGGGCCCTTCCTGCTCGAGGCCTGGGTGCAGGGCTCGCACGTGGATCTCGCGCCCAATCCGCGTTACTGGAACGCGGCCCGGATCCGGCTTGCGGGCGTGCGTTGGGTCACCAATACCGATTCCGCCGTCGAGTATCGGCGTTACCGCAGCGGTGAAATCCACGTGACCGCAGTGGTGCCACCGGCCCAGTTCGACCAGGTTCGCGCGGAGCACGGCGCGGAGCTGCGCATCGGTCCGCAGCTCGGCACGTACTTCTTCGGCTTCAATCTCGAACTCGAGCCGTTTGGCAAGCAGCCCGGCCTGCGCCGCGCGCTGTCGCTCGTGATCGACCGGCAGAAGCTGGTCGAAACGGTGACCCGCGTCGGCGAGCGTCCGGGCCATGGCTGGGTGCCGCCGGGGACATTCGACTACACGCCGCAGTCGCTGGACTACGCCGCGCGCCCGATGAACGAGCGGATCGCCGAGGCGCAGCGCCTGTATGCCGCGGCAGGTTACTCGGCGCGGCGACCGCTGCGCTTCGAACTGCGCTACAACAGCGGCGACGTCCACAACCGCATCGCCGTCGCGGTCGCGCAGATGTGGAAGGAATCGCTCGGTGCCGAAGTCAGCCTCGCCGCCGACGAGTTCCGCGTACTGCAGCAGGACATCGATGCGGGACGCGTGGCGCTGTTCCGGCTTGCCTGGATCGGCGACTACAACGACGCCTACAGCTTCCTGCAGTACTTCCGCAGCGATTTCGGCATCAACACGGCGCGTTACCGCAGCGCTGCCTACGACGCACTGCTAGACGCCGCCGCCGCGGCGGCTGATTCCACGGTGCGGCGCGCGAAGCTCGAGGAGGCGGAGCGGCTGCTGCTCGCGGATCATCCGATCCTGCCGCTGTACTTCTATGTGACCAAGCATCTGGTCAATCCGCGCGTCGTTGGCTGGTACGACAACGCGATGAACGTCACCTACAGTGCGCAGCTCGCGTTGCGGCCTGGGCGTTGAGTGCGAGCTGATTGACCGCTGGTGTCCGTGCGACAGGCAGCCAGCGAGCCAGCATGGCAGCCAGATCCTCGATGCGAACCGGCTTGGCGAGGAACCCGTCCATGCCGGACTCCAGTGCCCGGCGCCGGTCGTCCTCGAATGCGTTTGCCGTCAGCGCGACGATTGGAATCGGCGTGCCGTTGCGGGCCAACGTGCCGCGCCGGCGCAGTTCCACGGTCGCTGCATGGCCGTCCATGACCGGCATCTGAAGGTCCATCAGCACCAGATCGAATTCGCCGCGCGCAGCCTTCTCGAGCGCGATCGCGCCGTGTTCGGCGAATTCACACTCGAGCCCGATCAGCTGCAGCATTTCGCTGCAGACGAGACGGTTGATTTCGTTGTCTTCGACCAGTAGCACGCGTGCGCGCGGGGCGTTGGCCGACGGGGCGGCCGTCAGCAACGCGTCCGTCGCGGTCGGCGCCAGCGCTCGGTCGGTCCGCACGACCGTCATGGGCAGCTCGATCCAGAACGTGGACCCGGTGCCCGCGATGCTCTCGACGCCGATTCGTCCGCCCATCAACTGGGTCAGGCGTTTGCAGATCGCAAGCCCCAGTCCGGTGCCGCCGAAGCGGCGCGAGTATGAATCATCGACCTGGGTGAAGGGTTCGAACATCCGCTCGAGTTCGTCGGCGGCGATGCCGATGCCCGTGTCGCGCACCGAGTAGCGCAGTGTCACGCGCTCTCCCGGTACGACGCTGGATCCCGCTGCAGGCGCGACGTCGATGACGACCTCTCCCTGCTGCGTGAATTTCATCGCGTTGCTGATGAAGTTGGCGAGGATCTGTCGCAGGCGCAGGCGGTCACCGCAAAGCATGAGGCCCTGGCCCGCGCGGTTCTGCAATCGCAGCTCGGGGCCCCCGTCGTGCGAGCGCGCCGCATACAGGCCCGTGACGTCCTCGAGCAGTTCCTGCAGGCTGAACTCCACCGGGACGATCGTTAGCTGATCCGCTTCGATTTTCGAGAAGTCGAGGATTTCGTTGAGGATATCGCGCAAGCTTTCGCCGGAGCGCCGGATCAATTGCAGATAGCGACGGTCCGTGGGTTGCGAAGTCGTCTTCTCCATCAGGTCCGTCAGGCCGAGCATGCCGTTGAGCGGTGTCCGCAGCTCGTGACTCATGGTCGCAAGGAAGCGGGACTTCGCCTCGCTCGCGTGCTCGGCCCGCCGTTGCGCGCTGCGCGTCTCGTCGATGGAGCGCTCGAGCTCGAGGTCAGTGCGGATCTGCGCACGCGTCACGCGGGACGATTGCCAACCGGTCCAGACCATCGCGACCATCGACGCCAGCAGCACGTAGCCGACGCTGCGCTCGGTTGGCGTGCTACCCGACATCGTCACCCAGGCCATGGGTGCGAGCGCCGTGATGATGAAACCCGCCATCGACGGGAAGTGCGCCGCCAGCGAACTGACGGCGATGGACGATACGCCGAGCAGGACCAGGCACAGGATCGCCAGTTCGAGGCCAGGGTCGGGCTGCGTCAGCCGCAACGCGCCGTACACCCACGAACCGGCCGCGGCCACGGCACCGATGCTGAACCACATGGCCCAACGCGGCGACTGTTCCAATCCCGGCTTGCGCCACCGGTACATGCCGAGTAGCGCCAACCGCATCAGGCCGACGCTCTGGATCGCGACGAACCATTCAACCAGCTGTGTCGTCGGAAAGACATCCAGCAGCATGAGGTGGAACAACGTCGAGAAGGTCAGCGTAAACAGCAGCGACAAAGGCAGGCGCGCATACGCCTGCGTCAGTGCCGCATGCGCGACGCGCTGTTCCAGGCTTGATTCGCTGGCCGATGGGATCGAGGGCGTACTCGTCACCGCCCTAGGCTACGGCCAGTCCCGTCGGGCGCCTGTGTCCGCGATCACGGCTAGCCCACACCGTCACCCGAATGTGACGCGCTTCCCATCCGCGGCCGTGCCCGGCCGCCGGATCAGGCTGGCGCCCAGGCCTTGTAGGGCAGGTCCAGGTCGCGCGCCACGGCTTCGTACGCGATCGCGCCAGCATGCACGTTGACGCCGCGCAGGAAGCCGGGCTCGCGCGCGAGCGCCTTTGGCGTGCCGAGATCGGCGAGCGCCCGGACGTAAGGCAGCGTTGCGTTGGTCAGCGCGAACGTCGACGTGCGCGGTACGGCACCCGGCATGTTCGTCACGCAGTAGTGGATGACGTCATCGACGACGTAGGTCGGATCGGCATGGGTCGTGGGACGGCTGGTTTCGAAGCAGCCGCCCTGGTCGATCGAGATGTCGACGACGACCGCACCCGCCTTCATGCTGGCGATCATCTCCCGCGTGACGAGTTTTGGTGCGGCGGCGCCATGGATCAGCACGGCGCCGATCACGAGGTCCGCATCGGCGACCAGCGTTTCGATCGCGTCGGTCGTCGAGTACACCGTCGTCAGCGCGTTGCCGAAGATGTGCTCGAGCTCGCGCAGCCGCGGCACTGAACGGTCGACGACCGTGACGTCGGCGCGCAGGCCGACCGCCATCTCCGCGGCATGCGTGCCCGAGACACCGCCGCCGAGGATCACGACTTTCGCCGGCGGCACGCCCGGCACGCCACCGAGCAGCACGCCGAAGCCACCGTTGGCCTTTTGCAGGCAGAACGCGCCGACCTGGATCGACATCCGGCCCGCGACTTCACTCATTGGCGTCAGCAGCGGCAGGCTGCCGTTCGGCGCTTCGACGGTCTCGTAGGCAATCGCCGTGGCGCCGGATTTCACCAGCGCCTCGGCCTGCTTGCGATCGGCGGCGAGGTGCAGGTAGGTGAACAGCGTCTGGTGTGGCTGCAGCATTGCGCACTCGGGGAGCTGCGGTTCCTTGACCTTGACGATCAGTCCCGCGTTCGCGAACACGTCGGCGGCGGTGGCGGCGATCTGCGCGCCGGCCTTGCGGTAGTGGTCATCGGTGAAGCCGATGCCGTCGCCCGCATCATGCTCGATCAGCACGTCGTGGCCCGCCTTGACGAGCTCGCGCACGCCCTGGGGCACGAGGCCGACGCGATACTCGTGAACCTTGATTTCCTTCGGTACCCCGATGCGCATCTGCGGACTCCGCTGAAACCGTGGATGAGGCGTACATCGTAGTCAGCGGCGCGCGACGGTTTCCGGCGTTGCCGAGTGAAGAGGCCGTTACGGGTCGCAGATTATTTGAATGTGATGGCATTGAACGCAAGAATCTGCGACTCTTGCGGCATGGATCGCATCGATCGCCAGCTCCTCGACGTGCTGCAGCGGGACGCGCGCAGCAGCAATGCGGCGCTGGCCGAACGTGTCGGCCTGTCTGAATCGGCCTGCCTGCGGCGGGTGCGACTGCTGGAGCAGTCGGGCGTCATTCGCGGCTACGCCGCCGTGCTGGACCAGCGCAAGGTGGGCCTGCCGGTCAATGTCTGGGTCACGGTGACTCTCGATACCCAACGGCAAAAGGGACTCGAGGCGTTCGAGCAGGCGGTCGGCCGCATCCCGGAAGTCATGGAGTGCTACCTGATGAGCGGCCAGTCCGACTACATGTTGCGGGTGGTCGTGGCGGACCTCGATGATTTCGAGCGGCTGCACAGCCAGCATCTGACCCGCCTGCCGAACGTGTCGCGCGTGCAGTCGAGCTTCGCGGTGCGCACGGTCGTGCGCGATGCCGTGCTGCCGATCCGTCGCGACGGCGGGCGGACATAGAAAAGCCCGCCAGGTCGAGGGGACAAGGCGGGCTCGGGGGAGCGAGTCGGGGGAAACTCGCAGCGGATCGGACTCGCCGGCGCGGCGGAAGTTCCGCGCGCGTCAGCGCTGCTCAGTTCCGGTCCTGCGCATCGTGCTTCTGGCGATAGATCCGGCGGCTCTGCCGGTCCTGCGCCTTCTCGATCCGCAGCCTCTCGGCGGCCGTGACGTCGCCATCGGCCTTGGCCCGGCGCTCGACGCGGTGGACATGCCGCTGCCCCTTGACCAGCCGGCGGGTCTCGGGTCCCGTCAATTCACCCGACGCGACACCCTGGCGGATGCGCTGCGCCTGGTTCTGCTGGCGCTGGTCGGCGCGCGGCGTCGCATCGGCGGTGGCGATCGGGCTGAGCGTGGCACCGGCCATCAGCAGCGCGGCGGTGAGGGCGATGATCTTGTTCGACATGGCGTGTGCTCCTGGTCTTGCGGGGATGTGTCCCGTTGAGAGCCAGAACGCGCCGTGCGCTCGCCGGTTGACGCGGTCGTGCGAGGGACAGCGTGGCGCTGCGGCCGGGTCGGTCGATAAGGTCTCTAATGAGACAATATATCGAAAAAAGCCCATTATAAGGATCAATCAGGGACCAATCCGGACGTGTCCCATCGCGGGGCGGAACACGATCTGACGCGGTGGACCGCGCTCCACCAGCGCCTGGACGACCTGCACCCGCGATTCGAGGGCATGCGCGCGAACGAACTCCAGCAACAGCTCGCCCGGGCCGGCCAGTTCGTTGTCCCTGCCGCAGTGCAGCACGACCCGGGCCTGCCAATGCCGGGCGGTCGGGCAGGTGGCGCGGAACGCGGCGCAGCAGCGCTCGAGCAGCAGCAGGTCGCTGGCAAGGAACTCGTCGGTCAGTTCATGCGCGCTGCGGTCCGAGCGTGACGGCACGACCCGCAGGTGCAGCATCGCGCCGGCCTCCTCGACCGCGTCGTACAGGCAGACGACGAGCGAGCCCTGCACCGTCGCGCACAGCAGGTCGTCGCGCCCGGTCACCGAGAAGGTGTCCAGCGGCACGTCGATCTGTCCGGGTGGGGTGGGCAGTGCAGGCTCGGCCATCCGGCGAATGGTGAGGCCTCGCGCCGCAGTACACTTTGACGCCCATCACGAACGGGAGCCGACAACCATGGCTGCGACGCGTAATCGTCAGGTGCTGCTTGCCACTCGTCCGCGCGGCTGGCCCGAGGAGGGCAACTTCCGACTCGTGGAGTCAGGGCTGCCGGCGGTTGGCGACAACGAGTTGTTGCTGCGTGCCCACTGGCTTTCGCTCGACCCCTACATGCGTGGCCGCATGAACGACGGTCGCTCGTACGTGAAGCCCGTGGACGTGGGCGCCGTCATGTGCGGCGAATGCATTTCGGAAGTCGTCGAATCCAGGCATCCGAAGTTCGCGGTCGGCGACTGGGTGCACGGCGATCTGGGCTGGCAGGAGTACGCGCTCAGCGATGGCAACGGCCTGCGCAAGCTCGATCCGCGCGTGCCGCTGACGGCGCAACTCAGCGTGCTCGGCATGCCGGGCCTGACGGCGTATTTCGGGCTGCTCGATATCGGCCAGCCCAAAGCCGGCGAGACGGTAGTGGTCTCCGCCGCCGCGGGTGCAGTCGGCGGTGTCGTCGGCCAGCTGGCGAAGATCCACGGCGCGCGTGCCGTCGGCATCGCGGGCGGTGCTGCAAAGTGCGGCTACGTCGTCGACGAACTCGGCTTCGACGCCTGCCTTGACTACAAGGCCGGCGACCTCGCTGCGCAGCTCAAGGCCGCGGCACCGGACGGCGTCGACGTCTACTTCGACAACGTCGGCGGCGAAATCACCGACACGGTCCTCGGCCGGATGAACCCGTTCTCGCGCATGCCACTGTGTGGCTTGATTTCGCAGTACAACGCGACCGAGGCCTACGGCATCAGGAACTTCCGCTCGATCCTCGTCAACCGGATCCGCGTCCAGGGCTTCATCGTGTTCGACTACATGAAGCGTTATCGAGAGGGCTTCGAGGCGCTCGCGGGCTGGTACGGCGAGGGCCGGCTGCGCGGCCGCGAAACGGTCGCCGAGGGCCTGGAGTCGGCGCCACGGGCCTTCCTCGGGCTGCTGCGCGGCGAAAACACCGGCAAGCAGCTCGTCAAGCTGGTCTGAGCGGCGCTGTTATCATCCGGGTCTCGGATTCTCCACGGGAGCAAGGCACATGGAAGGGTTAGGTCTCATCGCCGTATTCGTCATCGCGCTGATCGTCATCGGCAGCAAGGCGTTCCTGACGGTCCCGCAGGGCTTCCAGTACACGCTGGAGCGCTTTGGCCGCTACAAGAAGACGATGGAGCCCGGCTTCCACATCCTGATCCCGTTCATCGAGGCGGTCGGCCGCAAGATGAACATGATGGAGCAGGTGCTGGACGTGCCGCGCCAGGAGGTCATCACGCGCGACAACGCGATGGTGTCGATCGACGCCGTCGTGTTCTACCAGGTGCTCGACGCGCCCAAGGCGGCCTACGAGGTCGACAACCTGCGCATCGCGATCATCAACCTGACGATGACCAACATCCGCACCGTCGTCGGCTCGATGGACCTCGACGAATCGCTGTCGAAGCGCGACGAGATCAACTACCGCCTGCTGAAGGTCGTCGACGATGCGACCAACCCCTGGGGCGTCAAGTGCACGCGCATCGAGATCAAGGACATCTCGCCGCCGGCCGATCTGGTGGAGTCGATGGGCCGGCAGATGAAGGCCGAGCGCGACAAGCGTGCCAACATCCTCGATGCCGAGGGTTTCCGCCAGGCCGCGATCCTCAAGGCCGAGGGCGAGAAGCAGGCCGCGGTGCTGCAGGCCGAGGGCGAGAAGGAAGCCGCGTTCCGCGAGGCCGAGGCGCGCGAGCGCCTCGCGCAGGCCGAAGCGCGTGCGACCGCGATGGTGTCGCAGGCGATCGCGCAGGGCGACGTGCAGGCCATCAACTACTTCGTCGCGCAGAAGTACGTCGAAGCGCTGAAGGAGCTGGCGACGGCACCGAACCAGAAGGTCTTCATGCTGCCGGTCGAGTCCGCCGGCTTGCTCGGTGCCCTCGGTGGCATCGCGGAGCTGGCCAAGGACGCGATGACCAAGCAGCCGGGCGGCAGCGCGGCGCGGCCGCGGTCGATGCTGCCGCGTGAACCCGGAGACGCCTGATGTTCGACTTCCTCGCACAGCTGACCTGGTGGCACTGGATCGTCGGCGCACTGGCGCTCGGGGCCGTCGAAACGTTCATGCCGGGGGCCGTCGCCATCTGGTTCGCGGTCTCGGCGGCGGTCGTCGGCCTGCTGCTGGTCGTGTTCCCCGAAATGCCGTGGCAGTGGCAGTGGGTGTTGTGGGCCGCGCTCGGCATCGTCGCGATGCTGGCGTACCGCCGCTACCGGCGCGCCAATCCCGAAAAGGATGAAATGCCGACGCTGAACCGCCGTGGCCAGCAGTACGTCGGCCAGGTGTTCACGCTGGTCGAGGCCCTGCGCGATGGCAGCGGCAAGGTGCAGGTCGGCGACTCGGTCTGGAAGGTGCAGGGTCCGGATGCGCCGGTCGGCGCGCGGGTCCGCGTGACGGGCGCGGAGTCGTCCGTGCTGACGGTCGAACCGCTGTAGCGCGCAGGATGTCCGGGCGGCGTGCGCCGCGGGCTGCTGGCGGGAGGTTGCGATGACGGACAACTTCTACGATTTCAGGGTCTCGGGCATCGATGGCAGCCCCGATCTGCTCGGCCCGCTGCGCGGGCAGGTCGCGCTGGCGGTCAACGTCGCGAGCCGCTGCGGCTACACGCCGCAGTATGCGGGGCTGGAGCAGCTGTACCGCGGGCTGAAGACCGAACGCTTCACCGTCATCGGCTTCCCGTGCAACCAGTTCGGTGCGCAGGAGCCGGGCAACGAAGCGCAGATCGCGCAGTTCTGCAGCACGCAATACGATGTCACGTTCCCGCTCGCCGCCAAGCTCGAGGTCAACGGACCCGGCCGGCACCCGCTGTATGCCTGGCTGACGTCGCCAGCGCAGGGCTTCGGCGGCGATATCGGCTGGAACTTCGAGAAATTCCTGATCGGTCGTGACGGACGCGTGCTCAAGCGCTACCCGGCCGGCACGAAGCCGCAGGACAACGGACTGATGCAGGATATCGCCACGGCCCTCTAGCCACAGGGGCGGCGATTCGCCCCGGGCCGCGGCGCGACAGGGGGGAAGCGCCATGGTGACCGTAGAACATCTGCTCGCGCGCAAGCCGCGCGCCCTGCACGCGATCGGGCCGGATGAACCCGTGCTCGAGGCGATCCGGTTGATGGCCGAACACGGCATCGGCGCGATCCTCGTGCTGCGCGACACCGACCTCGCCGGCATCCTGTCCGAGCGCGACTACGCCCGCAAGGTCGTGCTGCAGGGCCGTTCGTCGAGCGCCACGCCGGTGTGGCAGATCATGTCGGCGCCGGTCGTCACGGTCGGCCTGCAGCATGACCTGGATCACTGCATGCGCCTGATGACCGAGCAGCGCATCCGGCACCTGCCGGTGGTCGACGACGACGGGCGACAGGTCGTCGGCATGTTGTCGATCGGCGATCTGGTCAAGGCGGTCATCGACGACCAGCGCCGCACGATCGAACAGCTCGAGGCCTACATACACTCGTGAGCGCGGCCACCGGCGGGCGGCGCTACTTGCGCTGCCAGCGATCGGCCGGCTGCAGCACGTGCCGCGCGCCATCGCCATCGAGCCAGCGGCGTGCGGCCGCATCGTCGCGCAGGAAGGCGTCCCAGAATGCGGTCGACAGCGCCAGCATCGCGCGATGGTGATTCGCATTGCGGGGTTCGCGGTCGCCGGGCAACGCGCGGTCGGTGAATGCCGAGTGCTCCGCACCCGCCAACACGAGTTCGTACTTCCCGCCTGGCGGCAACGCCGGGAACACGGCGAGTCGCGAAGCGACCGTCGCGTCGCCGATCAGCGCGGTGTCGTGCGTCCCGGTCATCAGCAGCCAGGGTCGATCGACTGCACCGAACGCCGCGGCGGCGCCACCGCCACGCGTCGGCGCGTTCGGACTGAACATGATCGCCGCGTCGATGCGCGGATCGCTGAAGGAGCGGCGGCCACGCTGGAAGCGCTGGCCTGCCAGCGCCTGCGTCGTCAGCGCACCGAACGAGTGCCCGGACATCCCGATCCGTGTCAGGTCGAGTCGCGCGCGCAACGGGTCGCCGTTGGCGCCGTTCCAGCGCGCCAGCGCATCGATGGCCGCGCGTACGTCGTCGATCCGGCGCAGGAAGTTCTGCACCGATGCCGCATCGCGCAACGCATCGCGCCGCTGCGCCGGCGCGACCCCACGCCAGACGGCCTCATCGCTGCCGGGATGCTGGACGAACGCGACGGCGTAGCCGCGCGCCGCCCAGTGCTCGCCGAGGAATCCATTGCCGCGGTTCGAGCCGCCGAGCCCATGGCTGAACAGCACGACCGGCGCGGCATCACCGCCGGCTGGCAGGTAGAGGCGCAG
>JAWLAD010000004.1:0-98177 GCA_041395605.1 Steroidobacteraceae bacterium
CGATGTTGACGTACATGATGGCTTCCATGCCATCGTCGACCTTGGTGACCTGCGGCGCGTCGGCCTCCTGCGGCAGCAGACCGGCGACCCGCGATACCCGTTCGCGAACGTCGTTCGCGGCATCGTCGATCCGACGATCGAGCGAAAACTCGACGTTGATGCGCGAGAACTCGTCGCGGCTCGACGAGGTCATCTTCTCGATGCCCTCGATGCCGGCGAGTTCCCCCTCGAGCACCTGCGTGATGCGTGACTCGACCACGGCCGAGTTCGCGCCGCGATAGAAGGTACTGACGCCGACCACCGGTCGGGAGACATCCGGATACTCGCGGATCGTCAGGCGCAGCGCCGCCATCAGGCCGATGATGATCAGCAGCAGCGACAGCACGGTGGCGAACACCGGGCGGCGGATCGAAACCTCGGACAGCAGCATCGCCGCGCGCCCGCGAGAGTCAGCCGGACCGGGCCGCTGGCGCCGGCGGCGCAGCGTCCTGGGGTGCCGCGGCCTCGCGCGCCGCCATGTCCTGCACCGGACCGCCATCACGGACCTTGACGGTGCCCTCCACGACGATGCGCTCGCCGGCATCCAGGCCGGAGACGATCTCGACCTCGCCAGGTCGCCGCGCGCCGATCTGCACCTCGCGTCTGGTCGCCCGGCCGTCGGCGACGACGAACACGAACTGCTTGTCCTGCTCGGGAACGAGCGCCTCCTCCGGAATGACGATGGCTTCGCGCCGGTCGCGCTGCAGCGCGACGTTGACGAACATGCCGGGCCGCAACCGGCCATCGCGGTTCGGCACCGCCGCGCGTACGGTCACAGCGCGCGTCGTCGCGTCGACACGCGAATCGACGCTCAGCACCGTCCCCTCGAATGTCTGTTCGGGCCACGCGGCGCTCGAAGCCGCCAGCGTGAGGCCTTCGCGCAGTGCACCGAGCTCGTTCTCCGGTACCGCGAAATCGACCTTGACGACACTGGTGTCGTCGAGTGTCGTGATGACCGTGCCGGGGTTGACGAGCGTGCCGACGCTGACACGCCGCAGGCCGACCCGGCCGGCGAACGGTGCGCGCACGAAGGTGTCCTCGAGCCGCGCGCGCGCGGCCGCGAGTCGCGCCTCGTTCGCGAGCTGCGTCGCCTCGATCTGCTCCAGCTGCGACGCCGACAGCGCCTGCGTGGCCTGCAACTCGCGCGCGCGCCGCAGCTGGCTCGTGCTCTCGGTCAGCGCCGCCTGCGCGATCGCCAGTTCGGCGCGCGCCTGGGCAGCATCGAGCTCAACCAGCACCTGGCCACGGCTGACGGTCTGGCCATCGCGAAAGCGCACCGCCGCGACGAGGTTCGCGACCTTGGCCGTGACGTCGACCGCCTCGTTGGCACGCACCGTCCCGAGTGCGCGCAACTCGCGCTCGACCGCAGCGGCGCGGGCCGGTGCCGACAGGATCGGCACGGGCGCGCCGCCACCGAAGCCTCCGCCACCGGACGGGCGCGAACCCGGCGGCGCTGCACCCGGTGGCCGACCGGCGCCGGGCGGACCCGCCTGGGCTGCAGGGCCCATCGCCGCGGGTCGGTCGGCGCGCTTGGTCGTATAGATCGCCCAGCCCGCGCAAAGCACCGCGACGACGACGCTGACGATGGTGACAGTGTTCTTTGTTTCGGCCATGTCGACGGCAGTATCGCACGCGGCCAACGACGCACGCGGGCAGGCGACCGGGCAGACCCGCCGGACGCCCGATCGGCGTGGACGCTCATCCGCTGCGTGGTGCGCGCGGGCCCACCAGGCCCGTCGCGAGCGAAGTCCCGAACAGCACGACGGCGCAGCCGGTCAGCAGCGATGTGGTGATCGGCTCGTGCAGCAGCAGCGCACCCCAGAGGATGCCGAACACCGGGATCAGGAAGGTCACGGTGACGGCTCGCGCCGAGCCGACGCTGGCGAGCAGCCGGAAGTACAGCACATACGCAAACGCCGTGCAGACCGCACCCAGGCCCAGTGCGCTGAACCAGGCACCGGCGGCGGGCACCGCGGCAGGCCAGGCCCACACTGTCACCGGCAGCATCACGATCGTCGCGCCGCAGACACTGCCTGCGGCGACCTCGAGCGCCGGACGTCCGTCGAAGCGGCGCCGTGCGTAGCTGGCGGCGAGGCCGTAGAGCACCGATGCGACCAGGCCAGCCGCGATCCCCAGCGGCGCGCCGGCAGCGCCCGCGCCCGACTGCGTCGCGACAATCAGGCCGATGCCGATGAAGCCGATCACGATGCCCACGATGCGCAGTGCCGACAGGCGTTCGCCGAGCCACGCGAACGCGATCAGCGCGCCGAACATCGGCGTGGTTGCGTTCAGCAGCGACGCAAGTCCGGCGTTGATCGACAGCGTCGCGAACGAGAACAGCGTGAATGGAATCGCCGTGTTGATCAGCCCGAGCACGAGGTAAGCGCCGGCCCGATCCAGCAGTGCACGGCGACCCGGCAGCAACGGCAGCAACAGCGCCGCCGCCAGCGCGACACGCACGCCGATCAGCGCGACCGGACCAAACGCGGGCGTCGCGACGCGCAGCAGCGGGAACGCGCCGCCCCAGATCGCGCCGAGCAGCAGCATGTTGAGGATGTCGGCCGGTCTCACGCGCGCAGATCGCTCCGTCCCTGCAGGGACTCCCAGGCCAGCATCGCACGCTTGCGATCTTCGCCCCAGGCATAGCCGCCCAGGGCGCCATTCTCGCGCAGCACGCGGTGGCAGGGAATCAGCCAGGCCACGGGATTCGCGCCCACCGCACCGCCCACGGCGCGCGCCGCCGTCGGCGCATCGATGGCCGCCGCGAGCGCACCGTAGGTGGTCGCAGCCGAATCTAGCTCCAGCAGCGCACGCCAGACACGCAACTGGAAGTTCGTTCCGGCGAGGTACAGCCGCAGCGATGCCCGCCCGGCGAGGCCGGCCGCCGCGGTCGCGAGCTGGCCCGCGACGCGTGCCGCCGCCGCATCGTCGCGCCGATACCGCGCGCGCGCCCAGCGCGCCTGCAGGCGTGCCGGCGGCCGATCGGTCAGCCGCTCGTCCGGACAGAACGCGAGATGGCACAGGCCGCGATCCGTTTCGCCGACGGTCATCGGGCCGAACGGTGAATCAGCAATGCCCCAGCGGATCTCGAGGCCCTCGCCCTGCCGGCGGATCACGCCAGGCGTGGCGGCTTCGAGCGTCACGAGCAGGTCGTGCAGCCGACCGGGTCCGGACAAGCCGGCTGCGAAGGCTGCCTCGAGCACGCTGTCGCCCCGCCGCAGCGCCGCGACCGCCGCGTGCGCATCCAGCACCTCTAGATACTGCTTGGGCGTCAACCCCGCCCAGCGTCGGAACAACCGGTTGAAATGGAACGGCGACAGGCCGGCATGGCGCGCGACCGCCTGCAGTGTCGGCCGCTGCAGTCGCTGCCCGGCCAGGAAGCGCACCGCGACGGCGATCCGTTGGAAGTCGCGACTGGACATCGAAGCATCGGGTGGCTTGGCCATGCGGGAATAGTAAGGCCGGGCCGGCGCGCCGCGACCCGCTTCTTGCGCCCGACCGCTATGATGCCGCCATGTCCTCGCTCACGCTGCTCGGCCCGCAGTTTCGCGAACCGAATCTCGGCGCGGCGCTGGCGGCTCTTGGCCTGCAGGGACCGCTCGCCAGCATCACGGCCGGCTGGCAGGAACGCGAAGGTGAGCTCGATGAGCTGCGTGGCCATGTGCGTGCCGACGTGGTCGACCTCGGCGTCTACCAGAGAACCGAAGACATCTTCTCGAGCGACCGCGGCCTGCGACTCGCGCATCGCGCACGGCAGGCTGCGCTGCAGGAACTGCAGGAGCTCTACGCGCTGCGCCTTCGCCATGCCAAGGACGCTGCGCGCGAGCTGTTCGACAAGCCGGGCGACAGCGCCGCGCTGCGTCGGGCGCGGCGCCAGGCCGTGGCGGCGCTGCGGCGACTCGACCGCACGCATCTCGCGATGATCCGCAACACGCATGCGCAGTTCGAGCAGCAATGGACGCCCGCGGAACGGCCCGCGGTCGCCCATGCGCGCGCGCAGTTGCTCGCTGCGATCGCGCCGGCACAGGCCATCCTGCTGGCGGGCGGTCACGTCGCCGTGCTGCTGAACCGGCTGCGCCTGCTCGGGGCCGAGCGGTGGCTGGGCACCCGCCCGCTGGTCGCCTGGTCCGCGGGCGCGATGGCGCTCGCCCCGGCCGTCGTGCTGTTCCATGATCGTCCGCCGCAGGGCGGCGCCAATGCCGAGGTGTTCGACCTGGGCCTCGGCCTGCTGCGCCGCGTGCTGCCGCTGCCGCATGCGCAATCGAGGCTGCGCCTGCTGACCCGCAACGCGTCGCACTGTTCGCCCGCAGGTTCGCGCCGCAGTCCTGCCTGACGCTGGAGCACGGCGCTTTCGCCCACTACCGAGGGGGCCGATTGCTGCAGCAGGCCCAGTGCTTCGAACTGGGGCGCGGCGGCGTGCTGACGGAACCCGTCCCCTGGACGGGGCGCGCCGATGCATGAGTCGCTGAGAACACTGCTGGCATCGACAGCCGATGCCGACACGGCGTGGAGCGGTTTCGCGCAGCAGCAGGCGTTCCGCTGGTCAGATCCACAGGGCGTGACCTTCGTCTGGCACGGCGACGCCGACCAGGTGTTGCTGCGTTGCTGGGTGTCGGGATTGCCGGCCGCGCAACCGTTCACGCGGCATCCGGTTCGCTGCCTGTGGTTCCTGCACCTGGACCTGCCGCCAGGCTCGCGGCTCGAATACAAATTCGAAGTCATCCGGCAGGGCCACGGCGAGTGGGTCGTCGATCCGCTGAATCCGGTCCTCGCGGCCGATCCGTTCGGCGCGAACTCCGTCTGCCAGGGCTGGGGATACGAGCGCCCGGAGTGGACCCAGCCGGATCCGCTGGCGCGTCCGGGCAGCCTCGACGAACTGCGCATCGGCAGCGATGCTTTCGGCGAACAGCGCACGCTGCGGGTCTATCTGCCGGCGCGCTTCCGCCGCACACGGCGCTATCCGCTGCTGCTCGTGCACGACGGCGACGACTACCTGCGCTACGCCGCGTTCGGCACCGTGCTGGACAACCTGATCCACCGGCTCGAGGTCGCGCCACTGATCGTCGCGTTCACGCAGTCACCGGATCGGCTGCGCGAGTACGCCGCCGACGAGCGCCACAGCCAATTCGTCGTCGATGAGGTGTTGCCGGCGTTGCGCGCGCGACTGCCGCTCGAGGACACCGCCGACGCGCGCTGCCTGATGGGCGCAAGCTTCGGCGCGGTCGCGACGCTGCACACGGCCTGGCGCCGGCCGGGGAGCTTCGGTCGGCTGCTGCTGCAGTCGGGTTCGTTCGCGTTCAGCGACATCGGCGAACATCGCCGCGGGCCGCTGTTCGATCCGGTCGCGCGCTTCGTCAATACACTGCGCGCGGATGCAGGTCGACCCGCCGAGCGGATCTACATGAGCTGCGGTGTCTACGAATCGCTGATCTACGAGAATCGCTCGCTGCTGCCGCTGCTGCGCGATCGCGGCTGCGAGGTGCGCTACGATGAGGCGCGCGACGCTCACAACTGGGAAAACTGGCGCGACCGGCTGCAGTCAGGCCTGTCGTGGCTGTTCCCCGGCCCGCTCTGGATGGTCTACGAATGAGGCGACGCTGAATGGCCCAGGTCACCCGTCACATCGGACTCTCGCTCGGTGCCGACATCTGCTGGCCGATCTGCTTCGAGGAAATCCTCAAGCGCCTTGAACTGGCGATCCCGTGGCAGGGCGACACCGTCGCTTTCGACGTCAGTCGCGTGACGATCGAGCCGTTCGACCTGCGCCAGCCGGTGCGCTACGACCTGGTCATCGACCGGCTGACCCACTGGTACCACACGAGCCGCGAATGGATAAAGAAGGCCGTCGTCCTCGACGATCTCTACGTGTTCAACAATCCGTGGTCGCTGCAGGCGAACGAGAAGCACACGACTTACTGCGCGATGATGCGCCTCGGCCTGCCGATCCCGCAGACCTGGATGGTGCCACCGAAGTCCTACGCGACGACCGCCGACCTCGCGCCGACGCTCGAGCGCTACGCGCGCCTGTTCGACCTCGGCCAGATCGGCACCCGGGTCGGCTACCCGCTGTTCATGAAACCCTACGACGGCGGCGGCTGGAAAGGCGTGACGAAGATCGACGACGAGGCGGCGCTGAAGCGCGCCTACGACGCATCCGGGACGGACGTCATGCACCTGCAGGCGGGCATCGTCCCGTACGACCGCTTCGTCCGCTGCATCGGCCTCGGGCCGCAGACGCGCGTCGTCAACTACGACCCGTCGGCACCGCTGCACGACCGCTACACA
Organism: Steroidobacteraceae bacterium; assembly: GCA_041395605.1. GTDB lineage: Bacteria > Pseudomonadota > Gammaproteobacteria > Steroidobacterales > Steroidobacteraceae > UBA964. The sequence goes on from JAWLAD010000004.1 coordinate 6,325, forward strand.
CTGCTGCGCGATTTCCTGCCGGGCGACGAGCAACGCATGCTCGAGGACATCACGCTGACGATCAACAGCTTCTTTGGCTGGGACTTCAACTCCTGCGAGGCGCTGCTGCGCGCCCATGAGTGGTATCCGATCGATTTCGCGAATGCCTGCCCCGATTCGCAGGTCACGTCGCTGCACTACCATTTTCCGTGGCTCGTGAAGGCCAACCTTCGCTGGGCGATCTTCTGCGCGACGACGCGGCGACGCATGCGCCACAACCTCGACTGGCAACCCTTCTTCGATGTCGCGGCGACCGACCAGCCTTACCGCGAGAAGCTTGCCGCTTATGCGGCGATCGCGCGCGAACGACTGCAAGTCGGGCAGTTCGAGGAGTTCTGCGAACGCCACCTGTCGCACCTCGATGCCGTGGCGCACGAGTTCTTCGGGTCGGCTACCGCCGAGGATGCCGTACGGCGCAAGGTGCAGGCGCTGTTCCCGCAGCACGAGTGGGATCGGTTCACGCAGTTGTTCTTTGGTCGCATCCAGCAGTGGCGGCAGGATTCGCCCGCATGAGCAGCGCCAGCAAGCAGACCTGGCAGTGGCAGACGCCAAGGCTGCCCGAAGCCGCGCGCGTCGCGCGCTGGGGCCACTTCGGCACGCCCGTCCTGCTGTTCCCGACCGCGGGCGGGGACTACGAGGAAGTCGAGCGCTTCAAGTTGATCCACGTACTCGAGCCGCTGCTCGCGGCGGGCCGCATCAAGGTCTACTCGATCGACAGCGTCGCCGGCAAGACCTGGCTCGCCGGACATCATTCCTCCGAGTACTGCTCGCGCGTGCAGAACCTGTTCGACGCCTACGTCCACGAGGAGGTCGTGCCGCTGATCCGGCGTGACTGCGAAAGCGGGTCGCTTGAGGTCGTCACCGCCGGCGCTTCGATCGGCGCATTCAACGCGGTCGCGAGCCTGTGCCGCCACCCCGACGTGTTCCGCGCCGCGATCGCGATGAGCGGCACCTACGACCTGTCGAAGTACCTGCAGGGACGCTGGAACCAGGATTTCTATTTCAGTTCGCCGTTGCACTACCTGCCGGGACTTGCCGACGATCATCCGCAGCTGCGGCAGCTGCGCCAGCGCTCGGCGCTGATTCCGACGGGCGAAGGCGATTACGAAGACCCGGAGGAGAGTTGGCGGCTCGCGCGCGTGCTCGGTGCACGCGGTGTGCCCAATCGGGTCGACGTCTGGGGACCGCAGTATCGGCACGACTGGAACACCTGGCGCGAGATGCTGCCGAAATACCTCGCCGAAGTCAGTTAGGCGCAGCAGTGGTGCGCAGCCCGCGCAGCAGCGTGTTGGGCAGCACGGCCGCGTCCCAGGTCGGCGAGGCACGCCCCAGCCGCACGATGACCAGCTCCTCGGACGGGATTGCCCAGATCGTCCGCCCGCCGCCGCCTTCCATCCACAGGATGTCGTCCGTCACGTACGGCTCGCCATGCGGCACGCCGCGACCTGAACCGGTGGCGTACTCGCGCGTGCCGGCGCGCGGATTGCCGCTCCAGAGCTGCAGGCCGTACAGCGGATTGACGCTCGACGTCGTGCGCAGCGCCTGGACCCAGCCCTTCGGCAGCACCTGCACACCCGCCGCGCGGCCGTCGTCCGCGAGCAGTGCACCGATCCGCAGGAAATCGCGGGGCGTCGCGCGGAAGCAGCAGTACACGGCCGGCATGCCGCCCGCGCGGTCCATGTACAACTCGCCGGCAGCGCCGGCGACCGGGCGCCACAGGCGCTGCTCGAGGTAACGCTCGAACGGCTCGCCCGTCGCACGCTCGAGGATCACGCCGAGCAATTGCGAGTTCGCGTTCGAAAACGCGAAGCGCGTACCCGGTGCATGCGCCAGATCGAAGGACAGCGCGACCGCGCCGAAATCCGCGCTGAGCGACAGTCGTGAGTTCTTGCCGAGGAAGCTCTTCAACAGGTACCACGCCCGCACCGGCCCGGCCGCATCGGGCGGCGCGTTGACGACATCCAGCGACACCTCCTCGAGCCCCGAGACGTTCTGCATCAACTGCCGAACGGTGATGCGGCCACGCGATTCGCCGCGCCACTCCTGCAGGTGGGTCTCGACCGGGTCGTCGAGCACGATGCGTCCTTCGGCGACCGCGAACCCGTACGCCAGTCCCAGCAGCGAGCGACTCATCGCCCGACCCGAGAACAACTGGTCGGCGGTCATGCCCTGCCAATAGCGCTCCAGCTGGACGACGCCGCGATGCAGGACCAGCAACGCGACGCTCTCGTTCTGCCCGGCCCAGTCCGCCGCCGCGTCGAGTGCCGCCGGGTCGATGGACAGCGCATCGCGCTGCGCCACCGGGAAGAAGCCGCGCGGCGTGCCGTCGATGCGCGCGACTGGCTGGTAGATGGACTCCGGCCACTCGCCGCTGTCGGGCAACTGCACGACGGCGATCACGCGCCGCCAGAACGGCCAGTCCGCGACCAGCACGCCGACGATGGTGGAACCACCGACCAGCAGCGCCAGCGCGAGGACGATCAGGGTACGACGCAACAACATGGGACGTCAGTGTGCATGCAGCTGGACCTCCACGCCAACCCGGTCCGCAAGCGCCAGCGTCGTCGCGAGATCCGGATGGCGCAGCATCAGGAAGCCGTCCGACACCAGCGTGGCGCGCCAGTCGCGGCGCGACTGACCCGGCCGCAGCAGGTGGTCCCAGGCGACCTGCGAACCATGGTCGCGCAGGAACTCGTCGAGCCCGGTGATCGAGTGGATGCGGCCTTGCCCCTGCGCGCGCTTGTAGACGGTCGCGACGTTGTAGCGCCGCTCGACCTGCACGTCGAACCGGCCGAGCGCGACGGCGCGACCCCATTCGCGGAACACGTCGAAGTCGCAGGCGTAGTTCATCTGGTCCACCTGGTGTGCGCCCGGCGGGCGCGCGCCGATCTCGCCGAACACCACTTCGCCGTCGGACTTGCGATACCACTCCATGTGGGTGAAGCCGGTATCGAAACCCAGCGCGCGGATCACGGCGTGGCCCATCGCGATGCCGCCGGCGAGCTCCGGCGCATCGACGTCGCGCAATGCGATGACCTGCGGGCTGATCCACTCGTTGCTGCGCGCGACCAGCGGTCGCGGCCGGTACCAGGCGACGTTGTAGTACGCGACGTCGCCGCCGATGCTGACCGTGTCGAACGTGTATTCCTCGCCATCGATGAATTCCTCGACACTGACCACCGGCACGGCACGCAGGCGCGGCAGCACGGCCTCGAGCCGCGCCGTGTCGTCGATGCGGTAGGTGTCGGCCGAACCGGCACCGGCGATGGGCTTGATGATGACCGGGAATCCGATGCGCTCGACCGCGGCGCGGCACTCGGCCCCGGTGCTGCAGGCGACGTGGCGCGGCGTGCGGATGCCGGCGGCGTCGAGCACCTGCTTCATCCGCTCCTTGTCCCGGAACGGCACGGTCTGCGCGACATCGAGGCCCTCGACGCCCAAGGCCTCGCGCAGCTCCGCCGCGAGCAACATGCCGGGTTCCCACAGGCATTCGATCCGATCCAGCGGGCGGCCACCCAGCCAGCGCGACAGCTGCGAGGCAACGTCTCGCGCGTTCCACAGCGAACGGACTTCGAGGTAGCCGCCGAGCACGGCGCGCAGCGACTCCGGCAGCGACGCAAGCGGTCGGTCGCCGACGCCGAGCACGGTCGCCCCGACCTCCGCCAGGCCGCGCGCGAACTGCGGCATGTCGGCCGGGTACCCGGGCGAGACCATCAACACCGTGGACATGGCCAAAGCCTAGCCGGGCGCCGCCGGCACTGCCACAGGCGCGCCACGCACGCGGTGTAGACTCGGGCCATGCCGTTGTCCATCGCGCTGCTGTCGTCCGAAGCCACGCCCGTCGCGAAGACCGGCGGCCTCGCGGACGTCGTCGCGGCCCTCGCCAAGTACCTGCACGCCGACGGCCATGACGTCCGCGTCTTCCTGCCGGCCTATGCCAGCATCGACCGCGCGGTCGTGGCCGCCCGCCCGCTGCCGGCACTGCGGGACCTGCCACTGGAGTTCGCCGGCCACCGCTATCGGTACGACGTACTGCAGGGCACGCTGCCCGGCAGCGGCGCGCCCCTGCTGCTGATCGACTGCCCCGTCCTGTTCGCCCGCAAGTCGCTGTACACGGAGGACGTCGACGAGCACCTGCGTTTCATCGCGTTCACGCGCGCCGCGCTCGAAACCTGCCAGCGCCTGCAGTGGGCGCCGGACATCATGCATTGCAATGACTGGCACACCAGTTTCGCGCCGCTGTACCTGAAGTCCGTCTACGCGTGGGATCGGCTGTTCGCGGCCACCCGCAGCGTGCTGACCATCCACAACATCGGCTACCAGGGACGGTTCGCGGCCGACCGCGCTGCCGACGTCGGCCTCGGCGACGCCGGTCACCTGCTGCACCAGGACGAACTGCGGGCGGGCGTCGTCAACTCGCTGCGACACGGCGTGATGTATGCGGACGCGGTGACGACCGTCAGCCCGACTTACGCGCGCGAGATCCTGACACCCGAGTACGGGCTGGGGCTCGAGGACAGCCTGCGCGCGCGCGGCGACGACCTCGTGGGCATCCTGAACGGCGTCGATTACGACGACTGGGACCCGCGCCACGACCGCTGGCTGCCGAAGCATTTCGATCCCGATCGGCTCCACGTCAAGACCGAATTGAAGCACGAGCTGCTGACCCGCTTCCGCCTTCGCTTCACGTCGCGTTCGCCGCTGGCGGGCATCGTCAGTCGTTTTACTTCCCAGAAAGGCCTCGACTTGCTGTTCGACGTGCTGCCGCCGCTGCTCGCCCGACGCAATTTCTGCATTGCCGTGCTCGGCAGCGGCGAGACGCGCTACGAGCAGTTCTTCGGCGCGCTGCAGCGGCGCTTCCCGGCGCGGGTCGCGTTCTACCGTGGCTATAACGAAGAGCTCGCGCACTGGATCGAGGCCGCCGCCGACATGTTCATCATGCCGTCGCTGTACGAACCCTGTGGCCTGAACCAGATGTACAGCCTGCGTTACGGCACGATCCCGATCGTGCGACGCACCGGCGGGCTGGCCGACTCCGTGCAACTGGTCGATCCCGAGCAGGGCACCGGCACCGGCATCGTCTTCGATGACTTCAACACCACGGCGATGGCGTGGGCGCTGAACGCCGCGCTCGATCTGTATGCCAAACCACGCACCTGGCGGCGGTTCGTGCTGAACGCGATGGCCGAGGACTTCTCCTGGGATCGCCAGGGCGCCGAGTACCTGCGCCTGTATCGGCGCCTGCTGGCGCCATGAACGTCATCTTCGTCGAGCCGGCGTTCCCGCACTACCAGCGCGAGTTCGTGCGTGCGCTGCAGGCCACGGGGCACCGTGTCATCGGCATCGGCGAACGACCGCTGGCCGCGCTCGGTGGCGAACTGCGGCACTGGCTGACGCACTATGAGCAGGTGCACTCCGTCGTCGACGAAGCAGGACTGCTCGACGCCGTGCGCGGCCTGCAGCGACGGTTGTGGATCGACCGCCTCGAAGCGACCGTCGAGGCGCACATCCTGCCGGTGGCGAAGGTGCGGGAGAAATGCGGCATTCCGGGCACGACCGCCCGCACCGCCTGGCTGTGCCGCGACAAGCCGTCGATGAAGGCGGCACTGCGCGCGGCCGGCATACCCTGCGCGCAGTCCGCGAGCGTCACCTCCGTCGGGGAGGCGCTCGAGTTCGCGGCGCGCGTCGGCTACCCGCTGATCCTGAAGCCACGCAGCGGCGCCGGCGCCGCCGGGACGCGGCGTGTCGACGATGACGCCGCACTGCGCGCCGCACTGCCCGCCTATGGACTCGGGCCGGGTGCCGATCATGAGCCGGCCGCATCGATCGCGATCGAGGAGTTCGTCGAGGGGCATGAAGGCTTCCTCGACACGCTGTGCGTCGGCAGCGAGGTCCGGCACGAGTTCATCAGCCACTACTACCCGAACGTGCTCGAAGCGATGCGCGAGCGCTGGATTTCGCCGCAGATCGTCGCGACCAACCGGATCGACGCGCCGGGCTACGCGGAGGTGCGCGAGATGGCGCGGCGGGTCATCCGCGCGCTCGGCATCGGCAGCTCGGCGACGCACATGGAGTGGTTCTTCGGGCCGAAGGGACTGAAGTTCTCCGAGATCGGCTGCCGCCCGCCGGGGGTCGGGCAGTGGGACCTGTACGCGGCCGCGAACGAGTTCGACATCTACCGGGAATGGGCCCTGGCCGTCACAGGGGGTCGAAGTGAAACGGCGCCGTCGCGCCGCCATGCCGGCGGCATGATTGCGCTGCGGCCGAGCCAGGATGGGCGCATCGTGCGTTACGAAGGCGTGGAGCGCATCGTTCGCGAGCACGGCGACTGCATCGTTGCCGCGCACCTGCCGCCGGCGGGTACGCCGACCCGACCGGTCGAGGCCGGCTACATGGCCAACGCCTGGCTACGGCTGCGCCACCCCGACTACGACACGCTGCGCTCGATCCTCAACCAGATCGGCGAGACAGTACGCGTCATCGCAGCTTGAAGCTGCCACGCTCCTCGAACGGGATCGAGCGCAGCAGGCCGGCATCCAGCGACACCTTGCCGAAGATCCGATAGTCGATCGCATCCGGCGTACCGCCATCACGCTCGGCGCGATTGGCGAGCCGCAGCAGCGTACCGGCCATGTTGGCGGTCACGATCATGTCGAACTCGGCCTCGCCCATCCGCGGCACGACGAAGCTGCTGCCCGAGATCCCGCGGCCGAACTCCTCGCCGCCGACTTCGATCGTATAAGTGATGCCCCTGACCGAGAGCTCGCGATCGTTCGGATTCTGCACCCGCATGCGCGCGCGCAGCCGCTGCTCGAACAGGTCGCCCTTGAGGATCTCGACGCCGACGATGGACAGATTCGGGGTCTCGAGGCGCGGCCCCAGTGCCGCGCAGCCCGCCAGCACCAGCAGCAAGCCCGCGGCGCAAAACACGGATGCGAACCGCGTCGCGCGGTGTGCGGCAGGGAGCGGATGTGGCAGGACGGCTCGCATGGCGGTTCTCCGTTGTTCGCGCCCCGATCCTAACAGACCAATCTGAACGCGCGCTTTACGCCCGCCCCATGCTGCGGTTCAACAGCGAGAACTGTCGCGACATGGCGTCATCGAGTCGGCCAACCGGCAGGCGCCAGCACCAGTTTCCCTGCACCGTGCCGGGCGTATTGAAGCGCGCCTCGGTACCGAGGCCGAGCAGGTCCTGCACCGGCACGACGGTCAGCGCGCTGACCGAACCCAGCGCCGCGCGGACGACGGCCGCGGCAAGCGTGTCGCCGCGGGCGCCGAAGAAGTGTTCGACCCGCCGCAGCGTCTCGCCATCGAGCGACTGCAGCCAGCCGGTGACGGTGTCATTGTCATGGGTACCGGTGTAGGCCACGCTGCGCCGGCGGTGCATGTGCGGCAGATGCGGGTTGTCGCCGCTGCCGTCGAAGCCGAACTGGATGACATGCATGCCCGGCAGCGCCCAGCGCCGACGCAGCGCATCGACCTCGGGGGTGATGACGCCCAGATCCTCGGCGACCAGCGGCAGGTTGCCGGTCGCGGCGCCGAGGTCTCGCGCCACCGCATCCAGCAGCGCGTCGCCCGGCGTCGGCTGCCAGGTACCGCCGCGTGCGTTACTCGCCCCCGCCGGCACCGCCCAGTGCGACTCGAAACCGCGAAAATGGTCGAGTCGCAGCAGATCGAAGCGCTGCAGCGCCGCCGCGATGCGCGTGCGCCACCAGCGGAAACCGTCGTTGCGCATGACCTGCCAGTCGTACAGCGGGTTGCCCCAGAGCTGGCCGTCGGCGGCGAAGTAGTCCGGCGGCACGCCCGCGATGGCGCGCGGCCGGCCGTCGGCGTCGAGCTGGAACTGCGCGCGATGGCACCAGGTTTCGACCGAGTCGGGCGCGACGTAGATCGGCAGGTCGCCGAACAGACTGACGCCGCGCGCCGCCGCATGGCGGCGCAGCGCCTGCCACTGCATTGCGAACGCGTATTGGCGCGCGTACTCCTGCCCGATCGCCGGCGCATGCTGCTGCCGCGCCGCCTGCAGCGCGTCGGGATGACGATCCCGCAGCGCTGCCGGCCAGGCGAGCCACGGCAGGCCATCGTGCGCCGCACGCAGCGCCTCGTGCAATGCCCAGTCCGGCAACCATCCGCCCGCGCCGGCCACGAAACGCTCATAGTCCGGGCCGCGCGGCACCGGCAACTCCGCGCCGTCGAGCAGCGCAGGATTGCCGGCGTGATCGGAACGGACCCAGTACGGCGAACCGTCCGTGCCGGTCGGTCCGACCGGCAGGATCTGCCAGACGCGGAAGCCGGCGCCGGCCAGCCAGTCGATGAAGTCGCGCGCCCGCAGGCCGAGCGCGCCGCGACCATCGTCGCGGTCGAGGGCGGTCAGGTGCAGCAGTACGCCCGCGCGGCGGCGCTCGAACGCTGACTCAGGCATGCGCGCGACGCATCACGCCGCCCAGCTCGGTCTCGTGTGCCGCGGCCGTCTCGCTACGGCGCGATCGGCGCATCGAGGATCGCCGGCGGCGCCGTGCCAATCCGTCGATACAGTGTCTTCAGCTGCCGCCGGAACAATTCGTCGAACTGGTGCACTGCATCGGCCGGATTGTAATCGCCGAACCACCAGAACCAGTCAGAGCTCTCGCACAGTGCGAGCTGCTGCTCGGCCGCGCTCAAGCCCTCGCCGGCCAGCGCGCCGGATGCGACGGCAGCGTCGAACGCCAGCTTCGCGTCGCAGAGCAGGTCCCAGGCGGCGTTCTTCTGCGGATCGCCGATCCAGGTCGACAGCGTGCCATGCACCCAGCTGCCGGCCGTCACCTGCGCCAGCGATGGCGCCGGCGCGCCGCGCGCACTGAACTCACCCAGCGTGACCAGCTCCAGGCGCGGGTCGGCGGCGATCGCCGCATACATCGCACGCAGGAACCAGTAACCGTTGTACGGAAAGTGCTCCCAGGCGTTCTCGCCATCGAGCGCGATCAGCACCAGGCGTTCGGCCAGCGCCGCCGGGCGCGAGGCCGTGTCCGCGCGCCAGCGCTCGGCCAGCGCACCGAGCTCGCCCGCCAGATGCGCCGCTGCGTCATCACCGTGCCAGCGCGAGTACTCGAAGCCGATCGCGTCGGAGAGATGGTCGTGCCGGAAGAAACAGCGCAGCCTGCCATCGGCGATGCGCCACGGCCGGTCATACGCGGATGGATCGTCGGCGAGCTCACCGAGACTGCCACGCAGCACGTTGGCGCTGGTCGCAGCCCAGCTGAATCCGGCCGACTCGAGCAGCTGCAGCGACTGCGTGTGCACGGCGCCTTCAGCCGGCCAGCAGCCGGTCGGGCGAAAACCGAAGTGCCGCTCGAACACCCGCAGGCCTTCCTCGACATGCCAGGCGGCGCGCGCCGGCCCGCCTGGATAGCGACGGTGCCGTGGCAGCTCTGCGCCCGGTTGCGATTCGCGCGCGACATGCAGGTCGAACAGCAGTGGCAGTATCGGATGTCCGTAAGGCGTGACGGCCAGCTCGACGCGGCCGTCCTGCGCCAGTGCGCGGTAGCGCGGCAGCACGCCGGCGAGAATCCCGCCGATCAGCTCGAGCAGACCGCGGCGGTCCTCCGCCGAATAGGACAGTGAACGCGACTCCAGCGCCGCGACGCGCGGATCCTCGCGCCGCACCGTTTCGCCGAGCCACGCGAGGTGGTACCAGACCGCCAGGTCGCGGATCAGCGCATCGGAGGCCCAGGCCGCGCGCTCGGGTGTCGCGACCTGGCGCACGATCTCGGCCAGCGCCGCGAACGGTGCATGTCGCTCGACCAGGCGTTCGCGGTTCGCCCGCAACAGCGCCTGCAGCAACCCGGCGCGGGCCGCGGGATCGGTCGGCAGCGGTGCATCCGTCAGGCAGGCGAGCACCGCATCGCCGAGCGGCGCGCCGTGCCCGAGGTGGGCCGCGATCCGCCGCGAGTATTCGTCGATCTGCTCCAGCAGCACCGGCGTGAAGTTGACGACCGCGCGCGCGCCCGGCACCTGTTCGAGGTGGGCCGCCATGTCGACGTAATCCTTGATGGCGTGCAGGTAGGTCCACGGCAGCACGTACTCGCCGGTGAACGCATCGCGATACTGCGGCTGGTGCATGTGCCACAGGATCGCCACCGCGAGCCGCGGCGGCGGCGCGGCACCCTGGGTCGCCACGGCGCTCACGGCGTGCGCAGCATGTCTGCGGTCACCAGCACCACGCCGCGCTCGCTGACATTGAAGCGTTCCGCATCACTGTCCGCATCGACACCGATCGTCGTGCCATCCGGAATGTCGCAGCCTTCGTCGATGACGGCGTTCTGGATCACGCAGGACTTGCCCACGTGCACGTTGGGGAGCAGCACCGCGCGCTCGATCCGCGAGCCTTCGTCGATCCGCACGTTGGAGAACAGCAGCGAATTGCGGACGATCGCCCCCGAGACGATGCAGCCGCCCGAGACCACGGCGTTGATCGCCATGCCGCGCCGGCCGTCTTCGTCGAGCACGAACTTCGCCGGCGGCTGCTGCACCTGGTAGGTCCAGATCGGCCACTCTTCATCGTAGATGTTCAGCTCGGGCTTGACGTGCACGAGCTCGAGGTTCGCTTCGTAGTAGGCATCGATCGTGCCGACGTCGCGCCAGTAGTTCTGCGCGCGCGTCTTGACGTCCTGGAACGGGTAGGCGAACACCTGCAGCGCGTCGATCGCCTTCGGGATGATGTTCTTGCCGAAGTCGTGCTGCGAATCCGGATCGGCCGCGTCTTCGAGCAGCAGCTTCTCGAGCAGCCGCGTGTTGAACACATAGATGCCCATCGACGCGAGCGCGACGCCCGGCTTGCCCGGCATGCAGTCGGGCTCGGCGGGCTTCTCGGCGAACTTCGTGACCCGGTTCCACTCGGTCGTCGTCATCACGCCGAACGCGCGCGCCTCGTCGCGCGGCACCTCGACGACGCCGACCGTGATGTCGGCACCCTTCTCGACGTGGTAGGCGATCATCGGGCCGTAGTCCATCTTGTAGATGTGGTCGCCCGCGAGCACCAGCACGTGCTTCGGCCGGTGCGACAGGATCAGCTCGAGGTTCTGGTAGACGGCATCGGCAGTGCCGAGGTACCAGTGGCCACCGGTCTGCTGCTGCGCCGGCACCACTTCGACGAACTCGCCGAATTCGCCGCGCAGGTAGCCCCAGCCGCGCTGCACGTGCTGGATCAGCGACTGCGCCTTGTACTGCGTCAGCACCGAGATCTGGCGGATGCCGGAGTTGACGCAGTTCGACAGCACGAAATCGATGATGCGGAACTTGCCACCGAACGGCGTCGCGGGCTTGCAGCGGTGTGCCGTCAGCTCACGCAGCCGCTCGCCGCGACCGCCTGCCATGACAACCGCCAGCGTGCCGCTCGTGAGTCGACTGACATAGCGCCCCGACGAGGCGCGGGCCGGTTGCTTCGGACTCAATGGCAGCCTCCCTGTGCTCGGTTCTGACACTATAGCGCCCATGCATGGATGGCGTCCCGAGACCTGCGCACGGTTCGCGGCTGACCTGCGGCTTCTGGCCGAGGGTCGGCATCACGATCCGCACGCCGTGCTCGGTCATCATGGCGAACCTGGCCGGGAACGGTTCCTGGCCCACATCCCGGCTGCGACCGATGTGGTGCTGGAAGGCGCCGGGGTGCTGCCGCGCATCGCCGGGACCGATTTCTTCGCGCTGGAGTCCGACGTGCCGCTGCCGCTGGCGCCACACTGGCGATTGCAGTGGCGTGACAGCCACGGCCAGGCCCGCGCCCAGGTCGATCCGTACTCGTTCGCGCCGCTGACGGGTGCCGACGACCTCTGGCTGTTCAGCGGCGGCCGCCACCAGGACGCCTGGCGATTCCTCGGCGCCCACCTGCGCCACGTCGACGATGTCGACGGCGTGCTGTTCACGGTCTGGGCCCCCAATGCCGAGCGCGTCAGCGTCGTTGGACCGTTCTGCCAATGGGATGGTCGCCGCTACCCGCTGCGCTCGCTCGGCGTCAGCGGCGTCTGGGAACTGTTCGTGCCCGGGCTCGGCGCGGGCGAGCTGTACAAGTTCGAGCTCCGGCATCGCGGCAGCGGCCAGGTCGCGTTGCGCGCCGACCCCTATGCCCGCGCCGCCGAACTGCGGCCGGCCACTGCGTCGGTGGTGCCCGCCCCGCCCGCGCACCACTGGACCGACGGCGACTGGCTCGCGCGCCGCGCGGAGCGTGACTGGCTGCATGCACCGATGTCCATTTATGAGGTACACCTCGGATCGTGGCGCCGGCGGGCCGATGGCAGCTTCCTGAGCTACGACGAACTGGCCGACGCGCTGATCCCCTACGCGCGCGACCTTGGCTTCACCCACCTTGAATTGCTGCCGATCGCCGAGCATCCGCTCGACGACAGCTGGGGTTACCAGGTCACCGGCCAGTTCGCGCCGACCGCGCGCTTCGGCTCGCCCGATGGCCTGCGCGAGTTCGTCGACCGATGCCACGCCGCCGGACTCGGCGTGCTGCTCGACTGGGTGCCCGGCCACTTCCCGCGCGATGCACACGGCCTGGCGCAGTTCGACGGCGAGCCGCTTTATGAATACGCCGACCCGCGCAAGGGCGAGCACCGCGACTGGGGCACGCTGGTGTTCGACTACGACCGGCGCGAGGTGCGCTCCTTCCTGATCTCGAGCGCCTGCTACTGGCTCGAGCAGTTCCACTTCGATGGGCTGCGTGTCGATGCCGTCGCGTCGATGCTGTACCTCGATTACGGTCGGCGCGGCCTCGACTACGCGCCCAATCGCCACGGCGGCAACCAGAATCTCGAGGCGATCGACTTCCTGCGCGAACTGAACGCCGCCACGCACGCGCGCTTCCCCGGCACCGTGGTCATCGCCGAGGAGTCGACCGACTGGCCCATGGTCAGCCGGCCCGCGCACGACGGCGGCCTCGGCTTCTCGATGAAGTGGAACATGGGCTGGATGCACGACACCTTGGCCTACCTGCAGGAAGACCCGGTGCATCGCGGCCATCACCACGAACGGCTGACGTTCGGCATGATGTATGCCTACAGCGAAAACTTCGTGTTGCCGCTGTCGCACGACGAGGTCGTGCACCTGAAGCGTTCGCTGCTCGGCCGCATGCCGGGCGATGCGTGGCAGCGCTTAGCGAACCTGCGGCTGCTGTTCGCCTGGCAGTGGTGCTTTCCGGGCAAGAAGCTGCTGTTCATGGGCGGTGAGTTCGGCCAGCCGAGTGAGTGGGACTTCCGCGGCGCCCTGCCCTGGCAACTGCTGGACGATGCGGGCCACGCCGGCATACGGCGCCTGGTCGCGGACCTCAACCACCTGTATCGCGATGATGCGCGCCTGCACGCACGCGAATTCGAGCCCGCCGGCTTCCGCTGGCTCAGCTGCGACGACCGCTGGCATTCCGTCCTGGTGTTCGAGCGGCGGCAGCACGCCGACCAGGCCGGCCTCGTCATCGCGCTGAACTTCACGCCGGTGCCGCGCGAGGCCTATCGGATCGGCGTGCCGAACCGCGGCCGCTACCGCGAAGTGCTGAACACGGACGCCGCGCACTATGGCGGCAGCAACGTCGGCAACCTCGGTTCGCTGCAAACGCTCGACGAGCCTTCGATGGACCAGCCGTGGTCGCTGGACCTGACGCTGCCGCCGCTGGGCGCGCTGATCCTAGCACCCGAATTGCCCGCGACGCGCTGAACGCGGACCGCGTCTACAACCGGCGCATCAGGCCCAGTTCGAGCGGCTGGGCGAGCAGTTCATGCCACGGGTGGGCGCGAATCTCGGCACGGAACTGGCCGCAGGACGGCGCCGACGCATCGAGCGCAAACACGTGCGCGCCATCGGGCTCGACTTCGCCCGTTGGCTGCAGCAATGCGCGCCACTCGCCGCGATCCACGGCGCGCCGCTCGCCATCGGCGCGCACCGGCCGGCTCGACGCCAGCAGCGGCAGCTCTTGCGGCGTTTCCGGCAGCTCGCGCCGCGCGACGAACTCGACGCGGATGTCCGACGGCTGCAGCGCGCCGAGCTGCACCGCGACCCGCAGGCGCAGCGCCTCCGCGTGCGGCATCGCCTGCGGCAGAGTGCCCAGCGCCCGCAGCGTGACGCCATCCCAGTCGCGGCGCACCCGCTCCTTCCACTGCGCCAGCGTCCGCGCGCCGGCGGCGTCGTGCGCACCCAGGCGCGCGCCCTGCGCCGCGGCCGGCAGGTAGATGCCGCGCGCATAGTCCGAGACCGCACGCCGCATGTTGAAGCGCGGGATCACCGTCATCATCGCGCGCTTGCAGCGGCGCACCCATTCGTTCGGACAACCGTGGTCGCCGCGCGTGTAGTACATGGGCACGACCTCTTCCTCGATCGTATCGAGCAGCAACTGCGACTCGAGTTCATCGCGCCTGTGCGGGTCCTGCACTTCGACCGGCGGCAGGCCCCAGCCGTTGTCCTCGGCGAAGCCCTCCGCCCACCAGCCATCTAGGACAGACAGGTTCAGCCGCCCGTTGACCGCCGCCTTGATGCCCGAGGTGCCGCTGGCCTCCAATGGCGCGATCGGGTTGTTCAGCCAGACATCGCACCCCGACACCAGCCAGCGGGCGAGCTGGATGTCGTAGTCCTCGATGAAGATCACGCGGCCGATCAGGTCCGGCGACAGCATCGCCTGCTTGATTTCGCGCAGCACGGCCTGCCCCGGCAGGTCGGCCGGATGCGCCTTGCCGGCGAACAGGAACACGACCGGCAGGTTCGCGTCGTTGACTAGCTTCGCGAGCCGCGCGCGGTCGCGCAGCAGCAGCGCGGCACGCTTATAGGTCGCGAAGCGGCGCGCGAAGCCGATCACGAGCACATCGGGCTTGGCCGGGTCCAGATAGCGGGTGATGTGCCGCCACTGCACCGGCGTCTGTCCGGCGCGCGCGAATTCGCGCCGCAGCCGGTCGCGCACGAAGGCGAGCATGTCGGACTTAACCGTCTGCCCCGCCGACCACCAAGTGCGATCCGGTACGCGCTCCAGCAGTCGCCAGTGGTCCTCGTCGGAGAGGCGCTCGCGCCACTCGGGGCCGGCCACCTCGTCGAAGAACTCGGCCCATTTCTGGTGAAGGAAGGTCGGCACGTGCACGCCGTTCGTGACGTAGCCGACCGGGTTCTCTTCGGGTCGAAGCTCCGGCCAATGGTCGGCAACGAGCTCCGAGGAGACGATGCCATGCAGGCGACTGACGCCATTGACATGGCGGGCACCGGTCAGCGCAAGGCGCGTCATGTTGAACGAGTGCGGGGCGTGCGGGCCACGGGCCAGCGACACCAGCGTCTCCGCGGAGATGCCGAGCTCGCGCAGGTAGTCACCGAAGTGCGCCAGCAGCAGGTCGTGGCCGAAGGCATCGTGACCCGCAGCCACCGGCGTGTGTGTCGTGAACGCGCATTGGGCGGCGACCCATTCCAGCGCGGCGGCCAGCGGCAGGCCGCGCGCCAGCGCTTCGCGCAGCAGCTCCAGCGTCAGGAACGCGGCATGGCCTTCGTTCATGTGCCAGACCGCCGGCGCGAGTCCGATCGCGCGCAGCGCGCGCACGCCACCGATCCCCAGCACCATTTCCTGTCGGATGCGGGCCGCCTCGTCGCCGCCGTACAGCCGATGCGTGATGTCGCGATCCGCCGGCGAGTTGTCCGGCGTGTTGGTATCGAGCAGCAGCACGCGGATGCGACCGACTCGCGCCGCCCAGACCCGCGCATGCACCTTGCGTCCGGCGATCGGCAGCGTCACGACGACCCAGGTCCCGTCAGCGCCATGCACCGGCTCGATCGGCAGGTCGCGCGGATCATGCTCGCGGTACGCCGCGTGCTGTACGCCATCGCTGTCCACCGTCTGCGTGAAATAGCCCTGGCCGTACAGCAGGCCCACCGCAATGAAGTTCAGCCGCTCATCGCTCGCCGCCTTGCAGTGATCGCCGGCAAGCACGCCGAGTCCGCCGGAGTACATCGGCAGGCTCTGGTTGAAGCCGTATTCGGCGCAGAAATACGCCACCAGCGGCGCGCCGTCCTGGGGCGGCGCGTGGATATAGGCATCGAAAGCGCCCAGCACTTCGGCGTAACGGGACAGGAACGCCGGGTCAGCCGCCGCCCGATCCAGCGCCTCCTGCGCAACGCAGCGCAGCATCAGCTTCGGGTTGCCGCGCACCTGGCCCCACAGTAGTGGGTCGATCTGCTCGAACAGGGCCCGCGTGGGACGATCCCAGCTGAAGAACAGGTTGGTCGCGAGTTCGGGCAGGCGCGCCAGCGCCGCCGGGATCTCGGGCGTGATTTCGATCCGGAACAGGTCAGACATGCGGCGGCAGTCTAGCAGCGGCCTGCCATGGCTTTTGCATGAGATTTATTCAACTGATAATACTGCTTGACTACTAGTATTAGTTACTTCACAGTATCGACAAATGGACGATAGTCACGCCCGAAAGTTCCAGAAGGATCTGAACTCAGGCCTCGTCGCGCTGGTGCTGCTGGCTGTCCTGGCGGACACGCGCGAGGACCTGTACGGCTACGAGATCGCCAAGCGCCTGAACCGCGCGCATGACGGCGAGCCGCTCTTCAAGGAAGGCACGATCTACCCGGTGCTGCGCGCACTGTCCGCCAGCGGCCTGCTGACCAGCCGGGTCGTGCCGTCCTACAGCGGGCCCCCGCGCCGCTATTACCGCATCACCGACGAAGGCCGTCGCGTGCTCGCCGACTGGCGCCGCGCCTGGACAACCACGCGCGACTTCGTTGACCGCTTCACGACCGACGCCGCCGCCGACGGACGCGCCGCAGAGGGAGCCGATACATGAACCGTCCCGCCCCACGTTCGATCGACGATTACCTTGCGCAGTTGCGCGAAGCGCTCGCCGGTGAAGACCCCGCCCTCGTGCAGGACGCGCTGTACGACGCCGAGGAATACCTGCGCGCCGAGCTTGCCGCGAGCGCCGGCAAGTCCGAGGCCGATATGCTCGAACTGATCGCGAGCACCTACGGCGCGCCGACCGAGGTCGCCGACGCCTATCGCGAAACCGAGGCTCGCGTGCGCGTCGCACTCGCGCCGCCGCGCCCGCGGCACGCGGCCGCCGGGCCGCTGCGGCGCTTCTTCGGCGTGTTCGGCGATGTGCGCGCGTGGACTTCGCTGTTCTTCCTGTTGCTGACGCTGCCGACCGGTGTGTTCTATTTCACGCTCGCCGTGACTGGCCTGTCGATCTCCCTGCCGTTGCTGGTGTTCATCATCGGCGTGCCGCTGTTCCTGGCCTTCATCGGCCTGACGCGCGTCATCGCGCTCGGCGAGGGTCGCCTGATAGAAGCGATGACGGGCGAACGCATGCCGCGCCGACCGCCGCACCCCGGCGCGCCGCAGTCACTGTGGCAGCGCGCCTTCGCGATGCTGCGCGACCTGCGCACCTGGAGCACGCTGGCGTATTTCATGCTGAGCCTGCCGATCGGCGTGGCCGGCTTCGTGATCGCCGTCGTCGGGCTCGCGCTGGGACTCGCACTGCCGTTCGGTGCGCTCTGGGAAGGCGCGAGGCTGCTGGGCCTGCACGATGCGCAGGGCGGCATCCACATCGGACCCGACGAAGGCGCGTGGACGCTGCTGGTGCAGTGGCCCGGCATCATCGCGATGCTGCTGGCCGGCGTGCTGCTGTTGACGCTGACGCTGCACGTCGCGCGACTCGGCGCACGGGCGATTGCCTGGCTTGCGAAGTCGATGCTGGTCATGCGCTGACAGTTCTGGTCAGCTAGCGCCGGTGAACACACGGCCCAACCTGTCGATGCTCGCCCTGGCGGCCGCGCTGAGCCTGCCCGCCGCGGCCCCGGCCAGCGATCGCGACGCGGGCGCGGCGGTGGGGCGCTGTACGCACGACGGGCGTGGCCAGCTCCGCGCGCGGCTGCGCGGCACGCTCGACCTGGACATCGCCTGGCGTGACGATGACATGCACTGCGATGGCGGACCGCGCCCCGATGGCAAGGGGCTGCGGGTGACGATCGCCGGTCCGCTGCAGTCGGACGGCCGGCGACTGAGGTTCGTGTTCGGCATCGACGACGTGCCGGAAGGCCGCAGCGTCCAGTCACGCCCGACCAACATCACCGTGATCTTCGAGGGCGAGCAGCGTATCTTCGCGACCCGCGGCGCAGGGCGCTGCACCACCGACCGGCTCGACATGGCACGTGTCGGTGCCCTTGGCGGTAGCCGCCGCAACTGGCAGATTAGTGCGCGCGGCTTCTGCACGGCGCCGGCGCTGGCGCTGACGGGGCCTGAGCGCCTGCTGATCAGCCGTTTCGACTTCGTGACCGAGGTGAGCTTTGAAGATCCGGACGCTGGTCCTGCTGCTGCTGACCGCCGCGACGCTGCCGGTGCTGGCGCAGCCGCTCCGGCCGGGCCTGCCCAGCGCTGACGCCGCCTCCCGGCCCGCGGGCCTGCTCGAACTCGCGAGCTATCCGCGCGCCGATCTCAGCATCGTGCGCGTGAACGGCGCGCGGCATGCCTTTCGCGTCTGGGTCGCCGACACCAGCGAGCGGCAGATGCAGGGCCTGATGTTCGTGCGCGACCTGCCCGCCGACGAAGGCATGCTGTTCGTGCACGAGCGGCCGCGGGTCGCGAACATGTGGATGAAGAACACGTTCGTGCCGCTCGACATGCTGTTCATCGATGCGCGCGGCCGGATCGTCACCATCATCGAGAACACGACGCCGCACTCCCTCGACACGCTGTCGTCCGGTCGCCCGGTGCTGGGCGTGCTCGAATTGCGCGGCGGCGAGGTCGCCCGGCGCGGCATCCGCACCGGCGATCGGGTCGTGCATGCCGCGTTCCGCGGCCGCCGCTGACGCTCGCCAGCGGGCGTTGCGACCGCGCAACGCCGCGGCCCGCCCCTGCACGGCGCGGGCCGCGTGCGGTATCATTGACGGCTCATAACGTGCGGTGCGCCCGCGCAACACAAGAAAGTGGAGACGCGTCCATGAAGAAGTCCTTCGGTCTCGCCCTCGCGGCGGCCGCCACCGTGCTGGCCAGCCAAGCCTCGTTCGCCGGCTCGGATGTCGGCAGCATCTATGTCGCGCCGCAGATCCAGGGCGTCTGGCTCGACGACATCCGCAACGCCGACGACGACACCGGCTTCTCGTTCTCGATCGGCTACGTCGCGAGCGAGAAGTGGGACGTCGAAATCGCCGCGTTCACGGCCGAGCATGACGCGTTGTCGAACGCCAAGCTGCGCAACCAGGGCTTCAACCTCGAAGCGCATCGCGTGTTCTACCGCGACGCGTCGGTCACACCGTTCCTGTCGATCGGCCTCGGCCGCATCGAAAGCGCGCTCAGCGGCAACCCGACCGAAGCGGACTTCTTCGCGAAGTATGGCGTCGGCGTACTCGCCGACCTCGCCAAGAACCTCGACGCGGGCACCAACCTGCAGCTGCGCGGCGAGATCTTCGGGCGGCGCGCGTTCAGCTCGATCACCGACGACCCGACCGACTACGTCGCGTCGGTTGGCCTGCAGTATTCCTGGGGTGGCGCACCGCCGCCACCGCCGCCGCCGGCCGATTCGGACGGTGACGGCGTCACCGACGACATGGACAAGTGCCCCGGCACCCCGGCCGGCACGCCGGTCAACGCCGACGGCTGCCCGCTCGACAGCGATGGCGACGGTGTCATCGATCCGAACGACAAGTGCCCGAACACGCCGGCCGGCACCCGCGTCGACGCGAACGGTTGCGAACTCGACAGCGACGGCGACGGCGTCGTCGACAGCAAGGACCAGTGCCCGAACACGCCGGCTGGCATCAAGGTCGACGAGAAGGGCTGCGAACTCGACAGCGATGGCGACGGCGTCGTCGACAGCAAGGACGAATGCCCGAACACGCCCGCTGGCGAGCGCGTCGACTTCCGCGGCTGCCCGTTCACCAAGGAAATCCAGCTGCCGCGCGTCGTGTTCGACACGAACAGCGCCGAGCTGCGCCCGGAGAGCTTCGAAGTGCTCGACGGCGCGGTCAGCACGCTGCAGCGCTACTCGGACATCCGCGTCGAGGTGGCAGGCCACACCGACAGCGTCGGCTCCGATGGCTACAACCAGGCGCTGTCGGCGCGTCGCGCGGACACGGTCCTGAAGTACCTGCAGGACAAGGGCGTGACCAACGCCGTGCGCGCGCGCGGCTACGGCGAGCGGCAACCGATCGCCAGCAATGCGACCGAGGAAGGCCGTTTGGCGAATCGTCGCGTCGTACTGCGCATCATCAACTGAGCCATGCGGATCGCCGGGTCGACGCGACCCGGCGATCCGTCCGCCATGCTCGATCTGGCCGGACACGCCCCCATCGACAAGCAGACGCTGGTCGGTGGGTGCATCCGCCTTCCCCTGCGGATCGACCCCGCACCGCTGCAGGCGGAACTCGCCGCCTTGCCCGCCGAACTCTGGGGACGGCGAGATGGGCGGGTCGGCGTCCACGAAGTCGCGGACGCGATCTTCCTGCGAGGCCATGCGCCCGCGCAGGGCGAACTGCCGATCGACGACCGTCCTGCGCTGTCTCTGCTGCCCTCGGTGCGGACCCTCGTCTTCGATCGGGTGCCCGCCGAACCGATGCGCTGCCTGATCGCCAGACTGCCGCCCGGCGCCGTCGTCAAGCCGCACATCGACCGGGCGCCGTACTTCGCCAAGACGCTGCGCGTCCACGTGCCGCTGCAGACCCATGACCAGGCGTACATGCTCTGCAACGGACGCAGCTACCGGATGGCTGAAGGCGAGTTCTGGCTGCTGAACAACAGCACGACGCACGCCGTCTGGAACGCGCATCCGTCGGCGTCCCGGACGCACCTGATCTGCGACTTCCTGCCGTCCGACGCACTGATGCAGTTGATCCGCGCCGGCGAGCGCGACCTGGGCGTCAGCCGCCCGGATGTCGACGCGCACGTCGCGACCGTGCAGGCCACGACGGCACGGCCCGCCCGCCGCGTGACTGGCGCGTAGCGGATACGTGATCGTCGCGCGGCACTGCGCCTTCCTGCACCTGCACAAGTGCGGCGGCAGCTTCGTCAACGAATTGTTGCTGCGCGAGCTGCCGGGCGCGCGCATGCTGGGCTACCACCTGCCGCGTTCGCGCCTGCCGCCCGACGCAAGCGCGCTGCCGGTGCTGGGCATCGTCCGCAGCCCGTGGAGCTATTACGTCTCGTGGTTCGCGTTCCAGTCGGCGCGGCCGCGCCCCAACCCGCTGTTCCAGATCGCCAGCGACCACGGGCGCCGTGATTTCGCCGCGACCGTCGACTGCCTGCTGCACCTCGGCGAACGCGAAAGGGAGTTCGATGCGCTGCGCGCCGCCCTGCCGCCGGACTACGTGGGTCGCGGACTGAACCTGCCCGCCCCGGCGATCGAACCGTTGCGGGGTGGCACGCAGGGCTTCTTCAGCTTCCTGTTCGACTACATGTTCGGCCCGGGCGCGGGCAGTGCGCGCATCGGTCGGCTCGAACGACTGGGCGAAGCGCTGCCCGCGCTGCTGCAGGACGCCGGGGAGGCGGTGACCGACCGCCTGCGAGAACAACTGCAGCACGCCGCGCCGCGCAATCGCTCGGCGCATGCGCATTACACCCGCTATTACGATGACGCCCTGCGCCAGCGCGTCGCGCAACGCGATGCCGTATTGATCGAGCGATTCGGCTACCGCTTCGGCGACTGAAGCGCGGCCCACAACGCCTGCGGCCCCGCCAGCACGCGCTGCAGGCGCTCGGCATGCCGCTGCCACTTCGATGCGTCCGGCTGGGTCAGCACATAGCGCGATGCCGGCAATGCCGCCGCGGTGCGCTGCTTCAGCGCCGCATCGAACTCGATGCCGATGAAGCCGCACAGCCGCGCGATCGTCACGACCGGATCGGCGACCAGTTCGTCGTAGTCGACGTCGATCGAGCTGCCGGCGGGCAGCGCGTCGAGGTCCGCACGGATCAGGCGATTGGTCTCCTGCCACTGGTGCGCGGCGACTTCCTCGAGCGGCTTG
This sequence comes from Steroidobacteraceae bacterium, assembly GCA_041395605.1. GTDB lineage: Bacteria > Pseudomonadota > Gammaproteobacteria > Steroidobacterales > Steroidobacteraceae > UBA964. Next base: position 28,312 of record JAWLAD010000004.1, read on the forward strand.
CCGCGCAGCGACTGCCAGCCGGGCGGCAGCAGCAGCGACCACGAGCCGGTCCAGCCGGCGAGCTGCGGATAGGTCACGAAGCGCCCGGACAGCCAGGCCTCGATGATGCTGGCGATGTTGCCGCGCGGTTCGCGGCGCAGGAAGATGAACTTCGCATCCGGGAACACGCCGTGCAGGAACGGGATGCGCAGCGCGTTCTTCGGCGTCTTCTCGAGCCAGCGGACGGCCCGGCGCTCTGCGAGCGGACGGCCGTCCGCATCCTGCAGCCGCGGCCAGACGCTGTGCACGATGCGCTCGGCGAGCGCCGCCGAAACGTGCGTCGCGTCGAGCCGATTGGAATCGACGCCCGGTGCACCCGGCACGAGTTCGGGATGCGACTCGATCAGCCAGTGCGCCTCGCCACCGCAGGTCACCAGCCCGCGACCCTGTGCCAGCGTCTCGAACAGCAGCGTGCTGCCCGAGCGCGGCGCCGCGACGATGAACACCGGTCGATCGAGCCACCGTGCCTCGGCAGCGCGCGTCACCGCCGGGGCAACCGGCCCAGCCACGAGATGCCGCAGCACGCGGCCCTCGAGCACGCTGTGCGCGCCGACCCCGTTGGTGCGCATCAGCAGCATCGCTGACAGCGGCTTGGCGAGTTGGCGGACGCGCTCGCGCAGCGCGATGAAATCGGCGTGGCCGCCGTTGCCGCCGTGCAGCGCATGCAACTGGCGCCAGTCCGCCGAGAAGCCCTGCAGCAGCGCGTGGTACTGCGCGAGCTGCTGGCGTGCCTGCGGCGTGTCGGCACTGAGCGCGAGTTCGCCGCGCAGATCGCCCAGCAGCCAGTCGAGTTCCGCCGGCGGCATCGTCGCACGCGGCGGGTTGCGTTCGAACATCGGCGACGCAGCGCTGGCCGCATCCCAGCCGATGTCGCGCAGCGGCTGGCCGGGCTGCGCCGCCGCCGCCCAGGCCTGCTGCCAGAACGTCGCGGTGCCCGAGGTGTCGGCGACGAGGTGCACGCGCGCCTCCGTACCACCGTTGACGACGTGATGCCGGCGCCAGTTGTCGAACAACCAGGCTTCGCCTGCGGCCATGTGGACGCTCTGCCCATCGCAGTGGAAGCTGACGGCGGGCTGCGTCCGCACCGGGATATGCAGGCGGACACGCGTGAACCAGTGCAGGTTGATGTCGGCATGTTCCGGCACCACCGCGCCGGGCGCGAGCCGCATGAAGCGCGAACGGCTCCAGACGACGTTGAAGCTCGCGAGCACCTGGCGTACGTAGGGCGCCTGCCGCAGCCACGGCGTCGCCTGCATCGAGCCGTCGACGTCATCGTTCTCGCCGCCATCGACCGTGATCAGCCGCAGCGACTCATTGCCCGCGATGCCGTTCGGGTGCGGCGCCCAGGCTTGCGCAGGCAGGGCGTCGAGTTCCGCCGCCAGCCGCCCGGCGTCGAAGCGCAGCGGCAGACGGATGAATGGCACCGGCAGGCGCATCAGGCTGCCTCCAGCGCGCGCGTGAAATCACCCAGCGCCGCGATCAACTCGGCGACCGCGTCGCGTTCGACGTCGGTGCTGTCCGGGTGCCACAGGTCGACGGCCAGCAGTTCGACCGGCCGGTCGCCGCGATTGCGGAACTCGTGCCCGAAGCTGTCGTCGAACAGCAGCCATTCGCCCTGCCGCCATTCGCGCTGCTGGCCATCGACCTCGACGCCAGCGCCGGGCGACGCGCCCAGCACGAGGTGGCCGACGATGCAGGCATTGGTCGCGCCGCGCGCGGGTGTGACGCGGGTACCAGGCGCGATCGACAGGAACGCGGCCCGCGGCGCGTGTGCACGGATGCGCGCGAGCGTCGGCAGCTGCAGTGCAGCCGCGACCGTCGGGCAGCGGCCGAGCGTCGCGGCCACGGGTTCGCCGGCGCGCAGCAGGTCGTGGCGGGTCACGGCTTCAGCGCCGCGGGGCAGTTGCAGTGCTTCGGCGCCGATCGCCTCGACGGCGCCGCACAGCGCAGCCAGGCCTTCGATGCGCTCTGGCTCATGGAAGGCTGCGGCGGGCAGGTCCGGCAGCAGCAGTAGCACCGGCCGGCGCCGCTCGGTCGCGTCGGGCGCGCGGTCGCCGAGGAACACTGGCAGCGCCGCGTCGAAGCGCGACAGATCAGCGTGCGGCTGCCGCGCCGCCACCGCGTCGCGCACCGTCGTCGTGATCGTGCGGCGTTGCGCTTCGACCCGCTGGACGGCGGTTTCGACCAGCGCGACCAGTCCCGGCGGCGTCGTCTGCGGATCGAGCCAGCGTCCGTGGCGCTGCGCGTCGCGCAGTGCGCGCGCGTACTGCAGCACCGCGCCCCGCGCATCGCCCAGGCGCTCGAGCAGCTCGGCCAGTCGCAGCCGGGTCGTGTGCAGTTCCGGGCGTTTGCGCAGTGCGCCGCGATAGTGGCGCGCGGCGACGTCGCCCTGGCCGCAGGCGTCATACGCACGCCCGAGGTTGTGCTGCGTCAGCGCTTCGTTCGGATCGCGCTCCAGCAGTTGCTCGAGCATCGCGACGGCGCGGCGCGCCTCGCCGCCGCGCAGCAGCACCGTCGCAAGGCCGTTGCCGGCGGGAACATCGTCGGGCGTCGCGCGCAGCACGCGCCGGAACAGGCGCTCGGCTTCGTCGAGCCTGCCCTCCCGCAGGCGCAGCCGCGCTTCGTCGATGGCCTTCATTCGCGTATTGTATCGCGCATGACCGTGACCGACCTCGGCCACTACATCCGTACCTACGACGGCGATCTGCCCGACGCGTTCTGCGATCGAATGGTCGCGTCGTTCGACTCGCTGGGGCGCTTCCACGAGAGCAATGGCCGGGGGCATCGCGCCGGACTGGAACAGTCGGCCTGGACCGAACTGAACGTCTCGCGACTGTCCGATGCGGCGTTCGCCGGATTCTTCCGTGCGCGCATGGACGCGGCACTCGCCGCCTACAACCGCGACGTCGGGCTCGAGATCGCAGTGCCGAATTCACCGAAGGCCGCGGACCTGATCATGAAGCGCTACCGGCCGGGCGGCGACGAGGGATTCCAGCTGCACTTCGATTCGATCCACGAAGTCGCGAATCGCTACCTGGTGCTGCTGTGGTACCTGAACGATGTCGCCGAGGGCGGGCAGACCGCGTTCCCGCAACTGGGCACCAGCGTTGCGGCGCGGCGCGGACGACTGCTGGTGTTTCCGCCCTACTGGATGTTCCAGCACGCCGGCCTGCCGCCCGTTTCCGGCGACAAGTTCATCGTCTCGACCTACCTGCTGTTCTGAAGCGGCGCTACGGCTCGTAGGACCAGCGCGCGAGGTATGGCTTCAGGTCCTCCAGCACCGGACGGATGTGCCGCTCGTAGTGGCGCCAGCGACCGACCGAGCGGTTGGTCACCGGTTGCACGACTTGCGCATAACTCGGCGTGCTGATGTAGCCCTTGCGACGCGCGTGCTCGGCCGGCTCGCGCAGCGACTCGTGCCACGGCAGACCGAGGAAATCCAGGATCGCATGCACTTCGGTGTCGAACTGTTCGACCAGGGTTTCGTACCGCACCTCACGGACCGGCATCCGCAGCAGCGCCTGCTGTTCGAACCAGAAATCGAAGGCGCGACGCCAGCCGAGCGCGAGGCGTGGCAGGTCGCGGCACATCGCCGCGAACTCGGGCGCGCGAAAATGCTGCATGTAGCAGCTCAGCAGCACATCCCCCGGATGGCGTAGCGCGAGCAGGATACGGCTGCGCGGCCACAGCCGCGCGATCGCCGGCAGCCGCAGCATGTTCAGCGGATTCTTGTCGATCAGCCGCTGCCCGGGCTGCAACTGGACGCGCCGCCGCACGGCCTGCCAGTAGACCTCGCGCGCGGCCTCGAGCTGCGCGGGCGTCGCCGCGGCGAGGCGCGCGGGGTACAGTTGCCCGCCCGCATTCAGGCTGTCGACGGCATGCTGCAGGTAGGGCTGCTCATCCATCGACGCCAACTGCGGGTGCGCATCGAGCGTCAGCTCGAGCAGCGTCGTGCCACTGCGCGGAAACGCGACGATGAAGACCGGACTGTCGGCCTCCGCCGGCGCCGCGGCGATGGCCTCCGGGGCATCGCGCCAGGCCGCGACGTCGGCCGGATCACAGCCGAAGCGGGTGATGCCCATCGGCGGGCGCGTCAGCAGCGCCGGATCGTGGCTGGTGCGGGCGAGCAGCTCCATCTGCGAGGCATGCGCCGCGACCAGCGTCTCGAATGCACGCTCGTACTCGCCGCAGGCGTCGAGCGCCTTGGCGAGCGGATACTGGTCGAAGTGGAGCCGATACGGTTCCGTGCAGCGCGCGACGATGCCGCCGAGCGCCGTCACGGCCGCCTGCGGGGTACCGCTGCGCTGCGCGAGCTGCGCTTCGGCGCGCAGCAGGTCGTCGCCGAGCACCTGCGCCGCGCCCGCGTCACGCAGCCGCGTGAGCACGGCCCGCGCCTCATCGACCCGGTTGGTGCGTTCGAGCATCTGCAGCAACTGCAGCTCGGCGTCGAAGTCGCGGTCGGGCGCCGCGCGCAGCTGCTGCAGCGCCGCGTCCGCGGCCTGGCTCTCGCCGAGGTTCAGCAACAGCAGCGCGATCCGGGCGACGAGCCGCGTGTTCAGTCCCTCGAGCGTTGGCCAGTCGCGCAGCGCCGCGACGGCCTCGTCGACCAGGACCCGGTCATACAGGCAGCTCGCGAGCTGCACGCGGATCTCGCCATCCTGCGGCCTGGCGCGGCTCGCCTGTTCGAGCAGCGCCTGCGCCGACTCGTAGTCGCCACGATCCAGGTGCAACAGCGCGACGTTGTACTGGAAATCCGGCGAATGCTCGCCGAGCTGCGCGGCCCGCGTGTAGGCCGCCAGCGCCTCGTCGTGCCAGCCCGCGGCGCGAGCCGCGGTACCGACGTTGATCCAGTGCGACGCCTGGTTGGGCTCGGCGAGCGCCGCTGTCGTGAACGCTTCGACCGCCTCGACGTGGCGCCGCTGCGCCTCGAGCGCCATGCCCAGCAGCGTCGCGGCATTCGCGCGCTGCGCCCCGGCCTGCAGCAGCGCGCGCGCGTGCTGTTCGGCGGCCACGTAGTCGCCAGCCTGGTACGCAGCCACTGCGCGCGGCAGCAGCGTCGTGCCGTTGTCGGCGTGATCACTCATGACAGGCGATTATCCGTCATCGTCGCGGTCATCGTCGCGGCCATCGTCGCGCTGAACGGGTCTCGCAAAAGAAAAAGGGCCGCGCGGCGAACCACGCGGCCCTTGGGTCTCAGCAGAACCCGATCAGTTGAACTTGTGGACGATCTTGGCCCACATGTAACGGCCCACCGTGTCGTAGGTCTCGACATCGGTGTTCGCGTTCAGCACGTTGTTCTGGTAGAGGATCGGCGGCTGCTTGTCCGTCAGGTTGTCGACACCAATCTGGATCTTGGTGTTTTCCTTCCAGGTGTAGCCCAGCATCAGGTCCATGTAGGTCAGCGACGGGATCTGCAGGTCCGGCTGGATGCCCGGCGCGCCGTCGGGGTCCGTCAACCGGATCCCGTCGATGTAGCGGGCGGACAGCATCGCCTCGAACGGACCCATCGACCAGCCGACGTTGGCACCACCACGCAGCTCGGCATAGTTGCCGAACTGGCGATCGTAGGTGCCGACGATGTCCTGCGCCGGGGCGCCGGGGGCACCGACCGTCTCGTAGCTGTTGATCTTGGTCGCGTTGATGGCGAAGCGGAAGTCACCGATCGACTCGGTGCTCAACCGATAGGTCACGTTGACGTCGACGCCATCCGTTTCGAGGCTGCCGAGGTTGAAGGTCGGCTGCTGGATCTGCAGGATCGTGCCGTCCGGGAACCGGTTGATCAGGCCGCAGAACGCCGCATTGCCGGTCGCAAGGCACTGGTCGGCGATGAAGTTCACGTCGAGCGCCGTGATGACGTCCTCGAGCGAGTACTTCCAGATGTCGACGCTCATTGACAGGCCACGCAGCGCGCTCGGCTCGTAGACGAGGCCCCAGGTCAGCACGTCACCGGTCTCGGGATCGAGATTCGGGTTGCCGAGGAACAGGCCATCGATCTGCGAGTTCGGCTGCGAGAAACCGGTGTCCGGCGCGACGTTCTGGCAGACCAGCGCGAGGTTCGGCGTCGCGGCCAGCGCCGCCGACGTCAGGCCGACGCAGGGGTCGTTGAACTGCGAAGCCGTGGCCGTCGGGCCGCGGAACAGGTCGATGACCTGCGGCGCGCGGAACACTTCGGAGTAGCTCGCGCGGACCAGCAAGTCCGCAATCGGCCGGTACTCGACCTTGAACGTCGCGTTCGTGGTGTCGCCGAAGGTCGAGTAATCCGAGTAGCGGATGCCGGCGCTGAGGTTCAGCGCATACGCACCCGGCGCATCCTTCAGCACCGGCACGAACACCTCGGCATACAGCTCCGACACGTCGTATTCACCGGACGCATCCGCGCTGCAGGTCTCGCCCGAGAGCTGGCAGCTGTTGAACAGCGGCGGCAGCGCCTGGGTGTTGGCATCGGTGTTGAAGAACGTGAAGTACTCGGCGTAGTTCGCGCCGATGGCGAGTTGCACGTCACCGGCCGGCAGCGAGAACAGCGTGCCGTTCGCATTCGCCTGCGCGAGCTTGGTCGTCGATACCTGGTTCTGGTTGTACGACGCGGTGATCGTCGACAGCGCCGCGGCCTGGCCCGGCGCATCCAGGTTGAAGATATTGACCGGCGTACATTCGGCAATCGGCGCCGTCGGCGTACCGCAGGTCACGACGCCCTGGCCGTTGACGAAGTTCGGGCCGAACGCGGCCGCCACCGACGGCTTGAACAGGTAGCCGTCCGTCTCGGTCGAGCGTTCCTGGCGGCCGTAACCCGCATAGACATCCCACTGCCAGCTCGAATCGCCGATCGGGCCCTTCAAGCCGAGGTTGACCTGGCTGACATTGGTGCTGTTGTCATTGCGGCGGTTGCCGAGCGCCTTCAGTCGGACCAGCAGGTTCGGGTTCAGCACGCCGCCGGTCTGGTCCGGCTGGCCGCCGAAGTCGATGCCGAACGGGTTGAACACGTTGTTGGCCGGGATCACGACCCGGTCACTGCGCGCATCGAACGGCAGCTCGGCGATCTTGAAGCCCGACGTCGTGCGGTTGTACATGAACTCGGCGAACGCGGTGACGTTGTCATTGATCTGGTATTCGCCCAGCGCGAACACGTTGCCGCGCTCCTGCGGCGTCAGGATCAGGTTCTCGAGCTGGTAGTTGTAGAAGTCAGCGTTCGCACCCGAGGTCACGAAGCAGCGGTAGTCCGCCGTCGTCGACCCGGCCGCACCGGCGACGCGGGTCACCGAGCCGCAACCGAACTGCGTCGCCAGCGCCGAACCGGCATCGAAGAAGATGCGGCCGGTCGGCGCGCGGCTCGAGCCGCCTTCGAACACCGAGCCGTACAGATACAGCGCGTTGCGCGAGAAATCGCGGTCGGCGGCGGAGATGGAGTCCTGCTTGTTCCAGTTCAGGCCCAGCAGCAGGCTGCCGCGGTCGCCGACGGCACCGAGGCTCAGGCTGATGGCCTGGCGCTCGCCATCGTCTTCGCTGGACACGCCGTAATCGAGGCCAACTTCCGCGCCGTTTTCCGGCTTGCGGGTGATGAAGTTGACGACGCCGGCGACAGCATCCGAACCGTAGATCGCGCCCGCGCCTTCCTTCAGCACGTCGACGCGCTCGATCATGTTGACCGGAATCGCGTTGACGTCGATCGCGCGCGTGATGTAGTCGTTGAAGCCGAGGCGGCGGCCGTTCAGCAGCACCAGCGTGCGCTCGGCGCCCAGGCCGCGCAGCTCGATGTTCGACTCACCGGTACCACCGCCGTTGTTGACCGACGGGTTGGTCGCCGCGCCGGCGATCGCCGGCAGCGACTGCAGCAGGTCACCCAGCGACGTCGCACCGGAGTTGGCGATCGCGTCCCGGTCGACCGTCAGCACGGGGCTCGCGGTTTCCGCATCGACACGGCGGATGCGCGTACCGGTGACGATGACTTCCTCCAGGCCGTCCGCGGCGCTGTCCTGCGCCACCGCGACCTGGGACTGGGCAGCGACGATGGCTGCCGTCGATGCGAGGGCCGTATGTACGGCACGCCGAACCGAATCGTTACTCATGCAGGAGATCCCCCACAGCAATTTAAGGCTTCGAAAGGCAAGCGGGCGGCGGCCGACGACCGGACGCTGCGCCCAAGTGGCGCGGAGCTTACCAACTGCGCGCGCCAAATGCACAACATGTTGCAAATTAGCAACGTGCGGGGGGCGGGTCGGCGTTGCCGCGCCGTCGTAGGCTAGGCGGCATGGACGACCGCATGTCAGACGCTCCGGACCAACAGCTCAACGAGATCCTGCGGCTCGACCGCGATGGCCAGCGCGCTGCGGCGGGCCGCCGCCTCGTGCGGCTCGCCGATGACGGCATGGCGCAGGCCGATACCATGCTCGCGGCCTGGCTGCTGACCGGGCATCACTGGCCTGCCGACCCGGCCGCCGGCCTCGTGCGACTCGAGCGCGGCGCACGGGGCGGCGATGCCAGCGCCTATGCCTGCTTCGCCGCGCTGCACGCGGCCGGCCTGCATGCCACGCACGATATCGGGCGTGCCCTGCAACACCTGACCACGGCCGCCATGCTGGGCAGTCACCGCTCGAGCATGCAGCTCGCGCTGCTGTTGCCGGCGGGTGAGACCGAATTGCGCGCGCGGTTGCTGTTCGAGGCCGCGACGCGCGGCGACCAGTGCGCGCAGTACCTGCTCGCGACCGATCTGCTGAGTCATGGCAGCGACGCCGCGACGCGCAGCGGCGAGCAGTGGCTGGCGATCGCCGCGGCCGCCGCCCACCCGCGAGCGCGCGCGCTCGCGGCGGCGCGCGGGCTCCACGCACTCCGCGGCGAGATCGCGCTGCCCCCGACGCCGGCGCTGCCCGACGTGTTCTGGGAAGACGTGTACCAAAAGGTCGCGACCGCCCAGTCATCGCGACCGCAAACCGCGCTGGGCCGCGACGGCCTGCCGGATCCGTTGATCGTTGGCACCGTGCAGCGGCTGATTCCGCCCGAGTGGTGCGACTACCTGATCGGCATGGATGCGGACCTGCTGGCGCCCGCACAGGTCAACGACGCGGCCGCAGGCCGCGAAGCGCGCCACGCGATGCGCAGCAACCGCTGCGCAGCGATCGGTCTGGGCGACCTTGACTGCCTGCATGCGCTGACATGGCGCCGCATCTGCGATGCCGCGGGCCATGCCATCAGCCTGTCGGAATGGCCCAACCTGCTGCATTACCGCAGCGGCGAGCACTACTCCGACCATGTCGACTACATCGACCCCGACGTGCCGGCGTTCTCCGGCGAACTCGCGTCGCGCGGCCAGCGCGTGATGACCGCGTTGCTGTACCTCGCGAGCGCCGAGGCCGGCGGCCGCACCGACTTCCCGGCGCTCGGCTGGTCGTTCGCCGGCCAGCCGGGCGAGCTGCTGGTGTTCCGCAACCTCGACGAGTCCGGCCGACCCGAGCCGCGCTCGCTGCACGCCGGTCGCGCGCCTGAGGTCGGCGAGAAATGGGTCCTGTCCGTCTGGCTGCGCGACCGCGCCCAGCACTAGGGCCTGTTGTTTCTTTGCATCAAGGGTGGTTGTTCGTCCCCGCTCAGGTATGCTCCGTCCCACTTGAAACCGCGGAGGCTTTTTTTCTGCGGCGGATGAAGGGAATGAGCCCGGGCCAAACGACCCTGCGAGTCGTGGGTCTGGCGCCACAACAGTCTTAATTATCTTTCGGAGGCATGATGGCCGAGAAGCTGGAGATCCGGCGGGCCGTTCGTTACGCGTTGCTCATGGGAGCCGCGGCATCGACGACGCTCGCGACACACACCGCCCTCGCGCAGGACCAGGATGCGGATGCCGCATCGTCGTCGCTCGAGACCGTAACCGTCACCGGTTCACGCATCAAGCGCCAGGACTACGAGGCCAGCAGCCCCGTCGTCACGATCGGCGCCGATGTGTTCAGCCAGGCAGGCACCCAACAGATCGAGCAGGTGCTCAACGAGCTGCCGCAGCTCGTGCCGTCGGTCACGACGACGTCTAACAACCCGTCGAACGGCGGCCAGGCGAACGTCAACCTGCGTGGCCTCGGCACCTTCCGCACGCTGGTGCTGCTCGACGGCCTGCGACTGACGCCGTCGAACGCGTCGGGCGCGGTCGACCTGAACACGATCCCGGCGGGCCTGATCGAGAGCGTCGAGATCCTGACCGGCGGCTCGTCGTCGGTGTACGGCTCGGACGCGATCGCCGGCGTCGTCAACGTGCGCACCAAGCGCAACTTCGAGGGCGTGCAATTCACCGTCAAGAACGGTGTCACGGCCGAGAACGACGGTCGCACGCAGCTGTTCGAGCTGCTGGTCGGCGGCAACTTCAATGACGACAAGGGCAACGCCGTGTTCGCCGTGACCTTCGACGACCGCGACGCGCTGCTCGCCGGCTCGCGGCCGTTCTCGTCGGTGCAGCTCGGCCCGAACTTCCGCCCGCAGGGCTCGACGACGACGCCGGAAGGCCGCATCGCGTTCGCGGCAGCGAACCTGCCCGACCAGGCTGCGTACGACGCGCTGTTCGGCCCGGGCGTCGCGACGACCTCGGCGGTCGGCTTCAACGCCAACGGCTCGGTGTTTGCCTACACGCCGGTCCGCAATTTCACCGGCGACACCAGCGACCCGGGTTTCAACCCGGCGAACTTTTCGTACAACTTCGCGCCGGTCAACTACCTGCAGCTGCCGCTCGAGCGCAAGCAGCTCGCCGGCTTCCTGCGCCATGACCTCGGCGAGAAGGCGGAGCTCTACGGCCGCGTCATGTACACGAGCTACGAAGCGCCGCAGCAGCTGGCCGCGACGCCCGTCAGCTCCGGTGTCGGCACGGCGTTGCCATCGACCAATCCGCTGATCCCGGCCCAGTTGCGCGCGCTGATGGACTCGCGCGGTGACACGGCTGGCGGCCTCGTGTTCGAGCGCCGCTATGTCGAGGCCGGTCCGCGCATCCAGCTGAACACCTGGGACACGTCCCAGGCGCAGCTTGGCGTTCGCGGCGACATCGACCTGATGTCGAAGGAATGGCGCTGGGACATCTCGGCCAGCTACGGCGAGGTCAAGGGCCTGCAGATCCAGGACGGCAACCTGTCGCGGTCGCGGCTGCAGAGTGCACTGAACAACCCGGCGGCCCTGGCGTCGCGCGGTTGCGCGTCGTTCAACCCGTTCGGCACGCTGTCGGCGGCCTGCGGCGCGGCGATCGCGATCCGCACGACCAACTCGCTCGAGTTCTCGCAGAGCCAGGTCGTGGCCTACGCCTCCGGTGACGTCATCGAGCTGCCGGCCGGCCCGCTGGCGACGTCGGTCGGCTTCGAGTACCGGCGCGACACCGGCACGTTCCGCCCCGACGAGTTCCTGCGCAGCGGTGACGTGGTCGGCTTCAACGCCAACCAGCCAATCAACGGCGAGATCAACGTCCGCGAGTACTTCACCGAGTTCGCGGTCCCGCTGCTGCGTGACCTGCCGGCCGTCGACAGCCTGTCGCTGGACCTCGGCTATCGCTACTCGTCGTACAACCTCGCCGGCAGCGTCGACACCTACAAGGCCGGCCTCGAGTGGAAGCCGATCGACACGATCAAGGTGCGCGGCTCCTACAACAAGGCGACCCGTGCGCCGTCGATCCAGGAACTGTTCCAGCCGGTGCAGGAAGGCTTCCCGAGCTTCCAGGATCCGTGCTGGAACGGCAGCGCGCAGCGCAGCGGTGCGAACGCCGCGCAGGTCAACGCGCTGTGCGCCGCCCAGGGCGCGCCGTCGAACTTCCCGATCGGCAACGCGCAGGTGCGCGCGCTGACGGGCGGCAACGTCAACCTCGATCCCGAGTCGGCGGACACCTACACGTTCGGCGTGACCTGGCAGCCGGTGCTCGAGACGCACCAGCTGCGCGCCTCGGTGGACTACTTCCGCTACCGGATCGAGCAGACGATCGGCACGGTCGGCGCGAGCTCGATCGTGTCGCGCTGCTTCAACGACCTGAACGCCAACCCGAACTACAGCAACACGAACCTGTGGTGCTCGCTGTTCACGCGTACGGCGGCCGGTGCGGCCACTGACGTGCAGGCGACCAACCAGAACCTCGGCAAGCGCAACGTCGACGGTGTCGACCTGCAGGTCGACTGGGTCGTGCCGCTGTCGGCGTTCGGCCTGCCCGAGACCGCCGGCCGGCTGTCGGTCAACTTCCTGGCCACGCAGCTGCTGAAGTGGAGTTCCAGGAAGACCGGTCGCGCCGCTGGTCGCGGTCGATGGCACGATCACGACGAACTTCGCCGAGACCTATCCGGAACTGAAGGCCCGCCTCGGCCTGACGTACTCCGTGTCGGACTGGAAGTTCGGCTGGGATGCGCGCTTCGTCGACGGCATGCAGGTGGTCAACACGGATGGACGGCGCACGCCGACCAACACCGGCGTGGCGCCCACGGCGGCGAACTTCAGCCAGGCGCCGACGACCGGCAGCTACCTGAACCACCGGCTGACGGTGGGCTGGCAGCCGAAGGAGTGGGTCGACCTGCTGCTGGGCATCGACAACGTGTTCGACAAGGAACCGGTGCTGTTCGCGACCAACGCCCGCGCGGGCGTGCAGTCGAACACCGATCCGTCGACCTACGACGTGCTCGGCCGGCGCTTCTTCCTCGACGTGCGGCTCAAGTTCTGAGCTGAGCGCCGACGCAAGCTGCGTTGAGGCACACTGGGCCGCCGCTCCCGCGAGGGGGCGGCGGCCTTTTTCATCAGACGCCCCGACCGGAGACCGCCATGACACGCCCCCAGGTCAACATCACGCCGGCGTTCGCCTCGCCCATTGCCTATGCGGAGCTGGCGAACAGCGCGGCGCTGAATGCCGAACTCGAAGCGCTGATCCTGTCCCGCGAAACGGACTTGTACCGCAACCCGCACCCGACCCACATCCCGCAGCGCGAGATGTTCGAGAGCGACTTCGATTTTTTCCGCTGGAAGGAACCCTGCGTGCAGGCACTGCGCAGCTTCGTCATGGAATCCATCGGCGAGGTCGTCATGCAGCTGTCGGGCTACACCCAGCAGGACCTCGCAGGGCTGCGCGTGCACAACCATGCGTGGTTCCACGTCACGCGCTTCGGCGGCTCGTTCGTCGCCCACAACCACCCGATGGCCTCGTGGTCGGCGGTGTACTGCGTTCGCGGCGGCGAGGACGTGCCGGAGCGCGTCGACAGCGGCGCGCTGCGTTTCCTCGACCACCGCCCGGGCTCGAACATGTACCTGGACCCGGCCAATGTGAAGCTGAAGCGGCCGTTCAACTTCGGCCACATCGCCGTGAAGCTGTCGCCGGGACAGCTCGTCGTATTCCCGTCCTACCTCGTGCACGAGGTCGCGACCTTCCTCGGACGGGACACGCGGATCACGGTGGCGGTCAACTGCTGGTTCGCGACCCGCGAGACGCCGTCTGTACCGGCGGGGGCCGTCGACTGACCGCCGGCTGCGGGGCGGTCAGCCGGCGATGACAAGGAATTCCGGGCGGCGCCCCGTGGCAGGGAAGGCGGCGAGCTGGATGGGGTCAGCGGCGAACGATCGGTCCATCGTCAGGGGGTCTCCTGCTGTTCGCACAATCCGTGTTCCATGCTCTCCAATGACGGCGCGTCCCTGCACCGTTCGCCGCGCCACCCGCCGTTGCCGGCGGGGCGCACGCCCGAAAACCGTAAGACACGCGATGACTCTAGCGACGCCGTTTGCTTCCGAAAAATCGTTTATTCTGTCTCCATGATTCGGTAAATCCGATATATTCAAGGCCATGCGCCATCTGAACTACAACCACCTGCTGTATTTCTGGAGCGTCGTGCGCGAAGGCGGTGTGGCCGCGGCCGCGCAGTCGCTGCACGTGACCCCGCAGACGATCAGCGGGCAGATCAAGCTGCTCGAGCAGCAGCTCGGCGGCGCGCTGTTCGAGAAACAGGGCCGCCGCCTTGCGCAGACCGACCTCGGCAAGCTGACGTTCGGCTATGCCGACGAGATTTTCTCGCGCGGGCTCGAACTCGCGAGCGTGCTGCGCGGCGCGCTGCCGCGCGGCAGGCGGTCCGTGACGATCGGCGTGTCGGACGTGGTTCCCAAACTCGTGACATGGCGCGTGCTCGCGCCGCTGCTCGAGCCGGACCCGGACCAGGCACGCCCGTTCCGCGTCATCTGCCACGAGGGCTCGCTCGATTCCCTGCTCGCGGACCTCGCGGCCCACCGGCTCGACCTGGTGCTGTCCGCCAACGCCGCACCGCACGAATCGGGGCTGAAGGTATTCAACCACCTGCTCGGCGAATCGGAGTTCGCGTTCTTCGCGGCGCCGAAACTCGCCACGCGACTCCGTGGGCCGTTTCCCCAGTGCCTCGACCACGCGCCGCTGCTGATGCCGACTGACCGCAGCGCATCGCGCAGGTCGATCGAGGGCTGGCTCGAATCACTCGGCATCACGCCGACGATCGTCGGCGAGTTCGACGACAGCGCGCTGATCAAGACGCTCGGGCAGCATGGCGTGGGCGTGTTCGTCGCACCGGTGGCGATCGCGGCCGAGTTGACTCGCGAGCAGGGCGTGCGCGAAATCGGCCGCGCGGCGGAACTGCGGGCGCGCTTCTATGCGATCACGACCGAGCGGCGCATCAAGCACCCCGCGGTCGCGATGATCACGACCGAGGCGCGCAATGCGCTGTTCAGCGCCGCGCCATCGCCTCGACCCCCTGCTCGATCTGGACGCTGAGATCACCGTCCAGCCCGAGTCGTGCCGCGAGCAGGTCGAGGTAGGCGCGCTCGGCGCGACTCGCCGGTGACACGGCGAACACCGAGGCGGCGTAGATCTCGAGCGCGAGCTCGCGTGAGTCGACGCCGCGCACGACGGACTCCATGTCCATCGGCTGGGTCAGCAGTCGCAGTACTTCGTCCTGGTCCTGCTGCGGCAGGTTTGCTTCGCGCAGCTTGTCGAAGACGCGGTCGCGCTCGCTCGCGTCGACGACACCGTCCGCCTTCGACGCCGCGATCATCGCCTGGATGACGCGCAGCGCATTCGACGCATTGGCACCGGCTTCCAGGTCGAATGGGGCCGGCAGGGCCTGCGCCATCGGCAACGCCGGTGCGGCAGCGACGCCGCCAGCCTTCTGCGCCTGGTTCTTCTGCCAGGCCTGGTAGGCGACGTAGCCGATCGCAGCGAGTCCGCCGTACTTCAGCAGCTTCTTGCCGCCGCCACGGCCGGTCAGCACGTTGCCGAGCACGCTGCCGGCGAGGCCACCCATCGCCGCACCGGCGGCGGGGTTCTGCGTCAGCATGTCGATCAGTTTCCTGGTATCCATGGCGCGATGATATCGGACATGGACAGCCGCAATAAATTCCCTGTTCGAATGGTCTTCGGGACAGCCAGAATGCCCACGGAGACACCATCGATGCACGACCGCCACCCCACGCATCATCGCGACGCCGTTCCCGCCGCACCGCACCGCCTGCCGCAGGGCGCATGGCAGGGCGCATGGCTGGGCGCGCGGCTGGGCGCGCTGGCGAGCGTCGCCGCGTTGCTGCTATGGCTGGTGCCGGGCGTGACGCAGGCCCAGACAGCGACCATCGATATCGTCGTCACGGAATCGGGCACGCCGCTCGCCGATCGCGAGGTCGAGTTGCGCGATACGGCCAGCGGCCGGCGCATCCCGCTGCGGACCAACGCGCAGGGCGTGGCCCGTGGTGCGGCCCTGCCCGCGGGTGGCGACTACGAGGTCTGGATCGACGGCGAGCGGCGCCTCGACGCACAGACCCTGCGCAGCAACGAGGCGCGCACGCTCGCCATCGATCTGGCCATCGATCCGGCCGCGCTCGCGGAAGTGCGCGTGCAGGCGCGCCGGGCCGCGGTCGCGATCAACGCGGCGAACGCCGAGGTCTCGGCGGCGTTGTCGTCGCAGGAGATCTCGCAGCTGCCGATCGAGGCGCGCGACCTGGTGCGCTCGCTGCTGCGCCTGCCGAACGTCGTCGCCTCCACCGGCTTCTATCCGGAGGCGCCCGGCATCGCGATCAACGGCGCGAACGGCCTGTACACGCAGTACCTGATCGACGGGCTCGACAACAACGAGAATTTCCTCGGCGGCCAGAAGTTCCCGATCTCGAGCGGCGCGGCGCGCGACATCGCCGTGCTCGCGTCGTCGTACTCGGTCGAGTACGGCCGCACCGGCAACGGGGTCGTCAACGTCACCTCGCGCAGCGGCGGCAACGACCTGACGGGCGAAGTGTTCTACCTGATGCGGCCGGGCCAGCCGCTGGATTCGTCCTCGCCCTACCCGCAGCGGGATCTGTCCGGCAACACGCTGCGCGACGGGTTCCAGCGCGACCAGTACGGCTTCGGCCTCGGCGGCGCGCTGCAACCGGACCGTACGTTCTTCCATGTCAATGCCGAGTACACCCGTGATCGCAAGGACAACCGCCTGGTCTCGCCGGCGCTCGGTGTCGCGACCACCGTGCCTGGAGAGAACACGAGCCTGCTGCTGTCCGGCAAGCTCGATCACGTGCTCAGCGACGCGTGGCGGCTGGCGGTGCGCGTCAACGCCGGTGACGTCACGATCGAACGCCAGGGCGGCGGCCTCGATGGCGGCGTGACCTTCCCGTCGGCGGGCTCGGCGCAGGACCGGCGCTCGCTGCTGGTCGCGGCCTCGGCGCTGTATGACGCCGGCAGCTTCACGTCGCAGACGCAACTGGCCGCCAGCCGCTTTCGCTGGGACTACGGCCGTGCGCTGGCGGGCCCCGGACCGCAGGTCGTCGTCGAAGACGCCAGCGGCCTGACGGCCGCGGTACTCGGCCATCCCGGCTTCGTGTTCAACGACCTCGAGCGCAGCCTGCAACTGCAGCAGAAGTTCAGCCTGCAGCGCGGCCGACACGCGTGGAAGTTCGGCGCGGACGTGCTGCGCTCGCAGTTCGAGCTGGCCGGCGGCGGCAACGCGAACGGCAACTACCGCGTCCGCCTGACACCGGCCGAGCTCGCGGCCGTCAGTGCGCTCGGTCGGGGCGCGGCACTCGCGCCGACCGACATCCCGGCCACGGCGACCGTGCTCGACTACGGCGTCGAACTGCGGCCCGCGACTTTCGGCGAAACGCAGACGCAGTACGCGCTGTACGTCGAGGACCAGGTCACGCTGTCGCCGACGCTGACGACGACGCTCGGCCTGCGCTGGGATTACGACACGCTGACGCGCGCCGGCGCGAGTTCGGGCGATACCGACAACATCGCGCCGCGCTTTGCGGTGAACTGGCGCTTCGCGCCCGACTGGTCGCTGCGCGGCGGCCTCGGTCTGTTCTACGAGAAGATCCCGTACACGATCGCCTCGGATGCCCTGCAGCAGAACACGACCGCTGCCGCGTTCCGCGGCCAGCTCGCGGCGCTGGTCGCGGCCGGGCGACTGCCGGCCTCGACGGAGGTCGAGCGCGTGACGTTCGACGGCAACCTGGTCGTCAACCCGGCCTGCCCCGGCGGCTACCTGAACTGCCCGACGCCGGCGACCGTCGCCACCCTGCGCGACACGGCGTTCTCGAACGAGCGCCGCATCCGCAATCCCAATGGTCTCGACAGCCCGTATGCGGTGCAATCGTCGCTCGGGCTGCAGTGGCAGGTCAGCGATCGCTGGCGCGCGGGCGCCGACCTGATCGCGACGGATGGCCGTCGCCTGCTGCGCCTGCGCGACGTCAACGCGCCGACGCCGTTCGCGCCCAACCTCGCGAACCTGACGCCGGCCAACATCGCGACGCTGCGCGCACTGCCCGACGATGCCGCACGGGTCGCGCTGGCGCGAACGCTGGGCCTGGTGCGCTCCCAGGCGGATGCCGACGCGACACGCCCGGTGGCGCCGGTCGCCGGCGGTGCACGGCAGATCGTCATGACCGAGACCGCTGGCGAATCGCGCTACCGCGCGCTGAACCTGTCGCTGGAGCGGGCACGCGGTCCCGCGGGCGACGCTGCGTTCGAATACGGACTGCGGCTGTCGTACACGCTGTCGCGCCTCGAGAACGACACGGACGACCTGAACTTCCGCGCCTCGAACTCGAACGAGTTCGCTGCCGAGTGGGGACCTTCGATCAACGACCGTCGGCATGCGCTGTCGACCGTGTTCTACCTGCATCCGACGCCGTCGCTGACCGTCACGCTCGCCGGCCTGTTCCAGTCCGGCCAGCCGGTCAACCTGATTCCCGACACGTCGATCTTCGGCACGACCGACCTGAACGGCGACGGCGCATCGTTCTCCAGCGCCTACCTCGGCAACTCCGACCGCGCGCCCGGCATCACGCGCAACAGCGGCCGGCTGCCCTGGTCGAAGGTCGTGGATCTCGGCCTGCGCTGGGACATCGCGGCCGGCGCGGGCACGGTCGAACTGTCGGCCGACGTGTTCAACCTGTTCGACGAGGTCAACCTGTCGGGGTTCGCGAACTCGGCGACGCAGTCGAACCAGATCCAGGTCGCGGGACAGCCGTTCGTCGAGCGCAATGCCGGCGCACCCCGCCAGTTCCAGTTCGGGCTGCGCTATGCGTTCTGACCGGCGTGCCTTCCTGCGCGGGGCCTGCGCGGCGGGTGCGATCGCGACCGGCACACTGGGCATCCCGCTGCGCGCCAGCGCGCAGTCGCCGTTGGACTGGCAACGCGTGCTGCGCGAAGCGCGCGGCCAGCAGGTGTATTTCAACGCCTGGGCGGGCGACGAAGCCGTCAACCGCTACATCGCGTGGGCGGCCGGCGAGGTGCGGCGGCTGCACGGCGTCACGCTGACGCACGTGCGCGTCAACGATCCCGGCGAGTCGGTCGCGCGCGTGCTCGCCGAGCGGCAAGCGGGCCGCAACAGCGGCGGCAGCGTCGACCTGCTGTGGATCAACGGCGAGAATTTCGCCGCACTGCGGCGCGAGAACCTGCTGCATGGCCCCTGGGCCGACGACATCCCGAACGCGCGCTGGATCGATCGCGAAGGCAACCCGACCATCGTCCGTGATTTCACGATCCCGACCGAGGGCTACGAACTCGCCTGGGGCAATTCGCGCTTCACGTTCTTCTATGACAGTGCCGCGGTCACGCGACCACCGATCGATCCGGCGACGCTGCTCGCGTGGATCGACGCGAACCCCGGCCGCTTCACGTATCCGCAACCGCCGCAGTTCCACGGCACGAGTTTCCTGAAGCAGTTGCTGCTTGCGATGCACAAACAGCGCGCGCCCTTCCAGCAACCAGTGGCCGATAACTTCGCCGCGCTGACCGAACCACTGTGGGGCTGGCTCGACGCCGCGCACCCGCGGCTGTGGCGCCGCGGGCGCGTCTTTCCCGCGAGCGGCCCGGCGCAGCGGCGCCTGCTCAGCGACGGCGAGGTCGACTGGGCCATGGGCTTCAATTCAGCCGAGGCCAGTCGCGCGATTGCGAGCGGTGAGTTCCCGTCGACGATCCGCAGCCTGCGCCTCGCGGCCGGCGCGCTGTCGAACAGCCATTTCGTCGCGATTCCCGTCAACGCACGCGCCCGCGCGGCCGCGATGGTCGTCGGCAACTTCCTCGTCTCGCCGGCCGCGCAGGCGCGCAAGGCCGACGAGCGCTGGTGGGGCGACGCGACCGTGCTCGCCGTCGAGCGCCTGCCCGCCGCGGAGCGCGCGCGCTTCGCCGCTCTCAAGCCCGGCCCGGCGACCCTGCCCGCGAGCGGCCCGGTGCTCGACGAACCGCACCCAAGCTGGATGATCGCCCTGGAACGCGAATGGGCGCGGCGGTATCGCGGCGGATGAGCCGTCTGCCACAACGCGCGCCGCGGCGGCTCGGCGCACCGTTGTTGCTGGTCGGGATCGGGCTGCTGCCCGTGCTCGCCGGCCTCGCCGCGACACTCGGCCCGGCAACGTCGTCCGTCGCCTGGAGTGAACTGCTGCGCACGCCCGGACTGGGGCGATCATTGGGTCTGTCATTGGGCACTGGTGTGGTCGCAGCCTTGCTGTCGCTGCTGCTGGCGCACGGACTGCTCGCCGTGCTGGCGACACCGCGCGCGATCGGCCGCGCCCGCGCGCTGGCCCTGCCGTTGATCGCAATGCCGCACCTCGCGCTCGCGATCGGCGTCGCGCTGGTGCTGGCGCCGTCCGGATTGCTGCTGCGGTTGGTCTCACCGTGGCTGACCGGCTTCGACCAACCGCCGGACTGGATCACGATCCAGGATCCGCTCGGCCTCGCGCTGATCGCCGGCCTGGTGCTGAAGGAGACGCCGTTCCTGCTGCTGGCGTTGTCGGCGGCGCTGGCGCAGGTCCCGGCCGACCGGCTGATGTTGCAGGCGCGCACACTGGGCTATGGCCGCCTGCGCGCGTGGCTGCTGTGCGTCGCGCCACCACTGCAACGGCAGATCACGCTGCCGTTCGCCGCCGTGGTCGTGTTCGGCATCAGCAATGTCGACGTCGCGCTTGCGTTGGGCCCGAGCACGCCGCCGACGTTCGCGATGCTGCTGTGGGAGTGGTTCCTCGATCCGGACCTGACCCGCCGGCCGCTCGCGGCTGCCGGCGCACTGCTGCTGATGGGCCTGTGCGTCGGCGTGCTCGCGCTGCTGTGGGCCGGCGGACACGCGGGAGAACACTGGCGGCGCGCGAGCGCAGCGAGCGGCTGGCGGGCGGCAGGCGACGCCGGCCTGCAGCGCCTGCTGCGCGGCGTCGGTCTGGCGTTCGCGCTGCTCGGCGCGCTCGCGCTGCTCGCGCTGTGGCTGCGCTCGATCGCGCCGGCGTGGCGCTTCCCGGCCATCTGGCCTGCGAGGCCCGGCTTCGCGGCCTGGCGGGAAGCCACCGCGCTGCTCGGCGACGCGTTGCCGGTGACGGCCGGACTCGCAGCGCTGACCACGGCGCTGGCCGTCGCGCTGGCGCTGGCGGCCGCCGAGGCCCTGCGCGACCGACCGATGCAGCGCGCGGCGCTCGCGGCGCTGCTGTTCGTACCGCTGCTGGTACCGCAGTTCAGTTTCCTGTTCGGCCTGCAGGTGCTGCTCGTGCGGCTGCGACTCGACGGCAGCTGGCTGGCGGTGGTCTGGAGTCACCTGGTCTACGTGCTGCCCTACGTGTTCGGCGTGGTCGCCGCGGCGCGCGGCGCGCTTGAACCGCGCTGGCGCGACGTCGCGCTGACGCTGGGCGCGACGCCGTCCGAGGCCTACTGGCGCGTCACGCTGCCGCTGCTGGCCCGCGCATTGCTGCTCGCGATCGCGATCGGCTTTTCGGTCAGCGTCGCGGTCTACCTGCCGACGCTGTTCGCCGGCGCCGGCCGTTTCGCGACGCTCGCGACCGAAGCCGCCGCCACGATCGCCGCCGGCAACCTGCGGGCGGCTGCGGTCGCCGCCGCGACGATGGCCTCGCTGCCGCTCGCCGTACTCGCACTGGCCGTGCTGCTGTCCGCCTTGCTGTTCCGCGACCGGCGGGATCTGCCGTCATGAGCGATGTCGCGCCCGCAGTAGCCGTAGCAGGGTTGGCATTGAGCGACGTCCAGCTGAGCCTGGGCGGGCAACCGCTGTTCGCACCGCTGTCGGCAAGCGTCGCACCGGGCGAGGTGCTGTCGGTCACCGGGCCGAGCGGCAGCGGCAAGTCCAGCCTGCTGGCCTGGGCCTGCGGCGTGCTTGCGCCACCGTTCGCGGCCAGCGGCGATCTGCGGCTCGACGGCCAGTCACTGCTGCCCCTGCCGACCGAACGGCGGCGCCTCGGCATCCTGTTCCAGGACGCGCTGCTGTTTCCACATCTGTCGGTCGGCGCGAACGTCGCGTTCGGCCTGCGAGCTGGCAGCGGCAGCCGGGCGCAGCGGCGACGCCTCGTCGACGATGCGCTTGCCTCCGTCGGCCTGGCGGGATTCCGCGAACGCGACCCGGCGACGCTGTCTGGCGGCGAACGGGTCCGCGTTGCGCTGTTGCGGGTACTGCTCGCCGAGCCGCGCGCAGTGCTGCTCGATGAGCCGTTCAGCCGACTGGATGCACCGCTGCGCGAGTCGATCCGCAGCCTCGTGTTCGGTCGCTGCCGCGAACGCGGCCTGCCCGTGCTGCTCGTCACCCACGATGCGGCCGACGTCGCCGCGGCGGGCGGCCGCGAACTGGCATTGCGGAGTGGGGCCGATGCTCGATAGTCCGATGCGTCGGCTGATCGATCCGCCGCTGAACGCGGTGGGCCGCGCGCTGGCGCGCGCCGGCGTCGGCGCGAACACCGTCACGCTGCTTGGACTGGCGCTGGCGCTCGGTACGGCCGTGGCCATCGCCGCGGGGCAGCTGACGCTGGCACTGGCGCTGCTGGCCGCCAACCGGATCGTCGACGGCCTCGATGGCGCGGTCGCGCGCGCCACCCGCCTGACCGATACCGGCGGCTACCTCGACAGTGTCTGCGACTACGTGTTCTACGCCGCGATCCCGCTCGGCTTTGCCTGGCAGCTGCCCGCGAGCAATGCGCTGCCCGCGGCGGCCCTGCTCGCCAGCTTCCTGCTGACCGCAGCGAGCTTCCTCGGCTTCGCGACGCTCGCGGCCAAGCGCGGCCTGACGAGCCAGTCGCAGGGGCGCAAGAGCTTCTACTACTCGCGCGGCCTGATCGAAGGCACGGAGACCATTGCCGCCTTCGCCGCCATGCTGCTGTGGCCGGCCTGGTTCGGGCAGATCGCCTGGACGCTGGCGGCGCTGTGCGTGCTGACCGCCTTGCTGCGCACCGTCGCGGCGCTGCGCGCCTTCGGCGAGCACGGCCGCGGCGGCGGCTAGCGCCACGGACGCCGCGCAGGGCCCCTCATTCGACGCGTGCGGTCGCCGCGTGCAGCAGTTCGCCGCCGTCGCTGACCTCGAGCGTGACCTCTATCGGCGCACAGCACACCTGACAGTCTTCGATGTAAACACGCGACCGATCGGTCAGATCCACCATCGTGCCGTACACTTCTCCGCACCACGGACACTGCAGCTCGACGAACTCGCCGAGCGCTGCAGCGTCCGCGCCGGGTTCGTACACTGGTTCCAGGCCATACAGCGCGTCGATCGAACGCGGATCGAGGTCGAGCGCACGGCGTTCGAGCTCCTGGGCAACGGTTGGGCGGCGTCGGGTCATCCTGGCTGCAAGGTTAGCCTCGCCCCGCGTCATGGAGGAAGCGGCGTTGGATCATTCGCATGGGCAACGGGCGACCCCGGGCGGGTTCGCAGGACGCGCGCGCGCGGCGCGGCTGCTGTGGCCGGCCGTCATGCTTGGGCTGGCGGCCGGTGCCGCGCCATCGGCCGCCGTGGCCGCGACGGACCCGCGCTTCTGCGCCGAGGCGCAGCGACAGGTCAGCGGCGTGACACTGCCGGTGCGCAACGTCGTCCACCGCAGCTATGAGTCGTTCGTCAAATCCAAGCCGCGCGTCGATCCGCTCGAGACGCAGCAGTACTCGCAACCGGCGCGCGGACCGGGCGGTGTCCCGGCGCGCATCTCCTGCAAGATGAAGACGGCGGATCACATCCGGGCCGTGCACGGCGCGTCGGCGGCCCTCGTCGATGACGACCGCAACGCCTGCCGCGAGCTGAACCGCCAGACGATCCTCACCGTGTGGGCACGCCTGCCCGCGCCGATACGGGCCAGCGTCGCGATTCCGCCGAACCGCTTCCTGCTGCATGCCGACGAGGTGCGGCTGACGGGGTCGAGTTGGACCCAGCCCTACAACCATGTCTGGGCCGACGACGCAGGCCAGGTCCATGTGCGCGCCAAGGCGTTGATGGCCTTGTGGGACGACTGGCGCTGGAAGCTCGCACCCGACAGTTTTCGCGGCACCCACTACTGCCACCTGATCACGCCGGAGTACACCCGCGCATTGATGCTGGGCGAACTGCGCGCACCGCCGCTCGCACCAGACCGACCGGACCCGCCGGGCTGAACTCAGCCGCGGTCAGCGTTCGGGCAGCGGGCCAACGTGACCTGGACGCGCGTGCCGCCGCGCGGCATCGCCTCCAATGCGAACTGGGCGTGCATCATGCGTGCCCGGTACTCCATGATGCGCAGCCCCATGCCGTCATGACTGCGGGCGCTGTCATCCGGCGGCGGCAGCCCGCGGCCATCGTCGCTGATGGTCAGAGTCATCCGCTCCGCATCCGCCTCCAACCGTATCGAAACCGCGCTCGCCCCACTGTGGCGGGCAGCATTCGTGACCGCCTCCTGCGCGATGCGGTACAGGTGGTGCGTCGCGGTCGAGTCGAAGTCGATCTCGCCCTGGATCGCCTTGCGGAACAGCACGCGGATGCCGTGCGTGCGGGTGGCACTGGCGGCCAATTGATCCAGTGCAGCAGGCAACCCGCCGCGCTCGAGGATCACGGGCGACAGTCCGTGCGCCAGCGCGCGCGCGCTTTCAACCGCGTGATTGACGAGGTCAACCACCTCGTTCAGCACCGGCGCGCCCCGCGGATACTGGTCGCTGCGCCTGCGCGAAGCTGCGCAGCATCAGCGAGATGCCGGTCAGCTCCCGGCCGAGGCCGTCATGCAGGTCGTGGCCGATACGCTGTTGCTCGCGATTGGTCGCATCGGATGATCGCGCGCTCGAGCGCCCGCCTTCGGTCACGTCCATGATCACCGCGATCGCCAGCGGCACCGCCGATCCTGCCTCGCGCAGCTCGACGACGGCGGCTTCGGCGATGAAGTCCTCCTCCATCCGCCGCCGTGCGCGCCACTCCAGGGTGTCGCCGATGGCGCTGGCTCGCAGGTGCCGCTCGAGACGCCGCGGATCCAGGCCCAGGCGGGCAATCCCGGTGCCGACGAGGAGTCGCCGCCGGACTCGCCCGCGGCGCCGAACATGCGGGCAGCGGCCGCGTTCGCGATCTGGATCCGGCCATCGGGACCGACCAGCAGCACGTCCTCGCGCAGCGTCTCGAGCATGCGGGCCTGGGTGCGCAAGGTCGATTCGCGCCGCCGCTTCAGTAATGTCGGTGATGCGGACGGACAGGCCCACCACCCGGCCGGCGTCGATCACCGGTGCCGCATGGAACTCGAAGATCGCATCCGCGCCACTCGAGCGCGCCAGGCTGACCTCGACCATGACCGGCGCCTGGCTGATGGCTTCGCTTGCCGCCCCACCCAGCTTCGCTCGCAAGGGCTCGGGCACGATGTCGAGGCTGCGCACCCCGACGGCCTGCGTAGGATCCATGCCGCGCAGCCCGCGATTGACGAAGCGGATCTGCAGGTCGAGATCGAGCAGCGCGAGCCAGTCCGGTGCATTGCTGGCAAGCGCGCGCAATTCCGCTTCCGACTGCTTCAGCGCCGCATCGATGCGCCGCTGCTCGGTGACGTCCTGCTTGGCGCCGTAGAGACGCACGGCCTGGCCCTCGACCATCTCGGCCTTGCTGATCAGCCGCAGCCAGACCCGGCGGCCCTTGAACGTCTGGCACTCGACCTGGATGTCGAACGGCTCGCCGCGCGCGATGGCCGCATCGACCGCCGCCTGCATCGTCGCGTGGTAGGCGGCGTCGTACAGTGGAAGGTCGCCTCCATGGATGGCTGGAAGGCCTCGCGGGTCGTCTCGAACAGCGCGTAGGTCTCATCCGTCCACGACAGTTCACCGGTGCGCAGGTCCAGTTCCCAGCCGCCCACGCCGGCCGCCGACTGGGTTTCCTGCAGGAACTGTCGGACGCGTTCTGCGACGTGATATCGAGCGTCCGCCTGACGACGCGCGTCGTACGCCCGGTCGAATCACGTTCGACGACGCGGGCGCGGGCCGCGAACCAGCGCCAGTCGCCGTCCTTGGTGTGGAAGCGGAACTCGACGTCCTCGGCCATCTGCTGCGCCGCCCCCTCCACCAGCGCCTGCAGCGCCTCGAGCGTGTTCGCGCGGTCTTCCGGGTGCGCGCGCTGTGGCCATGGATCGTCCTGGCTGCGCCACTCTTCCATGCTGTAGCCCGTCATCAGGCACCAGCTCTCGTTCGCGGTGCGCTCGTTGGTGACCGGGTTCCATGACCACAGTCCGATCTGGCCATCCGCCGCGGCCATCTCGAGCAACGCCGTCTGGATCCGCACCGCATGCTCGGCGCGCTTGCGCGCATCGATGTCCAGCAGTACGCCAGCCATCCGCCGCACCCTCCCCTCGTCATCCCGGCCGGTGGCCCGGCCGCGCGCCGCGACCCAACGCCAGACTCCCGCCGAATCGCGGGCCCGATACTCCGTTTCGTACCAGTCAATGTCGCCGCGCAGGTGCTTCACGAGCGCTTCGCGCGCGCTGACGATGTCATCCGGGTGGGTCATCGAGGCGAGCTGTTGGAGATCGGCGACGACCTCCTCGCGTTCGATGCCGAGGATGCGCGCGCAGCGCGCGTCGAAGCGGTGCACGCCCGAGATGACGTCGTACTCCCAGGTGCCGACGGCCGCGCCATTCAGGGCGAGGTCGAGCTTGGCGCGACTGTCGGCCATCGCGGCCTCGTCGGCACGGCGCTGGGTGATGTCGCGCGACACCGAGAGCAGGCCGCCCACGGCGGCGTCTTTCGACAGGTTCGTCGATGTGGTCTCGAGCCAGATGAAGTGGCCGTCGCGATGCCGCACGCGGAACGCGACCGGCGGCAGATCGGACCGCCCCTCGACCGCCATTGCGCCGCCGAACCGCTCGCGCAGCAAGGGCAGGTCGTCCCGATGCACCCATTCGAACAGCGAGTGCCCGACCATCGCGTCGGTCTTGACGCCGAGGATGCGCTCGGCGCTGGGGCTGACGAACATGAGCCTGCCCGCCGCGTCGACGATCGTGATGATGTCGTGCGAACCGCGGATCATGGCCGCGAACCGCTGTTCGGCCTGTTCGATCGCGGTCCGCGCCGTGACCCGATCGGTGACGTCGCGCGCCATCGCCAGCAGCCCGGAGATACTGCCGTCGGCATCCCGAAGCGGGCGCAATGCCGTCTGGTACCAGCGAACGCAGCCGCTCTTGCGCGAGAACGGCACGGCCTCGAAATCGAACGACGCACCGGCGAGCACCTGCTCGTAGATCTCGCGCCGCGGCACGGCGCTGGGCATGAACTCGAGCCAGTCGCGGCCCAGCATCTGCTCGACGCTGAGGTTGGCAGCACGTGCCGCGGCCGGATTCGCCCAACGGATGCGCAGGTCGCGATCCAGCCCGATCAGTTCGACCGGCAGCGTCGCGGTCACGGCGTCGATGGATCGCCGGTCGGAAATGTCAGTGAAGGTCGCGACGGCGAGGCCCGTCTGGCCGGATCCGCGCAGCGCCGTCAGCGTCACGCGCATCCAGCGCTGCCGCAAGGTCGCCGGCCGCAGCACGAGTTCACCAGCGCGCGAAACCTGCCCGCGCGCCAGCATGCTGGCGAGATCCGTGAGAACGGTAACGCCGGCTGCGTCGGTGAAGTCGGTCACCGCCGCACCGCGCAGCAGGCCGGCCTCGACCCCGAGCAGCTCGGCGAGGCGCCGGTTCGCACGGACGATCTGCAGCGCGTTGCCATCGAGCTGCAGGACGGCGATACCATCGGCCGCAGCGTCGAACGCCGCTTGCACGAGAGGGTCGAGCGCCGAGGGCGCCTCGGCGGCGAGAAGCTCAACCCTCTCTATCGGTGTGCTCAAGAGCCGCCCCCCTTCCCTAGGAAGACTACGCCGTCCGCCTTCGTCGTGGAACAGTGTCTGCCGCGTCAGGACCTCGTGCCATCAGGGTTTGTCGCAGAGCGACCGGCCCCCGTCGCCGGTCAGCGCGCCGCCGGCCGGATCCCGAGCTCGGTGATGTCCATGACGTGCAGCCTCAGGCCCTGCATGAATCCCTTCCCGCCCGAGCTGCGCGAGCTGGTCCAGACCATCTTGCGCCCGTCCGGCGAGACCGAAGGGAAGCCGTCGAACGCATCGTTGAAGGTGATGCGCTTCGGCGGTGTCTTGCCGTCGAGATAGCCCAGGTAGACCTCCCAGTTGCGCGGCGTCTCGGCGCGCACGAACACGAAGTGCTTGCCGTCGGGCGTCGGGTAGGGCGCCCAGTTCATGTCGTCGGTGAATGTGCGCGGCGTGAGCTGCGAACCATCGCGCTTGATCGTGTAGATCGTCATCGGCGTCGGCTTTTCGTCATAACGCGACGCCTTCCAGGCGCGGAACAGGATGGTTTCGTTGTCCGGCAGGAAGTACGGCGCGCCCTCCTGGTCGTCTTCGGTGAACGTGATCTGGCGTTCTTCGGTGCCGTCTGACTTCATGACCCACAGGTCCATGTTGCCGTTGATCTGCCGGCCGAACACGATCCACTTGCCGTCGGGCGAGACCGTGACCTCGGCCTCGTAGAACTGGTTGTTCGTCAGCCGCTGGACGTTGCCACCCTTGCGGTCGGACACGTACAGCTCCGCGCCTTGCGGATAGTTGCGCCAGTCGGACCAGTTGCCGAGCGGCATGTCCATCCGGTCCTTGATCGACGTCCAGACGACGCGCTCGCCGTCCGGGAAGAAATAGGAACAGCCATCCCAACCCTTGCTGTTGATCAGCGTGATGTCGGTGCCCTCGTCCGTGAAGGTCTGCGTCAGGAAGCCCGACAGGCCACGGGGGCTCTTGGCGGCGAGCGGCGTCTGCACCTGCGCGATCAGGTGGCGGCTGTCGGGACCGTAATAGGCCTCGGCTGCTTCGCCCATGTTGGGAATCTGCCACGACGGCATTTCGCCGGGACTCGTCGAAATCGCCGCGCCGGTCGGTGGTGCCAGCGGCGCGAGCGTCGCGTCCGGATCGGCACCCTGCATCCCCGCCGCACAGCCTGCGAGCAGCGTCAGCGTCGCGGAAATCGCCCAGTACTGGATGGTTCTCGTTTGCATATACCCCCCGGTGTTCGTCTGCGCAGCTTATGCCCGTTGATCGCCGCTGTGCGTCCACGCTTCGGTGACGCGATGCGTCCGCGCGGTGGGTCCAACACCACGGTGGCGAAAAAACCGCAATCGCGCTACGGTGTCGTCATAGCCGCATGATGACAGTAAGCGGCACACCGGGGGTCTCATCACTATGCATTACAAGTACGCACGGCCGTTGACCGCGCTGACCGCCAGCCTGGCCGTCTTCGCGCTCGCAGGCACCACACACGCCCAGGGTTCGGGCGACGACAGCTTCGCGCTCGAAGAGGTCGTCGTCACGGCACGCAAGACCAGCGAACAGCTGATCGACGTGCCGCTGGCGATCACGGCCTTCACGGCCGAAGCGATCGAGCAGCGCGGCATCAGCAACCTCGACGACGTCGCGGCGTTCACGCCCGGCCTGACGTTCTCGAACCTGATCGGCGAGTTCCTGCCCGCGCCCGTGATCCGTGGCGTCGCACCGATCGACGTGTTCGGCGAGCTGAACACCGCGATCTTCTTCGACGGCGTCTACGTCTCGGGCCGCGAGGGCATCAACTTCAGCCAGCTCGATCTGGAGCGCATCGAGGTCGTCAAGGGCCCGCAGGCGGCACTGTACGGCCGCAACGCGTTCAGCGGCGCGATCAACTATGTCTCGGCCAAGCCGACGGACGAGTTCCAGGCGAAGACGCAGGTCACGTTCGGCAACGACGGCAAGCAGCTCGCCAAGGTCACCGTCAGCGGCCCGATCATCGAAGGCGCGCTGCGCGGTCGCGCGTCCGTGCTGCACGACGAATGGGACGGTTCGTACGAGAATGCCTGGGGCGGTCCCGGGCCGGGCTCAGACATCGGCGGCTACCGGTACCGCAC
Organism: Steroidobacteraceae bacterium; assembly: GCA_041395605.1. Taxonomy (GTDB): domain Bacteria; phylum Pseudomonadota; class Gammaproteobacteria; order Steroidobacterales; family Steroidobacteraceae; genus UBA964. The sequence goes on from JAWLAD010000004.1 coordinate 57,923, forward strand.
CTTCAACGGCGCGCTGATCTGGAACACCGATGACAGCTTCGAGGCCGAACTCGGTCTGTACGTGTCGAATGACCAGATCGACAACTCCGCACTGAGTGCCGTTGTTGCAAACTGCGAGGACCGGCGCGTCGCGGCCCAGCAGCTGCCGACCCCGCCGGCGATGTTGCCGTCGAGCCGCCTGCTGAACTACTGCGGCGAGCTGCCGGCGGTCGACGAGAATTCGTTGATCGCGCTGCCCACCGCGACCGGCGAAGACCGCGACCTGACCCGCGCCCACCTGAAGTTCCGCTGGAACCTTGCCGGCGGTGAGCTGACGGCACTGACGAGTTACTCGAAGGTGCAGCAGTCGTTCTTCGTCGACGGCGCCCGTGGCGACGGTGAGAACACGATCCTGACCTACCTGACGCCGCCGTTCACCACCATTCCCGGCCTCGGCGCCGTATCCTCGACGCGTGCGCAATTCCGTACCGGCTTGCTGCAGATTGGCGGCGGCGACCAGACCGAAGAGTTCAGCCAGGAAATCCGCTTCTCGAGCGACCGGGAAAAGGCGCTGCGCTACTCCTTCGGCGCCTACTACTACTCGACCGATCGCGAGGCCGGCGAAGACGGCGTCATCGCCACGCGTCCGCTGCCATCCAATTTCGGCTCCTTCTGCCTCGCCTGCACCTTCGTCGGCGCGGGCTGGGTCGACTTCGCGGCGGGCGCCGGCGATGCGGCCTTCCTCGAATGGTTCACCGATCCGGCCGGTGGGTCGACGTTCGGTGGCGTGTTCCTCAGCGATGCCGAGGCACCGTCCGTGTTTGGCCAGCTCGAATATGACTTCACCGACCGCCTGACCGGCTCGGTCGAAGCCCGCTACACCGACGAGGAACGGTCGTTCCGCAACACGCAGACGGGCAGCAGCGGCAAGGACAAGTGGGGCCTGACGAGCTGGCGCACGTCGCTGCGCTTCAAGCCGCAGGAGAACATCACCTTCTTCGGTGGCATCGCGCACTCGGAGAAGGCGGGTGATTTCGACCCCACCACGGTGCAGCTGGTCTCGAATCCGGGTGTCAATGTCACGCTGCCCGGCTCGTTCGATTCCGAAGAGCTGATGAGCTACGAGCTGGGCGTCAAGGCGTCGCTGCTCGACCGCCGCGTGTCGATCGAGTTCGATGTCTACTACCTCGACTGGAAGGACATCGTGATCCCGCAGGTCGTCTCGCAGATCAACGGCCAGGACATCGTGACGCCGACGGGCATCAACGTGAACGGCGGCGACGCGACGATCAAGGGTGCGGAGTTCGCGATCACGGCCCGCCCGATTCGCGGTCTCGACCTGAACCTCGCCGCCTCCTGGGCGGACCCGAAGTACGAGACCGCCCAGGTGCAGAGCTTCATCGAGTTCCCGACCTACTCGCCGGACGGCGACGTGTCCGGCAACCAGATCCTGCGCACGTCCAAGTTCCAGGCGACGGCCGGTGCGCGCTGGTCGCAGCCGCTGCGCGGTGACACCGACTGGTTCATCCGCGGCGACGTCTCGTACCGCGACAAGCAGTTCGCCGACGCGTCGAACCAGACCATCGTGCCGAGTTCGACCAACCTGAACGCGTCGATCGGCGTCACGAACGACCGCTGGTCGCTGGAGCTGTGGGGTCGCAACCTGACGGACGAGGATGCCCCGACCGGTGCGTTCCGCGACGTCTACTTCAGCAACACGCTGCCGAACGGCACGAATGCGGGTGGCACGTTCTTCCCGTTCCGTTACACGGTCTCGCACCCGCGGCGGTTGACCTACGGCCTGACCTGGAAGATGAACTTCTGATGCGCGGCACCGCTCGCCATCGCAGGCCAGCAAGACAGGGGGCGGCGACATGGGTCGCCGCCCTCTTGCTTTGCATCCCCGCAAGCCGGGCCGAAGGGACGCTGGACCTGCCGATCGGCGATCCGGCCCGCGCGCAGCACCTGGCCCCGCTTGCACTGGACGCGATCACCGACACCGCCACCGGGGAGCTGATCGGACCCGGCGAACTGGCCCGCCGTCTTGCCGACACGCGCATCCTGTTCATCGGCGAAGAGCACACCAACGACGAGTTCCACCGCGTCCAGTTGCGCGTACTCGAAGCGCTGGTGGCGTCGGGGCGCGAGGTGCTGATCGGCCTCGAGATGTTCCCGTGGACGCAGCAGGCCGTGCTGGACGACTGGGTCGCCGGACGTCTCGACGAAAAGACTTTCGTCGAACGCTCGCAGTGGTACGAAACCTGGTCGCACCACTGGGGCCATTACCGCGACATCTTCCTGTACGCACAGCAGCAGAAGCTGCGCATGTATGGCATCAACGCCCCGCGCGACGTCGTACGCACGGTCCGCGCCAAGGGCTTCGAGGCACTCGATGCGGCCGCACGGGAACGCATGCCGCCGTCGCTCGACCTGACGAGCGACGAGCATCGCCGGATGTTCACGGCGTCGTTCTCCGCCGACGATGCACTGCACCTGACTTCGCTGAACGCAGAGCAGCGCGAGGGCATGTACCGTGCCCAGGTGACCTGGGACGGCGCGATGGGCTGGAACGCGAAGCGTGCGCTGCAGCAACATGGCGGGCCCAAGGCCATCATGGTCGTGCTGATCGGCGCGGGCCACGTCACCTACGGCCTCGGCTCCGAAAGACAGATACGACCCCACTTCCGCGAGCGCATCACGTCGCTGGTACCGGTCGCCGTGCGCGACGCGGACAATGCACCCATCGCGTCAGTGCGTGCGTCCTACGCCAACTTCCTGTGGGGCGTACCGCGCACCGAAGGCCCGGGTTTGCCGGTGCTCGGCGTCTCGCTGGCCGGCCGCATCGGCGCGAATCCGACCCGGGTCATCGCGGTCGACAAGGCGTCGCCCGCGGCGATCGCCGGCGTCCAGGTGGGCGATGTGTTGCTCGCCATCGATGGACGGCCAATCGATTCGATGGCCGCGCTGCAACGCCAGACGGCCGTGTATCGCTGGGGCGAGGAAGCACGGTTGCGGGTGCGCCGCGGCGAGACCGACACCGAGCTGATCGTCCCGTTCCGTCGCGCAGGGTCCTGACGCATGAAGCTGAGTTCGCCAACCGCCGCCCTGGTCGCGGCCGTGTCCGTTGCGCTGTCGTTCAGCATGACGTTGTCCGCCGCGGAGCTGCCATCGTACCGCCTCGCCGCCACGCTGGATCCGCAAGGCCGCACGCTGGAGGTCGATGGCAGCGTGACGCTGCCCGACGCCGTCGCCGGCCAGACGGTCGAGTTCCTGCTCGCGGCGCCGCTCGAGATCGTTGCCTCGACACCCGCTGCGGTGCGCGTGGCCACCGACGCCGGCCCCGGCTTCATGGGCATCAACGGGTCTTCGGCATCGCTGGGCCGCAGCGGGCGCGCGGCGCGGTGGCGCGTGACGCTGCCGCCGGGCGTCAGCAAGCTCGAACTGCGCTATCGCGGCCCGGTTGCGTTCGGCTTCGACACGCCGCAGCAGGAGTACGCGCGCGGTTTCAACGAGACCGCGGGGACGATCCAGCCCGATGGCGTCTACCTCGCCGGCAGCACGCTGTGGTACCCCTACCTCGGCGACACGCTGTTCGAGTTCGACGTGACGGCGCGCACACCCGAGGGCTGGCAGTTGATCGGCCCCGGGCGTGGCACTGCGCGCGGCGACGACGGCATCGCGCGCTGGAAGTCGGAGCTGCCGATCGACGAACTGCACCTGGTCGGCGGACCGCTCGTCAAGTACGCGCGCAGCACGGGCTCCAGCCAGGCCGAGGTCTACCTGCGCAAGCCGGACGATGCGCTCGCCGCGCGCTACCTCGATGCGACGGCGCGCTACACCGAGATGTACCGCCGGCTGATCGGGCCGTATCCCTACGAGAAATTCGCGCTGGTCGAGAACTTCTGGGAGACCGGCTATGGCATGCCGTCGTTCACGCTGCTCGGCCCGCAGATCATCCGCTTCCCGTTCATCCTGACGTCGTCGTATCCGCACGAGATCCTGCACAACTGGTGGGGCAACTCGGTCTACGTCGATTACGCCAGCGGCAACTGGTGCGAAGGCCTGACGGCCTACCTCGCCGACCACCTGTTCAAGGAGCAGCAAGGCCAGGGCGCCGAATACCGACGCGACACGCTGAAGAAGTACCGCGACTTCGTCCGCGACGGCCAGGACTTCGCGCTGACGCAGTTCCGTTCACGCCACAGCCCGGCCACCGAGGCAGTGGGCTATGGCAAGGCGTTGATGCTGTTCCACATGACCCGTCGCCAGGTCGGCGACGATGCGTTCCGTGCCGGACTGCAGCGGTTCTATCGCGAGTTCAAGGGCAAGCGCGCGACCTTCGATGATTTCCGGCGTTCGGTCGAAGCCGCGTCGAAGCAGGACCTGAACCCGCTGTTCCGCGCCTTCGTCGATCGCGCCGGCGCGCCGGACCTCCGGCTCGAGGGCGTGCGCAGCACGCGCCGCGGCGCGGGCTTTGTCGTCACCGGCCGCATCGTGCAGCGCCAGCGCGGCGAGCCCTACACGCTCGACGTGCCCGTCGCGGTGCATGCCGGCGGCGTCGCGACGATGCACAGCGTGCGGGTCGCCGCGCGCAGCACGACCTTCAGCTTCGACAGCGCCAGCGCGCCCGAACTGCTGGAGCTCGATCCGGAGTTCGACCTGTTCCGGCTGCTCGATGCGCGCGAGACCGCGCCATCGCTGGGGCAGGTCTTCGGCGAACCGGAAGTGCTCGTGGTCCTGCCCGCGGGCGCGACACCAGCACAGCTCGCTGCGTATCGCGGCATGGTCGAGTTCTGGAGCGGCGGCACGCAGCAGTTCACGTTCCGCACTGACGCGGAAGTCCACAAGCTGCCGGCTGACCGCGCGGTCTGGATCTTCGGCCGCGACAATGCACTCGTGCGCAGCGCCTTCGCCGACAACGCGGCGATCGGCTATCGCGTCGGCAGCGACGCGATCACGACGGGCGCCGGTACGATTCCGTTTGCTGGTGCGTCGGCCGTCATCGTCAAGCGCCATCCCGCGAACCCGAACAAGGCCATCGGCTGGATCAGCGTCGATCCGCTCGATGCGGCGCCGGGCCTCGCGCGCAAGCTGCCGCACTACGGCAAGTATTCCTATCTCGGCTTCACGGGCACGGAGCCGGCCAACAACGTCAAGGGAGAGTGGCCGGCGAGCGACTCGCCGCTGCGCGCCGACCTGCGCCCGGACGCCGGCACCAGCGACACGCAGCCCGCCGCCGGCAAGCGTACGGTCCGCAAGGCGCTCGCCGAGCTGCCGGCCGTGTTCAGCCCGACGGCGCTGCGCGAGCACGTGCAGTGGCTCGCCGCGCCGGAGCGCGAAGGGCGTGGGACGGGCAGCAAGGGTCTTGAAGCCGCGGGCGACTACATCGCCCGGCAGTTCCAGAAGGCCGGCCTCAAACCCGCCTTCGGGCAGGACTGGTTCCAGGAATTCGACGTCGACATCGGCAGCCGCGGCAAGCCCCGACGTGCCCGCAATGTCGTCGGCATCCTGCCGGGCAGCAACCCGGAGTTCGCCGGCCAGAGCGTGATCGTCTCGGCGCACTACGACCATCTCGGTCGCGACGGCCGCGGCGTGCGCGTCGCGGAGCTCGGCCAGGTGCACCCCGGCGCCGATGACAACGCCAGCGGCGTCGCCGTGCTGCTCGAGCTCGCGCGCGCGATCGCCGCGCAGGGACGGCCACCGCGCACGCTGGTGTTCGCGGCGTTCGCCGGCGAGGAGGAAGGCCTGCAGGGCTCGCGCCACTTCGTCGCGAACCCGCCCGCGACGCTGCCGCTCGCCGGCATGCGCGCGGTGCTGAACCTCGACACCGTCGGGCGGCTCGGCAACAACGAGCTCAGCGCGCTGGCAACCGGCACGGCAAGCGAGTGGGTGCACGTGTTCCGCGGTGTCGGCTTCACGACCGGCGTGCCGATCCGCAGCATTGCGGGCGCCGCCGAGAGTTCCGACCAGATGAGTTTCATCGAACGCGGCGTGCCGGGCGTGCAGCTGTTCACGCAGGCGCATCTCGACTACCACCGGCCGACCGATACCGCCGACCGCATTGATATCGATGGGCTCGTCAAGGTGGCGCTGGTCAGCCAGGAAACGCTGGGCTACCTCGTGCAACGGCCGACGCCGCTGACCATCACGATCGCAGCGGGCAGCACGGCGGCGGCGGCAGCAACCGGGCCCCGTCCCGGCGATGGCACGCGGCGTGTCTCGTTCGGCCTGGTGCCGGACTACGCCGAGGGCCTGGGCGGCGTGCGGGCCGAGTCGGTCGTGCCGGACTCCCCCGCCGCGCGCGCCGGCATCACCGGTGGCGACGTCGTCACGCAGCTCGGCGGCCAGCCGGTCGCGACGCTGGGTGCGTTCTCGGAAGCACTGAAGGCGCTGCAGCCCGGGCAGGTCATCAAGGCACGGGTGCGTCGCGGCGAGCGCGAGTTCGACGTCGACGTGACGCTGACCGCGCGCTGACCCGCGCCCCGCCGGAGCGCGGCACGCCGCAGGCTACAATGCGCGCGTGAGTCCAAGCCCGCGCAAGCCGATTCGCCGCTTCCTGCTGACGAAAGTCGTGCCGCCGATCGCGGCGCGGCTGTATCGCTGGTACAGCCGGTCCTGGCGCTACGAAGTCGAAGGCGCGGAGCACCTCGCCGTGCTTGCCGCCGAGGGACGCCCGGCCGTCTGCGCGCTGCTGCACCAGCGCAGCACGCAGATCATGCGCTGGTTCTCGCAACCGGAACTCGGCCGCTGGATGCTGATGTGCTCGCAGAGCCGCGACGGCGAGTTCACGGCGCGGATCCAGGAAGGGCTCGGCTTCCGCGTTGCGCGCGGCTCGTCCGGACACGGCGGCCTGCTGGCGTTGCTCGAGATGATCAAGTGGCAGCGCGAGGACCGTGGCCTGAACGCGGGACTGGCGATCGACGGCTCCCGCGGACCACGCGGCGTCGCGCAACTCGGCGTGCTGACGCTGGCGCAGAAGGCCGACAGCCGCGTGCTGCCGGTCGCGGCCTCGACCGCGGACTGCTGGGTCTGGCCCAAGAGCTGGGACCGCGCCGTGATCCCGAAGTGGGGCGCGCGGATCCGCGTCCGCATCGGCGCACCCATCATCGTGCCGCCGCGCATCTCCGAGCAGGCGATGGAGGCGCTGCGTCAGCGTCTCGAGCAGACGCTGTACGACATGCACGTCGCGCTGGATCGCGAGACGGGGTTCAGCGACGCTGAACCGATCAGGCTGTCGCCGCAGTCTCCTCCGCCGGCGCCGCCGCCTGCGAACTGACGTCCGCTGCATCGACGCCCTTGGCCAGTTCCTGCAGCGAACCTGCCAGCAGCTTCGCCGCAGGGGCCGGCTCATCGGCCGGCAGCTTCGATTCGACCGCCGCGACGACCACCTCGAGCTTCCACTTCATCGAGAACTCGAAGCGACCGGCAGCGGACGGTTGCTGCTGCAGCGCACCGAGCAGATCGCGCAGGTAGCTGCCGAGGGTGTCGCGGATGCTGTCCGCTGCCCCTGCGTCGTCAGCCCCCGGCACCGCTGCATCGGCTGCATCGCCTGGGTCGACCGCGCCAGCGTCTGCGGCGGGCGCGACGGCCGGTGCCTCGTCGACCGGCGGGCTGCTGTTGGCCGGCGCGACCGCCGGGGCGGCGACCGGCGCCTTGGGCAGCGCGGCCGGCTTGGCGGGCGGCGCCTCGACGGGCTTGCCGATCGACTGCTGTCGCAATGTCTCGCGCGTCGACAGCTTGAGCGCGAAGCCGGCGATCTGTTCGGCATCGAAGCCGAGCGAAGTCGCCGCCTCGAAGGCTTTCTGCACGTCACCGGCGAAGAAATCGGCCGCCAGCGTTTCGACCTTGTCGACCAGTTCGGTGATCGCAGCGAGCTCCTCATCGTTCAGCTCGCCCTGCACCGAGATCTCGACCCGGCCCGCGGAGAACGCATAGACGCGGCGCTCTTCGCCGTTCGCGCTCGACGCGGTCTGCGACACGACGCCTTCCTTGTTGCGGAAGCGGATCTGGACCCGATCGCCCTCCTGCGTCGTGATCGCGAGGTTCGCCTTGTCCTTGCGCACGTAGGTCGTCGACTGCGCGGACGTCAGCTCCGCGCTCGCGGTGGCGGCCACACCCAGTTCCTCGCGCACGCCGGCCAGCGCCTTCTCGACCTGCGCATCACTGAAACCCGCCTTGCGCAACGCCTTGCCGGTCTGCTGCAGTGCTGCATCCAGCGCCGACATGACATCCGGCACGGCGTCGCGTTCGCGGCCGCCGGCGCGCGCGACCAGCGCCCGCAATGCACTGCCGACGTCGGCAAAGTCCAGACCCAGGGCGCGGCCCATTTCGCCGAACGCCTTGCGCCGCAGCGCGCCGCCGCCCGCCTCGCCCGCGTCCCGCGCCGCCGCTTCGCTGCGCCGGGTTTCGAGCATGGCACGCGTCGAAGCCTGCAGCAGCGGGCTCGACTCATTGCAAACACAGTCATGGACTTGCATGTGGACTCCTGACGCCCCGTCGGGGCTGTCGCGATGACATAAGTAACGACCCGGCCGCGCCGTTGCTTGAGCGCCACGAACGTGAACTCGGGCACAAACCGGGTTAATCTCGCGCCCTCTTCAACTTCAGGACCGACGGCTTGTCACCATGTCACTGCTGCCTCCTGCCGCCCGCGCCGCGCTGGTCCGCTGCGCCGGCCTTGTCATGACCGCCTCCCTCACCGCCTGCGCGACGGTGCCCGCTGCGGCACCGGCCCCCGACGCGGCGCCCGCGACCAACCTGTCCGCAGCGGCCGACCCGCTGCTCGCCCCCTGGCGTGGCCCCTACGGCGGCGTGCCGCCGTGGAACGTCGTCAGGCCCGAACTGCTGCAACCGGCAATCGAGAGCGCCATGGCGCTGCAGCTCGCGGCCATCGACCGGATCGCGGCCGACCCGCGCCCGGCAGACTTCGACAACACCATCGCCGCGCTCGAGGAATCGGGACGGGAACTCGAGCGCGTGCTGACGATCTTCGGTGTGTACACGTCGACGATGAGCGACGCGGCGGTACAGGCCGTCGAGCGCGAGATGGCGCCAAAACTGGCCGCGTTCTTCGACCAGATCACGCAGAACGCGGCGCTGTTTGCGCGCATTGCGGCGGTGTACGACAGCCGCGAGCGTGCCGGGCTCACGGCCGAACAACAGCGACTGACCTGGCTGCACCACAAGAACTTCGTCCGCGCGGGTGCCCAACTCGACGGCGCCGCCAAACAGCGCCTATCCGCGATCAACCAGCGGCTGGCGGCGTTGTACACGCAGTTCGGCCAGAACATCCTCGCCGAGGAAGACGGCCAGACGCTGTTCCTGTCGTCTGAAGCCGAACTGGCTGGCTTGTCGGAGTCGCTGCGTGCCGCGGCGGCGGCCGCCGCCGCAAGCGCCGGACGCAAGGGCGAGTGGGCCATACTCAACACGCGTTCGAGCGTCGAACCGTTCCTGACCTACTCCAGCCGCCGTGACCTGCGCGAGCGCGTCTGGCGCAGCTTCGTCAATCGCGGCGACAACGGCGGCGCGCACGACAACAACGCGATCATCGCCGAGATCCTGCAGCTGCGGGCCGAGCGCGCGAAGCTGCTGGGCTATGCCACCCATGCGCACTGGCGCGTCGAGGACTCGATGGCCCGCACGCCCGAGCGGGCGATGCAGTTGCTCGAGGCCGTCTGGACGCCGGCGGTCGCCCGCGTGCGCGAGGAAGTCGCGGACATGCAGGCGATCGCCGATGCCGAAGCGGCGCAAGGCGGCGACCGCATCAGGATCGAGCCCTGGGACTATCGCTACTACGCCGAGAAGGTCCGCAAGGCGAAGTACGACCTCGATGAAAACGAGATCAAGCCCTACATGCAGCTCGACCGGTTGCGCGAGGGCATGTTCCATGTCGCGGGCGAACTCTTCGGCATGCAGTTCGTGCCGGTCACCGACACCGGGGCGGTGCCGGTCTATCACCCCGACGTCGGCGTCTGGGAAGTGCGGTCGCGCGACGGGCGCCACATCGGGCTGTGGTACTTCGATCCCTATGCGCGGCCTGGCAAGCAGAGCGGCGCGTGGATGAACGCTTATCGCAACCAGGAGCGGTTCCGCGGCGAAGTCACGACCATCGTGTCGAACAACTCGAACTTCCTGCGGGGCAAGCCGGGCGAACCGGTACTGATCAGCTGGGACGACGCGGTCACGCTGTTCCACGAGTTCGGCCACGCGCTGCACGGCCTGGCATCTGACGTGACCTATCCGAGCCTGTCGGGCACCAACGTCGCGCGTGACTACGTCGAGTTCCCGTCGCAGCTGCTCGAGCACTGGCTCGCGGTTCCCGAAGTGCTGAATCGCTTCGCCACGCACTACCAGACCGGCGAGCCGATGCCGGCGGCGCTGGTGGACAAGATCCTGCGTGCCGAGCAATTCAACCAGGGCTTCGCGACGGTGGAGTACCTCGCGAGCGCGCTGATCGACATGAAGCTGCACCTGGCTGGCGATGCGCGCATCGATCCGGACGCGTTCGAACGCGAGACACTCGCCACGCTCGGCATGCCGCGCGAGATCGTCATGCGGCACCGCACGCCGCAGTTCCAGCACGTGTTCGCGGGCGACGGCTACTCCGCCGGCTACTACAGCTATCTGTGGGCCGACACGCTGACCGCAGACGCCTGGGAGGCATTCACCGGTGCGGGCGGTCCCTGGGACCGCAACGTGGCGCAACGCCTGATGGACAACGTGTTCCGCCGCGGCAACACGCTCGAGCCCGCGGACGCCTACCGTGCGTTCCGGGGTCGTGATGCCGGCATCGAAGCGCTGATGCGCAAGCGCGGGTTTCCGGTGGCACCGTCTGGAGGGGCTGCCGGCGGGCGCTGAGGCGTCCCGCCCGGCGCGTCAGCGTGACTGCGCCAGCAGCCGCATGACGCGCCGCGCCAGCGACAGCGCCACCAGTCCGCGACCGGCCCAGCGCACGGCACGGACGGGACCCACGGCCAGCGCGGCAAAGCCGGCAACGCCCAGCACCAGCGGCGAGCGGACCACGCCGCGCAGCGTGCTGATCCCGCGGTCGACCTGCGCGACACGCGCCCCGATGGCCGCACCGTCGAGTGCCACCTGGGTGCGCAGCAAGCGGCTGCGCAGTACCAGCAGGTCACGCCGCAGTTCGAGCTGGCTGCTGCCCGCGCTCATCGCCCGCGCTCCTTGTCCGGGTCGAGCGCGGCAACGTCGCGACTCAACTCATCGAGGCTGGCCGCAAGCAGGCGACCCCGACTGCGGACCTTGTGCCGCAACACGCCGATGGCCACGGCCGTGACCGTGATGAACAGGCCCGTCGCGAGGCCGGCGGCCAACAAGCGGTGGTCGTCCCAGAACGCGATGACCAGCGTCAGCGTCAGCATCAGGACGGCCAGGCCGCCGAAGAACAGCGCGACGAACGCCCAGACCAGCAGCGTCGCCGCGCGCTGCAGCTCCAGCGACAACTCGGTCGTCAGCAGTTCGATTCGCGTCTGCGCCAGCGCGAGCAGGCGCGCGAGCAGCCGGCGCGCCGAGTCGAACAGGCCGACCCGCTCACCGCCCGGAGGCGGCGCAGCGGGTCCCGCGAGCGGACTCAACGGCGACTGACCAGCAGGCCGAGCAGAAACGCGACCCCTGCTGCGACCCCGATCGATTGCCAGGGATTGGCGTGGACGTAGCGATCGGCCTCGTGGGCGGCATCACGCGCGCGCGTGACGACCTCCTGCTCGAGCCCTTCGAGACGCGCCCGTGCCGCCTTCAGGGAATCCTCGGCGCGGCTCCGCGCCTCCTGGGCACGCTCACCGGCTTGGCCGGCCGTCGCGCGCAGCAACGCCTCGGTGTCCTCGACGACCTGGCGCAGGTCGTCCAGCAGACGATCAGTAGGTGTGGCAGATGACATGCAACCTCCTTATTCGCTGGACAAATGTCAACGAAGTCATCCTAGCGACGAAGGCGGTTGCCGTCACTCCGGATGTACCGCAAGCTAGTCTGGAATCCCCGAACTCATCCGCACGGACGTGGACTGGCCGAGAATGCTTGCCCTGAAGACCGCCGCCGCAACTGCCCCCGACCCGTTGCCGACCGAGCCACCGTCGCCAGTCCGCCTGCGCGAGATCCCCTACAACTACACGTCCTTCTCGGATCGCGAGATCGTCATCCGGCTGCTGGGCAACGACGCCTGGCGGCTGCTCGACGAACTGCGTGGCGAGCGCCGCACCGGCCGCTCGGCACGCATGCTGTACGAGGTGCTCGGCGATATCTGGGTCGTGCAGCGCAATCCCTATCTCGAGGACGACCTGCTCGAGAACCCGAAGCGCCGCCGGCTATTGATCGACGCGCTGAACCACCGCCTGCGCTGGCGACCGTCGCCGGGCAGCGATGACGCGGATCGCGACGCCAAGGTCGGCCAGTTGCTGGGCGCCGCGCGCCAGGCCGCAGCGGCTTCGCCGCACACTTCGCCGACACGGGAGACATTGCGCGAACGCGGCGTTGACTGCTGTCGGCACGTGCGCGCCGACGCCATCCGCTTTCGACGCGCCTGCGCGCGTCTCGCACGTCACCGATGCGACCGACTGGCGCGTCGAGTTCCCGTTCGTCGTGATCGCGCCCGACGCAGAGCACGAAACTTCGGCCTCGTGCGCGCCTGCATCGAGCTCGGCCTGGACGATCATCCCTGCGGCGGCGGCACCGGCTACACCGCGGCGCCGTGCCGTTGACGCCGCGCTCGGCGGTCATCAACACCGAGAAGCTGGAAAGCGGTCTCCGAGGTCGAGACCGTGCGCCTGATCGGCGTCGAGCAGGACGTACCGACCGTGTTCAGCGAAGCCGGCGTCGTCACGAAGCGGGTCGCCGATGCGGCGGAGCGCGCCGGCTACGTGTTCGCCGTCGATCCGACCTCGATCGATGCATCGTGCATCGGCGGCAACATCGCGATGAACGCCGGCGGCAAGAAGGCCGTGCTGTGGGGCACGGCGGTCGACAACCTCGCCTGGTGGCGCATGGTCGACCCCGAAGGCAACTGGCTCGAGGTCGAGCGGCTGAACCACAACCTCGGCAAGATCCATGAAGCGCCGAAGTGTGTTCCGCCTCACGTGGAAGGATGGCCGCAGCCGCTGACGCGCGCCTGCCTGCTGCGCACCGAGGAAATCCGCATGCTGGGCGCCGCGTTCCGCGCGGCCGGCCTCGCGCGGACGTCACCGACAAGTTCCTCGGCGGCGTGCCCGGCGTGCAGAAGGAAGGCGTCGATGGCCTGATCACCAGTGCGCTGGGTCGTGCACCGGATGCCGAAGCAGATCCGCACGGTCTGCCTCGAGTTCTTCGGCCAGCCCCGCGATGCAATTCCGTCCATCGTCGAGATCACCGATCACCTGAACGGCCCTGGTCGCGCCGCAGGCGTGCTGCTCGCGGGGCTCGAGCATCTGGACGAGCGCTACCTGAAGGCCGTCGGCTATGTCACGAAGTCCAAGCGTGGTGCGCTGCCGAAGATGGTGCTGATCGGCGACCTCGTCGGCGACGATGCGGACGCGGTCGCGCGGCTGACCTCAGACGTCGTGCGCATCGCGAACGCGCGTGCCGGCGAAGGCTTCATCGCCGTCAACCCGATGCGCGCAAGAAATTGGCCGACCGCGCGCACGGCCGCGGATCGCCAGCTACCACCAACGCGTTCAAGATCAACGAGGACGTCGTGATCCTGATCGCTGCGGCTAGGCGAGTACACCGATGTGATCGAACGCATCGTCATCGAGCTTGTCGATCCGCAACAAGTTGAAGATCGTCGCCGCGCTCGAGGACTACTTCCGCGGCGACCTGCGCTGCGGCAAAGACCGGCGACGCCGATCTCGACAAGCTCAGCAACGAGGAAAGCTCGGCGACCCCGCCACGGCAGGCGCTGGCCTGCCGGCTGAGATCCGCGCGCTGGGCCGGTTACCTCGACCGGCTCGACGAGCACTTCGAACAACTGCAGTCCCGCCAGGTACGGTCTCTGGAGCGGCATTGCGCACGCCGCTCGACCGGTCCGTTCGCGGGCGACCAGTTCGCGCCGATTCTCGCCGAGCTTCCGCGCCGGGCACAGCGATGCTGCGCGGGCGTGTTCGTCGCGCTGCACATGCACGCCGGCGGACGGTAACATCCACACCAACATCCCGTCAACTCCGACGACGGCCGAGATGCTGCGCGACGCCAACGGAGGCCGTCGCCTGCATCATGCAGATCGCGCGCGACCTCGATGGCGTGATCTCCGGCGAGCATGGCATTGGCATCACCAAGCCGAATTCCTGACCGAAGCCGAAACCTGCGACTCCGGCGCGCCTACAAGGCACGCATCGACTTCGAAGGCCAGCGTTTCCAATGCCGGCAGCTGCTGCTGCCGGGCGGCGACCTGCGCAACGCCGCCTATACGCCGAGCTTCAACCTGCTCGGCCACGAATCGCTGATCATGCAGCAGTCCGACATCAGCACGATCTCCGGGTCGATCATGACCGCCTCAGCTGCGGCAAGTGCAAGCCGGTCTGCGCGACGCACGTGCCGCGCGCCAACCTGCTGTACTCGCCGCGCAACAAGATACTCATGACCTCGCCGCTGATCGAGCCTTCCTGTACGAGGAGCAGACCCGCCGCGGCGTGCCGATCCGCACAGACTGAATCGCCGACGTCGCCGATCACTCGTAATCGTGTGCCACGGCGAACGCTGCGTGCCCGGTCGACATCGATTTCGGCGATGTGTCGATGGCGATGCGCGACCTGCTGCGCCGCATGGGCAAGAAGCGCTTCAACCCGGGCACGGCCGCGTCGGGATGTTCCTGAACGCGACCCGGCCCGGAGACGATCAAGCTCGCGCGCAAGGTATCGGCGATCGACTGGGGCTAAGGCGCAGCGTCTCGGCCACCAGCTGTTCAAGGGCTCCCGCGAAGCCAGAGCCACATATGCCGCCGGCGATGACCGGCAGGCTGGTGCGAGCGTGGCGTCAGCACCGTCAACCGCCGCATGCCGGCAGGCGTGGCCGAAGAAGACCGCGCGCGCGCTGCTCGACATCGAAGACCGCAACTACGTGCCGGTGATCCGCAATCCGAAGGCGACCTCGAGCGAAGCCGAGGCGGTGTTCTATTTCCCCGGCTGCGGCTCGGAGCGTCTGTTCTCGCAGGTGGGCCTCGCGACCCAGGCCATGCTGTGGCACGTCGGCGTGCAGACCGTGCTGCCGCCCGGCTACCTGTGCTGCGGCTACCCGCAGCGGGGCTCGGGCGACTTCGACAAGGCGAACAAGCTGATCACGGACAACCGCGTGCTGTTCCACCGAGTCGCCAACACGCTGAACTACCTGGACATCAAGACCGTCGTGGTCAGCTGCGGCACCTGCTACGACCAGTTGCAGGGATACGAGTTCGACAAGATCTTCCCGGGCTGCCGCATCGTCGACATCCACGAATACCTGATGGAGAAAGGCGTCAGGCTCGAGAACGTCACGGGCGTGCGCTACCTGTACCACGACCCCTGCCACACGCCGATGAAGGCCTACGAGCCGCTCAAGGTCGTCAACACGCTGATGAACTCGGACGTCAACGGCAAGGTCGCGAAGAACGACCGCTGCTGCGGCGAGTCCGGCACGTTCGCGATCACGCGACCCGATGTCTCGACCCAGGTGCGCTTCCGCAAGGCCGAGGAAATGCAGAAGGGCATGAAGCAGGTGCGCGCCGAGGGCTTCGGCGGCGACGTCAAGGTGCTGACCTCGTGCCCGTCTTGCCTGCAGGGCCTGAAGCGCTACGAGGACGAGACCGAACTCGATGCCGATTACATCGTCGTCGAGATCGCCAAGCACGTGCTCGGCGAGCAGTGGTTGCGCGAATACGTCGCGGCGGCCAACGACGGCGGCATCGAGCGCGTGCTGGTGTGAGGCCCGGCGCGCGCCTCAGGGCGCGGCGGGATCGATCAGCAACTTGCCGCGCACGCGTCCCGTCTCGAGATAGCGCATGGCTGCCGGCAGTTCCGCCAGCGGGTAGCGCCGATCGATGACCGCACGCAGCTTGCCGGCCGCCACCTGCTGCGCGAGGTAAGCGAGATCGCCGGCGTCGATGCGGGCGAGCATGAATTCCCAGCGCTGCGACGTGAACTGCGACCACAGCAGCGCGCCGAGCGGACCCAGCAGCGGATCGATCCAGTGGCCCATGCCGGATTGGCCTACCTGCACGTGTGCGCCGTCGTCCGTCAACACGCGCCGCAATGCGCTGCGCGGATGGTTGCCGATGGAATCGATGATCAGGTCGTAACGCTGAGCGCCTGCCGTGAAGTCCTCGCGGGTGTAGTCGATGACGACATCGGCGCCGAGTGCCCGGACCATCCCGACATTGCGCGTGCTGCATACGCCCGTGACGTGCGCACCCATGCCCTTCGCGAGCTGTACTGCGAAGTGACCGACGCCGCCCGATGCGCCGTTGACCAGCACGCGCTGCCCGGGCGCGAGCCGACCGTGGTCGCGCAGCGCCTGCAGCGCCGTAACCGCGGCGATCGGCAACGAAGCCGCCTGCTCCGGCGCGACGCCAGCCGGCACGCGCGCGATTGAACCGCCCTCGCGGACGCTGACGAATTCGCCGAATGCACCGTCCGCACCGCCAAACACGACATCGCCCGGCTTGAAGCGCGTGACGTCACTGCCCACCGCCTCGACCGTGCCGGCGAAATCGACGCCCATCCGGCTGTCCCCAGGTCGCCCCAGGCCCGCGGACAGGCGCAGCAGGTAAGGCGTGCCGTGCAGGTAGTGCTTGTCGAGCGGGTTCATCGCCGCCGCCTGCACGCGCACGAGCATGCGATCCGGCGCGAGCGGCGGCGGTGCAATGGCTTCGATGCGGATGACGTCCGGCCCACCGTAGCAGCGATGAACCGCGGCGCGCATGGGCACTGCGTCGGCAGGCAGCGCGGGTGCGGCACCGCAGGGCGCATTGCGGGCCAGCGCGAACGCGAAGGCCGCCACCGACACGGCGACGACAGCGCCGATCCCCGTCAACCACTTGTAGCGCATCGCGATTCCCCCCACTGCGTGTTGGACGGCGCCCGCCGCGCCGGTTGCCGACGTCAGTACAACTCGAATTCACGTCGCTGCGCGAGCCAGGCCGTCTCGTCGGTGCCTGCCAGCGCGTCGAGATCGCCGGGCGTCGCGCGCGGGTCATCGACCCATTCGCGCAGCAGCGGACTGCCGTTGATCAGGTCGATGGCGAGCCGGTCGCGCTCGTACTCGTACGGAAAGTCGCGCCACAACGGGTAATCGGGTGCCTGCTCGCGCAGCGCCTTGAACGCGAGCGCCATGAGCCGCCACGGCCGGAACAGTTCGTGGTGATAGGCCGGCGAGTCGACGTGGATCTGCACGCCGGCACAGAGCCTGCCGACATGCTTGTGGAAGGTGGGCTCGAACCAGCAGGGTCGCAACAGGCAACCCCGCAGCCAGTCGGGCGCGAGCCGATGCATGCTGGCGACGAGTCGGCCTGCGTCGAGATCCGGCGCGCCGAATGTTCCAGCGGCCGCGTCGTGCCGCGGCCTCTTCGGACAGGGTCGTGCCCTCGAGCATCACCGTGCCCGCGTAGCAGCGCGCCATCGACAGGTTCGGTGCGTTGGGACTCGGATTGACCCAACTGCGCTCTTGCAGCGGCCAGCCGAAGCCGGGTTCCGAGGCCGGCTGCCAGCCGCGCATCGCGACGACCTGGTAATCGACGTCGAGCCCGAGCGTGCGGATGAACCAGCGCCTGAGCTCGCCCATCGTCAGCCCATGCCGCATCGCATCGGTCCCGCGCCAACGAAGCTTCAGCCGGCGCGCAGCGTCAGCCCTTCACGGGACGCCCCACGGGATTGGGACGCTCCAACACCCAGACCGACTTGCCGGTCGCGGCCGCCGCCTCGAGCACGTAGCGCAGCGTCGTGATGAAGGTGTAGATGCGGCAGCCCAGGTCCTGGAGGTCGACCAGCAGCACGTCGAAGGTCCCGAGCATCGCCGCAGTGGGACGACGCACTTCGCCATACAGGCTGAATACCGGGATGCCGTGCACGGGGTCCTGGAAATCCGGCGACTCGACCATGTTGTCCTGCTTGTCGCCGCGCAGCCCGTGCTGCGGACCGAAAGCGCTGGTGATCCGCAGGTCCGGCAGCGACTCGAGCGCGTCGAGCGTGTGCGACAGCTCGCGCGTGACCGATGCGGGATGCGCCAGCAACGCGACGCGCCGCCCCTGCAACGCAGCGCGCAGCGCGGGTTCGGTCAACAGTCGATCGACACCAAACAGCACATGGGACACGTCAGCACTCCGCGAGCCAGTCACGCTCATCCAGGGACCCGTTGGCAGTGTAGCGTCAGGCCTGCTCTTCCCCTGCCGATGAACCACCGGGTTGCAGGCCATCCAGTGCCCGACAGGCAGCCCGGTAACCGACCTCGATGGTCTCGGCGGCGAGATGGAAGTCCATCAGCTGCAGATGCCCAAGGGACGGGCTGATCTCGAGATCGGGAGGATCCTCGGCCATGCGACTGCGGGCGATCTGATCCTGCATGATGTGGATCGAGCCCGCCATCACGTCGAACAACCCAGGCTCCCGCGAAGGTTGCGGCTTCAGGCTTTCGACCAGGCCGTCGAGCAATTCGCCAAACTTGTCGAATCCCGGCCAGCCCGCTTCCGCGCCCTCTTCGTCGGCAGGTTCGTCCTCGCCCACCGCTTCGACCGCGGTGTCGTCGCTGCGGTTCTGCCAGCGCTCGCGGACCGGCACGTTCAGGTTGACGGCGATGACGTAGTCGGCGCCGAGCGCACGACACAGCGACACCGGCACCGGGTTGACGACCCCGCCGTCGATCATCCAGCGTTCCTGGTGCCAGTACGGCGCGAACAGGCCCGGCAGGCCGCTCGAGGCGCGCACCGCGGCCAGCATCGACCCCTCGCGCAACCAGATCTCCTCGCCGTTGTTCAGGTCGGCCGCGACCGCCGCGAAGGCGCAGGGCAGTTCGTCGATCTGCCGGTCCTTGATGCGCTCGCCAATGGCTTCCATCAGCCGATTGCCGCGCATCACGCCGCCACCGCGAAAAGTGGTGTCGAGCAGGCGCCAGACGTCGACGCGCGTCAGTGTCCGGACCCACGCCTCCAGGTCGCGCCATTGCTCACTCGCGTAGGCGGCTGCGATCAGCGCACCGACCGATGCGCCGGCGACCGCCACCGGCTGCATGCCGCGTTCCTCGAGCGCATGCAGCACGCCCAGGTGTGCCCAGCCCCGCGCGGAACCGCTGCCGAATGCGACGCCGACGCGGCGGTTCATGGCAGAGGCATCTCGACGAAACCGGCCGCGTCGTGGAAATCGGGTCGCCCGGCCGGATGTGCGAGCGCCAGGTAGCTGAGCGTACCGTCGATCTGCTCCAGGACTGCGGCGAACGCGCACCGGCGACGCGCACCCGGCTCGCCCGGCAGCAGGCCGTACGCTGCTTGCGGCACCGCGACGCTCAGTTGCAACATGTCGGCCCCGATCTGCAGCCCGATGACGGGCGGCACGGGCAGGACCAGCGGTGCCATGCCCTGCCGATAGCCCGTGAACGCGTACGCGGCCCACTCTGTCGAGGGCGAGAAGTTGAACTCGCGATAGCCGGCACCCGCCGGATCCGCGACGAACAGTTCAAAGCAGGTATGGCGCCAGAGCCCGTCGCGGCGGGAGGGTTCACGCCGTGGCGGCACGCGCAGCGCAGCGGTCGGTGCGTGCAGCAACCAATGCAGTTCGAGCGCCGAACCAGCCGCGCTGCAGTGGGTCGCCAGGCGCCAGCCGGGCGGCAACGGCGTCGAGGGATGGGGCGTGAGCTGCATCCCTGAAGTGTAAGGCCCGCCGCATTGCGATGCAGTCGTCTGTGGCAGAATCCCGCGCTTTGCCGCCAGGGCCGCCGCCATGACCGCCGATTCACCGCGCAGCATCGTCACGCTCCAGAGCCACATCCTGCAGCAGCAGGCCGACTTCGAGGCCACCGGCACGTTGTCCTGATCCTCTCCGCGTTGTCGATTTCCAGCGAAGGTCATCGCCGCGAAGGTGCGGCTCGCGCGGCTGGAGAACGTGCTCGGCAGCGCTGGCTCGGACAACGTCCAGGGCGAGACGCAGCAGAAACTCGACGTGATCGCCAACGAGACGCTGTTGCGCGTCCTCGGTGGTCGCGAGGGCGTCGCGATCGTTGCGTCCGAAGAAAATGAAGAACCGGTCATCCTGCGCGACGATGCCTCCGGCGATCGCCGCTACTGCGTGCTGTTCGATCCACTCGATGGTTCTTCCAACCTCGATGTCTGCGGCGGCGTCGGCACGATCTTCAGCATCCTGCGCCACGATCGCCGCGCGCGCGACGCGCAGGGCTCGCTGTTGCAGCCCGGGGCGCAGCAAGTCGCCGCCGGCTACGTGCTGTATGGCTCGTCGACCGTCTTCGTCATGAGCATCGGTCGCGGCGTCGACATGTTCGTGCTCGACCCGGCCATCGGCGCCTTCATGCTGGTCGAGCGTGGCCTGCGCACGCCCGCGTCACACAAGAGCTACTCGGTCAACGAAGGCAACCGCCGCACCTTTCCAGCGGGCTACCAGCGATACCTCGATTGGGCACAGGACAATGGCTACTCGAGCCGCTACGTTGGTTCGATGGTTGCCGACGTGCACCGCATCCTGCTGAAGGGCGGCGTGTTCATGTATCCGCCGACGAAGAAGGCACCGGACGGCAAACTGCGACTGATGTATGAAGCGAATCCGATGGCGCTGCTGATCGAGCAGGCGGGCGGCAAGGCGCTTGCCGCGCCTGGCCAGCGCATCCTCGACGTGCAGCCGCGCGACATCCACCAGCGTGTACCGGTGGTCCTGGGCAGCGCCGACGAGGTCGACCACGTCGTCGCGCAGCTCGGCTGACCAGACTGCCCGCGGCGGCGGCAGCGCGACTCAGCCTAGATCTGCGCCTCGAGACCGGGGAACCAGCGCAGCAGCCGGATCAACGCGCGTTCGAAGGCGTTCGTGCCGGGCTCGGTGGTCGCGACACGCGCCGCGCCCGCTTCCTCCCATCGCCACTCGAGCCGCGAGCGACCGCCGTCGCGCAGGCTCACCCCATAGCTTCGCGACGGCGCGCTGACGTCGCCGAACATGCGGGCTGCGTCGCCAGCGAGCGATTCGCTGTCGATGACGACGCCGATCTCGGTGTTGTGGACGATCGAACGCGGATCGATGTTCAGCGAAC
Source organism: Steroidobacteraceae bacterium (assembly GCA_041395605.1). Classification (GTDB taxonomy): domain Bacteria; phylum Pseudomonadota; class Gammaproteobacteria; order Steroidobacterales; family Steroidobacteraceae; genus UBA964. The sequence continues at coordinate 79,094 of JAWLAD010000004.1, forward strand.
CGACGAACAGCCAGCGTGCATCGACCACGACGAACTTCGCGTGCAGGCTCGCGTTCGCGGACCCGAAAGCCTGCTGACGGACCCGCTCGACCGTCTCGGGCGTGCGCCGTCGCAGCTCGAACAGCTGCACGCCGCGCCGCAGCAGCGGAACCCGGTACTTCGAGTACCCGACGTGCACGAGCCGCACGTCGTTGGCGCGGTAGGAGTTCGTCAGCACTCGCACGTCGACGCCTGCCGCGCGCAGCGCGCCCAACAGCTCGACGCCGTCCCGGCCGGGCACGAAGTACGGTGAACTGATCAGCAGGCGCTGCTGGGGTGCACCCGTAATGGTTCGCAGCTGGGTGACTATCGTCAGTGCCGGCCGCGCCGGCGCGGGCTCAGCTTGTCGGGATCGTCGGCGATGATCGTCCCGACCGCCCGCTGCAGCACCAACGGGCCGGCGGCTGCCTCGCGTGCGAGCGGGGGCCTTCGCTGATCACCAAGCAAACGGCCGCGCCGCCATCGCCGCGGCATGCGCCTCGACGACCGACTGCAGCGCCGCCAGCGTTGGCGGTGGCTTCGCCAGGCGCAGCGCCGTCGCGGGCACGGCGTACTCGCTGGCCCAGAAGGCGTCGAACGAACGCCCCGCTGCGCTCGCTGCCGCGCCAACCGCGAGCACGTCCAGATCGCGGAAGTCGAGCCTGCGGTGCAGCGCGAAGTACTCGTCGCCGAGGTTGCGGCCACCGAGCACCGCCGCGGCACCGTCCGCGAGGAACAGCTTGTTGTGCATGCGCTGGTTCAGGCGACCGCCGGTCGCGATGAAGTCGAACACGCGACCCGCCGGGCCCGAACGCCGTCGCCACGGGTTGAACAGGCGGATCTCGATCTGCGGGTGGCTTTCGAGTGCCAGCAGCACGCGGTCATTGGCCGCCGCATAGATGTCGTCCAGCAGGATCCGCACGCGATCGCCACGGTCAGCAGCGCGCAGCACCTCTGCAGCGAGCAGCTGCCGGTCTCGTCAGCGTGGATGATGTAGTGTACTGCAGGTCGAGCGTGTGGCGCGCGCGACGCACGAGCTGCACCCGCAGCGCGAATGCGTCGAGTCCGTCGGCGACCAGCCGGAAGGCCGAATCGGCGCCCGGACCCGCGAAACGCGTCCACAGCTGCTCCAGTTCCGGCGCCGGCGCACCGGTATACAGCGTGGTCGCTGGACGCGGCACGTCCAGTGACAGCGACACGCAGCCCGACAACAGCCATGCGGCGAGCCACACTGACAGGAGCGGGAATTGGCTGGACATGCGCAATATCGGCTAGATTATCGCGATGGACCCGAAACTGCTGCACGCGATCCAGGCCCTGCACGCCCCAACGGACTGGGTGCACCTCGCGACCGTCGGTCGCGACGGCGGCCCGCACGTCACGCCGATGATGATGGGCCTGCGCCCGCCGCAACTGCTGTTCAGTCTCACTGGCAAACAGAAGGTCCGCAACCTCGAGCGCGATCCGCGCGCCTGCGTCGCGATCTCCAAACCCGGCACGATGGCACACGTCATGGTCTGGGGCCGGATCGAGATCCGCGCCGATGACGAAGCGCAGCAGATCTGGAACGACATGATCACGCACGCATTCGGCAGCGAGGGCCTCGGCGCGCGCAATCGGCGCCTGTCGCGCGACGGCACGATGCTCGGGCTGCTGACGCCCGAACGGCACCGGATCTACGGCATCGACTGAAGCCGCTCCCCGCGAACGCTAGCGCAACGCCGGCAGCAGATGCTCGCCGATCAGCCGCAGCCCCTCCTCGGGTTCGTCATGCAGCCGCAACGCCACCTCGTCGAGGCCAGCAGCGCCGAGCGCGTGACCCGCCGCGGGCCGTCTCGATGCTCGCCGGGATCGCCCGCGAGCGTCAGGTGCTCCACCAGTGCGTCGACGATGGACCCGGCACGCGCCCTCGATCCGTGCTGAACGCGAGCGGAATGCCTGCGAACGCGGGCTTCTTCTCGACCACGAGCGCGACCGCATCGGCGTCGAGGAAGGTCTCGGTGAACCATGGCAGCAGGAAGCCGCGCCAGATCAACCACGCCGCGCCTCGGCGAGCACGCCGCGCGATCACGCTTGATGTGCCAGGCCATGAAGTTGTTGAGACGAAAGTCCGCACGGACCGTCCGGCCCGCGCGAGACCCTGTTCGACCCACTGCATGACCTGCGGCAGTCGCCCGAGCGGAGCGTCCGACAGCATCGACCCATCGGCGCAGCCCGCGGCCATGCGCAGCATCTTCTCGAACGTCGCGCCCGCGTAGATGCGCGGCGGCGATTGGGTGGCCCAGTCGGCTCGATAGTTCACCAGCGAGTACATCGCGCCCTGGTGGTGCAGCGTCTGGTCTGGGCGCAGGCCCTTCAGGATCTGCACGGTGTCCTTGACCGCCGTGACACGCCGCAGCGGCTCGAGACCCGTGACGCTGGATACCGAATGTCCCAATCCGCCGATCAGGATCGTCGCGCGGCCATTCGACAGTTCATTCAACGTCAACAACTGGTCGGCGATCCGCAGCGGATGCACTTCGTACGGACTCACCGGCAGCGTCGCAAGCCGGATGCGCGAGGTGGCGCGCGCCGCAAACGCCAGCGCCGGCACCGGATCGCGTCGCGACGGGAACGCGGCGACCCACAGTGTCTGGATGCCGTAGCGTTCGGCTTGCACCGCCAGCTGCTCGACACGGGCAGCGGGCAGGCCCGCTTCGACGATCACATCGATCTTCATGTCAGGCGTCCGATCAGGTCGGCGACCGCGGCGAACCGCGGCAGCAACCGCCCGCGCTGCGCCAGTTCGAAACGGGTGAACTCGAAGCCCGGCGCCACCGCGCAGCCGACCAGCGCGAACGGCGCGTCCAGCGCCAGTTCGGCGCCGAACCAGCGCCCACCCGGCACGACATGCTGCGGCCGCTCGCCACGCTCGATCGCGCGGCCGAGCACCGTTGTCCGCGCCACCCCGGCCGTGTCATCGAGCTCATGGATCCGCAAGGGCCCGCCGAGATACAGGTGCCAACTCTCGTCGGCATCGATCCGATGCAGTCGCGAAACCTGGCCTGCCGCCAGCAGGAAGTAGATCAGCGTCGACGCGGCGCGCCCGCCGGCATCCCGCTGCGTGGCGCGATAGGTCTCGCGGAAATAGCCGCCCTCCGGATGCGGACTGAGCTGCAGCGCCTGGACCAGTTCGGCGGGTGACATCGTCGCGACTCCTCCCGGGCGAGCTGCCGTCGTCGCCCGGGAAACCATGGTGACGTTGACCGCCGCAGCCGGCATCGAAATACTCAGGGGCGTGCACGATGTGAACAGATATACAACGCTGGTGACGCACGTGCCGCAGCACACGGGCCGGGCCAGCGACTTCACTGGCGGTCGGCCGTAACCACGATCCTGTACCATGCGTCGGCCGTGAAGATCCTGTCGCGCCTGTTCCGTCCCGCTCCGCCTCCGGCTCCGGTGGCACCTGCCATCGAGCCACCGACGGCGGCTGTCGCGCCACCGCCACCGCCACCGCCGGTCGTCGACCCGGACGAGCATGCGCAGCTGCTCGACTCGATCGCCAGCGGCGCGCTGACACCCGACGAGTTGATGCGGATCGCCGTCGAGGGCCCCACGACACGAGTCCGCCAGGCAGCGGCCGGCGCGATACAGGATCCGCAGTGCTGGCAGCAGCTGTTGCCGCGGCTGCGTGGCCGGGACAAAGCCGCGTACAAGCTGGTCAAGCAACGCCACGATGCGATGCTCTCCGCGGAACGCGCCGCGGTGACCGCTCGCGCAGAGGCCGACGCATTGTGCGCCGCGATCGACAAGCACTCTTGCCGTCCCCACGACCCGCTCTACGAACCCACACTGGCCACCTTGATCGAACGCTGGCGGGCCCTGCCGGACAGCGTTGATGCGGCGCTGCGCCAACGCGCCGGACAGGCGCTCGCCCAGTGCGAGGCCGTCGTCGCGGCCGCGCACGCGGCGCAGCAGGCCCGACGGCTTGCGGCGATCGAGGCTGCAGAGCAGGCTGCCGCCGCGCGAACCGCCGCCGAAGAGCAACTCGCACGACAGCAGGCGGAGCGCATCGAACTTGAACAGGCCGCGGCGGCGGAGGACGCTGCCGACAACGCGGCGCAAATGGACGAGCCGCCCGACTCCGTCGAAGCCGACGGATCCATCGACACCGGCACCGACGCCCGACGCGAGATCGCAAGCCTGATTCGTTTGGGCGGGGCGGCCCTGCAGCGTGGCGATACCCGCAAGGCGGCGCGCTTCCGCCAGTCGATCGAAGCGGCGCTGCCGGCTGCAGGCGATTTGCCGCCACACCTGCTGCGCAATCTCGAGCATCTCGACGCACGCCTCAATGAGCTGCGGCAATGGAAGGACTACGTCGCCGCGCCGAAGCGGATCGAACTGATCGAGGAAATGGAAGCACTGATCGGTGTCGACGAAGCGCCGCAGCAACTCGCCGAACACATACGCGCGCTGCGCCAGGAGTGGCGCACGATCAACAAGGGGCTGGCGGTCGAGGCAACCGCCGAATCGGAGCGCTTCGAACAGGCGTTCCACAAGGCCTTCCAGCCGTGCCAGGCGTATTTCACCGAACAGGCGGCAGTGCGGCGCGCGAACCTGGATGCACGCCGGCAGGTCCTCGAGCGCCTGGTGGCGTTCGAGGCCGAACTGCCCGCGGACGAATGCGGCTTGCCGGTCGATCACGGTCGCATCCAGCACGTGCTGCGCGCGGCGCTGCAGGAGTTCCGTACGCACGCTCCGGTCGACCGCGATGCCGCGCGCCCGGTCGACGCCGACTTCTATCGCGCGCTCGATCGGTTGCGCGCGCGGGTCAGCGCCTGGCATGCGCGCAATCTCACCGACAAGCAGGCGTTGATCGACCGGGCGCGGGCACTGGGCGAGGCTGCCGACCTGTCGCGTGCGCTGGATGAAGTCAGGCAGTTGCAGGCGCGGTGGAAGGCAACGGGTCCGGTGCCACACCCACAGTCGCAAGCCCTGTGGGACGAGTTTCGTGCGCTCTGCAATGCCGTGTTCGACCGACGGCGACAGGCAACCGCCGAACTGCAGGCAGGGCTCGCCGCGGCGAAGACGCAAGCCGAAGCACTGTGCGCGGACATCGAGCAGGCCGCCGCGCAAGGCCCGACGGATCGCCCCACCGGGGAAGCCCGGCTGCGCGGCTGGCAGGACGCATTCGACGCGATCGGCGAATTGCCACGGGCTGACGCACGGGCGCTGCGCGAGCGGTTTCGCCGGGCGATGTCCGGCTACGGCACGCTGATCGACGCGCTGTCACGGCGCGATGCCGACGCCGCAGAGCGCAACGCGCTCGATGCCGCGCGCCACGTGCGGGCCTACCAGCGCGCGATCATTGATGTCGCGGCAGAAACGGACTGCACGCGACTGCGGGATGCGGCCCTGGAATTCATCGCCAGCGTGCCGCGCTGGCCGCACAAATCGCTGCCGCAGACGTTGCGACAGGCGCTGGCGCGCGCTGATTCAGAGGAGTTCCGCATACCGGACGATGCCATGCGCGAGCGCGCACTGCGCGAACTGTGCATCCGCGCCGAGATCCTCGCCGGCGTCGCAACGCCCACCGAAGACGCCGCCCTGCGCCGCGACATCGAACTGGGCCTGCTGCGCAACGGCCTGGGCCAGGCGCGCCGCATGGACGAGCGCGACTGGGAGATGATGCGGACGGAGTGGTTCGGGCTGGCGGCCGTGCCGCCCGCGCTGCACGAAGCGCTCGAGCAGCGCTTCGTCGATTGCCTGCGGCAGCGCGCGCGCTAGATTTCGGTCACGCGCGCACTGCCGGGAGGCTGTCGGCTTCGATCAGCCGAAGTTCTTCTGCGCGAACTCCCAGTTCGCGAGATGGTTCAGGAAGGTCTCGACGTACTTCGGGCGCAGGTTGCGGTAGTCGATGTAGTAGGCGTGCTCCCAGACATCGACGCACAGCAGCGCCTTGTCCGCCGTCGTCAGCGGCGTGCCCGCGGCGCCCGTGTTGACGATGTCGACCGACCCATCGGCCTTCTTGACGAGCCAGGTCCAGCCCGACCCGAAGTTGCCGACCGCCGACGCCTGGAACGCCTTCTTGAACTCGTCGAAAGAGCCCCACTTGCGCTGGATCGCATCGGCAAGGCCGCCCGTCGGGCTGCCGCCACCATTGGGCTTCAGCGAATTCCAGAAGAACGTGTGGTTCCAGACCTGCGCGGCGTTGTTGTAGACGCCGCCGGCGGGTGCCTTGCGCACGATCGCTTCGAGATCGAGCGACTCGTACTCGGTGCCCTTGACCAGATTGTTCAGGTTCGTGACGTAGGCCTGATGGTGCTTGGAATAGTGGTAATCGAAAGTCTCGGCCGACATGTGCGGCGCGAGCGCGTCCTTCGGGAATGGCAACGGCGGCAGGACGTGTTCCATGACTCACTCTCTCCGGTTCAAGGGATTGTGGCCGGGGTCGGAATCGAACCAACGACACGCGGATTTTCAATCCGCTGCTCTACCAACTGAGCTACCTGGCCACGGATGATGCTGCAGGCCCCACTCAGCGAGCGGGGCCGCGTATTAGGATCGACCGCCGCCGGCGCGTCAAGCGGCGGTCGGTCAAGTCATTGATTTCGGACGCGAAAGACAAGCCTGCCACGCGTCGCGCGCCCATCTGCCTATACTCCCCGCGCTGGTCGGAAATGCGTGACGGGGAGCTAAGCGATGTCGACTCTGATCCTGGGCCTGGTGCTGTTCCTGGGCATTCATTCGATCTCCGTGGTCGCGCCGGCCTGGCGCGATGCCATGGCAGCCCGCCTCGGCGTCTGGGGCTGGAAGGCGGTCTACGCCATCGTCGCCATCGCGGGCTTCGTCTTGATCATCCAGGGGTACGCGGCCGCGCGTCTGGCGCCCGTGGTGATCTGGGTGCCACCGGCCGCCACGCGCCACATCGCTGCGACCGTGATGTTGCCGGTGTTCGTCCTGTTGCTCGCGGCGTACCTGCCCGGCCGAATCAAGGCAGCAACCAAACACCCGATGCTGGTTGCGACCAAGCTCTGGGCGGTGGCGCACCTGCTGGCCAACGGCATGCTGGCCGATGTCGTCCTGTTCGGCGCATTCCTCGTCTGGGCGGTCGTCGACCGGATCTCGCTCAAGAGCCGTCCGGCGCGCCCGATACCCGCTGCGCCCGCCTCGAAGCTCAATGACGTGATCGCGGTGATCGGCGGCATCCTGCTGTACGGCCTGTTCGCGATGGTGCTGCACAGCCGCTGGATCGGCGTGGCGCCGTTCGGCGGCGGCTGAAGCCGCGGCAGCGCCCGCCCGCCGTCGTCAGTCCCTGGGGACGAAGCCCTCGGGCTTGGCCGCGCCGGCACCGAACAGGAATTTCTCCATCTCGCCCTCAAGGAACTTGCGGTGCTTGGGGTCGATCGGGGTCAGGCGGTTCTCGTTGATCAGCATCGTCTGGTGTTCGACCCAGCGCTGCCAGCCCTCCTTCGACACCTCGCGCCAGATCCGCTGGCCGAGTTCGCCGGGATAGACGAGCCGGTCGAGACCAGGCGCCTCGCGCTTCAGGACGACGCAATTGACGGTTCGGGACATGCCGCGCACGTTACCTCATGCGGCAACCCCCGCGCTATTCCAGCGGCCGTGTCAGCGCGTCCGGCACCGCCGCCAACAGCGCGAGCCGGAAGTCCCGTGGCAGGTCCGTCGCGCGACTGAACTTGCGGCCATCGATGCTCCACAGCATCCGCCCGCCCCGCTCGCCCATGCCGAGCGCAGGCATCCATTGCGTGACGCTGCTCCAGTGGTAGTCGGCCTGCAGGTCGGCGATCCGACGATCCCGGAAGGCGCGCGCATCAACGCTGAACACATCCACCGATGTCTCGCGCCGCAGCTGCCCGGTGGCCGCGGCCCGGTACTCGGAGTGCGCCTCGCGGCGCAGTACGTAGCGACGGCCCAGATCGGTCAGTTCCAGACGCATCGGTGCGTCGAGCGCACTGCTGCGAAAGCCGATGTCGCGCTCGAGAGAAACGCCATCGGACGAGTACAGCACGGTCGGACCGTCGCTGCAGCGCGCGGGCAGCGGCACCTCGCGTCCGTTGAACGGATTGACCATCCGATCGATGACGGCGCCGGTCGCGAAATCCCGGTATAGCCGGCACGCGTAGTTGACCTCGCGCCACCGCCCCGGGCCCTGTGGCAGGAAGCGCCTGACGGTGACGCTCTCGAAGCGGAACAACGGCTGGCTGCGGGCATCATCCGGCAGGCCGTGCGCGGCGCCGCGCACCCATTCGTAGTTGATGCGGCCGCGGGCGTCGCCCTTGAGCCGAACCCAGGCCGCGACGGCTTCGGCCGGTGGCAGCGCGGCGCTGTCCGCCACGGCGACCCGGCACGCGACACCGGACAGCAGCGACGCGAGCAGGGCCAGTGGCCAGCCCGCGCGGCGGACGCCTGCCGAGCCGGCGGGCGACTCGACTTTGCGCTGGCCGCGCTGCATGCTGCGCGCCATGGTCGGACCCATCCTGCTCGCGTCGGCGGGGCTGTTCATCGTCGGCTCCTTCGTCTATGTCTACAAGTATCGCGGCGAGCTGCGCTACACCGGCGTGCGCGAATACGTCCGCAAGGGCTGGCCGGTTTTCGCGCCGCTCAACTGCATGCTCTACCTGTTCACGCAGCCGCGGGGCCGGCGCGTGTTCATGGACCTCGCCGAGTACCCCGAACTCGCACCGGTCACCCGGAACTGGCAGACCATCCGCGCCGAAGCGCTGAAACTCTACGAGGCCGGTTACTTCGAGAAGACCAGCGACCAGAAATCGGGCGCCTATTTCGACGTCGGCTTCCGCACGTTCTACAAGTACGGCTGGAGCAAGTTCTACCTGAAATGGTACGGCCACATCCACGAGTCCGCCCAGTCGCTGTGCCCGGAGACCGTCAAGCTGGTCAAGGACATCAAGTCGGTCAATGGCGCGATGTTCTCGCTGCTGCCACCCGGCTCGCAGCTGACGCGCCACCTCGACCCGCTCGCGGTGTCGCTGCGCTACCACCTCGGGCTGTCGACGCCCAACGACGATGCCTGCTTCATCGAAGTCGACGGGATCCGCCACTCCTGGCGCGACGGCCAGGCCGCGCTGTTCGACATCACGCACCTGCATCACGCCCGCAACGACACGAATACGCCGCGCCTGATCCTGATGCTCGACGTCGAGCGGCCGATGAGCCTTCCGGGCCGGCTCGTCAACGTGTTCTACCGCGCGCTGGCGAGCCTGACGGTCGTCCCGAACATCGAAGGGGACAAGCGCGGTTTCGCGAACCGCGCGTTCTCGACGATCGCACCGTTGTTCGAACGTGGCAAGGCGCTCAAGAAGACCAACCGGCCGCTGTACAAGACGATCAAGTTCATCTTCAACGGCGTGCTGCTGCTGATCGCGGCACTGCTGTTGTGGGGGCTGTGGCGGCTGTTGGCGGCGATCATCAGCTGATCGCCGCGGCGCGCTCGGCGGCGACAGCCGCGAGCAAGGCCTTGACCGGCGCAGGCAACCCCAGAGTCTCGCGGCCCTCGCACCAGGCTGCGGGATCACACCAGCGATACGCACGACCGTCGGCGAGCGCGGCCTCATCGAGCCCGTCGCAGTCGACGACCCGTGGGTGGATCGTCAGGTCGAAATGGGTGAACGCGTGTTCGATGCGTCCCAGCACTCGCGGTTGCCAGCCGGCCTGGCGCAGCGCGAGCCCGCGCAGCACGCTGCGCGCATGGCCCGCGAGCGCCGCGTCGCTGTCGAATTCCGGCAACGACCACAGGCCACCCCAGATGCCCTGCGAAGGACGCTGCTCCAGCAGCACCGCGCCAGCCCCATTGACCGCGACCAGCATGTGGACCTCGCGCCGCCGGCGCAGCCTGCGCGCGGTGCGTGGCTTGGGCTGCGGCAGTTCGTGCTGCCGCCCGCTGGCGGCCGCGCTGCACTCGGGTTGCAGCGGGCACAGCAGGCAGGCCGGGCGCGTGCGGCCACAGACCGTGGCGCCCAGATCCATGATCGCCTGCGTATAGGTGGCGAACCCGGTGGCGGGCGTGCAGGCGTCGGCCAACGCCCACAGGCGCGCCTCGACGTCGCGTGCAGCCAGCGGCCCTTCGATACCGAACACCCTCGCGAGCACGCGCTTGACGTTGCCGTCGAGGATCGGATGTCGCTGGCCACCCGCGAGCGCAAGGATGGCGCCAGCGGTCGAGCGACCAATCCCGGGCAAGGCGTGCAGGTCCGCGAACCCGGACGGCATCCGGCCACCGTGCAGGGCAACGACCTGCTGCGCGGCCCGATGCAGGTTCCGCGCGCGCGCGTAGTAGCCAAGGCCGGTCCACAGGTGCAGTACGTCGTCGAGCGGTGCGGCGGCGAGTGCCGCGACGTCCGGGAAACGCGCCATGAAGCGCTCGAAGTACGGGATCGCCGTCGCGACCTGCGTCTGCTGCAGCATGATCTCGGAGACCCAGACACGGTACAGCGTCCGTTGCTGCTGCCACGGCAGGTCATGCCGTCCGCTGCGCGCGTGCCAGGCGACCAGTGCCGGCCCGACGAACGTCGCACGCCGCAGCTCGCGCTCGCGCAGCGTGCTCATGGTGCGGCGGGCGCGGCGACCGCGCCGGCATCGCGGTGCAGGCCGGCGTCGTCGTGCACCAGTCGCAGCGTGACGCCCTCGAGTTCGGCATCCGCGAGCGTTGCCCGTTCGAACGTGACCACCGCCCGCGCCTCGAGCGCACGCAGCGCCTGCGTCGGGAACTTGAATGGGGGTGTCGGCGCGTCCTCGGGTTCGAGGTAGCGGCCAAGGTCGATCCGGTCGCCCGCGAGCGTGACATCCACGATGCCGTCGGCACCGCGCAGCGCCTCGCCGCGCAGCGTGGTCGCATCAAGCGCGACATCGAGCGGCACCAGGCGCCACTCGCCATCGGCCAGCCGGACGGTAGTCGCGAGTCGCAGCGCGCCGAGCACCGCCGGATCGGTCGTGTACGGCGGCGTGATGCCGGCATCGAGCAGTGTCGTCCGCAGCGACGCCAGCTGCAGCTCGAGTCCGGCGGCAGCGGCCGATTGCGCGCCGCCGGCTACGTAACGCCAGTCGCGGATCGATAACCGGTCCGCGTCGGCGCCGATGCGCGCATCGATCGCGCCGCCGTGGATCACCAGCGGCTCGTGAATCAGCTCGACCGTCGGCGTGGACAGGGCCAGCGCGACGCCACGTGCGGTCGGCGCCGACTTGACGCGCAACGTCAGGCGCAGCGCCGACAGCGTCGTCGCGCGATCGGCGAGTGCCAGCGTCGTCGACAGTGCGAAAGGCCAGCGAGGCTGTGCTCCGAAGGCCAGGTTGCCCGATGCGCGCAGCGGCAACGCCTCGCCGGGCGACCAGCGCGGCACGGTCACCGTGAGCGCATCGAGCGCGACGCGCGTACCACTCGCGAGGTCGATGTAGTCGACCTCGCCGTCGCGCAATTCGATGCCGGCCAGCGAACGCAGCACGGTGCCACGCGACGCCGCGTCGGCGCCCGCGGCACCGGACGCGCCCATGCCCTCCCAGTTCGCGACACCGTCGGCCCGCCGTTCGAGCGTGAGGCGCGCGCCGTCGATACGGATCCGCGACAGTTCGAGCCGCCCGCGCAGCAGCGGCCACAGCCGTGCGCCGAGCGACAGCTCCCGCCAGCGCACGATCTCCGCGCTGGAGAATCCGGCCGGGTTGGCGAGCGCGGCATCCGTGACGCTGACGGCCACCCAGGGGAACAGGTCGAGGGACACGTCGCCATCGATCCGCAGCGGGCGACCCGTCGCGGATTCGACCGCGGCCTGGATCTGCGGACGGAAACGACCCGCATCGACCATCGCCGTGAGCAACCACGCCCCACCCGCGACGACGGCCGCAACAGTGACCAGGGCGATCAGGATCGGGCGGGTGGCGCGCACACCCGCGATTCTACCTGTCGCAGATGGCCACTTCGCCGCTGACGCTGCCGACCCGCAACTGCATGCCACCCTGACCGCGCGTCGCCTCGAGGCGACGGCCGGGGCCATTGCGGGACGTGGCGCGTCCCTCGGCGCCGAAACAGGTCGTGAGATCGCCACTGAAGCTGCGGGCCTCGATCACCAGCCCCGCGCTGCCGTGCGCACGGATGTCGACATCGCCGCTGACGGAGTCGACCGACAGCAGCGTTCCCGCGGTCGCCACGGTATCGATGTCGATCTCGCCCGACGTCGTGCGAATCCGGCCGCCCTGCAGTGCCGCCGCGCCAACCTCGACATCGCCGCTGATGCTGGCGGCATCGAGCTCACCGGCGATAGCCCTCAGGTCGATGTCGCCGCTGACGGTCGAGACCTTGACGGACCCGGCGCGCCCGCCGCCGTTGAACGTGACATCACCGCTGACCGACTTGATCTCGACGGCCGCACCGGCCGCGCCCGAGATCACGTCGCCACTGACGGTGCGCAGGTCCTGCGCACCAGCCACGCCGCTGATGCGCAGGTCGGCGCTGACGCCCGACACCTCCGCGCGATGGCCGCGCGGCACTTCGACGCGCAGCGTCGCGGCACCAGACCTCGACATGGTGGACTTCGGCGGCAGTATGACCTTGACGACGACCGTGTTGCCCTCGCGTGACAGTTCGAGGCGCTCGACGCCCGCACCGAGCAGTCCCGTCACGTGCACGTCGTCTCGCGCCGTGCCGATCACGGCGACGCTGCCGGCGACGTTGGTGATGGCAACCGCCGTCGTGCCAGCCGCGTCGATACGTCGATCGACCGGCTGACCACCGTCGTTCCGGCCCGCCGCCGGCACGGCGATCGGCAGCAGCAGGGCGAGCGCAATGGATCGCGCCAGACAGGTTCGTGCAGGCATGTCAGATCTCCTCGCGGGCCAGCGCGGCCGTATTCAGCGTCGTCAGCACGCGCATCTCTTCCTGGTACGTATCGATCAACAACGATTGCAGCAGCGCGTTCGCAGGTTCCTCGCCCAGCGCGGCGCGGGTCTCGGCGTCGATCGTTGCAGGGTCTCGAGGCTTGCACCTGCTTTCACGCGCCGGCTGCGGCAGGGCCACCAGCCGTGCCGGCAGCTGCGCGAGCTCGGCGGCGCGCGCCGCCTCGTACGCCTCGCCGGGCGTGAAGCTTGCCGCGGTCACCGCGGTCGGCGCCGCGGCAGTGCGCTGCGCGACGGGATCGGACAGGGGGCGAGCCATGCGCGTCCGATCGATGCCGTTGGCGAACAACGCGACGCCGGCAGCGACCGGCCCAGCGTGCAGGTCGCCAGCGCGCCGCCGCCCGCCGCACCGGCGGAACATCGCCATCGCGGATCGTCGCCTCGATCGCGGGCCACAGGTCGCGGGCCGGCGGCACGTCGCGCTGCAGCGCCCGCAGTTCGCCGACCCCGTTGGGGTCAGGAAGTCCACTCATCGCAATCCCTCCTCGAGCCGCGCGCGCAGCAGGCTGCGTGCGCGATGCAACTGTGCCTTGCAGGTACCCTCGGCGAGTCCCAGCATGGCTGCCGCCTCCGCATGGCTGTAACCGTAGATCGCGCACAGCGTCAGCGCGTCACGCGCGCCCGCCGGCAGCGATTCGATGACGCGTTCGATCTCACGCTCCTCCACTGGCGTGTCGAGCGTCACGCCCAGCGCCGCCTCGTCGAGTCCGTCCAGCGGCTCCGGCTGGATGCCCTGCCGGCGGCGGCGCTCGATGACCACGTTGACCGCAATGCGGTGCAGCCAGGTGGTCAGCTGGCTACGCCCCTCGAAGCTGCCGAGCGCCCGCCAGGCCCGCAGGTAGGTCTCCTGCGTGCAGTCTTCCGCCACGGTCGGGTCGTGGGTCAGTCGCAGGCAGAGTCCATGGACCCGGGCGCAGGTTTCGCGATAGAGGCGCTCGAAAGCGCGGACGTCGCCACGACGGGCCTGATCGAGCAGCGCGGACTGCCAATCCAGTGTCTGCGCCGGCTGCTGCCCTCGTGTGCCGCCGTCGGCCAAAGCCCCTCCCCAACCCCGCCTGCCGACGGAGCCCTGATCGTATCGTGACTCGAAACGTGCCTGGGGAGTTGGAGGCGCCGGGACCGGGAATGGTTTAAACGCTGGCGCGACGCCCGGCGAACCAGTTGATCGCGTACTGCAGCAGCTGCGAATTGGTCGTCAGGTTCAGCTTGCGCTTGATGCTCTGCCGATGCGATTCGACCGTCTTGACGGACAGGCCCAGCTCGGCGGCGATCTCCCGGGAACTGACGCCGCGCCCGACGAGGTTCAGCACCTGCAGCTCGCGGTTGGAGAGGCGCTCCACCGGATTGCCATCGCTGACGGCGTGCCCGGCGCGCGATCGCAACTGGCCCTGCAGCGTCTCGCTGAGATAGGTCTCGCCGCTCAGCACGGTGCGCAGCGCGGTCAGCAGCTGGTCGGCGGCCGCCTGCTTCATGATGTAGCCCGAGGCCCCTTCGGACAGCAGGCGCTCCGCGTAGATCGTCTCGTCGTGCATCGACAGCACCAGCATCGGCACGTCGGGATGATGCGCGTGCACGTCGCGCACCAGCTCCAGGCCGTCACCCTCCTGCAGCGCGAGATCGACGATGACGATGTCCGGCGCAAGGTCGCGGATGGCGCGCCGCGCCTGCGCTTCCGTGGCCGCTTCGCCGCAGACTTCCATGTCGGCCTCGGCTTCGATCATCCGCTTCAGGCCCTGTCGCACGATCGGATGATCGTCGACGATCAGCACTCGGCGACGCGCAGCGGTGTTCATCACGGAAGCAGCCTGCATGCTGACATTGTTCACGGCACCCACCTGATTGGAAAGATGGATCGACAACCGAAGACAAAGTCAGTGTACAGGAACCCGGCAGCAAATCGTCACGCCGCCATCATCATTGATCTCGAGCTGTCCGCGCAGCGCTTCGGCACGATGCCGCATCGTTTCGATACCGAGTCCCTTGCCCGCCTGCATGGTGTCGGGGAAACCCTGACCATCATCGCTGACCGTCAGCGTGAGCTCCTCACCACTGCGCGCGAGCACGATGTTCACGCGCGTCGCGCGCGCGTGCTTCACGGCATTCGCAACGGCTTCCTGCGCGACCCGCAACAGTTGCGTTGCCGCCGCCTGATCAAGCGGTGGCTCCGACTCCAGCGTGTCGTGGAACGTCACTTCGAGTTCACTGGTGTGCGTCGATTCGGCCAGCGTGCGCAGCGCGCCGCGCAGGCCACCCTGCTCGTCGCTGACCGGTGCGAAGCCGCGCGCGAGTCGACGCGATGAATCGATCGCCCGATTGACCAGCAGCACGATCTCGTCGAGCCGGGCACGCGACACGGTCGGGTTGCCCGCCACGGAGGCCGAGAGGCTGCGCAGCATCAATGCGATGCCCGTCAGCTCCTGCCCCAACCCATCGTGCAGCGCCGCGCCCAGCCTGCGCTGCTCGACCGCCGCGGCATCGACGATCCTGCGCTCCAGCAGGCGCTCGTGCGTCACGTCGACATACACCGCCAGCATCAGGTCCTCGCCGTCGACCTGCACCGGCGTGAACGTGCCGATCACGCGCAGCAGACGCCCATCCGGTCGGCGCCAGTCGAACTCCCGTGTCACGTAACCCCGCGACCGGTTGCGTTCGAGCTCTGCCTGCACGCTCGCCCCCAGCCCGCGCACGTCCGCGATGGCCGCCTGCAGCAGCGCGCGAATGCTGGCGCCCTGCAGGGATCCGGTCGGCGCGTCCAGCATCGCGTCGAATGCCGGATTCGACAGCCGCACGACCCAGTCCCGGCCGACCAGCACCACGGCCTCGCGCATCATCGACAGCAGCGTCGCCTGCGCGCGCAGCTGTTCGCGCTGCCTGACCCGCTCCGTGACGTCGATCGAAATCACCGCGATGCCCGTGACGCGGCCGGCATCACCCACCGGCTGCAGGCGCACGTCGACATGGATCCGGCCGTACCCACTGTGCTCGATGAACTCCTCGAGCGATTCCGCGCGGCCCGTCTGCAGCACGCGCGAAGCGGCCGCATGGACCGCGTCGGCGTAACCGGCCGGGGCCACATCGCGGATCGGCAGTCCGATGCACGTCGCGCGCGGCAGGCCGTCGAGATCACGGTTGATGAACACGCAGCGCAAATCGCTGTCGAACATCGCCAGCACTTCGGTGACGCTACCGGCGACCGCGTCGAACAACGCCTGCGCACTGCGCAGCTGCTGCTCGGCCCGCCAGCGATCGGTGACGTCCGTGGCCGAGGCGCTGAAGCCGGTGACCCGTTCGCCATCGAAGACGGCCGCGACCCGGTGGTCGTACACGCGCAGCGTGCCGCCCGAATCCGGCATTTCCACGATCGTCGAGCGCGCCATTCCATCGGCGCGTACCGCGTCGTAGACCGGCTGCAATGCCGCCGCCACGTGGCCCCCGGCGACCTCGAACAGTGAACGTCCCTGCAGCTGCTCGGTCGCGAGGCCCAGCACCGCCCGGTTGATGAAGCGGATGCGCGTGTCCACGTCCAGCAGCATCAGCAACGCCGGTGCGTGCGCCGTGACCGCCGCGAGGGTGCGCTCGGTATCGAGCTGCGCTTCTCGCGCTTCGACCTCGGCGGTAATGTCCACCAGGAAGCCAACCAGCCGACGCGCGCGCCCGCTCGCATCGCGGTCTTCGCCGCGGAAGCGGTCGACGACCCAACGCCAGCGACCGTCGGCATGGCGGATGCGGTACCGCGCGTCGTAGGCCTCGCGCTCGCCGCGCAGCACGGCGGCATCCATTGCAGACACCCGGCCGCGGTCTGCGTCGTGCACGCGATTGAGCCAGAATTGCGGGTCGCGCCGGCCGTCCGCCGGATCGACGCCGTGCAGCAGGTAGTACTCGTCGTTGAACGTCTGCTGCGCGACATCCCACTCCCAGAGGCAACCCCGCGCCGCATCCAGCGCGAGTCTCAAGCGCTGCTGCGACTGCTCCGCGGCCAGCTCGGCGCGCTTGCGCTGGTCGATGTCCATGCAGGTACCGACCAGACGCAGCGCCACGCCGTGCGGATCCCGCGCAACGACGCGACCACGCTCGAACAACCAGCGCCAATCGCCGGAGCGCGTGCGGATGCGGTACTCCGCGTCGTAGTACTCTTCCCGGCCGTCGAGGTGCGCGGAGAAGCGCGCGCGCGCTGCCGGCAGGTCGGCTGGGTGGATGTTGTCGTCCCAACGATCGATGTGTCCGTCGCCCTCGCAGGGATCGATGTCGAAGCGGCTGCACCAGTCGTTCAGCCAGTGCGTGCTGCCGCGGCTGCAATCGAGTTCGTAGAGGCCGACGCCGGCGCCCCAGATCGCGGTGTCGAGACGCGCTTCAGTCGAGCGCAGCGCCATCTCGGAGCGCTTCTGCGCGTCGATGTCGATCGACACGCCGATCAGCGCGACGGGCTGGCCGTCGAAGTCCCATTCGACGACGCGCCCGCGGTCCATCAACCACTTCCACGAGCCGTCGGCGCAGTGCAGCCGGTACTCGAGCTCGAGGTACTGCGAACGACCCTCCAGGTGCTCGTTGATCAGCCGCTGTACGGTCGGCTGGTCATCCGGGTGGATGCGCGACATCCACGGCTGCGGCAGCTGCTCCCAGGCCTCGCGGCTGTAGCCCGTCATCGCAAACCACAGCGGGCTGCGCACGGCCGTATCGCTGGGCCGGTGGATCTGCCAGAACGCCGCCCGCGCACCCCATAGCGCAGTCGCGAGCCGCGACTCGTTCTGCTGGGTCTCGACTTCGGCGCGCTTGCGGGCATCGATCTCGATGCATATGCCGCCGGCCTCGAGCGGCGCGCCGTCACTGCCACGCCGGGTGACGCCGCCGCGCTGCAGCAACCACAGCCAACGCGAATCGCGTGTCAGGATGCGGTATTCGACCTCGAACTCGCCACGTCCGCTGGCGGCCCCGAGATCGGCATGCGCCCGCAGGAAGCGGCCCGCGTCGTCGGGGTGGATGCGCTGCAAGCCCACCGATCGAGGTGGTCCGGTCCGGCGCAGGGGTCGAGGTCGAGCGACAGGCACCAGGCCAGGTCGACCTCTGCCACGCCCTCCGGCAGGCCGCGATGCCAGGAACCCACCTGCGCGGACGCGAGCGCCCGTCGCCGCTGCGAGGCGGCGCCCGGGTCGACGGATTCGGAATGCGGCAGTGGCTCCATCACAGTCCCGCAGTCTGCCATATCTGTGGCCCAGCCCCTGTGACCCCCCCGACGAAACTTAATCAGGCTTTGCCCGAGGTCGCATCGCGGCGAAGTTCGGGCTAGGATGACATAAGCCGGCCCAGTAACGACCGGCACGTCGGAACAACAAGAAACGGGGAAATCCGATGGTCGACACGAGCTCAGGGGCGACCCTGGTGGCGGACTATGCCGACTGGCAGGCCCGCGATTATTTCAAGACTTATTACTCAGAGGTCGTCCTGCCCGACGAGCAGGTCGTGCTGGCCTACCAACTGGAGGTCATGCGCGCCGCGCAGGCCCGCTTCGGGCGTGCGCTCGAGTATGGCTGCGGCCCGACGCTGCACCGCGCGATCGCCGCGGCGCCCTACGTGTTCCGGCTCGACATGGCGGACTGGCTGGCCGACAACCTCGTCTGCGTGCGCGAGTGGCTGTCGGGAGACGAGTCCAACGAGGACTGGCACCGCTTCACGCGGTATGTGCTCGGCTGCGAGGGACGGCGCCGCATCGACGCCGCGGCCGTGCTGCGCCGCGAACGCACGGTGCGACGGGTCGTTCGCGGGTTGTTCGTCAGCGACGCGCGCTGGCGCCACCCGCTCGGACCGGATCGCGAAGGCTTCTACGACCTGCTCGTGACGGGCTTCTGCCTCGATGCCATCTCCTCCGACAAGCGTGTCTGGCGCCGCTGCATGCGCAACGTGCTGTCGATGATCGCTCCGGGCGGAACGGTCATCCTGCATTTCCTCGCCGGCTGCCGCGCCTACAAGGTCGGCGACCGGATGTTCCCCGGCGCCAACCTGTCGGCCGATGACGTGGCCGGCGTACTGCTCGACCTGGACTTCGCGCGCGACAGCATCGACGTGCAGCGCATCGACTGCCCGCACAACGTCGAGTACGGCTACTCGGGCATCCTGACCGCGTCGGCCCGCCGCCGCTGAAGCGCCCATCCGCCCTACAATCGGG
>JAWLAD010000005.1:0-97368 GCA_041395605.1 Steroidobacteraceae bacterium
GAGCCACTCGCCGTGCACGTCGCCGACCAGATCGAGCGGGCCGTCGAACATCGGCTGGATCGCCGGCACGGGAACATCGCAGGGGGCGGGCATGCGCGCAGCCTAACCGAGCCCGCAGGCTGCCGTCGCGATCGGGCGCGCCGCGGCTACGCGCCCGGGTCGGGCGTGTCGTCGTCTCCCTCGAGGATGCGCCGTGCGGGGTCGTCGAGATCATCGAACTGGCCGGTGTTGACGGCCCAGAAGAACGCCCAGATCCCGAGACCGATCAGCACGATCGACAGCGGAATCAGCAGGTAGATGCTGTTCATCGGTCGTCTCCGGGATCACGCGCCAGCCGCCTGGCGTTGGCGACCACCAGCAGCGACGACAGCGACATGCCGAGGGCCGCCACCCAGGGCGGCATCAGCCCCAATGCAGCGAGCGGCACCGCCGCGATGTTGTACCCGGCGGCCCACCGCAGGTTCTGGCCGATGATCACCAGCGTGCGGCGGGCGACGCGGATCCCGGTGGGCAGGGCCGCGAGCGAATCCCGCAGCAGCAGCAGGTCACTGGCTGCATGTGCGATGCCGGACCCGCGGCCCATCGCCGCGGACACATCCGCGGCGGCGAGCACCGGGCCATCGTTGATGCCGTCGCCCACCATCAGCACGCGGCGGCCGCGCGCCTGCAGCGCGCGCACCACGCCGAGTTTGTCTTCCGGCCTCAGTCGGCCGCGCGCCGTCTCGATCCCCAACTGCCGCGCCGCGCCGCGCACCGCGACCTCGCGGTCACCGCTGGCGAGTTCGACCTCGAGTCCGAGTGCCCGCAGGTCGCTGATGGTCGCGTGTGCATCGGCGCGCAGCTCATCGGCGATCGTCAGGAAAGCGACGACGCCGCTGGCGCTGCCCAGTGCGATGTCGCCTTCTCCGCGCCAGTCGTCGGCGTCCGCCAGCGCCGCGACCCAGTCCGGTCGACCGATGCGCCAGCGCACTCCATCGACGTGGCCCTCGATGCCCTGGCCAGCGATCTCGCGGGCATCGGCGCAGACGGTCGTCGCGGCGTTGGGGTCGACCAGTGTCGCCGCCGCGGCGCGCACGGCACTGGCGGTCGGATGCAGCGAATCGGCTTCCAGCGCCGCCGCGATCCGCAGCACCGATCCGGCGTCCCAGCCTGGGCGCGCGTCGATGTCGGTGAGCCGCGCATCGCCCCCGGTCAGCGTGCCAGTCTTGTCGATGACCAGCGTGTCGACCTGCGCGAGGCTCTCGACGGCGTCGGCGCGCGTCACCAGCAGGCCGGCACGTGCAAGGCGCGACGTCGATGCCGCGATCGCGACCGGCATCGCCAGCGACAGCGCACGGACAGGTTGCAACCAGCACGGCGAGCACGGCCGGCAGCACGCGACTGGGGTCGATCCATGCCCACGCGATGGCGACGAGCACGGTCCAGGATCAGGATACGCACGATGAACCAGGAGGCCATGCGTTGCGCGGCGATCCCGATGCGCGGCCGTTCACTCTGGGCGCGCTCGACAACCGCACCAGGCTGTACAGCGTCGAATCCTGCGCGACCGCGCCAACACCGTCAACGCGGCGCCCGCGTTGACGGAGCCGCCCAGCAAGCCGATCGCCGCGACGTTGCCTGCTGCGTCGCCAGTTCGCCCGTCACCAGCGCTTCGTCGAGCAAGCCGGTCGCGTCTTCCAGCGTGCCATCGAACGGCACGATCTGGCCGCTGCCGACGCGGATCAGGTCGCCGAGACCGACCGCCGCGAGCGGGACCTGCTCGGTCTGGCCCGCTGTGCTGATGCGCGTGACCTGCGCCGGCAGTGCGCGTGCCAGCGCGTCGGTGACGCTGGTCGCCTGGTGGCGGCTCGCCATCTCGGCGTGCCGGCCGAGCAGCAGGAAGAAGACGAACATCACGACGGAATCGAAGTACACATCGCCGACGCCGGTCAATGTGTTGATGACACTGGCCGTGAAGGCGAGTACCAGCGCGAGGGAGACCGTGACGTCCATGCCGAGCACGCGGTTGCGCAGGTCCTGCAGTGCGCCGCGCAGGATCGGCGCGCCGGAGTAGAACAACACGGGCGTCGCGAACAGCAGGCAGGTCAGCTTCAGGAACTCGGCGATCCGCGGGTCGATGCCGTCGAACGCCCCGGTGTACAGGCCGCCGGCGTACATCATGACCTGCATGCTGCCCAGTCCGGCCAGACCGATCCGCTTGTAGGACGCCCGACGTTCATCGCGGCGCACGGCGGCAGCCGACTCGCCGGCCAGTGGCAGCGGCCGGAAGCCGAGGTCGGCGACCGTGCGGAGGATCGCCGGTAGCGACGTCCTGGCCGTCTCCCAGGTCACGGACACGCGGCCGTTCGCCACGTTGACATCGGCCGAGCGGACGCCTGGCGTGCGACGCAGCGCCGTGTCGATCGACCGCGCGCAGTTCGCGCAGCGGATGCCCTCGGCATTGAACACGGCATGGCCTTCGCCGCCGGCCTCACTGCTCCAGTGCCCCTCCAGCAGCAGCGACGCCGCGCTGGTCATCGCGGCGTGGTCCCCATCCGCAGCCTCCCGGCATCGCCCTCGAGACGGCCGCGCAGGCGCCAGGTGTCGGCATCGGCGACCTGTACCAGCCACGGCCCGCCCTCGAGCGCAGCGGCCTGCGCACGGTAGCGTCCGTCCGGTGTGCGCAGCAGCTGCAGGTGCCGGTCGCGCGATGGCAACGTCGCGTGCGTGATACGCAGGTCGAGCGCCTGAGGCGCCGAGTACGGTGTGTCGGCCGGGAAGCCCAGCGCGGCGACGATTTCGCCGGAGCGGTCGAAGGCGAGGTCGAGCCGCAGGCCGAGCTGCAGCGCGCGCTGGCCGCGGGCAATGTCGTCATCGAGGGCGCTGCCCTCCGTGAAGTAGAATCCGGGCAGTTCCGGATCGGCGCTGTCAGTGGCCTGCCAGACGAGCAGCACGCTCGCGACGATCGCCATCAGCGGGATGCCGATGATGGGCCAGAGGGCGGGGATGCTTTGCCGGGATCGTTCCTTGAAGTGCATCTGGCTGGACTCCTGTCAGTAGCTGGGCTTCAGCGCGCAGGCGCGAAGAAGCGGGCCTCGGCGCTGGCGGTCAGCTTCGGGTTGGCTTCGGCGGTCACGGTGAAGCGGATCGTCTCGTTGCCGGTCGTCTCGAAGGCATCGCGCTCGACGCGTACCGCGGCGTTGTAGACCTCGCCCGCGGCCACTTCGAACACCGGCGCGACCGGCGCCAGTTGCACGCCAGGCGATCCGGCGACGGTCACGACGAAGCGGTGCGCGCGCTCTTCCTTGTTCATGATCTTCAGCGTGTAGACGTTCTGGGCCTTGCCCTCGTCGGTCATCCGGTACAGCGTGTTGCGGTCGTGGATCGCGTCGAGCGCCACGGGCGTGCGCATGGCCAGCGCGACGACGAACCCGGCGGTCAGCAGTGTCAGCAACGTCGCGTAGATGATGACGCGCGGTCGCAGCACGTGCGTCTTCTTGTGCTCCAGGGCGTGCTGGGTCGTGTAACGGACCAGGCCGCGTGGGTAGCCCATGCGGTCCATGACGCTGTCGCAGGCATCGATGCACATCGCGCAGGCAATGCACTCGTATTGCAGGCCCTTGCGGATGTCGATGCCGGTCGGGCAGACCTGCACGCAGAGCGTGCAGTCCGTGCAGTCGCCCAGCCCGCGGGCGCGCGGATCCTCGCCGCGCTTGCGCGAGCCGCGCGGCTCGCCGCGCTCGGCATCATAGGTGATGATCATCGTGTCCCGATCGAACATCGCGCTCTGGAAGCGCGCGTATGGACACATGTACTTGCAGACCTGCTCGCGCAGGTAACCCGCGTTGCCGTAGGTCGCGAAGCCGTAGAAGAACACCCAGAATGCTTCCCACGGACCGATCGAGAAACCGAGCAGGTTGGCGCCGAGCGCACGGACGTCCGAGAAGTAGCCGACGAACGTGAAGCCGGTCCAGGCGGCGAAGGTGATCCACAGGAACTGCTTCAGCGCCTTGCGCCCCAGCTTCTGGGCCGACCAAGGCGCTTTGTCGAGCTTCATGCGCTTCGAGCGGTCGCCCTCGGCGAGCCGCTCGAGCCACAGGAATGCCTCGGTCCAGACCGTCTGCGGGCAGGCATAACCACACCACAGGCGACCGCCGACGGCAGTGAAGAAGAGCAGGCTCAGCGCCGCGATGATCAGCAACCAGCTGAGGAAGATGAAGTCCTGCGGCCACATCGTCAGGCCGAACAGGTAGAACTTGCGCGCGGGCAGGTCGAACAGCACGGCCTGGCGGCCGTTCCATTGCAGCCAGACGGCGCCGTAGAACAGGCCGAGCAGCGTCCACACCGCGATGTTGCGCAGCGTCGCGAAGCGCCCTTTGACTTCGCGCGGGTAGATCTTGCGGTGGGCCTCGTAGTACGACTCCGCTTCGGTCGCGGCCGGCGATGGTGTTGCAGCGTTCATGATCCGCGGGGGGCCAGCATCCATGCGGCCATGGCCGCGGCCAGGGCACTCACGGCCCAGAAGAACAGGAATCCGAAGCTGTAGACCGTCGTGCGCGAGAAGGTCTCGCCCGGTGCCGCGAACTGCTCCGCGATCGGCGCGGGATCGACCAGGGCGAAGCAGACCATCGTGGCCACGGACGCCGACAGGAACGAGCTCCAGGAAATCGTGAAGAACAGCCGGATGTAGCCGGGCAGCTCACGCTGCCCGGGATACAGGTCGTCCGGTCCGGCGCCACCACGCCCGCTCTGGGAGGGTTCAAGCGGCGTCGGATCCATCGGCTCAGGGTCCACTCGCTGCAGCATCGCCCTGGCCCAGGCTCATGACATAGGCCGCAAGCAGTCGAACCCGCTGCTCCCCGAGGCGCTCGCCCTGCGCCGGCATCATGTTGTTGACGCCGTTGGCGATGATGCGCCGGATGGCCTCCGGCGAGCCGCCGTGCAGCCAGGTCTTGTCGGTCAGGTTCGGCGCGCCCAGCGCGGTGTTGCCGGTGCCGTCGGCGTTGTGACAGGCCGAGCACAGCAGCTCGAACTGCGTGCGACCGTCGTCGAGGTCGCCCGCGGACGCCTGGCGACCGGACAGCGTCAGCACATAGGCGAGCACGTTCTCGACGCCGGCCGCGCCGAGCACGGGCTCCCAGCCCGGCATCGCGCCGATGCGCCCGTCGTGGATGGTCGTGCGGATCGCTTCGGCATCGCTGCCCCACAGCCAGTCGCCATCCCGCAGGTTCGGGAATCCGAGCGCACCGCCGCCGTCCGAGCCGTGGCGAGCCGCACCAGTTGTTCGCGAACAGGTTGCGGCCCACCGTCAGCGCGGCGGCGTCGGTCGACAGTTCGATCGGTGATCGGCGGGCTTCTGCGCCAGCATCTTCGCGCCAGCCTCCTGCCGCCTGCATCTCGGCCCATTGTTTCTGCTGCGTCCAGCCCAGCGTGCCGCGGTTGTTGCCGAGCCCGGGGTAGAGCGCCAGGTACCTGATCGAGAACAAGACGGTCAGGATGAACAGCCACAGCCACCAGCGCGGCAGTGGGTTGTTGTACTCCTGCAGGTCGCCGTCCCAGACGTGGCCGGTCGTGTCGGTCGTGGTGGCGGATTCGCCCGCGCTTCTTGCGCATCCACCACAGCAACCAGACAGCCGCGACGACGTTGATGACGGTCAGGACGATGACGTAAATGCTGAATCCGCTGCTCATGGTGCTCCGCGATCGCTCGCGCCTCGCATCGAAGTGGTGTGGCCCTGGCGTGGACGCTGGTCAGCGTCTTCCTCCAGCGGCAAATGGGCCGCGCTGATCGAATTCCTCGCGACGCCGGCGGCTCCAGGCCCAGGCGGCGATCGCGAGAAAGGCGAGCATGGCGAGCACGGTCGAGACCGCGCGCATCAGGTTGAGGCTGTCTTCACTCATGGCCGCGCTCACTGCCACTGCTTGGAGGCCAGGCCCAGCCCCTGCAGGTAGGCGATCAGGGCTTCCATTTCGGTCCGCCCCTCGACTTCGCCACTCGCCGCGGCGATCTGCTCGTCGGTGTAGGGCACGCCCAACGTTCGCAGCGCCCGCAGCTTGTCGGGCGTGACGCTGGCGTCCACGACCTTGTCGGCGAGCCACGGATAGCCAGGCATGTTCGATTCAGGCACGAGGTCACGCGGGTTCAGCAGGTGCAGGCGGTGCCACTCATCCGAGTACCTCCCGCCGACCCGCGCCAGATCAGGTCCGGTTCGCTTCGAGCCGAACTGGAACGGGTGGTATACACCGACTCACCAGCGAGCGAGTAGTGACCATAGCGTTCGGCCTCGCCGCGCAGCGGCCGCACCATCTGCGAGTGGCAGTTGTAGCAGCCCTCGCGGATGTAGATGTCGCGCCCCTCGACCCGGAGGGCCGAATAGGGCTCGACGCCGGGCGCCGGTGCAGTCGCTTCGGACGACAGCGCCAGCGGCACGATCTCGACCAGGCCGCCGATGCTGATCACGACGGCGACCAGCACGCCCAGCAGGCCTGCGTTCTTCTCCAGTACTTGGTGGTTCATGCTGCGCTCCGCGCGGCGTCGGCGAACAGGTTGCTCACGGCCGGCGCCGATGGTCTTGATGACGTTGTAGGCCATGATCAGCATGCCGGCGAACACCAGCGTGCCGCCGATCAGGCGCACGGCGTAGTACCGAATGGAGGTCGCCTTCAACGCTTCCACGGGTGTAAGTCAGCGTGCCGTCGGCGTTCGTCGCCCGCCACATCCAGGCCCTGCATGACACCGGCGATCCACATCGAAGCCACGTACAGCACGATGCCGATCGTCGTCGTCAGAAGTGCCAGTCGATCAGGCGCGAGCTCCACATCAGTGCGGCCGTACAGGCGTGGGATCGGGATGTAGAGGCAACCGACCGTGATCATCGCGACCCAGCCAAGCGCACCGGAATGCACGTGGCCGATTGTCCAGTCCGTGTAGTGCGACGGCGCGTTGACCGTCTTGATCGACATCATCGGACCTTCGGAGTCGACATGCCGTAGAACGACAGCGAGACGATCATGAACTTGAGGATCAGGTCGGTACGCAGTTTGTGCCAGGCGCCCGACAGCGTCATGATGCCGTTGATCATGCCGCCCGGACGGCGCAGAGCAGCATCAGCGAGAACACCATGCCGAGCGACTGCAACCAGTCAGGCAGCGTCGTGTAGTGCGGAGTGGTGCAGGCCGGCCCACGTAGATCGGATCAGCGTCGAAGTGGGCGATCGACAGCCGGTACGGTAGATCGGCCGGCCGGCCTGCTTCGGAATGATAATACATCATGCCGAGGAAGGCCGCCGTCGGGAAGAAGCCGACGGCGTTGTGGCCATACCACCACTGCCATCGCATCGGTGACGCCTGCATAGGCCGGAGTAGCCCTTGGTCAGCGTCACCGGCATCGAGGCGCTGTTGACGATGCAGCACAGCGATCGTCACGATGTATGCGGCGAAGAACCAGTTGGCCACGTAGATGTGGCTGACCTTGCGCTTGACCAGCGTGCCGAAGAACGATCGCATAGGCCACCCAGACGACGGCGATCAGGATGTCGATCAGCCACTCGAGCTCCGCGTACTCCTTGCCCGGAGGTCCAGCCCATCGGCAGCGAGATCGCCGCAAGCAGGATGATCAGCTGCCAGCCCCAGAACGTGAACTGTGCCAGGGCGGGCGCGAACAGCGGCGTGTGGCAGGTGCGCTGCACGATGTAGTACGAACAGGCGAAGATGCCCGAGCCGCCGAACGCAAAGATCACCGCGTTGGTGTGCAGTGGCCGCAGACGTCGAAGAGGACGTCCAGAACAAGTCGAGATGGCACGCCAGGAGCAGCATCTGCGCCGCGATCAGCACGCCGACCAGCATGCCGACGATGCCCCAGACCACTGTCATCAACGCGAACTGCTTGACCACGCCGTCGTGGTAGGTCGCGGGTGCCGCGTCGCTGCTGGCCGCGTGGCCCTTTTCGACCGTGGCTGTCGCCGCCTGTCCGAACGATACGCCGTCATGTATGACTCCCTTGCAAGACAGCACGGATGTTCGAAGCGATGACGCGACGCAGAATACGTAAATCGCAGCGGCGCGGTCCTCTGGGTACAACTCACGATCAGCGCGGCGCGCGACTTCCCTAGGTTCGTCATTGGTAGTCGCGTCGTCTGCCGGGGAAAACACATGAGCGTACTGCCGCAACTGCACAGGGCGCTGTCACGCGTGCTGGCAACCATCCTCGCGTCGTGCAACCTGATGGCGGGCGCTTCGGAACTGACGGACGCGCTCGCGGCAACGCCGGATGCTGCGCGCGGCGAACAGCTCTACCGCACCTGCGCGGCCTGTCACGGCGATGATGGCGGAGGCGTGACCGATGGCTCGGTGCCGGCGATAGGCGGCATGCCAGCCCCGCTCGTGATGCGCCAGTTGGTCAATTTCCGGCGCGAACAGCGCAGCGATATCCGCATGGAGCACTTCGCCGATGCCAGCCACCTGGGGTCCGCACAGCAGATCGCCGATGTGGCGGCCTGGATCAACGTCACTGACGCGACGCACGCCGGCGGGCGTCGGCGACGGGCAGTCGCTGCAGGTCGGCGCGCGGGCTTATTTCCGGGCCTGCCAGGGCTGCCACGGCGCGCTGGGGCGGGCGAGCCGCGATGGCGTGATGCCGGGCCTCGCGGGGCAGCACCAGGGATACCTGGAGCGCCAGTTGCGTGACGCCGCGGCGGGCGCCGACCGAGCATGACGGCGACGCATCGCGTGCCACTGCGCGGACTCAGCGACGCGGAAATCCTCGGGATCGCCGACTACCTGTCGCGCATGGCGCCAGCGCCGCTGCGCTTGATCGATCGCGCGCGTCCAGCTGTTCGAGATCAGCACCATCCGCGAGGTGGGCGAGGAAGCCGCCTCCATCTTCTCCATGACGCGGGCGCGGTGGATCTCCACCGTGCGCTGGCTGACACCGAGGTCACCGGCCATCACTGCCTTGTTCGCCTTGCCTGCCGTCACGAGCGCCAGCACTTCGCGCTCGCGCGGTGTCAGGGATTCGAAGCGGCCGCGGATCCGGTCTTTCTCGAAGCAGCTGCGCGGTTGGCCGCGTCGCTCACCAATCGCCTTCTGGATCCGGTCGATCAGATCCTGGTCGCGGAACGGTTTCTGCAGGAAATCGAAGGCGCCGTGTTGCATGGCCTCGACCGCCATCGGGATGTCGCCGTGACCATTGATGAAGATCACGGGCGCGATCGCGCCGCGCCGGTTCAGTTCCTCCTGCAGTTCAAGGCCGCTCATGCCGGGCATGCGCACGTCGAGGACCAGGCAGCTCGGCTGTTCCGGGTTCCACGCGGCGGAAGTCCCTCGCCGACGGGTAGGCGACTTCTGCCGATAATCCCACCGACTTCAGCAGCAGTCGCAGCGGGCTGCGGACAGCGTCGTCGTCATCGACGATGAATACGGTGGCGGAACGCTGGTTCATGCGGCTCCCCCAGTATCGACCGAACTTCCATCGACTCAGCTCTCGGGCGCGCGCAGCGGCAGCCGCAGCTGGAAGCAGGCTCCGTGGGGCTGGTTGTCACAGTAGGAGAGGCTGCCACGGTGCGCTTCGGCGATCGAGCGGCTGATCGCGAGGCCCAGTCCGGTACCGGTCTCCTTGGTCGTGCAGAACGGATCGAACACCTGCGCCACCAGCTCCTGCGGGATCCCGTTGCCATTATCCGCGACCTCGATGACGATGTCAGAATCCCGCTCGACGCGCGTGCGCACGACCACCTCGCGGTCCGTCGCCTTGCCACTCGCCAGGGCTTCGATGCTGTTCCTCACCAGGTTCAGGACGACCTGCTGGATCTGGATGCCGTCCGCGTGCAGGGTCGGGGGTGCGGGGCAGGGCTCGGTGCGTACCTCCACGTTGTGCAGCCTCGCGTCGCTGCGCGAGAACGCCACGACTTCCTCGATCAGCTCGTTGATCGAGACGGCCTCCCGCCGCTGGTCGCGTTTCTGGACCAGGCTGCGCAGGCGGCGGATGACCTCGCCGGCGCGCAGCGCCTGCGCGGAGATCTGCGCGAGCGCCGTGCGGACGTCGTCGCGACTCTCGGCGTCGACGTCCGTGCCCGTGGCCTGCGGCAGGATGCGCGTCGCGGCGCTGGCGAAATTAGCGATCGCGGACAGCGGCTGGTTCAGTTCGTGCGCGATGGCCGCTGCCATCTCGCCCATGGTTGCGAGACGGGCGACGTGCGCCATCCGCTGCTGCGCGGCGGCAGCCTCCTCGTCCGCGCGGCGCGATTCCGTCACGTCGACGAGCGTACCGACCAGTCGCGTGCGACCACCGCGCACCGGCGCACTCTGGAACTGACTGCGCAGATGCCGGACCTCGCCAGTCGCAAGGACGACGCGGTATTCGGACACGACGCTTCCCGGCCGAGCCATCGCGTCGCGCCACTCCCGCTCGCACCGGAGGCGGTCATCCGGGTGGATCATGGCCAGGATTCGCGCCACGCTGAGCGTCTCGGCATCCGGGTCCAGCCCGAACGTGCGGTACAGCTGCGGCGAAAAGAAGTCATCGCCGGCGCCGGGCAGGTAGACCTCGAAGTTGCCGAGGCGTGCCAGTTCCTGCGCCTCGTTGAGCAGTGCGCGCGTGCGTTCCGCGACGGCTTCCATCGCCCGCCGGGTCGTGATGTCCTCGCCGGAAGACAGGAACCCGGTCAGGCCGCCATCATTGTCGCGCAAGGCGACGCAGCGCCAGGCGACCAGCCGTGGCGCGTCGCCCGGACCCCGCACCTCGTACTCGCAATAGACTTCCGGTTCGCCGTCGGGCCGTGCAAGGCGCCGCAGCGAATCCCGGACCCGCTCGCGCGCGTCGGGCGCGACCACGCTGTCGATCCAGTCGCGGCCCAGCAGGTCGATTTCGCGCCGGCCCAGTACTTCGCAGCCCTTGCGGTTGATCAGCTGCACGCGCCCGTCGGTCGACAACGCGAGCAGTATGACCTGTGCCACCTCGAGATACGTGTTGGCGCGATCCCGTTCGCGGCGGATGGCCGCCATCGTCTCGCGTCGCAGCGTGATGTCGTGGAGGAAGCCGACGTAGCGGGGAGGGTTCGTGCCGTCGATCCGGCCGACCGACAGGAACGCGGGAAAGCTCGAGCCATCGCGCCGCCTGGCTTCCACCTCGCGGCCGATGCCGATGATGTGCGGAACGCCGGTCGCCTGGTAGCGCTGCATGTAGGCATCGTGCGAGGCGCGGTCGCGGTCCGTCATCAGCATGTTGACGTTCCGGCCGAGCACGTCGGCGGGCTGATAGCCGAACAGGCGTTCCGCCGCGCGGTTGAAGGTCTCGATCCGGCCGCGGCTGTCGATGATCAGCACGGCGTCCACCGTGGCGTCGAGCAGGGCCTGCATCTCGGGTGAAATCCCGAAAGTCACGGAAAGTCCTCGCGGTGATCTCGTTCGCCGAATGCTAGCACGCGCGCCATACGTACATTCCGCAGCATCTTAGGCGTAGACGCGCATGTCCAGCGGGTACCCTGACGCTGACAATCGGGCCAATGATCGAACGCAGCAGGAGACGACGTGGACACCGAGAGATTCCGCATTCGCCTCGAGGCACGACGCCAGGAACTCGCTGCGCGCGCATCGCGGGCGGCTTCCGACCTGCGGCGCGAGCATGAGCCCCTGTCGGCGGACTTCAGCGAGCAGGCCGTGCAGCGCGAGAACGACGAAGTGCTGCAGGGCATCAGCGACGCGGCCCACGATGAACTCTTGTTGATCGACCGGGCACTGCGGCGGATGCGCGCCGGGGAGTACCTCGCGTGCTCCCGATGTGGCGCGGACATCGGTGTGTCGCGCCTCGAAGCCGTGCCCTATACCGATCAGTGCGCGGATTGCGCGCGGCGCATCCAGGGCTAGCAGCTGTCGGGATCGCGGCGGGGCAGATGAACAGGATCAAGACCATACTCGTGATCGCACAGCGCTCCGGCGAAGTCGCCGGGGCCTTGCAGAAGGCCTGCATCGTCGCCCGTCATTTCGGCGCGAGCATCGAGTTGTTCGCCTGCGACGCGGAACACGCGTACATGGCCGAGCATACCTATGACAAGCGCGGTGTCGTCGATGCCGTCGAGAAATGCCTGCTCGACAGCCGCCGCTTTCTCGACGCGGTGCGCGGTTCCGTCGTGGCGAATGACCTGGAAATCCGCACCAGCGTCGCCTGCGAGACGCCGCTGCACGTGGGCATCCTGCGCAAGATCGAGGCGCTGCAGCCCGACCTGGTCATTCGCTGCGTCGAGCGGCGCGGCCAGCAGCGGCAGTCGGCCCTGACGCCGACCGACTGGCAGCTGCTGCGCAGTTGTCCGGCACCGCTGATGCTGACTCGCGGCCGAACTTGGCATCCGGTGCCGCGCATCGCTGCTGCGCTCGACCTGCAGGCCGGCCAGGAGGTCGTCGGGCAGCGCGTGCTGGCCGCGGCGACCTATCTGGCCACCGGCTGCGGCGGGCGCATCGATCTCGTGCACAGCCGACCCGCCGGCGCCGGCGATCCGGCGGCTGTCGAGGCGATGCGCGCGATCGCGCATGCGGTCGGGATAGATACGATCGTCCCGCGACTGCTTGATGGCGTGCCCGAGCACACGCTGCCGCGACTCGTGCGCGAAGACAACATCGACGTCATGGTCATTGGTGCGTTGAGCCGTCGGGTCGGCGCGCTGGGAGACGCGGTTGGCACACTGACGGAAACGCTGATCGAAGCCCTCGACTGTGACTTCCTGCTGGTGCGGCACGGCGGTGAAGCGGCACTGGGCGACGGGCCGCAACGCTCGGCGTCGCGCGGCGCGGCGAGCCTGCGGGCATGACGCTGCGTCGCATCCTGGTGGCGGTGGAGTTCCCGGCCGAAGCCGACCAGCCAGGACTGGACAAGGCGTTGGCGCTGGCGGCCGGCAGCGGCGCGCGGGTCGAGGTACTGCACGTCGCCCATGATCCGGGTGTCGGGCGTCAGGGTGCCGGCACGACCCAGCACGACGTCGACTACGTGCTGGACTTGCGTCGCGCGCAGCTCGAGCGGCTCATCGGCCAGCGCCGGCAGCCGGGCCTGCGCGTCTCCCCGCGAGTCGAGTGGGGCCGTCCGGCACACGACGTGATCGTCGCGGCCGCCACCGCGACCAGGGCAGACCTGGTCGTTGGCCAGACGACGCGCCGCGGCGCGTTGCGCCACCTGCTGACTTACACCGACTGGCAGTTGATCCGGCAGGTGCGCCAGCCGCTGCTGCTCGTCAAGGGCGCCGATGCCTGGCCGCAGCGTCCCGTGCTGGCGGCCATCGACCCGCTGCATGCGCATGACAAGCCGGCCGTGCTCGATCGCGCGATCCTCGACACGGCGACGACTGTGGCCAGGGCCATCGGCGCTCGCGTGCATGCCTACCATGCCTACGCGCCGGCGCTGCGTTTCGTGCCTGGCACGGCACTCGAGCCCCTGCCGGTGCTCGCTCCGCCGGCAGACCAGAAGCGGCACGAGCGGGCGGTTCGCGAGCGCGTGCTGCGCGTGACCCGCCCCGCGGGCGTGGCGGCGTCCCGGGTCAAGCTGGATCGCAACGACGCGATCCGGGGCCTGCCGGAACATGCGCGTGACCTGCGCGCCGGGATCGTCGTGCTCGGCGCCGTGTCGCGAGGCCTGATCGCGCGTTGGTTGATGGGCTCGACGGCCGAGCAGGTGCTCGATGCGCTCAGCTGCGACGTGCTGGTCGTGCCGCCGCCCCCGCGCCGGCGGCGGACGCGGCCTAAGGCCGCGGCGGGCCGTCGGACTCGACCGCGCTGAGCAGGCGGCGCTCGCGCCGGATTCGGGCCACCGTCATCCAGAAAAAGGCGGCGATCACGCTGACCAGCCCGCTCATCAGGACCGCGAGCCCAGGGTGGAAGCGCGCGGCTTCGACGACCCCCCAGACGACGCCTATCGGTGTCGAGACGAGCAGCATGGGCTTCGCGATCCGCATTCGCTGGTCCTGGGTCGGTTCGATGCAGGCATTGTGCCAGCAGGAGCCTTTCCCTGCGCGGCCCGACTGGGTAGGCTCCTGCCATGACTTCCTCAAGCCTGCGGTTCCGGTCGAGCGCCTGCGCTCTGTTGCTTGCCTTGGCGTCGGTGCAGCCCGCGGCTGCTGAACGGCGATACAGCGAGGCCGACGAGGCGCTGTACCAGCAGCGGTTCGAGCAGTTGACGGCGGCGTTCAGGCTGGGGGTCGGCCTCGAGAGCTACGCACCGCTGGAAGCGGTGCCGGGGACCGAGGGCTGGCGCCCGTTGGCCGTGCGGCCGCCGCCAGCGGGGCGCGCGTTGAGTCGTGCGCTGGCCGAGGCGCGTGATTACGCCGCGCGCAATCGTTCGGGTGCGTTCATGGTCTGGCATCGCGGTCGGCTGATCGAGGCCAGTTACTTCGGCGACCGGACCGCCGAGCAGACGTTTGCATCGCGGTCGCTGGCCAAGCCGATGACCGCGGTCGCGATCGGCCGGGCGATCCAGCTCGGCCACATCCGCTCGCTCGATCAGCCTGCCGTCGAATTCCTGACCGAATGGCGCGGCGATCCACGCCGCTCGAAGATCCTGATCCGGCACCTGCTCGACATGCGCTCGGGTTTCCTGCCGCAGGCGGTTGCGACGACGCCCGAGGACATACTGAATCGTGCCTACCTGCATCCGCGCCATGAAGAGGTCATCCTGTACGACTACCCGGTCGTCGATGAACCCGGCAGTCGCTATGAGTACAACAACGCCACGTCGGAAATCGTCGCACTCGTGATCGAACGCGCGACCGGTCGCCGCTACGCGGAGTTCGTCGGTCGCGAGATCCTCGCGCCGATCGGTGCGCCGGGCGGCGAGGTCTGGGTCAATCGCCCGGGCGGCCTCGCGCACTCCGGTTGCTGCATGATGCTGCCGCCCGAGGCGTGGTCGCGACTCGACCGTTGCGATGCGCGACGGACGCCGGGTGAATGATCAGCCGCCGTCGGCGGCGTCGAAACAAGTCCGCACGCCCGAACTGCAGTGTTGTTGGCGCTCAAGAAAGAAGGTTACCTGGCACGCGCGGCGGATCGGCGACCGCGCTGATGGCAACGCTTTTGACGCACAGATGTACTGCACTCCGGCGAAGACTCCCGCGTCCGAACGTATGATCTGTCCTGTCGATTTTGGCAATCTAACTGGATTGCCTCTTACATCGCCATCATTGAACTGACCTGCGCCAACGAATGCAGCAAAGGCGCGGCGGGTGTTTGAGTGGTCACCCGGTACCAGCTCGCGTCCGTCGTCGCGCCAGAACGAGGACTGAGCAGATATCGCAGCCGGCGCGCAGCAAACTTGCTGCGCGATTGCTGACTTTCGCCCGTCCGCACGCTGGCGGTGGTGGCGCGCTCGTTTGTTCCTGTTGTCGGGACCAGCCGGCGGTAGCGATAACGCCGGAACTCCCACGAGGCGCACCACCCGCATAGCCTGACTTCCGCATCGTACAGGATGCCAATACCTGCAGGAGCGACCGCTTTGATGGACCAGACCTCTGGCGCTCGCGAGGTGAGGCGCAGCGCAACCGCCGCGCGTGAGCCAGGTTCAATCCACTGCCAGCCGATATCGAGGCTGGTGACATCGGCAGCGCTCGCAGCCGCCGCATAATCCCGGTGGAGCAGTACCGTTGCGCCCCAGCCAGCCAGGTATCGCCAACAGCGCCAGTTGGGTCAGGTAAGCGCCTCACCGCTGCTCCTTGTCGCACGGTGATCGAACGGTGTTGCTCGACTTGAGGCGAGTCTTCGGATGATCGTTTGAATGTGGAACTGTTCGGGACAAATCCTCCAGCGGACGAAGGCCGTGGTGCAGATGCTGCGGCAGGGCACGATCCGGCCGCAGCAGGCATCATTCAGCGATGTCGACGACGTCCACGCCGAACCCTTTCTGGCTACGCGGTTCCGAGCGAGTGCTGCTCGCCTGGGTACTGGCCGCGTTTTGGGCCTACGTGATCGCGACCAAGCTGATCGTCCGGGCCGTGTGGCTCGGACGCATCGACTCGCCGCAACTCGCGCCGCTCGCCGACTACGCGTTGCAGCACGCCCTGATGGTGCCGGTGCTGGTGCTTGCCTACCTGCTCGCATTGCGTCTCGGCCTGCCGGCACGCCGCAGGACATCGGCATTGCTCGCGCAGGTCGCGATCGTCGTGGCGATCGGCATCCTCGGGCGCTATTCGATCTTCTTCGCGACGATGCTGCTCGAGGACAAACGAGCGACGCTCGCGATGTTCGCCGAGTGGGTCAGGCGCGACCTGACCAATGGCGAGTGGCTCTGGCTCATCGCGTTCACGGAGTTCACGTTCCAGTACCTGTGCGGGCTCGGCATCGCGGCGGCGATCGTCGGCTGGCGTCGCTACCACGTCCAGGCACTGGTTCGCGACGCGCAGGAACATGAGCTGACGCGCGCGCGACTGGCAGCCCTGCGTCGCCAGATAGATCCGCATTTCCTGTTCAACACGCTGAACAGCATCGCCGCGCGCCTGCCGGACGACGCGGCTGGCGCCAACGACATGCTGATGCGGACCGCGCGACTGCTGCGCCGTACCACCGACGACGAGCGCGAATGCGTCCCGCTCAGCGAAGAGCTGCAAGTCGCGCGCGAGTATCTCGAACTGCACGCCCAGCGCTTCCCTGATCGACTTCGGGTCGCCATATCCCTCGCGCCGCAACTGGATGCGGTCGAGGTGCCGGCGTTGCTGCTGCAGCCACTGGTGGAGAACGCTGCGCTGCACGGCCTCGCGTCCGATGCGCCACAGGTTGCGGTGCAGGTGTCGGCGCAGCCAGCCACGGCCACCGACGGCAGTGGCCTGATTCGTATCGAGATCACCAATACCGCACGCATGGATGCACCGCTGCCGGATCCGGCACAGTCGTCCGGCGTCGGCCTGCGCAACACCTGGGCCAGATTGCAGGCGACCTACGGGGAGCGCTTCGCGTTGGGCCTGATGCGACTGGATGGCGCGGTCATGCTGCGACTGGACCTGCCGGTCGAACATCCGGAGCGCGCATGAACGACGTGGATCCGCCCCTGCGCGTCGTCATCATCGACGATGAGCTGCCGGCGCGCGCGCGGCTGCGCGCGATGCTGCGGGAGTACGCCGACATCCACGTGCAGGGCGAGGCGGACAACGTGCCGCGTGCGCTGGAACTGCTGCGCGATGTCAGGCCCGACATCGCGTTCCTCGATATCCGTCTGGGAGGTGGCAACGCGTTCGAGCTGCTGCGCCTGCTGGAGGAGCCGTGGCCTGCGATCGTGTTCGTCACGGCGTTCAGCGACTACGCCGTGCGTGCTTTCGATGTCCACGCGGCCGACTATCTGTTGAAGCCGTTCGATCGCGAGCGGCTCGATGCATGCATCGCCCGACTGCGCGACCGGGTCGGCAGCGCCGACCGGGGCGAGGTCACGCAGCTGCTGGAGCAGGCGCTCGAGGCCGCGCTCGCGCGCGGCGCGACCGCCGCCCCGACCGATCCACGCATCGTCGCGCAACAGGACGGTGCCCTCGTCATGGTCGATCCCGCCGAAGTCGACTACATCGAAGCCGACCGCAACTACGTCTGGTTCCACTGTGGCTCGCGCCGGCTGCAGGGGCGCTATACGCTGACCGAGTTGTCGGCGCGCCTGGATCCCGTGCATTTCAGTCGTGTGCACCGCTCCGTCATCGTCAACCTGCGCCGCGTGCGTACGCTGGTGCGTACCGTCCGCGGCGGCGTATCGATCGAACTCGTCGACGGCCGTCGACTGAACTGCGGCGCATCCTATCGCGGGCTGTTGCTCGAACGACTGGGCGTCGTCAGGCGATCCAGACGGCCGCCGACGGGCGGATCCGGCGCCTGAGCTGTCCGACGCTGCCCGGGGCGTCGGCGTACAGCGTCGTCCTCTGCTGGGGCCTGCGGCCCTGCGCGATGATCAGTTCGCGCATCCGCTCGGCGTCGACTTCCTGGCCGTGGCTCGCACCCGCCGCGCGCGAGATCGATTCATTCATCAGCACGCCCCCCAGGTCGTTGACGCCGGCCGACAGCAGCTGCGCTGCGCCCTGCGGTCCGAGCTTGACCCAGGACGCCTGGATATTGCCGATCAGCGGGTGCAGGGCGAGTCGTCCGACCGCGTGCATGAGCACGGCCTCGCGCCAGGTCGGCCCGCGGCGCGCCTGGCCGCGACGGTACAGCGGGGATTCCATGTGCACGAATGGCAGCGGCACGAACTCGGTGATGCCACCCGTCCTCGCCTGAAGGTCGCGCAATGCCAGCAGGTGGCTGGCCCAGCTGCGGGGGGATTCGACCGAGCCGAACATGATCGTGGAGGTCGTCCGCAGTCCGACGGCATGCGCCGCCTCGAGCGCCGCCAACCACTCGTGGGTGCGCAGCTTGTCCGGGCAGATCAGGTCACGGACCGGATCATCGAGGATTTCCGCGGCGGTACCCGGCAGGCTGCCGAAGGCTTCGCATCGCGCAGGCGCCAGGAAGGCATGCAACGACAGGCCGAGGGTGCGCGCGCCGTGCGTGACTTCCAGCGGCGAGAACGCATGCACGTGCATCGCCGGTACGGCTTGCTTCACCCGCGCGCAGCAGTTCAGGGTAGGTCTCGCCGGTGAACGACGGATGGATCCCACCCTGCATGCAGACCTCGGTCGCCCCGCGGGCAGCGGCTTCGACCGCGCGCCGGGCGACCTCATCGCCATCGAGCAGGTAGGCCTTGCCGCGCAGCGACGCGTGCGAGCGGCCTTTCGAGAAGGCGCAAAAGCCGCAGCGGTGCGTGCAAATATTGGTGTAGTTGATATTGCGGTTCACGACGTAACTGACGACGTCGCCGTTGCGCAGCCGCCGCAGGCTGTCGGCGGCGGCGACGACCGCATCGACGGCACCGCCGCGCGCGTCGAACAGCGTGACGATGTCGCGCGGCTCGAGGCGCTCGCCGCCGATCGCGCGCGCGAGCACCGTGTCGAGCGGGGTCGCGACGCGCAGTCGTCGCCTGCGGTCAGGCGGCGGGGTCGCGACACCCGCCTCCCAGCGATCCTCGCGCGCGAGGCCGCTCGCATCCGCGCGACGCAGCACCGCGGCACGCATGGGTTCGGCGAGCCAGCGCTGCGGCGCCTGCGCGTAGCGGGGGTAGATCGTCAGGCGGGGCACCAGTGCGCGCCCGGTCGCTTCCGTATCGCGCGCCAGCGACGCGAACCCGGGCCACGGCGACTCCGGGTTGACATGGTCCGGCGTGACGGGCGACACGCCGCCCCAGTCGTCGATGCCGGCGGCGACGAGGCGCCGAAGTCCCTGTCGGTTCAGGTTGGGCGGGGCCTGCAGGCTGATGTCCGGCCCGACGATCAACCGCGCCATCGCGATCGTCCAGCACAGCTCGTCCAGCGACGCCGCCGGGATGTCGCGCATCGGCGTGTCGGCCTTCGGGACGAAGTTCTGGATGATCAGTTCCTGCAGATGGCCGTGCTCCGCGTGCAGGTCGCGCAGCGCGAACAGCGCCTCGAGCCGTTCGCGGCGCGTTTCGCCGATGCCGATCAGGATGCCGCTGGTCATCGCGACGCCGGCGCGGCCCGCTGCCGCCAGCGAGGCGAGGCGCGTCTGCGGCTGCTTGGTCGTGCAGCCGTGGTGCGGCCCGCCGCGCTCGCACAGCCGTTGCGACGTGGATTCGAGCATCAGGCCCATCGAGGCCGCAACGGGCCTGAGTTGGCGGTACTCGTGTTCATCTAGCACGCCTGCGTTGATGTGCGGCAACAGGCCGGTCTGTTCGACGACGGCCGCCGCGGCAGCCTCGATATAGTCGACGGTCGAACGGTAGCCCCGCTCAGCGAGCCAGCGCTGCGCGACCGTGTACCGGGCTTCCGGCCGGTCGCCCAGCGTGAACAGCGCTTCGTCGCAGCCCGCATCGCGACCGGCGCGCGCAATCGCGAGCACTTCGTCGAGACCGAGGTAGGGGGCCGGCAGGTCCGAGGGTGTCGTCGCGAACGTGCAGTAGCGGCAGACATCCCGGCACAGGCGGGTCAGCGGAATGAAGACCTTGCGCGAGAACGTGATCGCATTCGGCGCGAGCTGGTCGCGCAGGACGCGGGCCTCGGCGCACAACGCGTCGAGCGGGCGTTCCGCGGCGTGCGCCAGGGCGGTGTCCATGTCCGGCAGCATCGCGCTCATTCGCGGGGGCTCCGCGCGGCGTGGCGGTGCAGGTCCGCAACGGTGTCGAGATCGCGCGCCAGCGCGGCGCTGTGCACGCGGCGCGCAACCAGCCCCGCATGGCGTGCCCGCGACAGGTGTCGCGCGGCGCTGCCGGGCCCGAACGCGAGCGGCAGGCGGCGCGGCAGGTCGCACAGCAGCGCATTGGTGCCGCCGTCGCGCGCGGCCGCGACCAGCGAAATCCCGCCCTGGTGCTGTGCGATCAGTGCATCGAGCTCGGCGGCCGTGACCTGCGGCAGGTCGCTGGCGAGGTACAGTGCCGCGCCCGCCCCGGCTGCACCCAGCGCGTCGAGCGCGGCCGCAATCCGCTGGCTGAGGCTGCGCCGGCCGTCATCGTGCAGCGGCGTCGCGCCGCAGCCACGCGCGAGCTCCGCGGCGGCGCGATCGGCGCACAGGGCGTAGACCCGGTCGATGCCGTGTGCCACGGCCGCTGCCCGCAGCGTGCGCCGCGCCATGGCGCGCGCGAGACCGGCGCGCTGCGGGGGCGACAACGCGCTCGCGAGCCGTCGCTTGGCGCGCGCGAACGGTTTGATCGGCACGAGCGCGTACACGGGCTTCATGCTCCGCCGCGGCGCAGTTCGGCGGCCAAGTCCAGCGCCGCACACGCGACCCGTTCCCGGTCCGTGTCCCCGCGCATGACCGTATCGCAGGTCGCGATCCCCAGGCCGTCCGCCCGCAGGCTGGTTGCGAGCGCCTGGTCGACCCGATCGATGACGAAACCATCGAGCAGCGCGCCGTAGTGTCGGGCAACGGCTGCCGCCGAGACCTCGAGTCCGAATTCAGCCATGAGCTTCGCCGCGCAGCCTTTCAGTGCCTGACCGCCCACGATCGGGCTGACCCCGACGATAGGGCAGTCGAGCCCCGACAGCCAGTCCCGCCAGGCCGGGATGGCCAGGATCGGGTCGATGCTCAGCCAGGGATTGGACGGGCACAGCAGCACGGCCTCCGGCTGCCAGCCGGCGGCGATGGCCTGCGACAGCGGACCGGGCAGGCCGGCGGTCGCCGCGCCGACGTACTCGATCCGCTCGACCCTGGGCTGCGCCCGGCGCGCGACGAAGTAGTCCTGGAAGTCGAGCAGGCCCGCGTCGGTGTGCAGCCTGGTCCGGACCGTGTCGTCCGTCATCGGCAGCAGGGTCTGCGCGATACCGAGCCGCGCGCAGACATCGGCCGCCAGTTCACTGGGTCGCGCACCGGCGCGCAGCCTTGCGCTGCGCCAGACATGCAGCGCCAGGTCTTGGTCGCCGAGCCTGAACCAGTCCGGCCCGCCGAGTTCGCGCAGCGCCGCCATGAACTGCCAGGTCTCGCCGCGACGACCCCAGCCACGCTCGTCATCGGCCAGGCCAGCGACCGCGTAGGTCACCGAGTCCAGATCGGGCCAGATGGCCAGGTCGAGGTGGGTGAAGTCGTCGCCGGTGTTGCAGGCCACGCACAGCTCGCCGGCGCCGAGCACGCGCGCGAGGCCGCGCGCCAGCTTGGCGCCGCCGACGCCGCCCGACAGCGCGAGGATGCGGGCCTTCACCGGAACAGGTCCTCGCGGCGGTCGCGTTGCAGCACGCGGGCGTCCTGGCCGGCGTCCGCGGCCGTGAAGCCACGCACCAGCACGACTGGACGGCCCTCGTTCGCCTGGCCCATCAGCAGCGAGGCCGCCGCGGCGAGCTCGTCCGCGACGCCGATGTCGGTGCGGCGCAGCTCGCGGCCGAACAGGTCGGCGCGCCCCCGCGCGTCGACGACCACCGGCAGGCCTGCCGCGCCGATGGCCTGTCCGACCGTGCCGCGCCGCCACGCGCGACCGATGCTGTCGATGATCAGCACGCCGCACGCGATGCCGGTCAGCACTTCCAGCTCGCGTCGCAGCCGCGCGGCCGATGCATCCGGATCGATCGGCAGCAGCAGCGCCTGCGCATCATCGGCGGAATCATTGACGTTCGACTGGTCGATGCCTGCGTTGGCGAGCACGAAGCCGCTCAGGTGTTCGACGATCAGCACCTCGCGGCCGACCCGAAGTACCGCGCGCGACTCGCGCAGGATCAGCTCGACGAGACGCGGGTCCTTGCCGGTGCGCTGCGCCAGCGAGCGGGCGCGTCGCGACGGCGTAATGCCCGCCAGCGTGACGCAGCGTCCCTCCGCCTTCGAGACGATCTTCTGCGCCAGCACGAGCACGTCGCCGACCTGCAGCGACAGCTGCTGCGCCGTCAGCGCGCCCGCAAGCAGCGGTGCCAGCGCCTCGCCGGCGCGGACCAGTGGCAGACCGGACAGGCCGATCAGTTCGAGGCGGGACGGGGCTGCGTAGGTCATGCGTGCGTTACGCGCTGCGCAGGCTCCCGCCGC
Organism: Steroidobacteraceae bacterium; assembly: GCA_041395605.1. Lineage (GTDB taxonomy): Bacteria > Pseudomonadota > Gammaproteobacteria > Steroidobacterales > Steroidobacteraceae > UBA964. Next base: position 22,468 of record JAWLAD010000005.1, read on the forward strand.
GATTCAGTGGGAGGCGCCGTCGGTGATCCGGATGCCGGCACCCTGGAACTTGTAGCGCTTGTTCATGCCGATCAGGATGGAGGTCAGCGCCTCGGCGGCTGCCGAATTCGCGAGCGGTCCCGCGTGCCAGGCCCGCAGCCAGCCGCGCGCGAGCAGGTCGATGACCAGCTGCCGCGCCGGCTCGTTGTCGCCGGTGACGAGCACGTCGCAGTCGGGCACGACGCCTTCCGCGAGGTAGTGCGCCGAGATGTTCTGCAGCGCCGGCACGACGCGTACGCCGTCACCCAGTGCCTGCTGCGCTTCGACGGCAGCGCTGCCGGCGGCGGGCAACTGCACCCGCATGACTTTCGGCGGTCGCAGCGGCACGGTCGTGTCGATCAGGATCTTGCCCTGCACGGCCGCGTGAACGGCCACGAGCGTGTCGGCGTGGGCGGCATACGGCACGGCCAGCACGACGACGTCACCTGCCTGGGCCGCGTCGGCGAGCCCGGCACCGCGCGCCGTCGCGCCCGGCAGTTCGGTGGCCAGTTGCACGGCGGCGGCCGCGGCGCGCGCGGCATCACGCGAGCCAATCACGACTTCAATGCCCTGCGCGCGAGGAAGCGCGCCACGCCACCCTCGAGATCACCGGTGCCGCCGAGCACGGCGACGACGCGGGGCAGGGCAGCGGGGCTGGTTTGTCGGTCGCAGGTGCGCCGGTCGTGGGGGACGTCATGGATCAGGCCCGCAGTTGCGGCACGACGTGCTCGCCAATGATCCGCAATCCATCCATCGGGTCGTCATGCAGGCGCAGCGCGATTCGGTCAGGCCCGCCTTGCCGAACAGCTTGAAGCGCTCGATCTCGCGATCGAGGTCCTCCAGGCCGCCGGTGGAGGTGAAGTACTCGCACAAGCGGTTCGGGATGTCCTCGGGCATGCCCTTGATGTGGCCGGAGCGGTCGAACCAGGCCGCGACGCAGTTGTCGTAGTTGGCGCGCACGAGCTGCACCTCATCGGGCGACAGCACGTGCGCCAGCAATTCGGGGTCGAGCTTGCGCGCGCGCCAGGCCAGTTCGCGGCGCGACTCGCGATAACCTTCCTTGCGATCGCGCTTCAGGTGCCAGGCCCAGAACGTGTTGGCGCGCACGGGCGCCATGCCCGCTTCGCGCTTCACGGCACCCGCGCGCACTTCGTCCATCGCCGGCGCCATGACCTCGGGTGGGGTACAGCCGATGAACACGCCATCGGCGACGCGACCGAACATCCGCATCATCTGTTCCCGATACGCCGTGCCGTATACCTGTGGCGGCGTCGACTTCGCCCACGGGTAGGCGCAGGGCAGGCGGATCTGGAAATCCTCGCCCTGGTAGCCCTTGGCGATGTGGCCGTAGGCGGCGCCGCGGACGATTTCGATCGATTCGCGCACCGCGCGCACGACCTTCGGCGGCTTCGGCAGGTTCATCGCGTCGACATTGCCCTCGCCGGCGCCGACGGCAATCACCGCGCGACCGCCGCTCATCTCGTTCAATGACAGCAGCGAGTTGGCGATCTTCAGCGGATGCATCTCGAACGGGCTGACCGCGAGCGGGCCCATCAGCAGCTTCGTCGTGCGTTCCGCGAGCACGGCTGCGGACAGGAAGGCATCCCAATGTGCGAAGAAGTTGGAAGTCCACAGCGCGCGGATGCCGTACTTCTCGGCCTCGATACCGAGTTCGGCGACCTGCCGCGGGGTCAGGTCGGGCTCGAGAATGATGTCGACTTCCATGGTCGTTCCTCAGGCAAAGGTGAGCGGGAATTCTACTGAACGGCATCCGGCCGCCTGTCCGACAGGCGGCGCTTCTTCAGGCATATAGCGGCAATCGGACGCTTTCGAAGACCTGGGCGACGCCCTGGGGTCTGGGCCGCGGCTGCCTTGCGCACCCGCTGGCGATCGAGGTGTGGCGCCAGCATGTGCATGAAACATGGGCATAGCGCCGCAGGAAGGCGCCCCGCCGGAAACCGACTCCAGGTCAGTGGCGCGGGAACAGGTGCTGCGCGTCGATCGATACGAGGTCCGGGTCGTCGGTCGGACTGACGGCCATCGCCGCGACGATGCCGACGCCCATGCCGAGCCGGACGTACGTCTTGATGACGTCCGAATCGCGGGCGGTCAGCGCGATGTCGGGGTCGAGGCCCGCGCGCTCGAACGCATTGCGCAGCGATGATGGCCCGCTGAGGCTGAACACATAGGTGACGATCGGATACTGAGCGAGCTTCTCGATCGTCACGTGCCTGGCGCGCGCGAGCGGATGGTCCCGCGGCACGACCAGCCGCCGGTGCCATTCGTAGCAGGGCAGCAGCACGCAGTGCTCGAATTCGGCGTTCGAACCCGTCGCGACCGCGAGATCGACATGCTCGGTGCGCATCATGTCGGCGATCTGCTCGGACGTACCCTGGTGCAGGTGCAGTCGCACTTTCGGATATCGCTCGCGGAAGCGCGAGATCGCCGGCGGCAGCACGTAGCGCGCCTGCGTGTGGGTCGTGGCGATCGACAGAGTCCCGCGCTGGTCGTCGCGCAGGTCGAGCGCGAGCCCGCGGATGGCCTGCGCCTCGCGCACCATGCGCTGCGCGCGTTCGACGACACGCTGGCCATGCTGCGTCAGGCGCTTGAGGGCACGGCCTTCGCGCACGAAGATCTGGAAGCCAAGTTCATCCTCGAGGAGCTTGATCTGCCGACTGACGCCCGGCTGCGACGTGTGCAGTTTGTCGGCCGCAGCGGATATTTTCAGGTCGGATTCGACGATGGCGACGAGATAGCGCAGCTGCTGCAGTTTCATGGCGACACGGATCCGTGGCTCAATCGGTTTCGGGGGCGATGCGGACGATCTGCTTGCCGACGTTCCGGCCTTCGAACAGCCGGATCAAGGCCTCGGGCATCCGTTCGATGCCATCGAGCCGGTCTTCCTGCCAGACCAGCCGCCCTGTGGCGATCCACGCGGCGAGCTCGGCTTCGGCGCGCGGGAAGTGCTCGGCGAGTTCATAGACGAAGAATGCTTCCATCCGCGCCATCTTCTTGAACAACTGGAAGGCGTTGGCCAGCGGGCGCGGACGCTCGACGCCATCGACGTACTGCGATATCGCACCACAGAGCACGACGCGCGCATGGCGGCGAAGGTGCAGCAGGGCGGCGTCGAGTATCTCGCCGCCGACGTTGTCGAACACGACGTCGATCCCGTCCGGGCAAAGCGCCGCGATGCGTGCACCGATGTCCTCCGTGCGATAGTTGATCGCCGCGGAGTAGCCGAGCCTGTCGGTCAGCAGGCGACACTTCTCGGCCGTGCCGGCGAGGCCGACGGCGGTCGCACCCAGGTTGCGCGCGATCTGGCCGACCGTCGAGCCGACACCGCCCGCCGCGCCCGAGACCAGCACCGTGTCGTTCGACCTGACGGCGCCGACGTCGACCAGGCCGAGGTAAGCGCTGAAGCCGGTGAGGCCGAGCACGCCCAATGCCGTCGAGACCGGTGCGACCCGTTGCCGGACGCGGTACATCAGGTAGTAGGGCGAGCCGTCCGCGACGGCGTACTCCCGCCAGCCGAGCTTGCCATGCACGATCTCGCCGACCGGCCAGTCGGGGTTGCGCGAGGCGATGATGCGGCCGACGCCGCGTCCGTGCATGACATCGCCGATCGCGAGCGGCCGTTCGAATTTCTCGGTGTTCAGCATGTACCCGCGCATCACGGCGGCCACGCCGAGGTAAAGTGTGCGGATCAGGAACTGGCCCGGGGCCAGTTCGGGCAGCGGGCGCTCCACCAGCTCGAAATCCGTGCGCCGGACGTGGCCCTCGGGTCGAGCCGCGAGGACCCACTGGCGGTTGCGCGTACTCATGGCAGGATTGTAGGGGCATGACCATCGAACGTGGCTATTTCAGGGCGCCGTCGGGCCAGGTTCACTACCGGATCGCCGGGGCTGGGCGGCCCCTGCTGTTGCTGCACCAGTCGCCCCTGTCGAGCGCGCAGTTCAGTGCAGTGATTCCACGCCTTGCCGCGCGCGGCTTCCACGTGCTGGCACTCGACATGCCCGGTTTCGGGATGTCCGACCCGGCGCCTGAGCCGCTGTCCCTCGAGTCGTATTCCGGCTGTATCCCTGCCGCGCTGGCGCACGTCGGCTGGGCCGGTGCCGCGATGCTCGGGCACCACACCGGCGCCGTCGTCGCGGCGCTGTTCGCGGTCGCGCAGCCGCAGCAGGTATCGAGCCTGGTGCTTAACGGTTTTCCTTTACTGACGGATGCCGAACGTGCCCATTTCGGCACGTTCTACTTCGGGCCGAAGGCGCCGCAGGCCGATGGCGCGCACCTGCTGGTCGCCTGGCAGAACCGCTTGCGATCGACGCCCGGCTGGACGGACCTGGACCTGATGCACCGCTACACCGTCGAGGGGCTCGTGAGCGGTGCAACCAACTGGAAGGCGTTTCCGTTGATCATCAATGCCGACCTGACCGCGCTGCTGCACGCGATTCGCGTCCGCACGCTGCTGCTGACCAACACGGGGAGGATCTGTACGACGCGACGCGGCGCGGCCATGCGATCCGTCCAGATTTCTCCTATGCAGAGCTGATCGGCGGCTCGCATGACATCGCTGATGAACAGCCTGATGCATGGAGCGATGCGGTGACGGCATTCCTGGCGGACTGACGGGACGCCGCGGCATGGATGCCCACCGCGATGCTGGATCCGCTGCAGCGCCCGCGACAGGCTTGCGCCCGCTCGAGTCGTTCGCGTTCGATGCGCGTTTCGTCGACGCGCTGCCGGCTGACCCGCGGACCGACAATGCCGTGCGGCAGGTGCCGGACGCCTGCTATTCACGGGTCGCCCCGACGCCGGTGGCGCGGCCGCGCCTGCTGGCCTGGTCCGATGCGCTCGGCGACGAGCTGGGCATCGCGCGACCGGCCCGCGACGCGGATCCGGCCGTGCAGTTGCTGGCGGGCAATGTCCTGTTCCCCGGCATGCAGCCCTACGCGGCGCGCTACGGCGGCCATCAGTTCGGCAACTGGGCCGGACAGCTCGGTGACGGGCGGGCGATCACGCTGGGCGAGCTCGTCACCGCCGATGGCCGTCGGCTCGAGCTGCAGTTGACGGGGGCCGGCCCCACGCCGTATTCGCGTTTCGCGGACGGCCGCGCGGTACTGCGTTCATCGCTGCGCGAGTTCCTTTGCAGCGAGGCGATGCATCATCTCGGGGTGCCAACGACTCGCGCGCTGAGTCTGGTCGCGAGCGGCGAGGGCGTCGTGCGCGACATGTTCTACGATGGTCGACCGCGCACCGAGCCCGGTGCGATCGTCTGCCGGATCGCGCCGTCGTTCGTGCGCTTCGGCAATTTCGAGATCCATGCGGCGCTGGGCGAGACGACGCCGCTTGCGCAGCTGTGCGAACACGTCATCGCGACCCATTTCCCGCAGCTTGCCGGCGGCGAAGCGAGCACGCGGATCGGCGACTGGTTCATCGACGTCTGCCGCCGAACCGCGGAACTGCTTGCGCAGTGGATGAGAGTCGGGTTCGTGCACGGCGTCATGAACACCGACAACCTGTCCATCCTCGGATTGACCATCGACTACGGTCCCTACGGCTGGATGGAAGACTACGAGCCGCAGTGGACGCCGAACACCACCGACGCGGGCGGGCGCCGCTACTGTTTCCAGGCCCAGCCGCAGATCGGCCAGTGGAATCTGGCGCGCCTCGCTGGTGCGTTGCTCGAACTCGTGCCCGATCGCGCGCCGTTCGAGCAGGGGTTGGCCGAGTACCGGCGCTGCTTCGACACCGCGTACCGGCGCCACTACGCCGCGAAGCTCGGGCTGCCGCGACTGCTGGGCGAGGCCGACGACGCGCTGCTCGGCGACATGTTCGCGCTGATGGAAACCAGCGCCGTGGATTTCACGATTTTCTTCCGCGGCCTGGCGCAGCAGCCACTCGAGACGGGCCCCCTAGAGAACGGCGATGCAACGCGACGCCTCGCACTGCTGGCGAAGGCGAGCCACGCGCAACCCGCGTTCGATGATGCGACGGCGACGCGCTGGCTGGCATGGCTCGATCGCTACGTCGCGGCGGTCACCCGGGAGTTGCCGCCCGCAACGGACGCTGCCGCCCGCGACGCGGTGCTCGCGGCGCGCCGCGCCGCCATGCAGCGCGCCAACCCGTGGATCGTGCCGCGCAACTATCTCGCGCAGTTGGCGATCGACGCAGCAGAGCAGGGGGACATGGGCGTGCTCGAGCGCCTGCTGGCGGCCGTCCAGGAACCGTATGTCGAGCGCGCCGACTGCGCCGATTTCGCGGCGCGCCGACCAGGGTGGGCACGCGAGCGTCCCGGTTGCTCGATGCTGTCCTGCAGTTCCTGAGGCGCTGGCGTGCAGGTCATGGGCCGGCAGCGCGCGCGGTCGGCACGGCGTCCATGGCGTGCACGATGCCCCAGCGCTGCAGTTCCGCACTGAGGTCGCGTGGCAGCAGCGGTTTGGACAGGAAGCCGTCCATGTCGGACGCCACGCAGCGATCGCGTTCCTCGCTCATCGCGCCGGCGCTGAGCGCGACGACGGGTGTGCGTCGTCCTGTCGCGCGTTCCATTTCGCGAATCTGGCAGGTCGCTTCAAAGCCATCCAGCACGGGCATCTGGCAATCCATCAGCACGAGAGCCCACGAACGCCGCCGCACTGCCTCCACGGCCTGTGCGCCGTTGTCGGCCGTTTCGCTCGCGACGCCGAGCTTGGCCAGCACCCGCTGCGCCAGCAGGCGATTGGTCGCGTTGTCGTCGACGACGAGTACGCTGGCCTGGCTGGCCGACCCATCGGCCGGCCCGGTCCCGCCGGCACCAGTCGAGACCGTGCCTGCGGTGGCTACGGTCGCAGCGCTCTGCTGCTCGAGCAGCACGCTCGCGACACGCGCCGAGCGGCGCGCGCTGGCCGTGGCGATGGCGTCCAGCAGGCGTGACGCGCGCGTCAGGGGTTTCGTCAGGTAGACGTCGTAGCCGATTTCCAGCATGCGCGTGGCTTCGCCACGCTGCGCGCTCGACGTCAGCATGATCATCGACAGGTCCGCGAAACGCGGGTCGGCGCGCAGCGCCCGCCCGAGCGCTTCGCCATCCATGCCGGGCATCAGGTAGTCGATGATCGCCACGTCGAAGGGCGCCGGTTCGTCGAGGGCCGCGCGCAGCCGGCGCAGTGCCGACTCGCCGTCCGGTGCCGTCTCGTGTCGCATCCCCCAGCGGGCCAGGTGCGTCGCGATGATGCGCCGGTTCGGTTCGACGTCGTCGATGACCAGCACGCGCGCATCGCGCAGCGCCGTGCAGTCCAGCGCGCTTTCGGCCACGGTCGCGACCGGTGCGCGGGCTCGCGGGATCGTGAACCAGAAACGGGAGCCCTTGCCTGGCGTGCTCTCGACGCCGATCTGGCCGCCCATCATTTCGACCAGCTGCTTGCAGATCGCGAGTCCGAGGCCAGTCCCGCCGAATCGTCTGGTCGTGGTCGAGTCCGCCTGCACGAACTTGCGGAACAGCGTGCGCTGCACCGCCTCGGTCATGCCGATGCCGGTATCGCTGACACTGATCAGGACGTTGCCGGCGGCGGCCGCACCGATCTCCACGAGGATGTGGCCACGCTCGGTGAACTTGATGGCATTGCCCAGCAGGTTGATCAGCACCTGCCGCAGCCGCGTGGGATCGCCGTGCAGGTGCAGCGGCGCCAGCGGGCCCGGATCGACCAGCAGGTCGACGCCGCGCTGGCTCGCCTGGGGCGACAGCAGGCTGGTGACTTCCTCGACGATGGGGTCGAGTTCGAAGTCGAATGCCTCGACGGTCAGGCGGCCAGCCTCGATCTTGCTGTAATCCAGGATGTCATTGATCAGCGCCAGCAGCGCCTGGCCTGACGACTCGATGGTGCTGACGTAGTCGCGCTGCTCCGCATCGAGCGGGGTGTCGAGCAGCAGTTGCGTGAAGCCCAGCACGCCGTTCATCGGCGTGCGGATCTCATGGCTCATCGTCGCGAGGAATTCGCTCTTTGCGCGGTTGGCGCTCTCGGCGGCGTCACGCATGCCGGCCAGTTCGGCGGCCCGCTCGTGGTCATCCGTGATGTCCTGTACCGACAGCAGGACGCCCGACTCCCCATGGCGCTCATCGAGCCACGGGCGGGCTTCCCAGCGCAGGTGGCGGATGCCCACGTCCCCGGCCGGCTGCCAGCACTCGTCGTCGACATGGACGATTTCGCCGTCGAGCACGGGCGACAGCAGCGCCCGCCAGCCGCGCGGCGGGTTGCGCACGACTTCGAAGAACGGCTGGCCCGCCACGTCGTCCGTGCGGCCGGCAAAGGTCTCGAGCCAGCGGCGACTCGCGCAGACGAAATCGAGTCGTGCATCGAACATCGCGATCGCCGCCGGTGCATGCTCGACGAATGCCGCGAGTCGCGCACGTTCAGCCGCGATCTGTGCGGCGCTTTCGGCCCGGTGCAGTTCCGCCAGCTTGGCATCGGTGATGTCGGTCAGGGAGCCACACAGGCGCTGCGCAACGCCGTGCCCGTCGCGCAGCGCCTCGCCGCGGATCAGGAACCAGCGGAAGACGCCACTGGCATGCAGGATCCGGCACTCGACATGCAGGTTCGCCCGGCCGGCGAGGTGGGCGTCGCGCGCGCTCGCGATCCGCGCGCGATCTTCAGGATGAACGCGCCGATTGAAGCTGCTCAGGTCCGCCAGCGCGCCGGCCTGCAGGCCGAGCAGTTCGTTCAGGCGATCGGACACGAACAGTCGACCATCGTGGGCGTTCCAGTCCCAGATGCCGTCGTGGCTGCCGCGTGCGGCGAGTTCGAAGCGCTCGGCATTGCGCCGGCTCTGCTCCACCATGCGCTCGTGCTGCTGCGTCGCGAGCTGCCAGGCGCGACTGCCGCGCCATGCATAGAAGAGAGTCAGCAGCACGACCAGCGCCGCGAACCCGGTCAGCGCGTGCTGCATGCTGCGCAGGCGTGCGGACTGCGTCGCGGTGGATGCCATGTGCGACGCCTGCAGCGTGGCCACGCCCGCCTGCGCGTGCGCGACGGAGCTGGACAGCAGCTGCGCCTCGCGGTTCAACGCGGTCAGTGCGACGCCCGCGCTCGCCTGGTCTTGCTGGCGCAGGTGCGATGCCAGCTGCAGCGCCTGCACCAGCAGCCGCCCCAGGGCGCGGTCGATCGTCGCGAGGCGATCGGCGACGTCGTCATGCGCCTGCTCCGTGAATGCCTGCGGCAGTCGCTCGTCCAGGCGCCGCAACGCCGCGCGCAGCGCAGTACCGCTGTCATCCATCTGTTGCAGCGCCGCCTGCATTCGATCGGGGTCCGGCGCGCGATTGGCCGCCTCCGCCAGTTCACCGACGGCCGGCAGCAGCGCCGCGAGTTCCGCCTGGAAGGTGCTGTGGCGGGTGCTGGTCGCCGTTGCTTCGGCGTACTGGCTTTCGAGCATCCGGTTCAGCAGCAGCGCAGACCCCAGCGTGCCGCATCCGAGGGTCGCGACGACGACGATCAGCAGGCGCCAGCGGCTGGACGCCGCTGCCGTGGAAGTGCTTGTCATATTGCGATCATGGCTCAGGGTTTCTCTCACGCCGGCTTCGCTATCGGCCTCGTCCGGGGCCCTTTGGCCGACACCGGTCCATGGTGCGACGCGATCGACTCAAAATGGGGCAACCGGCGCGCCGTTACAGGGTGTGCAGCGGGGTGTCCCCGCATATGTGGAACCACGATGTCTTCTCCTGCGGGGGACACGGAACCGGTCCGTGTCTGGTCGTCGATGACAATCCAGTCAATCGGCAGGTTGCAGTCGGGCTGCTGAGGCGCGTCGTCGCGGCCGATACGGCGGTGGACGGCGTCGAGGCGCTCGATGCGCTGCGCCGCTCCCGCTACGCCCTCGTGCTGATGGACCTGCAAATGCCGCGGCTCGATGGCATCGAGGCGACGCGCCAGATTCGTGCGGGCGGCGGCGGCGTGCTCGAACCGAGGATCCCGGTCATCGCGCTGACCGCCAATGCAATGCCCGAGGCCGCGTGCAATGCCTCGCCGTCGGCTTCGACGATTTTCTTACCAAGCCCGTCAGCTCCCGCATGCTGTCCGGATTCGCTGGTGAGGATCGTGCCCGGCCTGATTCGTGGAGCCGGCGGCACGGCAGAGAGTGAAGGCGCGTCCGCTGCGGCCGCGCGTGGCGAAGGGCACGGCGACGCGCGGCGGTGTCCCGATCGCGACGGTCTGCTGGGGCGATCGATGGACGATCGGAGCTCGCGCGCAGGTGCTCGAGGCCTTCCTGCGCGAGTCGGTCGGCCTGTACGTGGCGCTGGCGCGTGCGTTGCGCGCACCGGACCCGCGGCCTTCGCTGTCGGCGGCGCACTCGCTGCGGGGCGCGGCGGCGAACGCCGGCGCGATCCGGGTGCGCGATATCGCCGGCGACATCGAGGCGCTCGCCCGCGGCGCCGACTACGACGGCGCGATACGGCGGCTGGGCGAACTCGCGTCGCAGGTGGAACGTTTCCGCGATCTGGCCGTCGCAGAACTCGAGGCGCCACCGCTGCGCCAGAGTGGGGTTGCATGAGCACGCTGCGCGGTGGGGCGTTCGAGGACCTGAAGCAGAGCGGGCGCTTGCCGTCACCGGGCGGCGTCGCGTTGAAGCTGCTCGACCTGGCGAGTCGCGACGACGTCACGTCGGCCGAACTCGCCCGCGTCCTGCAGGGCGACCCATCGCTTGCCGGCCGCGTGCTCAAGGTGGCGAACGCCGCAGCGGCGGGTACGCGGCCAGTCGTCTCCATCGGCGATGCGGTCGTGCGGATCGGGTTCCGCAGCGTGCGCCAGCTCGCGATGGGGTTCTCGTTGATGGAGCGCAGCGCTACTGGCGACTGCGAAGGATTCGATTACCGCCGCTATTGGTCGCGCTCGTTGGCGACGGCTGTCGCGGCGGAGCGTATCGGCCGCGACGCGCGCTCGATCCCCGCCGACGAATGCTTCACGCTGGGCCTGCTGCACGACGTCGGATCGCTCGCGCTCGCGACGCTGTATCCGCGCGAATACACGGCATTGCTCGGCGATCCGGCGGCGCGCGACGAGAGCGTTCGCCGCGACCTCGAACGGGCCGCGTTCTTCGTCTGCAATCGCGAGCTGACCGGGTTGATGCTGCGCGACTGGAGCATGCCCCAGCCGCTGATCGATGCGATCTTGCTGCGCGGTGCCCGCGACGGGCAACGCAACGAGCGAACCCAGCGCCTCGCTGACCTGCTGCATCTTGCCGGGCTGATCGCGGACTGCTGCATCGATGTCTGCAGCGTCGGTCCGGCACCGGCCGAGGTGCTGGCGCAGGGCCTCGCAACGCTCGGCATCGAACCCGACCAACTGAACCTGATACTCAGCGATGTGCTGAACGACTGGCGCGCGTGGGGCGAGGAGCTGAACGTCTCGACGCGCCCCATCACGGTCGCCGATCTGCTGTCGATGCAGGGCGAGGCGACGCTGCTGCACCAGCTCGACCCGCGGGCCGACCTGCCCGAACCGAGCGTGCCCCAGCCGGAGGATGCGCTGCGGGTGCTGGTGGCCGAGGACGTCGCGTCGCAGCGCCTGACGGTCACGCGGCTGCTGCAGGCGCGGGGCTTCACGGTCGATGAGGCCGCGGATGGGCTGCAGGCCCTGGCCGCGCTCGGTGCGCGACGCTACGACGTCGTCGTCACCGACCTCGTCATGCCAGGACTGGATGGCATCGGCCTGTGTCGGTCGATTCGCAGCAGCGCTGCCCGGCGCGATGACCTACGTCATCCTGTTGACCGGCAACGGCGATCACGAAAAGCTCGTCGAGGCGTTCGATGCCGGCGCCGATGACTACATCCAGAAGCGATCGTGCCACGCGAATTGCAGGCGCGGCTACGTCCGGCGCGTCGCGTCGTTGGCATGCAGCGCCAGCTCGCGCGCGGGCCGAGCAGGTGCGCGAGACCAACGCCCGGCTCGAGGCGCTGAACCGCCAGCTGGCCGGTGTCGCGCTGACCGACTCGCTGACCGGGTTGCCGAACCGGCGCCATCTCCTCGAGCGCATGCGACAGGACTGGGCGCTGGCGGTTCGCCAGATGCGCAACTTCTGCGTCGTGTTCGTGGACCTCGACCATTTCAAGCGCATCAACGATGAACGCGGCCACGAGGCCGGTGACATCGTGCTCGAGCGGACCGCGCGTGTCCTGCGGCGAACCGTCAGGACCGAGGATACAGTCGGGCGTTTCGGTGGCGAGGAGTTCGTGATCCTGTGTCCCGGGTGCAGCGTCGACGACGCGATGATCGTCGCCGAGCGCATTCGCGTGAACCTCGCAGCGGAAGAGTTCAGCATCGGTGGCCAGCAGTGGCGGGTAACGGCGAGTTTCGGCGTGGCGTCGGTGCTCGCGAGCACGGCCCTGGACTGGTCCGACGTCGTGCGCAGTGCCGACGAAGCGCTGTACCGCGCCAAGCACGAGGGGCGCAATCGCGTCGAGTCGCAGGCAGTCCGTGTCCGGCCTGACGGGGCACCACTGTCGCGAGCCGGCTGAACCCGCCGGTCGTCGATTTCTGAACTTTGCTATCCTTCGACCTACTAATCACAAGGCAGATCGTTCGGACCGCAAGGCTGCCTGCCGCGCGGTGACGAACCGGCTGCCGTCGTTTCGGTCGCAGGAAGTACTTCATGAGCAGCGTGTCTCTACGTCCGGGTTTCGCATCCGTGCATGCGCGACCGTGGCTCGCCGTGCTGGTCGCGGCGCTGTCGCTCGGGTCGCTGGCCGGCTGCCTCGGCAGCGACGGTGCCGATGCGCCGACCATCTTCCAGCAACCGCGCGACCGGTCGGCGTTCGAGAACCAGACGGGTTATTTCGACGTGGGGGTCGAGGGCGCGACACCGCTGAGCTACCAGTGGCTGCGCAACGGCGTCGCCATCGCCGGCGCGACCGGCCCCACCTACACGACGCCGCTGTTGACGCCCGCTGACAACGGCGCCCGCTTTTCGATCACGATCACCAACGACAAGGGGTCGGTGACCAGCGACGAGGCGACCTTGACGGTCCTGCCGCCGCCCAGCATCACGACGTCGCCCACCAGCCAGACGGTTGCCGTTGGCGCAACCGCGACGTTCACCGTCACCGCCACGGGCGAGGGCCTGTCCTACCAGTGGCGCCGCGATGACCAGCCCATCGCCGGCGCGAACGCGGCGACGTTCACGACCGCAGCGACCGTTGCGGGTGACGATGGCGCGGTATTCACGGTCGATGTCGGCAATGGCGCAGGATTCGTGACCAGCGCTGCGGCCACCCTGACGGTGCAGGCCGCGGCGGCGATCGCGACCCAGCCGTTGAGCCAGACGGTTGCGGTGGGCGATGCCGTGGTCTTTGCCGTTGCCGCGACCGGCGGCGAGCTCACCTACCAGTGGCGCCGGGGCGCCACGGACATCGCGGGCGCGACCAGCCCGATCTACGTCCTGCCGGCTGCTGCGGCGGGCGACGACGGTGCTTCGTTCAGCGTCGTGGTCACGAACGCACGCGGCACGGCGACGAGTTCCGCGGCGGCGCTGACGGTCGTTGCGGCGGCCGCATCGCCACCGCCGGCACCGGCGGCGGAGCTTGCGGCGGCTCGCACGCTGACCAATGCCGAGAGCTTCGTCCTCGTGCGGCGCCAGGATGGCACGATTGCCAGCTGGGGCTACAACGGCGAGGGCCAGCGCGGCGACGGCACGACGAGTGCGGCCAGCGATTCGATCGGCAGCGTCACGCTGCCGGCTGGCCTGACGGCGGTGCGCGTCGCAGCCGGCGGCAACCATGCCCTGGCGCTGTTGTCCGATGGCGGCGTCTATGCCTGGGGTCGCAACTCCAACGGGCAGCTCGGGCTGGGTGACCAGCAGCTGCGCAGCACGCCGACGCGCGTGACGCTGCCTGCCGCCGCGGTCGCGATCGCCGCGGGGCGGGACCTGTCGCTCGCCGTGCTGGACAACGGCACGATCTACGCCTGGGGTGTCAACACGTCGGGTCAGCTCGGCATTGGTACGCGGCAGACGGCGGTGGCGCTCGCGCCATTGCAGGTGGGCAGCGTGACGACGGCGCGCGATGTCAGTGCCGGCAACGACCATGTACTCGCGCTGCTGGCGGATGGCACGGTCCTCGCCTGGGGCGCGAACGCCGCGGGGCAGCTTGGACTGGGCGACTTCAAGGTCCGGCGTGCACCCGTCGCGACACCGATCCAGGGTGCGGTCAGGATTCGCGCAGGTGGCGATCTGTCGTCCGTCATCACCGCCCAGCGCACGGTGCTGGCCTGGGGCGAGAACACCGACAATCAGCTCGGGTTCGCCGGCAGCGTGACAACGGATGTGTTCGTGCCGACGGCAGTCCGCACCGATGTCGTGGACGCGGCCGCCGGGGATCGGGTGCTGTTGCTGGCCGAGAGCAGCGGCGCTGTCGTCGGCGCGGGTTCGAACGAGTCGGGTTCCATCGGCGATGGCACCACGACTGGGCGCAATGCGTTCACGGCTGCAACCGGCTTGTCGGGGGCGGTCGGGGTCGCCACCGGCGGCCGCAGTTTCGCGCTCGCGCTGCGCAACGATGGGGCCGTGTTCGCATGGGGTGACAATGCGGGACGCCAGCTTGGCAACTCCGCGATCGCACTGACAGGGACGTCGACACCGACCCAGGTGCCCGGCTTCGACGCCACGCCCTGACGGGCCTGCGTCGTCCGATGACCGGCGCGTCGCAGAACTTTTATGCGCGCTTCGCCGAGGTCGCGCGTCGTCGTGGCGCGGCTGATTGCTGGATCGAACCCGACGGGCGTGCGCTGAGCTGGACCGAGGTCGACGCGGCCGTTGCGGCGCACGCTGCCGCACTGCGTGCCATCGGCGTGCAGCCCGGCGATCGCGTGCTGGTGCAGGTGGAAAAATCCGTCGCGTCGCTGGCGCTGTATCTTGGCTGTCTGCGCGCCGGTGCCGTGTTCGTGCCCTTGAACACGGCCTACACCGAATCGGAACTGCGTTACTTCATCGCCGACGCCGGGCCCCGGCTGGTCGTCTGCGATCCGCTGCGCGCGCGCGCCGTCCGCGGGATGGCGGGTGCAGACGTCACCGTCCGGACGCTCGACCGGAGCGGCAGCGGCGACTGGATGGAGGGGGTGTCCGCGCTGGCGGTCGATGCCGGGCACGTCCAGCCGATCGAACCCCGCGCAGGTGGTGACCTCGCCGCCATCGTGTATACGTCCGGCACGACAGGGCGCTCCAAGGGCGCGATGGTCTCCCACGCCAACCTCGCCGCGAACGCGGCTGCGCTGATTGCCGCCTGGCAATTGCGCGACGACGACGTGCTGTTGCACGCGCTGCCCACTTATCACGTGCACGGGCTGTTCGTGTCGCTGCACTCGACCCTGCTCGCAGGCGGCGCCGTGCTGCTGCTGCCGAAGTTCGACGTGGATGCCGTGCTCGCGCAGCTGCCACGCGCGACCGTGTTCATGGGCGTGCCGACGTACTACACGCGCTTGCTGGCCGACGCGCGCTTCACCCGCGAGCAGGCCGGCAGTGTACGCCTGTTCATCTGCGGGTCCGCGCCGCTGCTGCCGGCCACGTTCGCGCGGTTCGAGCAGCGTACCGGACAGCGGATCCTCGAGCGCTACGGCATGAGCGAGGCGGGGATCATCACCTCCAACCCGCTGCACGGCGAGCGCTTGCCCGGCAGCGTCGGTTACCCACTGCAGGGATTCGAATTGCGGATCGTCGATGACCAGGGCAGGGCGTGCGCGCCCGACGCGCCCGGCATGCTCGAGATCCGGGGTCCCAGCGTGCTGGGCGGCTACTGGCGGCGACCTGAGTTGCAGTCCACCGAATTCCGCGACGGCTGGTTCGTCACGGGCGACCTCGCCACCCGTACGGCGGAGGGCCGCGTCGCGATCGTCGGTCGCGCGCGCGATCTGGTCATCAGCGGCGGTTTCAACGTCTATCCGAGAGAGATCGAACTGGAGATCGATGCGCTGTCCGGCGTCGGCGAATCCGCAGTCATTGGCGTGCCGCATCCGGACTTCGGCGAGGCGGTCGTTGCGGTGATCGTTCGCCACCGTGGCGTCGCGCTCGACGAGGCCGGTGTGCTGCAGGCGCTCGGCCAGCGGCTGGCGCGATTCAAGCTGCCCAAGCGCGTATTGTTCGTTGACGAGTTGCCCCGCAACGCGATGGCGAAGGTCCAGAAGGCCGTGCTTCGGGAGACCTACGCAGGATTGTTCCGCGACGGCTGAACGCGCACCTGCAACGGGACTGCGCCGGATCAGGCCGGCGGTGTTCGATCGACGATACGCCGCGGCGGGCTGACGATCGCCAGCACGATGACCAGCACGAGTGCAGCGGCGAACATGCTCTATTCAAGCGCATATTCCTGCGGCTTGACCCAGATCTCATCGAGGTGACCCCATTTCTCCAGGATCTCGTTGACGTTCCAGGCAATGATCGCCGTTGGAATGGCGTAGCGCAGTGCCGGCGCCATGCGCTGGTACCACCAGAGGCGCTGGATCAGGTAGATCGCCCAGACGGCGAAGAACGCGCACGATGCGAACGTGACCCAATGTTCGGTGCCGAAGATGTCCGGGTTGTAGATCACGAGGAGGTACAGATAGAAGAACCAGGTCACGTAGATCGTCTCCATCGCGACGATCGAGCACAGGTTGCGCTGGGCAGCCGGATTCTTGTCGCCGAGGTTCATGCGCAGGTGCCGGTGCAGCCACATGAAGGCGTTGCAGCGCGTTTCCCTGTTGAAGAAGAAGAACCAGGAGCGACGCGTACAGCACGCCGATCGACGACAGCATGACGCGGTACTCGGGCAACGTCGGCTTGGCGCCCCACATCGCCTCCTGCACGCCTAGGTCGTCCGCCACCCAGACGAAGCTGAACTCGATCCAGCCGAGCCAGACGAGGCTGCCGCCCGCGAAGCCGAGCAGCGTCGCCGCGTTCTCGGACTTGTTGCGCCCGATGTAGATCATGACGGCGCCGATCAGGCCGCCGAGGAACGCGACCAGCAGCACCTGGTCGGGGAACCAGCGATGCTCCATCAGGTACATGACCGTGTGGCCGAGGCCCTGCCAGAAATAGACGATCAGCACGGCGATGATCGCCGGCAGCGGCGCCTGGTAGTAACGCTTGAAGCCAGCCGTGGTGACGGCCGGTGTTGCGGGCGTGCTCATCGATGACCCCCCGGTGGCACTTGTGGCATCACTATATGACGCCGGACGCGACTTGGCACCTGCCGCCCGCGGGCGGCGTGATGGCCCACCACCTCGCGGAACGGCGGGTGATGCTGCAGCGCCCCCCGACCGTAGCCCGCGCGGTGCGCGAGGCAGTAGACTGGCCGCCGCCGCTGGGGCGCAGGCTGGACGACATTGAAGGGCGTGAATGACCGCTAACCCCGCGACCTCGGCTTTCGAACGCTGGCGTCGCGCGACCCTGGAGCCCTTCTCGCAGCGTGTGTTCGCGGCATTCTGGTTCGCCACGCTGGTGTCGTCGCTCGGTACGCTGATCCAGAGCGTCGGTGCGTCGTGGCTGATGGCGACGATCGCACCGTCACCGGACATGGTCGCCCTCGTGCAGGTGGCGGGTGCGCTGCCGTTCTTCTTCTTCTCGCTGATCGCCGGTGCGTATGCCGACACGCATGACCGTCGCGCGACGATGCTCGCATCGCAATGGCTGATGCTGGTCGTTTCCGCGACCTTGGCAGGCCTCACCCTGGCCGGAAAGATCACGCCGGCCCTGCTGCTGCTGCTGACCTTCCTGTTGGGCTGCGGTTCGGCCGCATTCGCACCGGCCTGGCAGTCTTCGATCGGCGACCAGGTGCCGCGCGCGCAGATCCCCTCCGCCGTGATGGCCAATGCGGTCGGCTTCAACCTGGCGCGCAGCGTCGGTCCTGCGATCGGCGGCGTGATCGTCGCGGCGGCCGGCGCGGCTGCGGCCTTTGTGATCAATGCTTTCTCGTATATCGGCATGCTCGCGACGCTGCTGTGGTGGAAACCTGATCGGCCGCGCAACGCGCTGCCACCCGAGCCGCTCGCTACCGCCATTGGCGCCGGTGTTCGCTATGTGCTGCTGTCGCCGCACCTGATCGCGATCCTCGCGCGCTGCCTGTTGTTTGCGTTGCCGATGGCCGCCGTCCCGGCGCTGATGCCCATCGTTGCGCGAGACCTGCTGGGCGGCGGTGCACCGACGTTCGGCGTGCTGCTCGCGGGCTTCGGCATTGGCGCGATGGGCGCCGCGCTGTCGAGCGCTGCGCTGCGGGCGCGCTACTCGAGCGACGCGGTGCTGCGCGCGATCTGTGTCGTCGCTTTCGTCGCGATGGTCGTGATCGGCCAGAGCCGCTGGTTCGCGCTGACGTTGCTGGCGCATGTCATGGCCGGATCCGTATGGACGCTGGGTCTGGCCACGTTCAACATCACGGTGCAGATGTCGTCGCCGCGCTGGGTCACCGGCCGCACGCTCGCCATCTACCAGACCATCGCGTTCGGCGGCATGGCACTCGGTAGCTGGGGTGCGGGTGAGCTGGCGACGCTGGTCGGCCTGCGGGAGACGATCACGGCGGCTGGCGTGGCCGCGTTGGGTACGTTGCTGGTCGCGCGCTGGTTGCCTGTCGCGGTCGCGAGCACCGGTTCACTCGATCCGCAGGCGACCGCCGCGGTGCGTCCGCCGCATGTCGAGATCCACGACGCGTCGGGTCCGATCGTCGTCACGATCACCTATCGGGTGCCGGCGCAGAACGCCGCGGCCTTCCTCGAAATCATCAACGAGCTCGGGCGCGTGCGGCGTCGCGACGGTGCGCGGCGCTGGTCGGTCTGCCAGGATATCGACGATCCACGCTACTGGGTCGAGCGCTTCGAAAGCCCGACCTGGCTCGATTACCTGCGGCGCCAGAGTCGCCCGACGCAGGCCGACCAGGAACTGCGACGGCGGATGCTGGGTCTGATCATCGGTGAGCAGGGGATCGTGCGCCGAATGGTCGAGCGCCCGAGCGGCTCAGAGCCACTGGGTAGCGACCCGGGCCGCCCCGAGCCGATGGACGACACATCAGGCCACAGCTGAGGAGACCACATGGCGATACCGTGGATGACGGTACTGAAACTCGTGCCGTGGAACGACGTGATCCGCAACGCGCCGCAGCTCGCCGATGCCGCGCGCAAGCTCTGGGATGCCTCGAAGGCCGGCAAGGGCGGCGCGGCTGCGCCGACGCGTCCCGCCGGCGTACCGGCAGCGCCCGCGGCATCGAGCAGAACCCGCCACGCTCGGGGCGCAGAGCGCGGCGCTGCGCGCCCGGCTGGAAGCGAGCGAGATGGAACTGCAGGACCTGCAGCAGCGCGTGCTCGCGTCTTCAGCGCTGCTGAACCAGCTGGCCGAGCAGAACACCAGCCTGATTGCCCGCGTCGAATTGAATCGCAGGCGCGATCTGTGGCTGCTGATCGGCACCGCGGTTTCGATGTTGGTCTCGCTGGCGGCGCTCGCTGTCGCGCTGTCGCTGTAGCTGGCAAAATGCCCCACGTTATAACGTGACGCCCCGCCGGTGGGCGGAAGGGGCGCATCGCCATGGAACGAACATCCCTGACGGCTCGGCAGATCTACGAGCAGGTGCGGGCCAACCCGGCGCGCGCGCGCTTCGGCTTCGGGCAGCGCGCTGCCCTCGTGAACATCGATCTGCAGAAGGCCTACACGCGCACCGATCTGTACAAGACAGCCTACGAGAACGACCCGCGGCAGATCGAGCATGTCAACGCGCTTGCCGCGCAGTTCCGCGCCCTGGGTTGGCCGGTGGTCTGGACCTACGTCGCCTACATGGACTCCGGCGAAGATGCCGGCATCTGGGGCACGCGCACGAACACGCCGGACTCGTTGCAGAACATCAAGTTCGGCGCCGACCGTGCCGCGTTCGACGAGCGCTGCGAGGTCGATCGCGTGCGCG
The DNA here is from genome assembly GCA_041395605.1 of Steroidobacteraceae bacterium. Taxonomy (GTDB): domain Bacteria; phylum Pseudomonadota; class Gammaproteobacteria; order Steroidobacterales; family Steroidobacteraceae; genus UBA964. The sequence continues at coordinate 42,359 of JAWLAD010000005.1, forward strand.
ACGTCATCTACTGCAAGAAGATGCCATCGCCTTTCCATGAGACGCCGCTGCGGTCGCTGCTGGTCTGGCATCGGGTCGATACCGTGGTCTTCACCGGCGGGTCGACGTCCGGCTGCGTCCGCGCTGCTGCGGTCGATGGGCTGAGCCGCGGCTATCGCTGCATCGTTCCCGAGGAATGCGTGGCCGACAAGCACGAGAGCTATCACTACGCGAACCTCACTGACCTCGCGCTGAAGTACGCCGATGTCGTGCAGGTTGATGACGTGCACGCATACTTGCGCGCGGCCACGGCGCGTGCAGCGACTGGCGGTGCGGCATGAAGCGCGATCCGCCTCTACGATTTCTGGCCCTACCGCGATCGTCCGAAGATCGTCTGGCCGGGTGGTGCGCGCATCGCGTTCTGGGTTGCGCCGAACATCGAGTTCTATGAAGTCGCGCCGCCGCCGAACCCGTCACGCCAGGCTTGGGCTCGCCCTTATCCCGACGTGCAGACGTACTCGCACCGCGACTACGGCAACCGCGTCGGCCACTACCGGATGATGGAAGCGATGGATCGCTGCGGAGTGCGTGGTTCGGTGTCGTTGTCGGTCGCGATGTGCCAGCACCATCCGGAGCTGATCCGCGACGGCGTCGAGCGCAATTGGGAGTTCTTCTCCCACGGCATCTACAACACGCGCTACAGCTACGGCATGGACGAAGCCCAGGAGCGCGCGATCATCGAGGATTCGATCCGTACCGTGCAGGAGGCCACGGGCCAGCGCATCGCGGGCTGGCTTGCGCCGGCGCTGACGCACACCGAGCGGACGATGGACCTGCTGGCCGAGTACGGCATCCTCTACACCTGCGACCTGTTCCAGGACGACCAGCCGCAGCCGGTCAAGGTCGCGAAGGGCAGGCTGATCAGCATGCCGTACTCGCTCGAGATCAACGACGTGATTGCCTACAACAGCTATCTGGCGACGCCGCGCGCCTATGGCGACATGATCCGGCGGCAATTCGACACGCTGTACGCGGAGGGTGCCGAGTCGGGCACGGTCATGTGCATTCCGCTGCATGCCTATCTCGTGGGGCATGCGCATCGCGTCGGCGCCTTCGAAGAGGCGCTGCGCTACATCACCTCGCACGAGGGCGTCTGGGTCACGACGGCGCGCGAGATCGCCGAGTACTACTACGCGAACTGCTACGACGGCGCGCTCGCGGACATCGCGCGCCACGCCCGGAGCGCCGCATGAGCCTGCCGGACGATTACCTGAAGTACCCGCGGCGCCGGCATGGCATGGACCAGGACTGGTACGACTGGCGGTCCCACTTCGCGATGCCGGCGCAACCCTGGCCCAACGGTGCCCGCGTTGCGATCTGGATCAGCACGGCGCTGGAGTTCTTTCCACTGAACCCGACCGGCAAGCCGTTCAAGGCGCCGGGCAGCATGGTCACGCCGTATCCCGACCTGCGCCACTACACCACGCGCGACTACGGCAATCGCGTCGGCGCCTATCGCCTGCTGCGACTGTTCCGCGACCTGGGCGTGCAGGCGAGCTTCGCCGTCAACGCCGCGGTGGCGGAACGATATCCGCAGCTCGTCGACGATGTGCTGGCGGGGAAGCACGAACTGATCGCGCACGGTGTCGACATGGATCGCCTGCATCACGGCGGGCTCAGTGCCGCGGAAGAAGGCGCGCTGGTCGACCAGAGTCTCGCGGCGCTCGAGCGGATCAGCGGCAAACGCCCGCGCGGCTGGTTGTCGCCGGCGCGCAGCGAGTCGGCGCAGACGCCGCAGCTGCTGGCGGAGCGTGGCATCGACTACTTCTGCGATTTCGTCAACGATGAACTGCCGTATCCGTTCCGCACGGCCGCGGGCGAGTTGACGGCGATGCCGCTGTCGTTCGAGCTTTCGGACCGGCAGATCCTGATCGACTACCACCACTCGGAGGACGAGTACGCCCAGCAGGTACTCGACCAGTTCGAAGTCCTGAACGCGGAATCACGCCAGCACGGTCGCCGCATCCTGAGCTTGCCGCTGACGCCCTACATCATCGGCCTGCCGTATCGCATCGGCACGCTGCGCGAGGTGCTGACGCATCTGGCCGGGCAGCGCGATGTCTGGTTCGCGACCGGCGAGCAGATCCTCGAGGCCTGGCGTGGAGCGGAGGCTGGCGTCAAGGGGACCTAGCGCTTCCACAGATAGGCGCGGTCGTCGAAGCTCCTGACCCAGTTGGGGCGGAACATCACGGCGGCCGAGATCACGATGCCGTTGATGAACGCTTCGCCGAAGCTCATCAGCGGCAGGATGGCCAGGTAATCCTCGCCGGTGTCGGCACTCATCGCGGGTTGGCCCGACAGCGTGAGCAGCAGCGCGCGCGTCAGCGCGCCCAGGTTCCAGGCGAGTGCGGAACCCAGGAACACGCTGACGAAGAAGTACACGAAGTAGTTGCGCGGCAACCGGTCATGCACGATCTCATGCAGGCGTGCCGCGAACAGCCGGCACGACCGCCGTGCACAGCAGGTTGGGCCCGAAGCTGGCCCAGTCGGCGATGCCGAGCGCGGACAAGGCCGCGAGCACCAGCGCTGCGCCCAGGATGGTCAACGCCCAGCCGTGCAGCAGCGTGAACGCCGTGACCAGCAGGAAGCGCTGCGACAACCCCGGCACGAAGCCGGCGTGCAGCGACCAGACGGCACCGAGCAGTGCGAGGCTGCCGATCCAGAGCGCGCGACGTTCAGTGTCGACGAGCCAGCCGCGCCACGGGCGCGTGAACAGTGCGAAGGAGACCGCCAGCGCCGCAAGCACGCTGGCGGCGAATTGCACGCTGCCTGAAAGCAGCTGGCTCTCTGTCAGCACCGGGCCTAGTGGTGGGAGTGATTGTCGCTCGCGCGTTTGCGGGCGTCTTCGATGGCCGCTTCGACCCTGACTTCACCGGCGCGTTCGAACGTGAGCGTCACCGGGATTTTCTTGCCGACTTCGAGCGGCTGCTGAGGTCGAGCAGCATCACGTGCAGGCCACCGGGCTCGGCCTTGATCGTGCCTTGCGCCGGAATCGTCACCGATTCGACCGGACGCATCCGCGCCATGCCGCCGTCCATGCGACTCTCGTGCAGTTCCGTCCTGCCCGCAACGGGGGACGACCAGCCGATGAGTCGGTCGGCGGTGTTGCCGTGGTTCTTGACGCTGAAATAGACCGCAGAGACCGTCAGCCCTGGCGGTGTCGGCCGTGCCCAGGGGTGGTTGATCGTCAGGGTGCCGTGCTCGAACTCGTGGGCGAGCAGAGGATTGGAGGCGAGGGTGGACAGCAACAGGCCTGCGGCCAGCGTGGCGAATTTCATGGGAGCTTCCTGAATCGAGGGGTACTTGCGGAACCGACCGGGGTGGCGAGCGGCGCGCACCCAGAGGGCGGCGGTGGTAAGTCAATCAGCCGACCGAGGCAGGCGGACCGCGCGCCGATTGCGACCGGGCCAGCCTTTGGGCGGCCGCAATGGCGAGACCGGCCGTGACGGAAAGCGTCGCGATGGAAACAAAGTCCGGCAGCCCCGGCGCGCCTGTAGCGGGCGAGGCGCCGGCCGTGAGCGCGTAGGCGCAATCGGCGCGATCGTCATGCGGTGCGGGTTCACTGCCGAACAGGTTCTTCGTTACCGAATCCAGTGGCTCGATCTGGACACGACGTGGCACGAGGCCCTGGACCGTGCACAACTGCATCGTGACCCAGCCATCAGCTCCCAGCTCCGGCATGAAGCCGGTCGGCACGGCTGCGCGCAGGCACAGCAGCGGCATGACGATGGCCGCGAACCAGACGCGATGGCGGTGCTGTCTGAGGCAGGAAAGGATCACAAACCGAGCATAGCTGATCGAAGGCGCTTCATACCGCGTTGAGGGGGATCTTGAGATACGCGATGCCGTTGTCCTCCGCCGGCGGCAGGTGTCCCGCGCGCATGTTCACCTGTACCGAGGGGAGGATCAGCACCGGCATCTCGAGCTTGGCGTCGCGGGCTTCGCGCAGTTCGACGAATGCCTGCTCGTCGACGCCATCATGCACATGAACATTGGATTCGCGTTGCGCGGCGACGGTAGTGATGCACTGCGGCGTGCGTCCCCCCGGGGGATAGTCGTGGCACAGGAACAGTTGCGTGTCCGGCGGCATTGACAGCAACTTCTGGATCGAGCGATACAGCTCGCGCGCGTTGCCACCTGGAAAGTCGCAGCGCGCCGTGCCGTAGTCCGGCATGAACAGCGTGTCGCCGACGAACACGACCCGTCTCTGAGGTGCTGCGGCGGGGTCCTCGACGACGTAACTGACGCAGGCGGGTGTGTGGCCAGGCGTGTGCAGTACCGAAACACGCAGCGCGCCGATGGCGAACCGGTCGCCCTCGGCAACCAGCCGGTCGAACTGGCGCCCGTCACGTGCGAATTCGTCGCCCGCGTTGAACAACTTGCCGAACGTCTTCTGCACTACCGTGACCTGGTTGCCGATCACGATCTGGCCGCCGACACGCGCCTTGAGGTAGGGGGCCGCAGAGAGGTGGTCGGCATGTACGTGGGTCTCGAGCAGCCAATCCACCGCAAGCGCAAGTTCCTGTATGCGGGTGACGACCCGGTCAGCGTTGTGTGTCCGCGTGCGGCCCGACTTCGGGTCGTAATCCAGCACCGAATCGACGACCGCGGCCCGTCGCGTCGCCGCATCCCAGATCACATGGGTATAGGTGGAAGTCGCGGGATCGAAAAAGCTTTCGATGTTCATGCCAGGCCGTCCTTAATATTAGATAAGTCTAATACAAAGGCAACCCGATTGCCAACCCTGCACCTTCACGGGTTCTGCTGGTCCACCAGCTGCAACAGGCGCCCGGTCAGCGACTGCGATGCGAACTGGTCGATGTTCGGCGTCGAACTGTTGTTCATCGCGACGACGACGAACGTCCCCCGCGAGTCGCTCTGCAGCAGCCACGCGTGCGTCAGCACGTTGAAACCGGCCCCGGTGTTCAGGCTACCGCCCTTGTACCAGACCCGCTCCCAGCGGTTGCGCAGGCCCGGTTGTGCGTTCTGCGCACTCAGCGCCCGGTCCGCCAGCACGAAGCCGGGCGAGCGATCGTTCATCCGCAGGATGCCGGCGAACGCATTGCAGACATCGACGGGGGTCGCCTGCCACGAAGCGCTGATGTAGACCGACGTGTTGTTGCGCGTGCCGGTGACCGGTCCGAGCGGCTCGAGCACGGTGTCGACATAGTTTCGCTGGAACGCTTCCGTGCCCGTCGCGTAGGCCTGTGCGTCGGCGAGCGGGACGCCGGAGAACAGGTTGAACTGTTCGTTCACGGACAGGAAGGGCGTCAGTAGGTCCGGGTTGGCATTGTTGAATACGGGCAGTATCGCTTCGAGCCGGGTTCGACCCACGAGCTGGTGCAGGTGGTCGGTCGCGGTGTTGTCACTGATGCCCATCATCTCCGTGGCCATGTCGGCCAGCGGAAACACCGTGCCGAGTGGCTCGTTGGCCAGCGCGCTGTTGCGAACCCGCTCCGCGGCGACCAGCGTCACGGTTTGCGCCTCGGAGATCTGACCGTCGTTGACCGCCGCGGCAAGCGCGCCCAGCACCCAGGTCTTGAAGATCGACGCCGTGGCGCGTGGTGTCGTGGCGTTGCGCTGTTCGATCGGCGAGCACTGGTTGTTGTCGATCCTGGCGACCAGTACCGACGACTGGTCCCCAAGGGTCAGGAAGCGGTCGGCAGCCTGCGCGAGCGTCAGCGATTGGTCGGCCGTGAAAATCACCGACCCATCGAGCGCAAAGCGACTGGCACCCAGTGAGCGGATCCGCTCGTCGGCGTAGCCTGTCGTCAGCGTCATGAACTGGCCGCTGGCGTTGTTGCCGGGCACGCCGATCAGCGCCGTGACGCTGGTGGGCGTGGCGGCGATCAGATCGATGACGATGCCGTCCGGCGAGATCCCGCGCAGCGTCGCGAAGAAGCTCTGCCACGATGCGGGCGGCACGTTCGCGAGCGCTGCGGGAGAAATGCGCGCGTTGATCTCCGTCAACGAGGTCGTCGTGCCGGGCGCGAGCTGCTGCAGCACCCAGGCCAGCTGGCGGGTCGAGGGGTAGTTCGGCAACTGGTAGAGGCCGCCGTTGCGCGGGAATGCCGGGACGATCGCCTGCGTGCGCGACGGGTTCAGTGGGAACAGGTCGTTGACGTCGAGGACGCCGTCATTGTCGTCGTCCGCGTCGGCGGTGTCCGGTTGACCATCGCCATCCGTGTCGAGCGGGGGAGGATTGATGGTCAGCGAGTACGGCGCATTGACCGTCGAAACGCCGGTGCCGCTAGCAGCGATGCTGATCGAACTGGTGGCCGCGGCGGCTGAGCCGGCGACCGTGACCGTCACGCTGAGCGTCGTCGAGCTGGCGTCGATCGTGCCGCCCGCTACCGTGACGCCGGTCGGGACTCCGGTGGCCGCGATCGTCACGGCTCCGCTGAAACCTCCGCTGCGGGTGATCGTCGCCGTCAGCGTGCCGGAGCCGCCCGGATCCAGGGTCTGGTTCGCCGGGCTGATCGCAAGCGCGATGGCCGGAGCGGCCGGTGGTGGCGCTGCGGACGGATTGCCACCGCCGCCGCAAGCTGCGAGCAGTGCGGCCAGCAGGACGGCGCCGGCGAGGCGCGTCGAAGATTCGATCTGCATGTCATCCCCTTGGGTCGCCGCGAAATCGGGCGATCTACAGGGGGGTAGGCGTCGATGCGCTGCGGAACTGGTCAGCACCGCAACGACTGGGGCTCAGACAACCAAGCAGCGGACAGCCGCGGCCCGGCGCGGTATGCTGTCACGACTGCCCATTCATCCATTGGACGGAAATGCCATGACTGCCAGAACCCTGCTGACGACCCTCGTTGCCCTGTTGTTGCCCGTCGCCGCCCTGGCGGGGTTGGAGCAAGGTGACGCAGCGCCCGATTTCACGGCGCCCGCATCGCTGGCCGGCAAGGAAATCGCGTTCTCGCTGGCCGAAGCGCGCAAGAAGGGCGCCGTCGTGGTCTATTTCTATCCGTCGGCCTACACGCAGGGCTGCAACATCCAGGCGCGGACCTTCGCGCAGCAGATCGATCAGTTCGCGGCCGCGGGCGCGACGGTGGTCGGTGTATCGCTCGACAGCATCGAGCGACTGCACGAGTTCTCGGCCGATCCCGATTACTGCGGCGGCAAGCTGACCGTTGCATCCGACGCGTCAGGCGACATCGCGAAGTCTTTCGGCGTCACGATCATCGATTCGTTCGGTGGCAAGCAGGCAGTCACGATGCTCGACACGCGTGGCAAGCAGATCGGCCACAATTTCAGCGAGCGCGTGACGTTCATCGTCACGGCGGACGGCAAGATCGCGAACACCATTGGCGGACTGTCGCCCGCGGAGAACGTCCAGGCGGCGCTCGAGGCGGTGCGGGCACTGAAGGCCCAGGCGGGTTAGGTTCGCAGCGCGAACCATCCACCCGGCGCTCAGAGCGTGACGACGACCTTGCCGAACGCGCCGCCACCGGCGCGCGCGTAGGCGGCCTCGGCATCGTCGAAGCCGAACGTGCTGTCGATGACCGGGCGCAGCTGGTGCTGCGCCATGAACGCCGCCAGTGCCGCATGATCCGCGCGCGACCCGACCATGACCGCGCTGACCCGTAGCGCGCCGAAGATCAGGGCACTGCATCGATCGCGCCGCCGAGCCGTCGAGCGCCCCGATCAGCGCGAGGTGCCCGTTCAGGCCCAGCGACGCGATCGACTTCGCGAGCGTGCCCGTGCCGCCGAGCTCGATGACATGCTGCACGCCGGCGCCGCCCGTCAGTTTGCGCACCGCGGCGGGCCAGTCGGGCGTCTCGCGATAGTTGATGCCCGCGACGGCGCCCATGGCCTTGGCGCGCGCGATCTTGTCATCGCTCGACGACAGCACGATGGGGCGCGCGCCGGAAGCTGCGGCGATCTGTAGTGCGAACAACGCGACGCCTCCGGTGCCGAGGATCAGGACATGATCGCCCGGCTGCAGCTGGCCCAGCGTCTTGAGTGCGGCCCAGGCGGTGACACCGGCGCAGGGCAGGCAGGTGCCTTCGGCGTGGCTCCAGCCCTGCGGCAATGCCACGAGGCCGTCCTCTGCGAGTACGACGTGCTCGGCGAACACGCCGGGACCACCCGCGCCGAGTGACGACATCACCGCGGGCAGCGTCAGCCGTCCGCCAGGGTGGTTCTGGAAGAACGTCGACATCACGGCATCGCCTGCGCGCCACTGCGTGACGCCGGCGCCGACGGCCACGACCTCGCCCGACGCATCGGACAGCGGCACGAAGTCGTCGGCACCGTTGACGGGGTAGGACAGGTCGCGCACGCCGAAGTCGCGGCGATTCAGTGACACGGCCCGCACGCGCACCAGCACTTCGCCGGGGCCAGGCACAGGGACTGGGCCATCCTTGCGGCGCAGGTCGTAGCCTTGCGCGGCGCGCTGAAGTACGTAACGTCTGTTGTCGGACATGCGTGGTTCGCCTCGAATGAAATCCAGAATGCTGCGCGCGAATGCGCCCGGCTGGCGCTCGGGTGTCGCGAGGAAAGCGGGGCCGGTCAGCGTGACCGGCACCTGCGGGAACTGCTCACGGAAGCGGGCCAGCATGCCGTTCAGCGTCAGCGGGTCATCGGCGGCCTGAACGACCTGTACGCGCACGCGTCCGGTTTGCAGCACGCGCTGCATGACCGCGGCGAAGTCCTGCGCGAAGATCGCATCGAACGCCAGGTCGCGGCCCTTGCCCGCGACCAACGCTCCCATCGTCTCCGCATGCACGAGTTCGGGCACCGGGTCGAGGAACAGCGAGCGCATCAGGTCGAAGGTGCTTCTGACGTAGCGGCCCTCGAGATCGATGTCGGGTGCATGGCCGATGTCGACCCGCATGCGCGCGCGTTCCTCGGCGGGCGCGAGCAGCACGCCAGACTGCGTCAGCGACAACACCCGATCGGGTGCCGCGGCAGCCATCTCGGTCGCGAAGTGCGTGCCGGTATGATGCGCGGCGAGGTGAAACCGTCCGACGCCGAGCGAATCGAGCGCCTCCCGCAGCCAACGGCCGTAGTCGGCGGCGCACGGTTGCCCCACAGGAAGGAAACTCGAACCGAAGCCGGGCGTATCGAGTGCGATGCAAGGCTGGCCGGCCCGCGCCAGAAACTCCATGACCGCCTCGAAACCGGCGGAACTGACCGGGGTCCGGTGCAGCAGTACGACCGGGATACCCGCGCCCAACGTCCGGCGGCCATGGATCTGGCCGCCGGAGGTGTCAGCGTAGAACTTCTGGATCACCGCTATTGGAAGCTGTACGTCACGTTGAACGCCCACTCGCGCGGCCGCAGTGCCGCGAGCGCCTGGGTGCCGGTGTTCAGCAGATCGATGACGCCGGTGACATAGGTCAGCTCATCGCTGAGGTTGCGACCACTCAGGGTCGCGGTCCAGGTGCCGTCGGCGCTGCCGATGCCGAGATAGGCGTCGTAGCGCGTATACGACTCGACCTTCAGCGTGTTGCCAATTTCGGTGAAGTAGCCGCTGTTGCCCGCCGCGTCGGCGCCGAAGCGCAGCTGCAGGCCGTTGGCGATCGGGCGCTCATAGGAGAAGCCCAGCTGGTGGGTCAGGTCCGGCAGCAGCGGCAGGTCGGTCGCGCCGAACGCGAAGGCACGGGACGTGGGCAACAGCCGGTCGTACTTGGCATCCGAGTAGCCCAGGTTGGTGTAGAGGCGCAGGCCTTCCATCGGCAGCCAGGTGATCTCCGCCTCGATGCCGCGCACCGTCGCGTCGCCAACGTTCTGGACGGCAAAGGATCCGGTGCCGACCGCGCTGGTCTGTTGCAGGCCGCTGATGTCGTTGTTGAACACGGCGAAGTTGGTGCGAACGCGCCCGTCTGCCCAGTCGGCCTTCAGGCCGACTTCGATCGCATCGACTTCCTGCGGCTCGTACACGGCGCGGAACGCGGTCGCGTTGAAGACCGCGAGGCCGTTGTAGCCACCTGCCTTGAAGCCCCGCGAGAAGCTGGCGTAGGCGAAGGTGTCGTCGTTGATCTTCCAGTCGAGGCCGACCTTGGGCGTCGTCGCCGAGAAGGTGCGGTCGTTCGTGACGTCGGTGCGGGGCACCGGCGAGCCGAAGCCGGTCTGGATGCTGCCGAAGAACTGCTTGTCGTCTTCGGTGCGACGCAGGCCGACCGTGCCGCTCAGCGCGTCCGTGAACTTCCAGGTCGCCTGGCCGTAGAGCGCGACGCTCTTGGTCGTCGTGTCGAGCAGCGTGGGCGCGAGATTGAACAGGAAGTACATCGGCAGGTTGTCGGTCAGCGACTGGTCCGCATCCTCCTTGAACCAGAACGCGCCGACGATCCAGTCCAGACGATCATCCGCGGCCGAACCCAGCAGCTGCAACTCCTGGGTGTACTGCGTCGACTTGGCTTCGGATTGCCGATCGAAGCCGGACGCGAAGACGCCGGGCGACGTGACGCGGCCGCCCGCGAGATCGAAGCGGAAGTAGTCGTTCAATGTGATCCACGCCGTGATGGACCGCAGTGACACGGCGCCGAAGTCGCGCGTGATGTCCAGTGTCGCGGTGGTGGTCTCCGTCTCGCCCTTGGAAGGCTGCGGGTAGACCGTGACGTACGGATCCGTGCCGACGCGTGGCACGACCTGGTCGGTGCTGACGCCTGCGGCAGCGCTCATCGGCACCGAGGGCGGAACGAAACTGACGGCGAGCGGAATCCAGCCGTCGTTCTCGTCCTTGGAGTACGACGCCGAGAAATCGACCTTGAGCGGGTCGTTGCGGAACGACAGCTTGCCGCGGACCACGATGTTGCGCTCCGCGCCCATCTCTTCGAATCGGGCCGGGTTCGTGATGTAGCCATCCTGCTGGTCGCGGAACATCGCGGACAGCGATGCGCCCAGCGAGTCCGAGACACCACCGCCCCAGGACGCGGCGACGCGCCGTTCGCTGAAGCTGCCGACGCCGGCCGACAGTTCCATCCACTCGTTGTCGGCCGAGGGCGTGCGCGTGACGAGCTTGATGGCGCCCGAGAAGCTGTTGCGGCCGTACAGGGTGCCCTGCGGGCCGCGCAGCACCTCGATGCGCTCGATGTCACCGAGCTGCAGGTTCGCGCCCTGCAGGCGCGCGCGATACACGTCGTCCACGTACAGCGCCACGGCAGGTTCGGAGACAATCAGGCCGCCCGTCTGCTCGATGCCGCCGCGCAGGCCGATCTGCAGCGCCGAAGGATTGGCGCTGATCGGCTGGATGACGAGGTTCGGCACCGTCTTGGTCACGCTCTGCAGGTTCACGATCCCCTGGTCGACGAGCTGCTCGGCGGTCAGCGCCGACAACGTGACCGGCGTCTGCTGCAGGCTCTCCTCGCGGCGTTGTGCGGTGACCGTGATTTCTTCGAGCGTCGCGACGGTCTCCTGCGCTGTAGCCGGTCCCGCGAGCAGCGGAGCGGCGCCGGCGACCAGCCAACCGAGTCTGTTCCTGATCCTCATAGCCACACCCCTTCGTAGTAGTCGTTCCCGTCGAATACCGGCGATTCGCTCAGGCGCCTAAAGCGCCCACCGGCGAACAGTAATGGCGAGCCGCTGTCGCTAAAATAGTCGAGGACGCGCGCGAGCAGCAGGCGGTGGTCTCCCGCTTGCACTATTGACTGTATCCGGCACTCGAAGCGTGCCAGTACATTGGCGAGGAAGGGCACGTCGTCGGGTCCACGCTGCCAGTCTGCGCCCGCGAAACGGTCGACCGCGCTGCCGGCGAACTGCCGCGCGAGGTGCTCCTGGTCGTCGCGCAGCACATGGATCGCGACACTGCGACCTTCCCGGAAGCATTGGAGCAACGGTGAGGCGTTCCGCAGTGACCAGCAGGCCAGTGGCGGGTCGAGGCTGACCGAGCTGAACGAGTTGACGGTCAGGCCGACGGGCTGGCCGCGATCGCCGTTTGCCGTGACGATCGTGATGCCGGTCGCGAACGCGCCGAAGGCGTCGCGCAGGGCGCGTTGCGCACTGTTCTGTTGCGACTGCATCTGTACGTCGTCGTGTTTTCAGGCGCCGGTAGGACCCAGACTCTTGGACCCTAGCGGGATGCAATCATCCCTGCCAACAAATGCGGCGCTGGTTCGACAGCCGCTGGTTGTTGGACGCGCTGCCGGTCAAGCCCTATGTTTGGCGGATGAGCGTCTCCCGAGAGCGCATCCGCCTGCCGAAACTCGCCTTGGGCTGCATGGGGTTCGGATCCAGCGCCTGGAGATCCTGGGTGCTGGATGAGCCCGCTTCACTCGAGATGCTGGCACGCGCGACCGACCTGGGCATCACCTTTCTCGATACCGCCAATGTCTATTCGACGGGTCGCAGCGAAGCGGTCGTTGGCCGCCTCCTGCGCGAGTCCGGGCTGCGCGATCGCGTGCTCGTGGCCACCAAGCTGTTCTACCCGGTCGGCGAGGGGCTGACCGGCCTGTCGCGCGCCAACGTGCTGGCCTCCTGCGACGCGTCGCTGCAGCGGCTCGGCGTCGAACGCATTGACCTGCTGCAGATCCACCGCTTCGATCCAGACACGCCGGTGGAGGAGACGATGGCGGCGCTCGACGAACTCGTGCGCGCCGGCAAGGTGGCACACCTCGGTGCCTCGAACCTGCGGGCCTGGCAGCTCGCGAAGATGAATTTCACCGCGCGATTGGCTGGCGGCGCCGAGTTCGAGACCGTGCAGGTGCACTACAACCTGCTGTACCGCGAAGAAGAACGCGAGCTGTTGCCGCTGTGCGTCGACCAGTCGATCGCGGCGCTGCCGTGGAGTCCGCTCGCGCGCGGCCGCCTGGCGCGGCCGCGTGCGCCGCTGGGCACGGCGCGAGCGCAGATGGACGATGTCGCCGAGACGCTGTACGGCAGCGCCGATGATCCGGTGTTGCATGCGCTGGCGGATCTCAGCGATGCCACGGGAATTCCCGCGGCGCAACTTGCGCTCGCCTGGATGTGGACGCGCCCGGCGGTCGCTGCCCCCGTGGTCGGCGCGACGTCGATCCGTCACATCGAAGATGCCATCGCAGCGTCTGAACTGCGCCTGCCGCCCGGCACGTTCGAGCCTGTCGAGAACGCCTACGGCGTGCGCGCGCTGACGGACCTGCCGATGAACGCCCGCAACCAGACCGTGCTGGGGCCGGGCCAGCGCTGATCCGACGACCAGCGCCGAGCGCCGCTAGAGCTGCGTGCCGAGCACGGCCGCGCTGTTGCTGCCGGTGCCGGCCGAGTCGATCAGCGGATCTCCCGTCGGCACGCCCAAGCGGACCTTGCCGGTCGCAGCCATCGTGTGATCCCAGTTCAGCTCGACGTGCATCGACACGGTACGGCAGTCCCGGTACATGCGCTGTACCGGGTTGGTCGTTGCGAAGCCCGTGATGCCCATCATGCCGGACAGCGAATCGGCTGTTTCGACGCACAGTTTCGCGCCAAGAGTCATCAGGCGCCGCATGCGCAGGCAGCTCCTCGCCCCGATCTCGGTGCGTGCCGCGCCGAGCCCGTGCAGGCGGCGCATGATCTCGGCGAACATCATCTCGGCCGTATCGAGGTTGGCGACGGCGGCGCCGACCCGCACCTGCACCGGTACCTGCGAGACGATCGACTCATTGAGGATGCGGCCGGTGCGTGCTTTTGTCTGTGCGAGATAGCTCTCCAGCGCGCCGCGCGCGGTGCCGAGCAGCGGGCCGCAGAACCAGCTTTTCTGGTAAGGCGGGGTGCGTACTACGTGCACGTAACTGTCCGCGATCGCGGCTCCCGGTGGCGTGTAGCTCGTGAACTGCGCCATCTCGAGCACGCGCCGCGCCGGCACGATGACGTCGTCGACCGAGACATCGTGGCTGCCCGTGCCGCGCAGGCCTTCGCTGTGCCACGTGTCGTGCACCTGGTACTCGCCCGGCAGCAACAGGATGAAGTGCGAGATCGGACCTTCGCCGCGCTCGCGCGCGACCACCATCAGGCCGGTGGCGACGTTCACGCCGCTCGCGAAGCTCCAGCGCCCCTTCAGTCGCCAGCCGCCTTCTTCGCGGAACAGGGCGCCACGACCCGCCGAGGCCGTCGCAAGCACGGGTTCCGGGTCGACGGCGAAGAATTCTTCCTGCGCCTCGGGCGCGAACCGACCGACGTACATGATGTGCGAGAACACCAGCGACGTCAGCCAGCCCGTCGAGCCGCACTCACGCGACAGGCGCTCGCCGGCGACATAGTGCGCGCCCCAGTCGAGGCCATAGCCACCGAAGCGACGGGGCTTATCGAGACGATGCAGCCCGGCGGCCTTGAGTGCCGCCACGACCGCAGGCACCGGGTCGCGGCGCCTCTCGGTTTCGAGCGCGTTTTCCCGTACCAAAGGCGCGAGCCGATCGCACTCGCGGGCGATATCCGCCGGCGTCGGGATTGAAAGCGTGGCTTTGGCGTGGGGTACTGCAGACATGGGGTTTCCCGTCCTGAATGTGTAGCGGACATCAGTACCGCGGTGGCGGTCGCGCTGCCAACAACTTTGCTGTCGGGCTGGAAACCCCTGGTTGTCGTGGTCAGCGCAGCGCTTCGCGCAGGCCTTCGATGAATGACAGCATGGGCGGCGACTTCGGCGCACTGCGGCGGTAGCCGGCAACCAGGCTCCAGGCCGGGTCCGTCAGCGCCACGTCGAGCACCGTGACCTCGCCCCCCGCGACCGCGCGCGCGACCGCCCGGCTCGGCAGCGCGCACAGGAACTGCGTCCGGGCGACCCACGCGATGGCGAAGCCCGTGGCTTCGGTGCGAACCGAGGCGATAGGCGGTTTGACGCGCGCGCCTTCGAAGTAGCGCTGCAGGTCGGCATCCGCGCGAGGCAGGCGGTCGAGGGCGATCCACTCCGCCTTCTGCAGTTGCCGCGCTGTCGGTTGTTGTCCCGCAGGGGGTGAGCCGCTGCCGCGATCACCACATTGTACCTCGCGCAGAGGCGCTCTACGTTGACCGGGTCCTGCACCTGCCTGACCGGTTCCGTCGACAGGATGACATCCAGGTCGCCACGCAGCAGGCGCTCGAGCAATGCGTCCCAGTTACCCGTACTCACGGACAGCAGCACGCGCGGGTACTTGCGATGCAGGTTCGCAAGCGCCGCGGGAACGACGTCGCCCAGCAGCGTCGGGGTCGAGCCCACTGCGAGGCGGCCGGAGCGTGCGCCGCGCACCGCATCGTGCTCGCTGTCGAAGTGCTTGAGTTCGGCCGTGATCGCGCGGGCATGCGGCAGCAGCAGTTCGCCGACGGAAGTCAGCCGCACGGCGCGCCCGTCACGTTCGAACAACGCGCAGCCGATGCGTTTTTCGAGCTGTGCGATGCTCTTGCTGACGGCCTGCTGCGTCAGGTTGACGCGCTCGCCGGCCAGCCGAAAGCTGCGCAAATCAGCGAGTGCGAGAAAATGCTGCAACTGGCGTAGTTCCATGCATCGCTCCAGGTGGTCGAGTCGCGATACTAGACGCAGCGACCGACCAGCGAAACCAGTGGTCGCGAGGGGTTGTGGTGTGCGAAGCCTGTCGCGACACTGGTGCCAGGCAACGTTGCGGAGGGTGCCATGGCCATGAATCTCGAGCCGGTACCGCGACTGATCATGGTCGGACTGGCGCTTGCGTGGGTACCGTCAGTCGGCTTGGGGCAGGAGCTCACGCTTTCGGGCGTCAAGGGCGTGCGGCTGCTGGATGCCGGAAGTTTCATCGTGTCGGGCGCACCGTCGACTGCGCGTGTGGAAACCTTCGAGTTCCTGCAGCGGGCCGATGGCGGTGTCACCCTGTTGTCCGCCACGACGATGGCCGATGCGTCGGTTCGCGTCCAGGCGCGCTATGACTACGATGCGAACTGGCGCGGTGTCGCGGCGGTCGGGCAGGGCCTGTACGGCGACGAGCCGATCCGGGTCGAGATGAACGCGGTGGCCGCCGGCGTCGAGATCCGTGTCCGCGGCGAGCGTACGTCGCTCGACAAGACCGTCGCCTGCCCGGACGGCTGCTTCATGGACATGGCGCCCAGCGGAAGTCCGATGTTCGTCATGACGCGTCACTACGACCGCGCCAAAGGCGGCATGCAGTCATTCCAGTGGGCAGCGCAGGATCTGCCGCGGCCTTTCACGAGTCCGGACAACCAGCGTGCCGAGCTCACCCTGCGCCGCGAAGTCCCGATCAAGCGCGCCGATGGTTCCAGCGTCGTCATTCGCGACTACGAGATGATCGAACGCATTCCGACGCCGGACGGCGGCATGTTCGTCATGGAATTCGACCTGTGGACCGACACCGCGGAGCGGCCAATGGGCTATCGGATCAACAGTGTCGGCGGCAGGCCGCCCGCTGCAGCGATCCTCGGCTTCCGGGGCGGCTACGAGGACGTTCGGGACCAGATCGTGGCGGAGCCACGCTGAAGAATTCAGCCGCGCACGCGACGTCGCGCCGCCGCGAACATTTCGAACTCGCTGAACGTCTCGACGGCCTTGACCAGCAATTCGGGGTCCGCGGGTTTGGACAGCGGCAGCACTGGCACGCCGGGCATCCACGGCATCTCGGCGTTCGCAAGCTCGCCAGACAGCAGGATCGTGGGTATGCAGTGCACCATCGTGCGACAGACTTCCTCCGCGAGCTCCGCGCCGTCCATCGCGCCCGGCAGATTGAAATCGATGATGAGGATGTCGGGTCTCAGCCCTTGCGGCCCGATCATGTCGAGCGCCGCCTGGGCTGATGGTGCCGTGGCAGCGCGATAACCGCAGCTCCGCAACAGCATCGCGACGCTGCGAGCGAGGTCGTCATCGTCCTCGACGTGCAGCACGGTGACCGGATGCGCGGGTGCAGTCCGCATGGTGCCGAGGGTAGTCTCCTGTCCCGCGACGCGCATCGGGGTTGACCGAAGGATGCGGCGGCGGCGTTGCGTTGCGGCATCGATGTGCGCCACAGTTCGTCACTGCGCCGAAGGTAAACGGCGCCGAAGGCAAACGGATGCTCCGATCATGACGACCTCGATGCTGCTCGAACGCCGCCGGCTGCTGTGCGCGACGGCCGGTCTGACGGGCTTGGCGCTGGCACTGCCCGCGGCGGCCAAGCCGGTCGCACCGACGCTCGACCTGCACGACCCGCAAGTCGCACTGCGCAGCTACGTCAAGCTGCGTGGCTCGCTGGCGGACGAAACCGTGTTCCAGCCTTACGAGGGCGACATCGTCCAGGTGACCGACGGGGCCGTGCCCGTGCCGCTGTGCGGCTTCATCGGCTTGCAGAAATCGGTGTGGCGGCGCACCGGGCCCGACGAGTGGACCAACCAGGATTACGACATCGGTTTCTATGTGGATTACGAAACTCGCCAGATACTCGATATTTGGCGCAACCCGGTCACTGGGCAGACCGTGAAGGTCTATCACTATCGCGGCGGTCCCTCGGGTGGCCGTCATCAGGTCGCAGGTCCGGATGGCGATGTCTATGGCGGTCGCATCGGGCGCTGGTCGGTCTGCGGTGACCAGCTGTGGCACACCGCGTCGCTGTGGGGCGAGCGGCCCAATCCGTTGCATCCGCGCGAGTGGCCGCTGGCATCCTCCGGCGAGACCTTGCTGGGCAGCATGAGTCTGAGCTTCGCCGGTCGGCTGGCTGAAGTGGCGGACAACGACACGCCGCAGGTACCGGCGCTGCAGATCTGGACCAACACGACCGGCTGGATGCCATGGATGGAAATGGGCCAGCGACCGGGCTTCAACATGTGGCGGTGGATCGGCGCCAAAGGCACGCCGGCGTCGCAGCTCGATCCGGATCTCGTTGCTGCCGCCGAGCGCGTTTGCCCCGGCTATGTCGCGCGGGATGCCGTCTGGAAGACTCCGACATCCGGGCGCATCGACTACATGCGGCTGCGGCGGGGCCAGTCCGTGACGGATTAGCCATCGCGCCAACCCACGGGATCGCGTTGGACAGAACATGACGCAGCTCGCAGTGGGGTCCGTCGAGCGGCGGTAGATTGCCGCCCATTATGTCTGCAAGGATCTGTGTTCCCGAGCGGCGCCCACGGCGTCCGGTCGTCGTGCTGCTGCTGTGGCTCGCACTGGGCACTGCCGCGCCGGCGGCGCAGGCATGGTGGAACTGCAACTGGGCGTCACGCGTCGCGTTGCAGGTGGGCAACACCGGCGCGACGCAGGGCAATGCACTGGTCGAGGTCGTGCTGGGCCCCGCGCAATTGCCCGGATTCGACTGGGCGGCGCCGGCCGCAAGCCTGCGCGTGCTCGACAGCGACGACGCCACGCTCGTCCCGCACTTCGTCGAGCCGCATCCGGCAGGACTGCAGCGCCTGCACCTGTGGTTCCGCGTGCCCCTCGTTGCCCGCGGGCGGCAAGCGCATGTTCCTGTACTACGGCAATCCCGCAGCGTCATCGACGGTCGATGCGACGATCCTCAGCAACACCGGCATCCGTTTCCTGACCCGACGCCAGACGATCGATCCGACCTCGCTCGCCAGCTACTTCTCGGAGTTCGACTCCGCCGCCAGCCCCAGCGGCTACGGCTGTGCGGTGCTGCCGGACCATGTGTCGCGCAGCAACGCGAACGTGTTCGGTTCGGGCGTCAATGCGCACTACAGCCTGCTGTTCGTGCTCGACGTCCCTGCGTCGCAAGCGGGCACGTGGGGGCTGCGCTTCGGCGCGGACTTCGGGTTCGGCGGCGGGGCCTATGCGCGTGGCGTAGTGCTCGAGGAACAGTGGAACGATGACCTGTGGTGGGCGGGCAACTTCGCCGCCGCCAGCGAAGTCCTGCAGGGATCGGTGACCCTGTCGGCGGGCAGGCACCTGCTCGCCGTCTATGGCAGCGAGGGTTGCTGCGAAGGCGCCAGCACGCTGCAGCTGAGGCCGCCCGGTGGTGCCTGGACAGACCTGCGCACGAGCAATTTTGCGATCACCGCGCCGAGTTGTCCGCTGCCCAGCGTCGCGACGGCGCGGGTTGCAGACGTCGCGGGTCTCGTGGTGGGCAAGACCTCCGCCGTGCAGAGCGATCCGTTCAATGGCACGACGAATCCGAAGGCGATACCGGGCGCGCGCGTGCGTTACACGATCCGCGTCGGCAATGGCGATGCGGCGCAGATCATCGACTCGAACTCCATCGTCGTCGTCGATCCCGTGCCGGCCGGCACCAGCCTGTTTGTCGGCGATATCAACGGACCCGGCAGTGGGCCCGTGCGGTTCATCGACTCCGTCCCGGCTTCCGGGGTCGGCTACGTGTTCTCGGGCCTGGGCAGCACCACCGACAGCCTCGCGTTCTCGAACGACGGCGGTGCGACTTTCGGTTACACGCCGACGCCGGATGGGAACGGCGTCGACGACAGCGTGACGCATCTGCGGATCACCGCTACAGGCCAGCCGAGCTGCAACGCCACGCCGACGGTGCGGAACTTCGAACTGCAGTTCGACGTTCGGGTGCCGTAGCGGCGGCGCCGGATCAACGCCGTTTGCACTGGACCGACAGATTGTCCTGCTCATTGAACTCACGCAGCTGATTGCCGGTGTCGAGCAGGGTCGTCACGACGTAAGTATCCTGCAGGCCGTTGGCGGCGACTGGAAACGACACGGTCGCAATGCCCCGGACTGGCGTTGGCTGATCGGGGCCAAGCGCCGCCGGCAGCGAAGGGTTGAATGGCGTCGAGAACAGCGCGCCGACCGACGCGCGACTGATCCGCGACATGCCGACCACGGCCGGTCCCTGATAGGCCCCGCTGGCATTGCGCGGCAGGTTGCTCATCGAGTACGTGCCTGTCACCGTGTGGACGCGAATGTCCGCATCGTTGCGCACATCGGCGGCGTCGACATCCGTTCGGCAGGTACGACCCGGACTGCCCGCGCCCAGCGCGACGTCGTAGTACACGACACCGTTCAGCGCCGGTACGGGACTGGTTCCGCTGTTTCTTGCGCGGACGTCGAGCATCCAGAGCGCATCGGAATTGCCTGGCGACTCGCCGGCGCCCGCGGCGATCGGATTGATCGTCGAGAAATAGACTTGCGACGAGGCAAAGGTGCAGGTCGAGTCGCTCAACGCACGGCATGAACCGATGCTGAGGCGCATCAGGCGATCAGTCTGCGTGCTGTCGACGAACGTTCCCGTGTCCAACGTCGCTCGCGCGCCGCTACGCGAGAATCCCGCGGTCGGTGCGCTGACGTTCACGGTCCAGGCCGCCGTGGCCACGCCGCAACGCGGCGTGCTGCCGCCCGATTCCGGCTCGAAGCAGACGACGAAGTAGTTGGCTTTCTGGGCAGTCAGGACCAGCCCGCCCAGTGACTTGTGCGACCAGCTGATGACGAGCGGCGTGCGGTTGCCGGTCGTGCCCTCCACGGTGCCCGCCGGTGCGAGTTGCGTCGCTGCCGGCGGCACGATGACCGGCAGCTGCGGGGCAGGCAGCAGGCGTTGGCTGTGGGCGGCGGGCGATGCCAGCAGCAGCGCTGCGGCCGCCAGGGGAACCACTGCGTCAAGGATCGCGTGGGCGGTAATCCTCATGATGCTGTTCCTCGCGCGAGTCAGGTCCGTTACCTGGAGGAAACGGAATCCGGGCGAGAATCCGGACAGCGGGCTCCGCAGCCTCAGCCCGGTCGGAGCACGAACTCCGCGACCGCATCGACCCAAGCAACCGGAAGCTGATCGACCACATCGATACCGCCGCCGTCGAGTGCGACGAACCCGAAATCCGGGCGGATCTGGTGCGCGAGCTTCGCGTGCTCGTAGATCTGGTCGCCGGTGTTCGTCAGGATCATCGTCGGGTGCTTGAGCAGCCGCAGTGTCTTCGCGTGGTCGTAACGGAATGCGGCGTGGTGGCCGTACCAGAACGGCCCGAGGCCACCCAGCGTCTCGACGATGTAGCGCGTGACGGTGCCAACCGGAACGCTGTCCCGCGCGAACTGATAGCGCATGCCGAACAGCTTCACCAGATGCGAGCCATCGCTGCTTTCCCGGAACGGGATCTCTTCGCGGCGACAGAACTCGAGCCACTGCTCGCGCTCGGCGTCCTGCAGCGGCAGCGGGCCATTCAACACGACGCGCTTGATGCGCTCCGGAAACTGCAGCGCGACCTCCGTCGCGACCAGGGCGCCGGTGTGATGGCCCAGGATGTTCGCCGACGGGATGCCGAGGGCATCGAGCACCGGGGGCACGGCTTTCGCGTAGTCCTCGATCGCCGGCACGAACGGCGTCGGGTCGGAACAACCGAAGCCTGGCATGTCGATGCCGATCGCGCGGATACCGCGCTGGGCCAGCAACGGGTAGACCGCTTCATACTGGCGCGCGGAGACGGGTGCCTGGTGCAGCAGCACGAGTGGCGTTCCGGTCGGCGGTCCCGCTTCGTGGAAATGCACCTGTCCGAACGGCCCCTGCGCATACGCACGCCGGGTCGTCAGTCGCCCGTGGCCGCAGGCTTGTACAGGAATCAGCGGATCATGGAGTCCGGGTATCACGGCAAAGCGGCTCCTCGCCGATACGGGGAACGGCGCGCGATCATGGCGCGGGTGGCAGGAATCGGGCGTGGATCGCCAGTATCTTCTTGACGCCTTCCGCGACGTGCGTGCTCGACAGCGTGGCCCCGGAGACGATCGGCACGACCTCGGCGGGCTGCCACTTGCCGTGCGAGACGCCCGTGAAATGCGCGCGCCACTCGTTCGTGTACAGGTCGCAATAACCCTCGGCGCAGGTCAGCACTTCCAGTCCGCTCACTTTCCCGGACGCATCGACCGCGACCAGGTAGGTCACGATGTCGTTCAGGCCGTAGACCTGGTCGAGGAAGATCCACGTGTCGCTGCCGGCGGCGTGCCACGCCCGCACGGTGGGCCGCAAGGCGGGGACATCGTATTCGCTCTTGATCCGCTCGAACTGCGCGGCGTTCAGCGTGAACTGCAGCGGCTTGATCGCCTGGCCGCGCGCGAGGCGCTGCAACCCCGCGTCCAGGGCCTGGAGCTGGTCGGCGGCGCAAACCTGCGGCACTGCGGCCGCGACCATCGCGGCCGGGACCAGCAGCAGATGCGCACGCATCATTGCGAGAGGCGCATCGTTCAGGCGGTGCGGACGAAATGCCGTGCGCCGAAGCCGGGCAACGCGGCTGGCGTCGCCTTGATGTGCGTGAAGCCGCGGCTCGCGATTTCCGCGTTGAAGTCGAGGGCGTGATACTCGAAGCTCCAGACCTCGTTGTTCCAGCGATGGTCCCACCAGCGGGCATAGAGTCCGCGTGGTATGGACTTGACGCCGCCGCTGTTGAAATCAAGCGGGTAGAACACGCCGCCGGGGCGCGTGACACGCCGCGCTTCTTCGATGACCTTGCGGGTCGTGGCGGCCGGCAGCTCATGGTGCGTGATGTAACTGGTCACGATGTCGAAGTGGCCGTCCGGGAACCCGGACGCCTCGGCGAGACGCTGCGCGAAATTCGCCGCGACGCCGAGCTTGCCCGCGCGCAGGTGGGCATAGCGCACCATCGGGCCACCGACATCGATGCCCCAGACCTCGGCGTCCGGAAAGCGTTCCTTGAGCGCCACCGTCATCTGGCCGATACCGCAGCCGTAATCGAGGATGCGCCTGACCTTGCCGTCGGCGGGGACCGGCAACCGGGCCACGGTGCCGCGATGCACCTGGTCCTGCTCGTTGTTGCCGATCACGCTGATGTAGAAGCTGTTGGTCCCGTAGTGATAAATGTGGCCGGCGAACGGATCGCCGACATAACCGCCAGGCTGGATGTGGATCTCATGGCGGGCGTACGCCGGGATGTCCATGGTCGGATTCAGCTCGAGGGAACCCGGGCCGGACCGGTCGGCGGCCTCCATCTCGGACAGGTAGAAATCCGCGTTGGCATGAAAGTGATCCTGCAAGGTCTTCCAGGTGACCTGCTGGTTCGCGAGCCAGGTTCTCGACGTCAGGTTGATGGCTGGGTTGTCGTCGACGAGTGCACGCAGTTCCTCGACCGCCATAGGTGCCGTTGGGTCGATGTCATTCGCCTGCAGGAGTCGCTCGAACGCAGCCATCGACGCCGCGCGGATCGTCTTGCCATGCATCAGTCGAAAGCCGAGCGTGAAATCCTGCTGGCTCTCCAGGTCCAGTGATCCGAGGCGCGGCAGGCGGCCATCCATGCCTCGCTGCAGCGGTCCCCGGGAGCCGGTGACGCCGTTGACCGGTGCGGCCTGGGCGCCCGGCGCACTGATCGTCGAGAAGTACTCCTGGGCCTCGGCCAGTTCGCCGTGCAGTGCGTGGGCGGCGAGGGCGGAGCCGGCCGCCAATCCAAACAAGTCGCGACGTCGCATGGTCACTGTCTCCTCGAGAAATCGATGGGCGTTGCCCGCGGCCGTGGGTCAACCCTTCGCCGGGAAGTCGCTGCCAAAGCTCATGTAGCTCGGGTCACCGAGGTGCCCTAGCGTCAACGAAACGAAGCGGTCGCGATCCTTCTCCCATGCCGCTTCTTCCGTCGCCGACGGCACGTATTGTTCGACCATCTCGGCGGTGATGCCTTTCTGTGACATGACGGACTGCATGACATGCAGCCGGCGGCGCAGCGCCCACATCTCTGCGTTCATCGCGACCAGGCAGCTGACGACGTTGTCCAGCGCCGGGTTACCGAGAAACTGCGATGCCCTCACGTCCGTCGGAATCGCCGGTGTCGTATAGGTCGGACGCGGTGGTGTCGCGGCAGGCTTCGGATCGGCCATGGGAATGCTCCGTGCAGGATTTGCAGCCGCGACAAGTTAGCATTGGCAGGATGTCACTGAACAGGGTTGCGAATCGCCCGTCCACAACCGGGCGTGCGCGCGTCGGGCCGGTACGGGACCGGATCGAGCGGGCACGGCCGGGCCTTGGGACCCTGGTCCGGATCGGCGTGGAGGGCTGTGAGCCGCCCATTGCGGACCGCGCGATCGATGCGGCGTTCGCGGAGATCGACCGCCTGCACGCGCTGCTCGGTTTCCACGACGCCGGCAGCGATGTTTCGCGGCTGAATCGGATGGCGGCGGTTGGCGTTCCCACCCGCGTGGATCGCGATACGGTGGTGGCGTTGCAGCATGCGATGCAGGTTGCGCAGGCCTCGGACGGCGCCTTCGACATCACCATCGCGCCCGAGGCCGTGATGGCCGGTCGTTTGCCGCGGCCGGATGGCGCGCCTGCGCCGGATCCGGCGGCGCGTTGGACCGATGTCCGCGTGATCGATGACCAGCACGTCGTCTTCGACCGACCGCTGTGGATAGACCTCGGCGGCATCGCCAAGGGGCTGGCCGTCGACCGCGCGTTTGCCGCCTTGCAGCGGGCATGCGCCGGGCTGCAACGCTGCAATCTGCGGGTGGATGCGGGAGGCGACCTGCGCGTCGCCGGGGCCCCGTCGCAGCGGGTGTGGCTCGACGTGCCGGGGCACGCGGCGGACTCGGTGCCGCAGATCGATATTCAGGATGCGAGCCTTGCGAGCAGTGGCCCGCTCCGACACCGTCCGACTGCAGTCGATGCGCACTGGGACGGCCGCACTCGCGCGGCGACGCGGACTGATGCGTTCGCCGCGGTCGTCGCGGCCGAATGCGTGATCGCGGACGCGCTGACCAAGGTCGTGCTGGCGCGCGGCGCCGCCTCGCACGCGGCCCTGTGCCACTTCGGCGCGACGGCTTGGCTGCACCTGCCCGGGAAGGGGTGGCAGTCGCTTGGGGTCACGACGTGGGGGTCGCGACGTGAGTGAGTCCCGGGCCACCGCGGACGATCGCATCGGCGCGTTGCCGCCTGCGCGTCGCCGCGCAGTACAGGTGCTCGGCGCACTCGTCTGGTTGACGGGAGCGGTCTGGCTGATCTTCAAGTACTTCGTTCGCGTGCCGGATGAGTTCGGCTTCGACAACCCGCACCCGCAGATGGGCAGCTGGATGATCGCGCACGCCTTTGCATCGCTGGGCGCTGTCTGGCTGATGGGCGTGCTGTGGCGCGGCCATGTCGTGCGCGGCTGGAACCTGCGTCAGCGCAGGGGCAGCGGCGGCACGCTGTTCGGTCTCGCGGTCTGGTTGGCGCTCAGCGGCTGCACGCTGTACTACATAGGGTCCGATGTGCTTCGGGATTGGGTGTCGCTGGCGCACTGGGTGCCGGGCCTGGTCGCGCTCGGCGTGTTTCTTGTGCATCGGCCCCGATAGGCGAGTACCGCAGCGATCGCATGAGCGCCGCTCAAGCCGCGTGATCCGTCCACAACTCATCGAGATAGGGAAACGGCCACTTCTCCCGCGGTTCGCGCGCCGCGATCCGGTCCTGTGTTTGCCGATCGGCCAGATCCACCAGCACCGGTGCGAACGGCAGGTTCGTCTTCGTCGAGAAGAACAGCTTGACGCGCGGCGCGGTGAGCTTGTGGCGGTTCTGTTCCACGACCACGCCGAGCTTGCCGGACTCCATCCGCACAAGCGAACCAACCGGATATATTCCCAGCGTCTTGATGAAGGTCTGCAACACCACCGTGTCGAAGTGGCCCTCCCACGAGACCATGCGCGCGACGGACTCGGCCGGATCCCAGCCGGCCTTGTAGGGGCGGTTCGACGTGATCGCGTCGTAGACATCGCACACGGCGCCCATGCGCGCGACCAGTGAGATCTGCTCGCCAGACAATCGATCCGGATAGCCTTTGCCGTCGATCCGCTCGTGGTGATGGCGACAGACGTCGAGCACGTCCGCGCTGTCGATGCCGCCGGCGAGCAGGATCTCGTGTCCGCGGGCCGCGTGCGACTGGATGATGGCGAATTCCTCATCCGTGAGCTTGCCGGGCTTGTTCAGGACGTCCTGGGGCATCACGGACTTGCCGATGTCGTGCAGCAATCCCGCCATGCCAGCGCCATGGCAGGCCGCTTCGTCGAGTCCGAGCTGACGCCCGAGGGACACCATCAGCGCACAGACTGCGACGGAATGCATGTAAGTGTATTCGTCGGCGGTCTTGAGGCGGCACAGGCTGACGAGCGCGTCCGAGTGACGTCCCACCGACGCCACGACCTGATCGACCAGCGCGCTGCACTCGCGTGTGTCCACCGCGTTGCCCATGCGCGCCGCCGTGAACATCGAGGTCACGGTTTCTTTCGAGCGCTTGAGGATCGTGGCGGCCTGGCGCATCTCGTCGGCCACGGACGTCGCCGGCGTGGCGGCAGGCGAGGGTGCCGGCGGCGCCGCGGGTGCCGGCGGCTCGGTCGCCGGCGTCGCGACACCGACGTCGACGCCCTCGGTCACGTCGATCCACAGGTCCGAGGCGCCGCAGGCACGGACCCGCTTCAATGTGTCTTCGTCCTTGATGACGAATCGGGTCTTCCACAACGAGTGCCCGAGCCAGGACCCATCCACCGAATGGATGTACATGCCTAATTGCACCTGGGACGTGGGGACCTTTTTCAGCATGAGTCTTGTCTGAGCGGCGCCGCGCAGGCGTGCTGGCTCCAATTCGGGTAGATCGGCAGCGCCCGGAGAAACTTGAGCGTCGGCTACAATCCCGCGCGATGGACACTGCCGGCGCCGTTCGCTTCCAGCTCGACCCGCGGATCGATCCGGCCAGCCTCTCGCCGGTCTTTGGGCGCGCACGCCGGCTGCATATTCCAGGCATCCTGCGACAGGACGGTGCCGAGGCGCTGTACCGCCACCTTGCGACCGAGCCGCACTGGAGTCTCGTGCTGCACGATGGCGGTGGCGTGCGCGAGGCCACGCCGCAGTTGCGCGACAAGCTCGGGCCGCAGATGGAAGCCGAAGCGGCCACGACTGCTTATCGCGGCGCCCGTAACGGCTTCAATTTCCTCTACGAGCATCGCCGCGTGTCCGACGTTGCCAGCGAACGGTCCCTCGATCCGTCGCTGCTGGCACGGTTCGTCGACTTCCTGAACTCGGAGGCGTTCATCGGATTCGCGCGCAAGCTGACCGGCATGACCGACATCGAGTGGGCCGATGCCCAGGCGACGCGCTATCGCGCCGGCCATTTCCTGACGACGCACGATGACCAGACCGACTCGAAGTTGCGGCGGGCCGCCTACGTGCTCAACCTGACGCCGGGGTGGAAGGTCGATTTTGGCGGCCTGCTGCAGTTCATCGATGACGACGGGCATGTATCGGAAGCTTATGTACCGCGCTTCAACGCGCTCAACATCTTCGCCGTCCCGCAATTGCACGGCGTGAGCATGGTCACTCCGTTCGCCGCGGGTGCGCGTTACGCCGTCACCGGATGGTTACGGGCTCGGTGACAAGATGGTGATCCGGTCCCCGAACGCACTGCCAAGATAGAGCCGCCGACCGCGCTGGACAGCGACCGATGCTCCCGGGATGGCGGTGCCGTCGTGCGAATAGCGCAATTTAAAAGCACCCGACGCTTCGACCAGCGACGTGGGGTTCAGTCGAGTTCGTCCAGAAGCTCAGACACCGTGACCGCCGATACGTCAGGCGCTAGTGCACGCCCCGCACCCGAGGTACCACCCGGATGCACGACGTATCCACGCGTGGTGTAGCCCTTCGTCGCCGTCGAAAGCTGTGCGATCGCGCGTGCCATCGCTGGTGTCAACGTCGAGGAGCTCTTGGCTTCGATCAGCGCAAGCCGGTGCGGTCCCTGTGGAACGAGAAAGTCAACTTCGAGGCCCTGCTGGTCGCGGAAGTAGTACAACTCAACGGCCCCGCCGCGATTGACCTGCCATTTGGCGAGCTCCGAGGCGATGAAGCCTTCGAAGATCGGGCCGGCGAATGGTGATGCTCGCAGCGCCTGCAGCGTGCGAATGCCCAGCAGGTGACACGCCAACCCGGAGTCCGCGAAATAGATCTTCGGAGACTTGATCAGGCGCTTGCCGAAGTTCTCGTAGAACGGCGCCACCCGCAGCACTTGCCCCGTCACCTCGAGGGCGTTCAACCACTCGTTGATGGTTGGAACGGACACGCCCAGTGGAGCCGCGAGATCCGTCCTGTTCAGGATGCCGCCTGTCCGCGACGCCAGCAGTGCGAGAAACCGACGGTAGGTTCCGAGATCCCTAACGGCGGTGACGGCGCGGATGTCACGCTCGAGATAGGTTTGCACGTACGACCGGAACCACAGATCCGCGGACGAAGGCCGGTTGATGACCCCTGGGTATCCGCCGCGAAGCTGCGTCACCTTTGGCGTTTCCATCGTCGAAAGGGGCAGGAGGTGCAGCACCGCGACGCGCCCGGCCATGGATTCGGTGACACCCTGCATCAGCGGGGCTTCCTGCGATCCGGTCAGGAGCCACTGAGCCTTGCGACCCGGTGCGGCGTCGATGCGAGAGCGCACGTAATTGAACAACTCGGGAGCGTTCTGGATTTCATCAAGGATGACCGGCGGTCGCAGACCCTCCATGAACGCCTGCGGATCGCTGCGGACGCGTCCGATGACATCCGGATCCTCGAGCAGCACATAAGATGCCTTCGGATAGCAATGCCGCAACAGCGTGGTCTTGCCGCACTGCCGCGGCCCCGTCAGCAGCAGCGCGGAGAAGGCGCGGCCGGCTTTCAGTATCTGGGTCTGAAGCGATCTATCCAGGTACGGCATGTGAGTATTATAAAGTGTTACTTTAAAGTACTCAATTTGAAAGCGACACCAATTCCATGGTGTAGTCGCTGTCGCAGCGCGTCGAGCGCTCAGTCGCGGAACGACTCCGCGCCGTAGTCGGGGCATTCGTCGACCGGCGTCGGTTCCGCCGCGGCTCGCGCGACCGTCGCCAGCCAGCACTCGTCGTAGATGGAGCAGTAGCAGTACTCGAGCGCCGTAGCCGGCGCGTTGGCGAGACGAAGCATCGCCTTGACCGGTTCGTCACCGCTCACCTTGACCAGCGTGACAGTCTCGCCGGCGCGCAGCACGCGCCGCGAGACGACGAGCTGGTTGAACGGTACGCCCGGTACGCCGGCGAGCGTCAGCGCCTCGTCCCAGCTGCGCACGATGCGGCCATCGAGCTGCGCGCATCGCGCGCAGTTTCGCGGGACCGACACCTGCGTTGGCGAACTCCAGCGCGAAAGTGGGCAAGCCGCTGTCGTGCCCGGTCCACAGCGTGCTCTGCACATATGGCCAGACGACGGCCGCCGACTGCCGCCGCACGGCCTCGGATTCGGTGATCGCCGCGTAGAGAGCCACGGCGCCGGTGAACAGGCCGGCCACCGCGAGCACCGACTGCAACATGGACAGGCGCACGAAGATGCGTTCCGCACGCGTGAGGTGCCCCGGCTCGGGCGCTGACGCGGCGCGCGGGCTGGGAGCCTCGGCGTCATCTGGCGCCGGCGCGGGCGCAGGTGCGACAGACTCTGTCAGCGCGGGCACGGAACCGCGGTCCGTGCTGGATTCGGCTGGTACGCCGCTGCGCGTTTCAGGCTCTTTCTCACCCAACGTTCACGTGCCCCTGACTGCTGCGGACCAGGCATGTTAACGGCCGGGTTGCACCAACCACAACCCGGCGGAACTGGTCGCGGCCGGTGTCGCGGCCCTGCGCGCCGTGGCGTGCCGCGTGCAAGTTGCTCTCGTCGGGCGGATTGCTGAGTATTCTTCGGCGACGCCGGATCCTGCTCGCGTTGGGCGACAGTGGTGCCCGCCCGATTCACGTTCTACTGTGTGGGCGTTTGCATACTTGTACGTGTTGGGTGGGGTCAGCTACGGATGCGAGACTTCGAATCTGAGATGCTTCAGGATCCGGTTGCCTTGAAGTTTGCTGAGCTGATGCAAAGTGCGCTCGGGACTGCTCTCGTGGCGCTCATGATTCTGGCAAGTATTTCTGCATACCTGTCGACCAGGCTTGGCGCTACAGCTCGCGTTCGCGCTTGGCTGCGCGCTGTGAGCATTGTGACGAATGTGGCCTGTCTCGTCTTTTTCGTTTGGGCCTTGGCGATTGCGCGCGACAACTGAACAGGTCGCGGTCGGTATTTTTTCCGAGCGTGCCATGCGCCGACAGAAGGAAACCCTCCGGTCGAGCCGGTCAGGCTGAACGACTCCGTTCAATCCTTCCGCGGTGGGTGCGCGCGATACATCAGCACTCCGAGCACAGATATGGCAAGAGGCAGGGCGCAAGCGATAACTCTGAGCACGAGATCATCTGTGGGCTTTCCGTTCCACAACATGGTCGCCCCGGGAAAAAGGTATCGAAGATTTACCAATCCCAGCAACCCACCGATTCCCGCAAACCCGACAGACACTGCTCGTGTGATGATCCTATCGAAGCCTTTTGATCCGAACTCATCGTTCATGCGTTCATCCTCCAGCAGATCAACGACGCCAGACGCGATCGGTCGGCCGCGGAGGAATTCGCCCGTTGCATCAGTAACGTGGAGCGCTTGCAGAGGACATGTCTCCGGTACGTCTCCGCAAGCGCGCTCATATCGCATTCCAAGGCACGACTTGGACGCCGCTTCGAAAGACAGCCTCGCTGCCGCCAAACACCAACTGCTTCTCGATCTTTTCCTTTGCGCCTCTGTCCACCAGCAGATTCTCCAGCGCTTGCATGCTCTGAAAGAAGTCGCTGCCGAGGGTTTCGCCTGACTTGGCCTCCACCATCAGTAGGCGATCTGTCTGGGGTTCGATGAAATCGACCTCGATGCCGCGCGACTCCCTGAAGTGGAACAACTGCGGGCTCTCACCGTGGTGAATCTTCCGCTTGTAGAGTTCCGAAAACACCCAGGTCTCGAACACGGCCCCTCGCAACGGGTGGTGCCGCAATTGCGCGGGCTCCTTGATCCCGAGCAGGTAACAGACAAGCCCGGTGTCGAAGAAATGCAGCTTCGGGGATTTCACGATCTGCTTGTTGATGTTGCGATGCCATGCCGGTAACCGGGAGCACAGGAAACTCGATTCCAGCACCGACAGCCACGCGTTGGCCGTGTTGTGTGAAACACCGGCGTCAGCACCGAGGGCGGACAGGTTCAACTCTTGCGCGGTATGGGCTGCGCACAAGCGCAGGAACGTGGTGAAGCGCGCGAGATCGCCGACATTGAGGATCTGCCGCACGTCTCGCTGCACATAGGTGGCCACGTAGTCGGCCAGCCACTGCTGCGCGGGAATGTTGCGGTCGTATATGCGGGGGTAGCACCCGGTCCACAGCAGCTCAAACAGGTCCGTGGGTGCATTCGAAAAGCTCGCGAGCTCATCGCGGCTGAAGGGCAACAGGTGGAGGATCCCCGAACGCCCAGCCAGCGATTGCGCCACGGCCTGGGAGATCGCGAGATTCTGCGAGCCTGTCAGAATGAATCGCCCTGGAGTGGGGTCGCGATCGACCTCGTCCTGCAGATAGCTCAGCAGGTCAGGAACGTGCTGGACTTCATCAATGATCGCGCCACGGCCGTATTGGGACAGGAATCCCCGCGGATCGGTGCGAGCAAAATCCCGGGTATCCAGAGGTTCCAGCGTCACGTACGCCTTGTCCGGGAAGGCGGCCCTGGTCAGCGTTGTTTTTCCGGATTGGCGCGGGCCGTCCAGCAGCACAACGGGATAGTATTCCGCTGTTTTTATAAGCCTATTCAATAAGTTGCGTGGATTCATAAGTCTGTGCCCAGCATGAATGAATAGATCGTATATAGAACTTACAATTTATGCAAAACCGACATGTTTGGGGCTGAAGTTGGGATGCAAGGCTCGACAAACACTATTTGCGGCCCAGAGCGCCCCCGTTCAGCAACGCCATTGATGAAGCTTCGCTTTTCACCGAGCGTCATCGAAGCCGGGACCAGCCGACGTAACCGATTCGACGCGTCTGTGTGTTTTCTGCAGCTTGCAGGGAGTGCGCACAGTACCCACCTGAATACATGCTTGTACTAAGGTGCATAGGAACTCTTCTTCTTCGCGGCGGTAGCGTTGCACCCGTCCGGGAGCGGTGAGTGAAAGTGGCAGATCGTTGTGTATTGGGGCGAACCTGCGTTGCGGCTGGCGCGTTGCTTGCGACCCTGGGGGCGCTCGCAGGATGTGTTCGCGAAGAGGTCGTCATGGCCGATGATCTGCCCCGCGAGGCATCGGCGTACTCGGTGGAGGATTGTCGCGTGCCCGCGGCATCGGAGAAGCTTGAGTACGCAATTTGTCGCGCGGATATTGTTCTTCTGTCAGATGCAATTCTTGCGCTTGGTGTCAGCGTGCCGGCCGACGACTATCCGGCTGCCAGCAGGAACGAGATGAGGGTCCTGGCTCGCGTGTTCAAAGGAGATCGCTCCATCGGAGAGAATTTGCCGTGGACGGAACTGCATCAGGGCCCATTTCGGGCATCCGCCGCGGTACAGATTGCGGCAAGCGTCTTGTCCGGATCGGACTTCGGTGTCGACCCGGCGGAGCTATGGGACTTTGCGTGGGAATATTGGCAAAAGCCTACGAGCTTTATTCCGAGGTTGCTGATGCTCGCGATACTAGATCATCCGCGAGCTTTTGGTCTGATTGAGAAGGAGTTGTCAGACGCGCCGACGGGTAGCGAGAAATTTAGTATTGCACTCAAGTCACTTCAGGAGATTTGCGACCCTCGTGCGATCGAGTTGCTGCGGAAGCTTTCGGATAGCGCTGACCGTGAGCGTGCCAAGATGGCTAGCGAGGCAGCATCTTTTTATTTGACGAACACGGTACGGTGGTGCCAGGGACGTGGGCGGCGCGCAGAGTAGTGAATATCAAGACTTAAGAATTGTCCGGTACTTACTGCAGCAACCTTCCACATGAAGTGCGGGAATCAGTCGCTAGGAGGGCGCGATGTTGGACCGAGTATTTTCCGTCTATCGCGCATTCTTCAGATATGCCGGCCTTGTGATGGCTCTGATGTCATTGATGGTGATGATTGCTCTCGGGATGGATGCTATTCGGCAAGGGTATGTCTTGATCAACGGGGAACTACGCATAGATTTGGCGGATATCCTGTCCGTCGTCTTCATGCCGCTCGCTGGGGTCGTGGTCGGTCTTGGGCTGTACTTTCTTTTTCCCAAAGGTTCGACTGGGCGAACCTAAGCTGCTGAGGCAACGCTACTGCGCGAGCGCCGACAGCGGGACCGCCGCGTACCGATCTCCGAACGGCAGTGCATCGGTCCCTGCGTACAGAACGATTCCCTGACGGAACTGGTTGCCCGCGATCGATCGCAACCGTTCGAGGCCGCGAAAGTCGGTAGTGGACGTCCCAACATTCTGTGGACACATCAGCGCCTTGATCCGGCGGCCTCGAAGGCTACCGGGCTGACGCCGCCTAAATGACTATGCCGTCGCGTTGGGTTGTAGAACGCGTCGATGTACTCGGCGATCGCCTCGCGAGCGATCGATCTGTTCTTGTAGATCTTCTTCTTGATGTGCTCTTTCTTCAAGCTGCTGAAGAACGACTCTGCAACAGCGTTGTCCCAACAGTTGCCTCGACGGCTCATGCGGGGCGTCAGGCCGTTTGTTCTGCAGAAGCGCAGCCAGTCATCGCTCCCATATTGGGACCCTTGATCTGAGTGAATGACTGCGTTCTTAGGCCGGCGTCGTCGAACAGCCATCAATACGGCGTCGAGCACGAGCCCTCGGCCGATAGTCGCGGCCACTGCCCAGCCGACGATCTTTCTCGAGAAGAGATCCATGACGACGGCCAAATACAGCCAGCCCTCCCAGGTACGGATGTAGGTGATATCGGTAACCCAAGCTCTATTGGGTCGCCCTACGTCGAACTGCCGCTGCAGAACGTTCGGAACAAACCCGGACTGTCTTGCGCCGGCCTTCGGCTTGCGACTGTAACCCCGCACCGGTCGGATATTGTTCGCGCGCATGAGTCGCGCCACTCGGTGCTTGCTGCACGTCTCGCCCGCCTCGCGCAGATCGAGAAATACCCTCGGAGAGCCGTAGATGCCGTTGCTGGCGTTGAACGAGGCACGGATAAGCTTCAGCAGACGCGCGTTCTCAGTGGCGCGAGCGCTTTGCGGATGCTTCAGCCAGGCGTAATAGCCGCTATGCGTGACTTCGAGGACCCGGCACGTCTGTCGGATATCGAACTGATGACGGTGCGCGCGGATGAACTCGTACACTTGCCGGGTTCGCCGAGAGCTGAATTTCTGGCCCATCGTGAGTCTCCTGCGCTCCTGAGAACTTGAGAATTACGTGTCCACGAAATATTGGGAAGTCCAGTTCGCGCTGCAGTTCGCTGACGTCGCGATGCCGGTGGGTGCGGTGCTCACGGTCCAGCGGGACGGGAAAGGCGACGTGCGCAGCCTGAAGATCGACTCCTGGCGTACACGTGGGCTTGAGTTTGTGCGCGTCGGGGCCCTGCGGTCGAAGTGACCCTCTCCCGCCAAGATCAAACTAGGGTCGAGCTAATGCGAGCACTACCGGTAACTATTGATCTCTCGAGTCTCGTTGGCCAACGCCTCATGCAGGTTTGTATTGGTGAGAACGAAATTCTTGTCCCTTTGGGAATATGAATCGGTCTGAGTTCGGTGAGCGGGCTCGGGGGCGATTTGGATGCAACTAGAAAAATGAATTTCATTGCCTACGAGTACTGCCGCCTCGTTGCGCGGCTGCAGAAGGCTGGGATAGACAGCGATCCGAGGTTGTCTGCGGTATCGCAGCTTGGCGGGTTGTGGGCGCTTACTGCTTACTCGCTAACTACACTCGCGCCGCGAGAGTTAAGCTTCGCGAGAAGCGTTGCGTTGTGGCTACACAGCGGACCTGTAGCAGGCGTCCTGTTCATTTTTGCGTTTATTGCTGCTGCCTACTTGGCTTACGGTAGAAGCGATCGTTTTGACGCTGTGATGGGTCGCTACTCGAGTGCGCCTACGGGGCTGAAACGTTGGTACGCGCGTGCTTTCGCTCTTCATGTTTTTGCAGTCCCGTTTCTGTTCTTTTTCGCGCTGTTCACGTCTCGTGATTAGTGAACGCAGTAGCGGTGATCGACGAGTACTTCGCCGAGCTGTCACAGCTCGTCCACCGGCCGCTTCTTGGGGTCCAAATCGAGGATCAGCCCCTGCCAGACGCCGTTTTGCGTGCCACTTGCGTGCCAGTTGGCCCATCCGGAGAAGGCCGAATGGTGGCTAACTCATTGATTGGATTGGTCGGGATGAGAGGATTTGAACCTCCGACTCCTACGTCCCGAACGTAGTGCTCTACCAGGCTGAGCTACATCCCGATGTCAGTACGAGCGCTCCACCGAGAAGCGCGCGAGGGCGGCGAGGCTTTTCTTGTACGGCGTTTCGGGGAGCGCCCGGAGGGCACTCAACGCCTGATCGGCCTCGTCCTGAGCGAGGCGGCGAGTGTACTCAAGCGCCCCGGTCGATTCAATTGTGGCCATGATCTGGTCCATGCGCTCGAGGCCGCCGGCGCGGATGGCATCCCGGATCCAGTTCGCGGGTGGCGCTGTCTTCGCTGGCGCGCAGCGCCTGGATCAACGGCAGCGTCGGCTTGCCTTCGGCGAGGTCGTCGCCGAGGTTCTTGCCGAGTTCATCGGCATCGGCGCGTAGTCGAGCACGTCGTCGACGAGCTGGTACGCGGTGCCCAAGTGCTTGCCATAAGACGCGAGCGCCTGCTGGAGGCTGGGCGACGCGCCGGCGAGCACGGCGGCGACTTCGGCGCCCGCTTCGAACAGCTTGGCGGTCTTGCGGTAGATGACTTCCAGGTATCGCTGCTGCGTCGTGTCCGGGTCGCGCGCATTCATCAGCTGCAGCACTTCGCCTTCGGCGATTACGTTGGTCGCGTCGGCCATGATCTCCATGACCCGGTGCGAGCCCATGGCGGCCATCATCTGGAACGCCCGCGAATAGACGAAATCGCCGACCAGCACGCTGGCCTGGTTGCCGTACACCTGGTTGGCGGTGTCGCGGCCGCGCCGCTTCGCGGAGCCGTCGACGACATCGTCGTGTAGCAGGGTGGCGGTGTGGATGAATTCGATGAACGCGGCGGCGTCGATGTGCGCGCTGCCCTGGGCACCGCAGGCGCGCGCGGCGAGCACGACGATCAGCGGCCGCAGCCGCTTGCCACCGCCGCCAATGATGTAATCGGCGATCTGGTCGACCAGCCCGACCTCGCTGTGCAGGCGCACGCGGATCACGGCGTCGACCGAGTCCAGGTCGGCGCGGACGGGGGCTTTGATGTCCTCGAGTTTCATCGCGCGGGCATGGTATCGGAGTCGGCCGCATGGGCCAAACCGGGCGTTCCCAGGGCTGGCGGCTCGGGTGGGCCGGTCGCGGGGCTGTCGCAAGTGGGTCGGGGCCTGCTAAATACCTGATCGGCAAGGCTGAATCCGGGTTTGACCGGGCCGCCGCCGGGGCTTAGAATTCGCGCCCTTTGATTCGGAGCGGAACATGTACGCGGTCATCGCCACGGGCGGCAAGCAGTATCGGGTCGAGAAAGGCAGCGTGCTGCGCGTCGAGAAGCTCGCGGCTGAGCCGGGCAGTGCGGTCAAGTTCGACCAGGTGCTGCTGGTCGGCGCCGGTGACTCGGTCAAGGTGGGCGCGCCGCTGCTGGGCGGTGCCGCGGTGCACGCCACGGTCGAACGTCACGGCCAGGGCGAGAAGAAGTCCATCGTCAAGTTCCGCCGCCGCAAGCACTACCTGCGCATGGGCAACCATCGCCAGCAGTTCACTGAAATCAAGATCACCGACATCAGCGCTGGCTGATCGGCTGGAGCAAGCAAGCCATGGCACATAAAAAGGCAGGCGGCAGTACCAAGAACGGCCGCGAATCCCACAGCAAGCGTCTGGGCGTGAAGGCGTTCGGCGGTGAGCAGGTGCTCGCCGGCAACATCATCATCCGCCAGCGCGGCACGCAGTACCGTCCGGGTGTCGGCGTCGGCATCGGCACCGACCACACGCTGTTCGCGAAGAAGAATGGCAAGGTCGAGTTCAAGCGCCGTGGCGCCGAAGGCCACATGTACGTCAACGTCGTCGATGGCGAGGCCAAGGCGTCCTGAGCCTGGCCCGCGTCGCACGACCGTACGAACCCCGGCCTCGCGCCGGGGTTTTGTTTTGAGGGCACGGTCATGGATATCGTCCGATGAAATTCGTCGATGAAGCGCGACTGCGCGTCCAGGCCGGCAACGGCGGGCGCGGCAGCACCAGCTTTCGGCGCGAGAAGTTCGTGCCCTTCGGCGGCCCGGACGGCGGCGACGGCGGCGACGGCGGCAGCGTCTACCTGCGCGCCGCGCCGGGCATCAATACGCTGGCGGACTTCCGCATCGAACGGCTCTACAAGGCGAAGTCGGGCGAGCCGGGCAGCGGCAACGATTGCTTCGGTCGCGGCGGTGAGGACCTCTACATCCCGGTGCCGGTCGGCACGGTGGTCCGCGATGTCGAAACGCAGGAAGTCCTCGGCGACCTGACGAAAGAAGGCGACACGCTGCTGGTCGCGCATGGCGGCAAGGGCGGCTGGGGCAACCAGCGCTTCAAGTCGAGCACGAACCGCGCGCCGCGCCAGTTCGGACCAGGCCTGCCGGGTGAGAAGCGCCAGCTCGAACTCGAGATGAAGGTCATCGCGGATGTCGGCCTGCTCGGGCTGCCGAATGCGGGCAAGTCGACGCTGATCCGCGCGGTCTCGTCGGCGCGGCCGAAGGTCGCGGACTATCCGTTCACGACGCTGCACCCGAACTTGGGCGTGGTCTATTGCGGTGAGCACCGAAGCTTCGTGATGGCCGACATCCCGGGCTTGATCGAAGGCGCCGCGGACGGGGCGGGGCTCGGCATCCGCTTCCTGAAGCACCTGCAGCGCACGCAGGTGCTGCTGCATCTGGTCGATATCGCGCCGCCCGATCCGGACGCCGATCCGGTCAAGGATGCGCGCGCGATTGTCGCGGAGCTCAAGAAATTCAGCCCCGAGCTCGCCGCGAAGCCGCGCTGGCTGATCCTGAACAAGAGCGACCTGCTGCCCGAACCCGAGGCGCAGCAGCGCGCGAAGGACATCATCCGGCGCTTGCGTTGGAAGGGTCAGCACTACCTGATCTCAGGGGCCACCGGCACGGGCACGCGCGAGCTTGCCGAGGCGGTCATGCGCTTCCTTGAAGAGCAGGCGGCCGAACGCGATGAGGCCACGCGCGTCGCGGCGGCGAAGCGCGAGGCCGCCGCGCTGCGGCGCGAGCGCACGGCTGGTGCCGCGCGCGCCAAGCGCTGACTTGGTCGCGTGACGACGGCGCGCAACGCCAAGGTCCGTCGGCGCATCGCCGCCGGCAAACTGCGGCTGCGGATCCGCGACCTGCGCAACCTCGGCCCGCGCAGCGAAGTCATGCTGGCCGAGGTCGGCATCCACGATGTAGCGACCCTGCGACGCCGCGGCGGGCTCGCGGCCTACCTCGCGCTGCGACGCGCGGGTGTCACCCGTTCGCTGAACGCGCTGTGGGCGCTGGTCGGCGCGCTCGAACCCTGGCCCGAGGGTACGGACTGGCGCGAGGTGTCGTCGGGCGAGCAGCGCTTGCCGTTGCTGCTTGCGGTTGAGCAGGCGGACGCCGAGCCCGGACGCCGTGCGGCACCGTCGGCCGCGGGGGCGGGGCGAAGGTCTCGCCGCAGCCCGGGCGGCGTCCCGCACAAGCGGCGGGCTACCCGGCTGCAGGATGAGGCCTGGGCGCCGGGATTGCCGTTCCCGGTCCCCGCTGCAGCCCCCAAAACGAAAACGCCCCGCTCGAGGGCGGGGCGTGGCAAGAATCAGTAGTTCGCGCCGCGGCTGGCCGGCGCCGGGCGGCTCGTCAGCCGGCCATCGCCTTGATCCGGGCGTTCAGCCGGCTCTTGTGGCGCGAGGCCTTGTTGCGGTGGACGAGCCGCTTGTTGACCAGCGAATCGACGACGGCGACGGCCTTCCGATAGCTTGCGGTGGCCTCTGCCTTGTTGCCGGTGGCGACGGCGGCCAGCACCTTGCGAATGGCGCTGCGGGCGTTCGAGCGCAGCGCCGTATTGCGGGCGTTGTGCTTGACGGCCTGGCGGGAGGCTTTTTCGGCAGACTTCGTATTGGCCACGACGGACTCCAAATCTGGGCGCGAACGCCGGTCGGAGCCGGGCCGCAAAGGGCGCGTAGTGTGCTCAGCGGGGCCGGCGTTGTCAACGGACCCCCGGGGCGGGGGCCCGGCCGTGACCCCGGCCGTGACCCCAGCCGTGACCTGATCGCAGCGGGGGGAGCTGCCACGTTAGGTATAGTGCCGCCGCTCCCACCGAGAAACCATGAGCCGAGCCATCTTCAAGAGCACCACCGTCGTCGGCGTGACGACGCTGTTGTCGCGCATCACCGGGCTCTGGCGCGACATGGTCTATTCCCAGTCGTTCGGCGCCGGGACGGTCATGGACGCGTTCCTGGTCGCCTACAAGATCCCGAACTTCCTGCGCCGGCTGTTCGCCGAGGGCGCGTTCTCGCAGTCCTTCGTGCCGGTGATCTCCGAGTACAAGGTGCGCCGCCCGCAGGACGAGGTTCGCGAGCTGGTCGGCGGCGTCGCCGGCACGCTCGGCGCCGTGCTGTTCATCGTCACGCTGATCGGCGTGCTTGCCGCGCCAGTCATCATCTTCCTGTTCGCGCCGGGGTTCCGTGCCGAGGCGGGCAAATACGAACTCGCGGTCGAGATGTTCCGCTTCACGTTTCCTTACCTGTTCTTCATCTCGCTGACGGCGCTGTTCAGCGGCGTGCTGAACAGCTACGGCCGCTTCGCGATCCCGGCGTTCACGCAGGTGATCATGAACGTCGTCATGATCGTGTTCGCGAGCCTGATCGCGCCGCGCCTGCGCCGCGCGCCCGGCCTGACGCTGGCCATGGGCAGTAGCTGGAAGTCGCGGGCCTGCTGCAGCTGCTGTTCCAGTTGCCGGCGGTGGCGAAGCTCGGCCTGTTGTCGCTGCCGCGCTGGCGCCCGGCGCTCGACGGCGTGCGCCAGTTGGCAAGCTGATGGTGCCGGGCATCATCGGTTCGTCCGCGGCACGTTGTCGCTGCTGCTCGATACGCTGATCGCGTCGTTCCTGATCACCGGCAGCATCGCGTGGCTCT
Source organism: Steroidobacteraceae bacterium (assembly GCA_041395605.1). Taxonomy (GTDB): domain Bacteria; phylum Pseudomonadota; class Gammaproteobacteria; order Steroidobacterales; family Steroidobacteraceae; genus UBA964. The sequence goes on from JAWLAD010000005.1 coordinate 82,166, forward strand.
ACTACGCCGACCGGCTGATGGAGTTCCCGCTCGGTGTGTTCCAGCATCGCGCTCGCGACCGTGATCCTGCCGCGGCTGTCGGCGCAGCATGCCGAGCAGTCGATGGAACGCTTCACGCGATGCTCGACTTGTGGTGCTGCGGCTGGTGCTGCTGATCGTGACGCCGGCGGCCGTCGCGCTGTTCGTGATCGCAGGACCCCTGACGGCGACGATCTTCGGCTACGGCGAGTTTCGGCGCGCGACATCCAGATGGCGACCTACGCTGATGGCGTATTCCGCAGGGCCTGCTCGGCTTCCAGCCTGACGGTCAAGGTGCTGGCGCGGGTACTTCGCCCGCCAGGACACCAGGACGCCGGTCAAGGTCGGGCTGATCGCGCTGGGCGTCAGCATGGCCATCAACGTCGCCGTGGTCCTGCCAGCGCACTATGCCGGCTTCCCGGTACCGCACGTGCTGCTGGCGACCTCCACCTGCATCTCGGCGGCGGTCAACACCTTCCTGCTGTGGCGGGGCCTGCGGCGCGAGGGCGTCTATCGGCCGGGCCGGGACTGGTGGCGGTTGCTGGCGCAGGTGGGCTGGCCTCGGTGGTCATGGGGCGCTGCTGTGGTGGCTGAAGGGCGATCTGGCGGGCTGGATTGCGGCAGGCGCGCTCGAGCGTGCCGGTCGGCTCACGCTGTGCATCGTCGCAGGCGCGGCGGCGTACTTCCTGGTGCTGTTCGTCGCAGGCGTCCGCCCGAGCCATCACGCTGCGGCGGGTTGACCGGTCGCCGCCGCGCAAGCCGCGGCGGCCTCCGCTGGCCTATAATTCCAGACTTTTCAAACGCTTCCAGCAGGTCCGCATGCATCTCGTTCGCGGCCTTCGGGCGTTGCGCGAACGCGACCGCGGCGCCGTGGTCACGATCGGCACGTTCGATGGCCTGCATATCGGTCACGGCGCACTGATCCGCGCCACGCTGGCCCAGGCGCGCCGCGACTCGCGCCCGGCCGCGATGGTGACGTTCGAACCCATGCCGCGCGAAGTGCTGCGCCCCGATGCACCGCCCGAACGACTGACGACTTTTCGCGAGCGCTGGCGGCTGCTGGAGCGCAGCGGCCTCGACTTGCTGATCGTGCTGCAGTTTTCGCCGGCACTGCGCGCCTTGCCGGGGGCGCAGTTCCTCGCGCTGCTGCGCGATGCGCTGCATTTCGGTGGCGTCGTGATCGGCCACGATTTCCACTACGGTCGCAATGGCGATTCCGACGCAAGTGCACTCGAGTCCGCGGGGCGCGTGCAGGGCTTTTCTGTCGAGGTCGTGCCGCCGGTGCTGGTCGATGGCCAGCGCGCCAGCAGCACGGCGGTGCGGCGCGCGCTGGGCGAGTCGCAGTTCGAGGCGGCGCGGCGCCTGCTCGGCCGGCCTTACGGCATCCGCGGGCGGGTCGCGCGCGGCGAGCAGCTTGGGCGCACGCTGGGCTTCCCGACCGCGAACCTGCGCCGGCGCCGGCGGCGCACGCCGCTGGCGGGCATTTTCGCGGTGCGCGTGCACGGCATTGCGCCGACGCCGTGGCCCGGCGTCGCGAGCCTCGGCACGCGGCCGACGGTCGGCGGGGTCGAGCCCTGGCTCGAGACCCACCTGTTCGATTTCAACGGCGACCTGTATGGGCGCGAAATCGAAGTCGAGTTCGTCACGCGGCTGCGGGACGAGGCAAAGTTCGGATCGCTGGATGCGCTGGTCGAACAGATGCACCGCGATGCGGCGGATGCGCGGGTTGCGCTGGCCGCCGTGCCGCGCGCGGCAGCGCACTGAGCACGGATCAACGCAGAGGACGGAATGGCCGACTACAAACACACCATCAACCTGCCGCAGACCGGCTTCCCGATGAAGGCGGACCTGGCGCAGCGCGAGCCGGCGCAGCTCGCGCGCTGGGAAGAGCAGGGCACCTACGCAGCACTGCGGCGCGTCGCGGCCGGGCGGCCGCGCTTCGTGCTGCACGATGGCCCGCCGTACGCGAACGGTGCGATCCACATCGGCCACGCGGTCAACAAGATCCTCAAGGACATCATCGTCAAGTCGCGCTCGCTCGACGGTTACGACGCGCCCTACATCCCGGGCTGGGACTGCCACGGCCTGCCGATCGAACTCGCGGTCGAGAAGAAGGTCGGGCGCCCCGGGCAGAAGCTCGACGTCAACGCGTTCCGGGCCGCCTGCCGCAAGTTCGCGCAGGAGCAGGTTGACCAGCAGCGCACCGACTTCAAGCGCTTGGGCGTGCTCGGCGACTGGGAGCGGCCTTACCTGACGATGGACCCGGCCTACGAAGCGGCGCAGATCCGCGCCTTCGGCCGCATCGTCGCGAACGGCCATCTCTACAAGGGTGCGAAGCCGGTGCACTGGTGCCTCGACTGCCGCTCGGCGCTGGCCGAGGCCGAGGTCGAGTACGAGGACAAGACGTCGCCCGCGGTCGATGTCGCATTCCGGGTCGTCGATCGCGCCGCGTTCGCGCAGGCCACCGGGCTCACGGCCGCCGCGCGCGCGGCCACCGATGCGCTGCCGGCCTCGCTCGTGATCTGGACGACGACGCCGTGGACGCTGCCGGCCAACGAGGCCGTCGCGCTGCGTGCCGACCTGCAGTACGCGCTGGTCGAGATCGAACACGACGGTGCGCGACAGCTGCTGGTGCTGGCCGACGAACTGCGCGCAGCCTGCCTCGCGCGCTATGACGCGACCGAAGTGGCGGTGCATGCGCGCTTCGAAGGTCGGGTGCTCGAGCGGCTCGCGCTCGAGCATCCGTTCCTGCCAAAGCAGGTGCCGGTGATCCTCGGCGACCACGTCACGCTCGACGCCGGCACCGGTGCCGTGCACACGGCGCCCGCGCATGGCCAGGAGGACTTCGCGATCGGCCAGCACTACGGCCTGCCCGTGGTGAACCCGGTCGGCGGCGATGGCCGCTTCCTGCCGGGCACGGCCTTCGTCGAGGGCCTCAAGGTCGACGAAGCCAATCCGAAGATCGTCGAGTTGCTGCGGGAGCGCGGCCGTTTGCTGCGCCACGCCCCCTACCAGCACAGTTATCCGCATTGCTGGCGCCACAAGACGCCGGTGATTTTCCGCGCGACGCCGCAGTGGTTCATCAGCATGGACCAGCGCGGGCTGCGCGCCGGCGCGCTGCGCGACATCAAGCAGGTGCAGTGGACGCCGGCCTGGGGCGAGCAGCGCATCACCGGCATGATCGAAAACCGCCCAGACTGGTGCATCTCGCGCCAGCGCACCTGGGGCGTCCCGATCCCGCTGTTCGTGCACCGCACCAGTGGCGAGCTGCATCCGCGCACGCAGCAGATCCTCGAACAGGTCGCCGCGCGCGTCGAACGCGGCGGCATCGAGGCGTGGTTCGCGCTCGAGCCGGCGGAGCTGCTGGGCGCCGAAGCGGCCGACTACGACAAGGTCACGGACGTCATGGACGTCTGGGCGGATTCGGGGCTGTCGTTCGAGTGCGTCGGCAGCGCGCGACCGGAGATCGCCGCGCCGGTGGACCTCTATCTCGAAGGCTCGGACCAGCACCGCGGCTGGTTCCATTCGTCGCTGCTGATGTCCGAAGCGCTCGATGCGCGCGCGCCGTACAAGGGCGTGCTGACGCATGGCTTCACGGTCGACGACAAGGGCCGCAAGATGTCCAAGTCGCTCGGCAACGTGATCCTGCCGCAGAAGGTCATGCAGAGCCTCGGCGCCGACGTGCTGCGGCTGTGGGTCGCGGCGACCGACTACGCCAACGAAATGAGCGTGTCGGACGAGATCCTGAAGCGGATGTCGGATTCCTACCGCCGCATCCGCAACACCGCGCGCTTCCTGCTCGGCAACCTGGCGGAATTCGAGCCTGCGCGCGATGCCGTCGCGCCTGCCGACATGGTCGAGCTCGACCGCTGGGTGCTGCAGCGCGCGGCGGGCCTGCAGCGCGAGATCATCGAGGCCTACCGCCGCTACGAGTTCCACCTGATCTACCAGCTCGTGCACAACTTCTGCGTCGTCGACCTCGGCGGTTTCTACCTCGACGTGCTGAAGGACCGCATGTACACGCTGCCGAAGCGCGCGCTCGCGCGGCGCTCGGCACAGACCGCGATCTGGCACGTCGCCGAGGCGATGGTGCGCTGGCTCGCGCCGGTGCTGTCGTTCACGGCCGAGGAGATCTGGAAGTTCCTGCCAGGACAGCGCGCCGCATCGGTGTTCCACGCGGTCTGGCATGAGCTGCCGGCCGCGCCGGCCATGCTGCGCGACTGGGACCTGCTGCTGACGCTGCGCGGCGATGTCGCGCGCGAACTCGAGAAGCTGCGGGCCGCCGGCACGATCGGCGCGCCGCTCGAGGCCGAAATCGACCTCTGGTGCGATGCGGCCACGGGCGAGAAACTGGCGGCATTCGGACCGGAGCTGCGGTTCCTGCTGATCACGTCCGAGGCGCGCGTCCACGTCGGGGCGCTGGCCGCCGCATCGGCCGCGGCGGTGCCCGGCGCGTCGCTCGGTGAGGCCGTGCGCATCGAAGCGCGCCGCAGCGGGGCGACGAAGTGCGTGCGCTGCTGGCATTATCGGGCTGACGTCGGCAGCCATGCGGAGCACCCCGAGCTCTGCGGGCGCTGCATCGAGAACATCGGCGGGCCCGGCGAAGCGAGGTTGATTGCGTGAGCGCAGCCCAGGACATGGATGTCAGAAAACTGCCGGCGCGCCGCAGCGGCTGGCGATGGCTGCCGCTCGCGATCGCGATCATCGCCAGCGACCAGGTCACGAAGGCGTGGATCGAGTCGCACTTCGACCTGTACGAGAGCATCGCCGTGCTGCCGGTGCTCGATGTCACGCGGTTGCACAACCCCGGCGCTGCCTTCAGTTTCCTCGCCGATGCGGGCGGCTGGCAGCGCTGGTTCTTCACCGGCCTCGCGCTGGTTGTCAGCGTCGGCATCATCTGGTGGTTGCGCCGCGTCGACGCGAGGCAGCAGGTGCCACTGGCAGCAGGCCTCGCGCTGATCATGGGCGGGGCGATTGGCAACGTCATCGACAGACTGCAGCACGGCTTCGTCATCGACTTCGTGCATGTGCACTGGGGCGCGGCCTACTTCCCGGCCTTCAATGTCGCCGACGCGGCGATCACGGTGGGTGCCGGGCTGCTGCTGCTGGACGCCTGGCAGGAGTGGCGGCGCGAGCGCGCGGCCGCCCGGAGCAGCCCATGAAGATCCTGCTCGCCAATCCGCGCGGCTTCTGCGCCGGGGTCGATCGCGCCATTGACATCGTGGAGCGCGCGATCGAGCTGTTCGGTGCGCCCATCCACGTGCGTCACGAAGTCGTGCACAACAAGCATGTCGTCGACCGGCTGCGCGGCCTCGGCGCCGTGTTCGTCGAGGAACTCGACGAGGTGCCGGATGGCGCGACGGTGATCTTCTCGGCGCATGGTGTTTCGTCCGCGGTCGAGCGCGAGGCAGCCGACCGCGGCCTGACCGTGTTCGATGCGACCTGCCCGCTGGTCACCAAGGTGCACATGGAGGTGCAGCGCTACGCACGCGAAGGGCGGGACGTTCTGCTGATCGGCCATGCGGGCCATCCGGAAGTCGAAGGCACGATGGGACGGTTCGACACGAGCCAGGGTGGCGTCATCCGCCTGATCGAAAGCATCGACGATGCGCGGCGGCTCGAAGTGCGCGATCCGGCGAATCTTGCATTCGTCACGCAGACGACGTTGTCCGTCGACGACACGGCCGACATCGTCGATGTGCTGCGCGAGCGCTTTCCGCAACTGCGGACGCCGCGCCGCGAAGACATCTGCTACGCGACGCAGAACCGGCAGGACGCCGTCAAGGATCTGGCCGCCCATGCCGACGTCATCATCGTGGTCGGTTCGAAATCCAGCTCCAATTCCAACCGCCTGGTCGAGCTCGGCGAGCGGCTCGGCAAGCCCGCGTTCCTGGTAGACGACGCCGACGGGCTGCAGCGCACCTGGTTCGACGGCTGTAACGCCGTCGGCGTGTCCGCCGGCGCATCCGCGCCGGAGGAACTCGTCCAGGGCGTCGTGACGCGGCTGCGGAGCTGGGGCGGCGAGACGATCGGTGAACTCGCCGGTCGCGAAGAGCACGTCGTGTTCTCGATGCCGCGGGCATTGCGGCGCCGTCAGGATCCGAACTGAGCCAGCGCGGCGCGCTCAGCGCCAACAGGCCGCGGTGACATCGCCGCCCGCGCCGTCGCGCGCGGCCTTCAGCCCGAAGTGATCCAGAGAGAATTCCCGGCAGGCAGTGTCGTCCTGTTGCCGGCCACCGGTTCGCGGCACCGCCCGAACGATGTAGCCGCTGCCGTCCGGGTCCGTCGTGGCGAGAGACAGGTCGTACAGGCCCCGTTCGGTCGTCGGCGCCACGCCGAGGCCAGTAGGCGCGGCCTCGGCGAGCGATGCAGCGTAACGGCTGTGTTGCAGGAAATACGCTTCCTGCGCCGCACCGATGCGCAGCAGCGCCGCCGTGGCTTCAGTGCGCTGCGCGCGCTGGGTCTGGGCGCGGAATGACGGCACCGCGAGCGTCGCCAGTATCGCGAGCACGACGACGACGCTCAGCAGTTCGATCAGCGTCACGCCGCGATCCCGGCTCGCGGGGCCCGTCGAAGACCGGTCCGTGGAAAACGGGCAGGGCAGCGACCAGCGCGGCCGCCGCATCAGTCGCCACCGCCCTCGTCGGCGACTCGCCGCCAGTAGCTTCGGACCACTGAGCCGGGCGCCACGCAGCGCTGCAGGATCTCGGGCCCGATCGTGCACAGCCCGCGCCGCCCGAGTTCATCGGCGCCGGGCGGTGCCGTGCCCTCGCCATCGCGCGCGTTGACGTTCTCGAAAATCAGACTGACGGAGCCAGCAATGCCCGTCTGGGCGAGCTGGGTGGACATGTCCGCGACGTCGATGATGCCGGTGTCGTTGAAGTCGATCGCGGCCCGCCCGGTATCGACCCGCAGCGCATAGGCCCGGTTGATGCCGTTGGATGGCACGCAGGGATCGAGCGCGCTCGCTGCGACCGGCTGGTAGCTCGTGAACAGGATCGTGCCTTCGACGGTCAGCGCCTCGGCCAGGATCTTCTCGCCGCTCCAGCCGCCATTCAGCGTCAGCTCGAGCTTCCAGCCGGGCGCGTTCGATGCGACCGCCGTCTGCGACGGGGTCGGCGTGATATTGACGAGATCACCATCGAGCAGCGGCGTCGCGGCGTTGTACTGCGCCTGGGTCAGCTTCGTGAACGGATTGCGATCGCGGATCGAGTAGAAGCGGTCGTGTGTCTCCGTGTGCAGCGGGTGACCACGATAGCCGGAGCCGATCGCGAGGTTGTAGTACGGTTCCGCGCCGCGGCGCTGGATCAGCGCGACGTCCGGCGCATAGTAGAAGCGCCTGTTGTTCTCGATGCCGGTGGCGCCCGTGCTGCCGCCACCGAGCGTCGCGAGCATGCCGCCGGTCACGAGCTCGTCGCGCCCGCGACCATTCCAGATGTCGAAGCGCCAGATCCGGCCGCCCATGTCGGCGGCGTACATCCGGTCGGCGTAGGCATCGCCATCGATGTCCAGCGCGACGACCCGCCCGGGGATCGAGTGCGTCATGTCGTCGAGCTCGAGGTCGGGGGAGCCCGTGCCACCGGGGCCGCCTGCATACCACAGCAGGTTGCCGCTCGCGGCGTCGATCATGAAGACGCGATGGCCGGAGTTGTCGGTCGTGTACTGGTAGTTCTGCTGCGCGTCGTCGTAGCCGCCGCCGAAGATCAGCACGATGTTCTCGCCGTTCTGCGTCGCACCGCCGACCCGCACGCGCGCGATCGTCGGCGTGGACCAGGTTTCGCCGATGCCGGGCAGTTCGCCGGGGCCGCGCATCCAGCGCAGCACCGGTGCGGACCGGCGCGTGACATCGACCGAGTAGTAGTGATTGCCGCCGCGGCGCATGCCGAAGAACAGCCAGACGCGATCGCCGGCGGCCGGGTCGACGATGCCGTCCTGGTTGATGTCGAACTTCAGTACCCGGACGTCGCCATCGAGACCGTAGCTGCGCGTCGGCGAGACCGGGTTGCGGTACAGGTCGACGAGACGGCCCAGCAGCTGCGGCGGGATGAACGACCACAGCTCGACACCCGTGCGCGCATCGATCGCGTGCAGCATGCCGTCGTTGGTCGGCACGAACACGACGCTGTCAGCCGAGTCGGGACTGCTGGTCGAGCCGCCATAGGCCACGAGCGCGGGCCGGGCGTGCAGCGGGTCGCCCATCAGGCGCGAGGTTTCGCTGACGTCGCCGTCGCCATCCTGGTCGAGTACGTCGACGCCGCGGGCCCAGTTGATGAGTTCGACCGGGTCGACGCCCGCGCTCGCCGTGTTCAGGCGCGCCGCATCGAGCGCCGCATTGGTCGCGGCGAACGCATTGGCCGGGTTGGTCAGGTCGCGCTGGTTCGCTTCCGGAATGTAGGTGTAGACGTTGCGCTCGGCGGCCGATGGCAGCCGGCTGACGGCGCCGCCGGCTTCGACCCGGTTGCCATCCGGCTCGCCGCCCGGTGTCCAGAAGCTGCGTGAGCCGCTGCGCAGGAAGCCGGTGCCTGCCTCGATCGCATCGCTGCCGGTTGCGTCGACGATGCGACCGTCGCGGATGCCGTACTTCTTGACGTTGCCGGCCCAGCGCAGGTTCTCGCCCGGCTGGAACAGCGACAGGTAGACCTCGTTGGTCGTCTGCGTGCGGTTGAATGCATTGACCGACACGGCCGGCGACGTGAAGGTGTTCCCGCCCTGCAGCACTTCCGCGAAAATGCTCTGCAGCACGCTCGTCAGGTTCTCGACATTGTCCGCGGCGTAGGCGCGGCCACCGCCGCGCCGCGCGACGTCCTCGAGGAAAGTCGAACCCGCGACGTCGGGACCGAAGCCGATCGTGTAAGTCACCGCGTTCTGCCGGCCGGGCAGCGTCGGGCTCAAATCGCCCTCGTAGAGGTACTGCGCCATGTCGTCCAGGCAACGGCCTGCGCCCGTGCCGTCGCAGTCGCTGCCGACGGCGTCGCCGAAGCCCGGCAGCGAAGTGATGCGGCCATCGGCGGAGTTGTCGGCCGTCGGCTCGCCGTCGGTCAGCAGCACGACGAAATTGCGCTGGCACTGGAACTGGATCGGGGACTGGTACTGGGCCTGGTTGGCAGGCACGCGCGACTCGGGCACGCTGGGGAAGCTCATGCCGTCCTCGATCAGGGAGTCGAGGCCGTAGTCGACGGCCCGGCCCGCGAGGTACTGGCCCGCTTCGTACAGGGTCTCGGACAGGGGCGTGAAGCCCTGTGGCTGGAAGGCGTTCAGGCGGTCCGTGATGCTCGCACGCGAATCGCCGATCGGGGCGATCTCGTGCGCGATCATGCCGCCTTCGGCGTTGTCGCCCGGAATGCTGCGGGTGCTGAAGCGCATCAGGCCGAGGTTGACGTTGTCGACCGAGTAGGCGAGCGCTGTGCCCACCGCCTTGACGACGTCGAGCTCGCGACACGGTCACCGGCGTCGACGGCGAACTCAACCAGTTCAGGTAATTGCCGCTGAACAGCGTGTAGACGGTCGCGACACCCCAGTCGAGTTCGCGGTTGGGATCCGTCGTCCAGGGGTTGGAAGCATCGCCATTGCGGGCCCAACGTGCGGAGAGACCGTCAGTTTCGCCATGCAGCCCGGAGTCGGCCCGGCATCGACGAAGAGTATCGTCGCGGCCGGAGCGCGCGCGCCAGCGTTCATCGCTGACCGATTGCAGGGCACGACCGGTCCAGCGACCGGCCGTGCCGGCCAGCGCGGCCACGATGCCACGCAGCGATTCTGGGCCGCATCGAAACTGACGTCGTCGTCGTCGCAGTCCGGTGTGCCGGTGGCGGTGTCGCGCTGGAAATAAACCCGGTCGCGATTGCACTCGCCGCTGTAGACATTGGCCGGGTCATAGGGCGGGCGATCGAGCTGCACGCCGCCGTTCATCGATCCGGACGTGTCGACGACGAACAGCACGTTCGGTCGTACGCCGGCGCTGGCGCCCTGGTTGACGAAGATTTCGGTGTCGTCGGCGAACGCCGCGCCGGCTGCGAGCGCCCATGCGGCCAGACCGATGGACATGGCGCGGACCGGTCGTGACGCCGGCCGGGGGCTCGCGCAGCGGAGGGAGCGGTGGGGTGCGACACGCATGGGGCTGACTCAGCGACTCGACGTCGCCGGCGACGTCGCGATGATGTGGTGGATCCGGCTGCCGCCGCGGCGTACAGGGCACGACGACGGAGGTGTCGGGCGCGACCCGCAACGCCGAGCGAAGCTGCGCCAGCGACACGACTTGGCCATCGGCGTGGCACGGCGTCGGACACCCGCCAGCAGCGACACCGACTTGCAGGCGGGTGCAGGCGCGGACGGTCACCGAGCCGACGTCCGTCAGTGGTAGCGACAGGTCGGCGGCACGCGCGCCTCGACGGCGAGTTCGACGATACGCAGACCGCTGCCGCGCAGCTGCTGGCGACCAGCAGGCCGAGCAGCAGCACGGTCCGCCGCCACGGCGTCGCGCAGGCGGATGGAATGCGGGGTGCGTTCATTCCAGACCTCCGCCGATCGATGTCAGTTCCCCGTCGCCGCCACCGCCGGTCGCGGTGACGACCATGACGCCCTGCGTCTGCATCGTCCCGCGCGCTGCGGGCGGAAACTGCCCGTGCTTTCGATCTCGTAGTGCAGGTCATGAACTTGTCGGCGCTGGACTGCGGCGTGCCGGTCTCGTCGCCGATGTAGCGCGTCACCGCCGTGTAGGTCGTCGCGTCGCCGTCGCCGAGCGCAGCCTCCGGGAGCGCCGCCGTCGAGCCGTCACGTGCCGACATCTGAGCGATGCGATCACCTTCGACCCCGGCCGCACTGGCATCCGACGTGTTGCGCCGGAACTGCTCGTTGCTGGCCATCGCCAGCTCGGTCGTTGCCGTGTTGACACCCGTGAACGCAAGGATCGTCAGGATCAGCAGCATGATCAGGCCGATGACGAGTGCGGCGCCGCGTTCCCGGCGGGGGGTTGCGCGACGACGGGCTGCAGGGTGCCTCGGGGCAGGGCGCATCACAAGGTCCTCGCGTTTCGCAGCGCAATGGTTCGGCTCAGCAGCACGCGGCGGAACGAGCGCTCGGCACCGGCCGGTGTGTACTCGACGTCGCCGTAGCGATAGGTGCGGTCGTCGGTGAAGCCGGGTTCGGGCTGTTCGGCGCGCAGCCGCACCCAGATCCTGACCGACACGACCTGCAGGCGATCGAGGTCGGGGAAGTCGGGATTGACGTAGCGCGTCGCGCGGCCGTCCGACTCGGGGATGCCGTCGTTGTTCAGGTCCGCTTCCGGATCGATGACACCGTCGTTGTCGTAGTCACCGGTGTCGACGCCGAACTGGACCTGGAAGTCCTCGACGCCGGGCATGACCTCCGTGTCGAGGAAGGCTGGTGCGCCGGCGACGCGTGTCAGGCTCTTGACGCGCAGGGCGGGTTGCCCCGGGCGATCGACCGAGTCCTGGGAGACGTAGTACGCGCGCACGACGAGATCGTGGATCGTGTTGTCGCCGTCGATCACGCCAGGTGCGACGCCGTCGGCGAACAGCAGCTGGGCCGTACGGCTGCGCAGGCGGGACGCGTAGATCTGCAGGCGGCCGGCTTCCGCGGCGTTGACGGCTTCGGTCGAGGCCCGCCGCAGCGTCAAGGTGTCGGCGCCCGCCACGGCGCCCGCGCCGAACGGATCGCAGGCCGTCGTCGCGGACGGTCCGAGTTCGAAGTCGTCGTTCGAGCCCTGGACCGGCCGCAGCACGTCGACGGCGAAATTGACGCCACACGCCTGCGCACTGGCGGCGAGCCCTGGCGCGGGTGTCGGCGCGACGGCCGGCACGACCAGCGGGACCTGCCGCAGTTGCGGCGCGGTCGCGCGCACCACGGCCGGTGACGCGCCATCGACCCAGCGCAGCGTATCGGGGGCATTCGTGAAGCCGAAGTAGCCCGCGAGCTCGATGTCCGGTTCGAGCACCGACAGCACGAACCGGCCCTGGTCCTGCATGCGCGCCAGCGATTCGTTGACGGCGAAGGTGGAGCGGCTGTTGGAGTACACGGTGACCGCGCCGACGATCAGCAGCGAGCCGATCGTCAACGCGACCATCAGTTCGATCAGGCTGACGCCACGCTGGCGGATGCGGTTCATGTCGGTGGCGTCCGCGGCATGACGAGCACCTCGCCGCTGTAGGCGAACGGCGCGGTCTCCCCCGGTTCCTGCCAGCGGACCTGCACGGTGTAGCGGTCCGGACCGCCACCCGCGGCGGGGGTGAACTCGACCAGCGCGGGCGGGTCGTCGTCGCCCGGTGGCGGCAGTGCCGCCTGGACCGCTGCGATCCAGCGGGCGAGGTCGTCTTCGGCCAGTTGCGCGATCGTGCAGTTGTCGCCGGCCGCACTGTCCGAGGGGGCGCAGTCGAGCGTGGCGGGCGCAGTGCCGTAGCTCGGCAGGTCATAGGCGGCGCGCGCGGTGGCATTGGCCCGGATCCGGTCCGCCATGTCGCTGACCAGGTTGATCGCCTGGGTACGCAGCAGGGCCGTGCGGTTGTAGCGGACGCTGGAGACGAACAGGGCGGCGATGCCGAGCATGCCGACCGACAGCACCAGCAGCGCGACCAGCGATTCGACCAGCGTGACGCCGCGCTGGCCCCGGTGTGGCGCCCGGCGTGGTTGGGTCAGGGCGGGCATTCGAGCTCCCAGCTGTCGATGATGGCCGGATCGCGCGTGATCTGCGCGCGCGCCGTGCGGTTGAGGATGATGCCGCGGCCGACCGACTGGTCCGTGCCCGGTTGCAGATCGGTGCCGCGAGCATCGCAGAACACGAACCGGGTGGCGCTGTCCGGCAGGTCGCGGGTGAAGCCGGTGCGGCCGATCGAGATGCAGTTGCCGTCGGCGACGCCCCGAAGCTGGCGGCTGGTGTCCGAATCGCTGTCGCCGCCTTCGTCGCGACCCACTTCGGCGCGCAGGATCGGTTCACCGGCGTCACGCTCGCAGTCGCCATTGGCATCTTCGAAGACGATCCAGCGCGCGAAGTTGCCGTCCGCGCAGCTGGCCGTCGCCGCGGCGGGGTTGTCGGAGGCACACAGCGAGACCGATTGCTGGCGCTTGACGGCCTCGGTCCTGGCCAGCGTCACGCTGGCGAGGAAGTCGTTCGCGACGGCGGTCAAGCGGTTGTTGAGCCGGAAATCGCGAAAATTGGGCGCCCCGATCGCCAGGATCACGGCAGCCAGCGCGATCACGATCATGAGTTCCATGAGCGTGAACCCCCGAATCGACACGGTCTGCTTCCCCATGGTTCGCGACTATAGACGCTGTCGAGCGATTCGCTCGCGGTTTCCGATGACCGGCACGAGAGCACTGACGAACGGTGCCGTCGCCCGGGGGTGACAGCGGGCTCAGCCATCGCAGGGACCCGCTGCCATAGTCCGCTGGCGCAGCCGCGGCCGCCCGGACTGACTGACGACGATCGCCCGGGGTGGTGCGAGCGCCGGGCGCGCGCAGACCGTGAAGGTCGCCGTGGTCCCGGCGCGGCTGACGGGCCAGTACGTGACGGCGGGGGCGCGTGCCATGCAGGCGGCGCAGCGGCGCGGCGGCGGCGTAGCGATTGACGAGCAGGTCACCGGGGTCAGGTGCGGCGGACCGCTGGCGGCGCGGCGCCGCGACCGGTCGACGAACACCAGCCAGCCGCGCGCCTGCAGGCTGCGCGCGTCGCCCAGGCAGCGTTGCCCATCGGCGCTCAGGCACAGCACGGCCGGCGTGCTGCGCAACAACGCCTGCGAGCGCGCGAGGTGCAGGCCGCCCATCAGGGCGTTCGCCGCGGCCAGCGACGCCGCTTCGCCGCGCAGGCGCGCAAAGGACGGTGCGGCCAGCGCGGCCAGCACGGCGGCGACCGCGAGGACGGCGAGCAGTTCGACCCAGGACAGTCCCAGGGCCAGGCGGCGCAAGTCGGGCATGGCGGCGAGTGTCGGCCGTGCCTGGCGTGGGAGCCAGCCGCGTTTGCGGCGCGAATCTCCTATAATCCACGCCGATGCACGGTCCGACCGCCGCTCCACCGCCCGCCGCGCTGCTGGCGCATGCCGATCGCCTGCGGGCGCATGCCATCCAGCCGACGCCGCAGCGATTGCAGATCGCGGCGGTGCTGCTGACGACCGCGCAGCACATCACCGCCGAGCAGCTGCTCGGCGCGCTGCGGGCTCGCGGCGCCCGGGTCTCGAAGGCCACGCTGTACAACACGCTGCGGCTGTTCGCCGAGCGGGGCCTGGTCCGGGAGCTCGCGCTCGATGGCAGTCGCGTCTGGTTCGATTCGAACGTCGACGGCCACTATCACTTCCAGGACGAGACGACCGGCCAGCTGACCGACGTCGCGCTGGACGCCGTCGCGTTCGAGCGGCTGCCCGAGCCGCCCGCCGGCATGCAGATCGCCGGGGTCGACCTCGTCATCCGCCTGCGGCCGGCCCGCTGATCCCGCCGAAGCGTGACGCGCTTCCCTGCAGAACGGCCCCGACGGCGGTTTCGTTGCGCCGGGCAGCGGCCTTCCCATAGAATCGCGGCCCCCAGTGCCGGGGTAGCTCAGTTGGTAGAGCAGCGCATTCGTAATGCGCGGGTCGGGGGTTCGAATCCCTTCTCCGGCACCATTTCCCCTCCCGCTGCATGAGCAGCCGGCGCTCCTCGCCGTGGCTGCGCCTGATCGGTCGCTTGCCGGCGCCGATGCTGTACGGCTTCGCATCATTCCTGACCTTCCTCGCGTTTCGCGTCGTGCACTACCGCGACGACGTGATCCGCGAGAACCTGTCGTTTGCCTTCCCCGATCTCGATGAGCCGGCGCGTCGCGCGCTGATCCGGCGGTTCTATGCCGGTTACGCGGATGTGCTGGTCGAACTCGTGATGGCGGCCTGCCTCGATGCCGACGCCGTGCGTGCACGTGTTTCGATCCGCAACCTCGATCGCGTCCGCGAGCGCATCGCGGCCGGCAAGCCGGTGCTGTTGATGGGCGCGCACCAGTGCAACTGGGAATGGATGCTGCTCGCGCTGTCGCTGGAATTGGGCTATCCGCTCGATGCGGCCTACAAGCCGTTGGTCGATCCGTGGGCGGATCGCGAGATGCTGATCCTGCGCACGCGATTCGGCGCGCGGCTCGTGCCAGCGCCAGAGCTGTTCGGCGACGTGCTGCGCCGGAACAAGATCCTGCGCGCGATCGCGATGGTCGGCGACCAGGA